>JBPOJH010000145.1:0-3832 GCA_052033755.1 Bdellovibrionota bacterium | reverse complement strand
AGTCCTCATTGGTTCCGTCATACTTGTGCAACCATGAGTTTAGATGGTGGCGCTCCAATTCATTTAGTGCAAGCACGTCTTGGGCATGCAAGTCTTTCAACAACTCAAATTTACTCGCATGCAAAACCTGACGAGGGCTTGGGAAAATATCTTCCGAAAGTTTAAATTGAAATACACGAACTTACTCGTTAGAAGCTTTAGAGTAAGTAATATCATCGATTCCCACATCGAAAACAATTCGATCAAACTTTACAATGGGAATAAGTTTTTTTCTTGATTCTGAATTATCTGGAATTAAATCAACAATTCCAAGACTATTTAAAAATTTAATTTCTTTAGAAACATAACCCTGATCTTTATGAATTTTTTGAGAAAGTTCGTAGATTGACTTTGGTTTGTCGTTTTTTATGACAGATAAAAGTTCAGCTCTAGCTGGGCTCATGAATTTATACATAGAATTTAAATCATTAAAATAAATTACATCTTTTTCAATTTTAGCTTTTCCTTCTATTGATTCCTTTATGGTATCAAATAGGATTTCTTTTCCATAATTTCTATAACAAAGAGTCAGTGTTTTCATAAATCACCCTCCTTTTTTGGGATGAATTTTTCCAAATTTATGTTCTACTTTTTCCCAGAACAGATCGGTGGCGTCAGCAAGACTAGTCCACTCAAATTCAGATTCCTTATTTCCTTCGTGAAAATGAGGTTTTTTAGGTGGATGACAGTCCATTAGTATTCGATCGTCTGGGTCATCTTTTTTGAAGGCACAAAAGCTAAATTTAAATCCATCTGGAAACTTCACATCATCTGGCGGTGGAATTTTAAAGACATCAACGATCACAAAAATTTCATCGCCAGAATCTAAAATAAAGCTAAGTTTTTTGTATGTAATTCTTGTCGCCTTCACTAGTCCTAGTATGTCATATATGACAATATAAATCAAATATTAAAAACACAAACAAAGGTGGAATAAAGCCGCTTGAGGCGGATTTACTGCAAAATAGCTGTTTTTATTAATTTTTTTAAGTTTGCTTTATTTATAACCATCAATAACAAAATGTAATTACATATGTATACATATGTAATTACATTTGACATCCTGTCGTTGGTGTGGTCAATTGAGGTAGTTTTTGAATCAAAAACACGAATTATTCGGCTATTGAACAAGTGCTTTGGTGGCATCTTACAAAAGTCGTAAGTAAAACTTAAGTGCTGTTTTTACTTTATCGCGATCCGCTTGCTTTAAAATACCTGCTTGATTAGTAAAAGAATCAATAGGAACGGTCACAATTTCGTGACAAAAAATCTTAGAATTATTTTTTAGAAAAGTAGGATAATCAGATGGAAGGATTTCAACTTCTGTTTGACCAATTTTTCCAGTGTAATTTGTCTGTATCGGGCAAGCCGTGATCTTTTGAGAATTACCCCAGCCAGCGATTACCAAAAACATTCTATTATCTTTAGATTTATCATTAGGTTGTTTTGGATCTGTTTTTGATCGGCTATCTTTTTGCTTTAACCACCAGATTTGCCAAGGTTGTGGTTTTGCTAAACTCATTAGGCAACATCCGATCTGTGATTTGTTTTAGAATCTGAAGATAGTTGCATTTCAGTTAATGATGAATCAATAGCAGATTGATGATCCCAGTCTTTTGATTCTTCTTCGATTTGCTTTTCTAAAAGTAGCTGAAGGGCTGCATCGATAACTTGAGTTTGAGTTTCAAACACTTTTCTATCTAAAAACGACTTAATTATCTCCTCAGAAATTCCTTTGATTTCAGGTCTAATCATAGATCCTCCTGAGTTTTAATGTACACCAATTATGTACACGAATAAAGTACATAATTTAATCCATATTATATGAACACCTAATAATGGCATGTAATACTCCAGATCAATCAATTTGAAATGAAATTTTTAATATCTATATGATTTTGTTAATTATTTTAAGGTTGCTTTATTTATAACCATCAAAAACAATATGTAATTACATATGTATACATACATATTACACTTGACATTTTGTCGCTGGTGTGGTCAATTGAGGTAGTTTTTGAATCAAAAAGCACGAATTTTTTGAAATTGGAGGAGTCATGGGAAATCTAGGGATCGATCAAACTGCAGTGAATATCGCGGCTAACTCATTATTTAGGGAGGGAAAGCCAGTGACTATTTCCTCGGTCAGGCATCGAATTGGTTCTGGTAGTTTCACCACGGTTGCAAAATACTTAGCTATTTGGAAGTCGAATCAGGCAATGTCTGAAGCCATCCCACCAATGACTGAAATGTATCAAAAACAAATGTCAAAGCTTTGGGAGTTAGTTTACTCGGAAGTGGAAAAAAGCTTTGAAGAAAAAAAACTGCAAATGGAGCAAGAAAAAATAACATGGGAAGAAGAACGTAAATCCTTCATGCATGAAATTGAAAAACTTGAAATTGATAATCTTTCCAAAGTTGAGCAGTCAAAAAAAATGGAAGCTACTTTTAAAAATGCAAAAACTGATTACGAACAGCGCCTTGCTAGTGGTTTTAGGGCAGAGTTAGAAATTCCGAAGCTTCAGGAGAAAATTGTGTCTTTAGAATCTAGACTAGAGGACGCGACAAAACGTGCGGAGCGGCTAGAAAATCAATTAATCGAAATTGCTAAAGCGAAAAAATAACAGCATTTCAATGGATTATATTGGTTTTTGTTAGATATTGACTAAATTAGCTATTTCAGCTATTATAGCTAACAGAGGTAAAAATGGGTGTTAGAAAAAAGAAAGATACAATGACAGATACAGAGGCTAAAAATTCTTTTGGTGAACTATTGGACGAAGCGAAAACTCGTCCTATAAAAATTGAAAAAAATGGCCGTGCAGTTGCCGTTGTTGTTTCTGCAGAAGAATATAAACGCCTTGAATCACTTGAGGATGCATACTGGGGACGTCAAGCAGAGGAAGCTCTTAAAGAGGGTACAGTTGGCGTTAAGGAGAGCGAGAAATATCTTGCTAAATGGCTAGATGCTAAAGATTGATATTTCAAAAAGAGCAGTAAAATTTATTGATTCCTTACCTGCTAAACAGAAAAAACAAATCACAACAAAAATTATTGAACTTTCAAACAATCCTGAGCCGCATGATTCTATACAAATAAAAGGATATTCACAATTTCGAAGAACGAGTGTCGGCGAGTACAGAATAATATATAGCGTAGTTAATAAAATATTATTAGTTGTGGTTCTTGTAGGTCGTCGAAACGATGATGATGTCTACAAACAACTAAAAAGACTCTAGTTTCTCAAAGGGAACCCATTCCCTTTTAATCCCATGGCAAAGACGAATTAGGAAAATTCGTCTTTCAAATTATTCCGAAAAAAATTTCTCCTAGACGAAGTGTGTGAAATATTCGAAGATAATATTGTAAAGTGTATTTATTTTTAAAAAGGAGTACCGTGTTTGTCATATGATTTTCTAACTACCAAAAAGGGCTTTAAATATGATTTTCGTCCAAACGATTTAAGAATTGAACTTTTTGAGGCAAGCGTGGAGTTTGCATTTCAAGAAACAGAACAATTCAAAATTGTAAAGGGAATGAATGAATTCGAATTTACTTTCCATGAATTTTTGGGACCTTTTGAATACCTCATTTGTAAATATGAAGCCGCCACTGAGTTTTTAACGTTAACAGGTCATTTAAATATTTTTAGTATCGTCGATGGATTCCAGGGTACTAAAGACCGATTCGAATTATTGAGCAAAATGTTTTCACACCAGACAAGCAAGAATTATATTTTTGCGAATGATTCCGATCGAGACGAGTCTGTGAGGTTTGTATTTGATCTTGAAAA
>JBPOJH010000050.1:0-13322 GCA_052033755.1 Bdellovibrionota bacterium | reverse complement strand
TATCTTTTTTTTTTTTGTTTATAATTTTTGGTCGTTTATTTTTTTTTTGGTTTTTTTTTTTTGTACGTGCCTGGCCTTTTTTATTATACAAAGGCGCCAATAAACTGGGCCGGGCACTTCTTTCATCCAATCAAAATTAAATCGCCCCTCTTTCCAAATGATGGAAACAAAATTCAATCAATTACAATCGCCGCCCCAATGGAAATATTTTTTCGAATATCCATCGGATCAGCCAACAGCATGTGCAAATATTTCGAATCCTGAAATTTTTGCTGGGATTGAAAATCGTTACGCATCCACTCGAATTCAGATTCGAAAACAACACTATGATAAAAATGGCCCTTTTGCTGGTAAAGAAAAATTAACACTAGTTCCTGCGGAATTGATTTCGGTGCAAGATGGGTATTCAGACCAATTAGCATTGGATCTTGAAAGTTTCTCAAGTGTTCAAAAGATAACAACAGAAAAAAACTTTTGGAAAATAAGTTTTGAAGACAGTCATCCCGACTACTATTGGGAATATATTTTAAAATCTGATGGTCAATTCACTTACACAAAATCAGTTTGGCATTATGTCGAAGATCATTCTAGATGGAAATGGACCAAAGTAAAAAAAGGCCACAGATATGTTTGGGAATGGACATGGAAAGAATATAAAATAAAAAAAACAGATACTGTGGCCTATGAATACTGCGAAAATAAAAAGTAGTATTTTACATTATTTGAAATAAACAATTTGCGAATTTGAATTTAATTTCATTAAAAGGCCCACAAAATGCAAACAGCGAATCTGGTAACTTCAGATTCGCTGTTTTTATTTCCGACATCGAAGTCCTTCCGAAAAGGAGGATAGCATGTCCGAAAAACCTAATACACATAGGAACTATCGGCGTTTGATGAAAATTCTTAAGGTCTTGATTAAATTAGCATGGCTAATTTGGCAAATCTTAAGAATGATTCAAGATCTGACTTGAAAAGAAAAATGGAATTAGGTCGATTATAAGGTATGTATTTATAATCAAAGTGGATCAAATTTTGATCTGGATATTGCGACTTCACGAAGAAGAACTGCATAAGCCAGACAAAAGTTCAGCGACAATAAATCACCTAAAACCATAGGGCTTCGATTGTCCAAACTAAATCTGTAAGTCGAATCTGAGGTTACCACTCTTCTTGTTATCTATATTGAATATATCTAAAGGCTATGCAATTTGTGCATTTACGTAGAAATTATTTGCGGAGAGCCTATGAAATATCCAGCACTCCAGCAGGCATACCCAAAGGTATATACATCCGAGTGGGACCACATACTAGGGTTGCGACAGAAAGCTATATCGAAGAACTTATAGCAAGTGCCAAGGGACAAGCTTATGACAGCGAGGGAATTCATATTGCCCCAGAGTTCTTGTACAAATCAGAGTTGGTGCAAAAGCTATTCAGTCTTTTGAATTGACCGGTTCGATGTCTACGCTGGTGCATCAAGCATTGGTGCAAACAATTTCTTTTATTGAAAAAAACTACCGGCTGCAAAAAACTAAATTGTCAGCTGATTCACCAGTGCCGGAAGTGGCCTTACGAGAAGCGATTGTTAATGCTTTGGTTCATAGAAAGTATAGCCTTGCGTGCAGTGTTAAAATAGCAGTTTACGATAATCGTGTCGAGATATTCAGCCCGGGTTGTTTTCCAAGTACAATATCGCCACAAAATATTGGTGATGGAAGTACGTTTTTAAGAAATCCTTTATTGGCGAAATTTGCTCGTAAGTTAAAGTTAATTGAAAAGTTAGGAAGTGGAATTCCCACCATGATCAGTTCTTGCAAAGAAGCTGGAATTAAGCCGCCTGAGTTTTCTGAAAATGGTGTTTTGTAAAGGGCAAGGTCGGGGTGTTATCTATATTTTGCGCGAAAAAAATAATTAGCTTCGCTGAATTAGATTTATAGGCCCACAAAATGCAAACAGCGAATCTGGTAACTTCAGATTCGCTGTTTTTATTTTTTGACATCGAAGCCCTTCCGAAAAGGAGGACCTCATGTCCGAAATACCTACAGAACATAGGAAATATCGGCGTTTGATGAAAATTCTTAAGGTCTTGATTAAGTTAGCGTGGCTAATTTGGCAAATCTTAAAGATGATTCAAGATCTGACTTGAAAAGAAAAATGGGAATTAGGTCGATTGTAAGGTTTTGTATTTGCAATCAGTGTGGATCAAACTTTGATCTGGTCATTGCGACTTCACGAAGAAGAACTGCATAAGCCAGTCAAAAGTTCAGTCGCAATATATCACCTAAAACCATAGGACTTCGATCGTTAAAACTAAATCTGTAAGTCGAATCTGAGGTTACCACTCTTCTTGTTATCTATATTGAATATATCTAAAGGCTATGCAATTTGTGCATTTATACTTGAATTGTGCATTTGGTGCAATTCGGAGGCTGTCAGTTAGGTTGACCTTCAACTTAGGCGTTTTTATATTCGATGTAAAAACGCCTAAGTTACTAGGCGAAAATACATCAAATGTAAAAATACCTAAGTTGCTTGCATGGGATAATTTCTTAGTCTAAACTGAACCTTCTAGGAAGAATCATGGCGCTTATACGAAAAAGATATTTGAACAGTTTGCTAACAAAGGGATTGCAGTTTAGTCCAATTGTTGGGGTGTTGGGGCATCGACAGGTTGGAAAAACAACCCTAATTCAGAATCTTGTGAATCAGTATTTCACATTTGATGATACGATATTACTGATGTCCGCCCAGCAGAACCCTAAATCCTTTGTTAAAAGTTTACTTGTGGAAAATAAATCCACTATTGCCATAGACGAATGTCAGTTAGTTCCCAATTTATTCCCGACATTAAAAGAGCATGTCCGATTAAATAAAAAGCCAGGTCAGTTTGTTCTTTCTGGCTCTGTTCGATTTTCCAGCAAGAAAGCTATCAGAGAATCTCTTACTGGAAGAATTCTGACTTTAGAGCTGTTGCCGTTTACTATTGGTGAATTACATCATCAAATAATTTCAAGCAACATTATTGATATTGTAAACGCAAAGAATATGGAAGCTTTGTTAGATCGAAAACAAATAGATATCAAAAATTCTTTAGGTTTTCGAAAAGAAATTAAAAAATATTTGATAAACGGAGGATTGCCTGGGATTTGTTTTTTAAGAGAAAGTGGCTTGCGAAAAAAACAAATTGAGGAACAATTAATTTTGATGCTAGATCGAGATCTACGTACCATTTATGGATCTACACTACCTTATCGGCAAATTTTTGATTTTGTGCGGTTTCTTGCTGTTAATGAAGGGCTTAAGTTTAAACACACAGTCGCTAAAAAAGTGACTGGCATATCCGAAGAAACTCAGAAGCATTTATTATTTGCTCTTGAAGCCTTGTTCCTTATTCGTTCAGTTCGGCTTGAGGGGGATTATTCAGGTAATGTTTATTTTTTTGAAGATCAAGCTGAATTTAATTTTTTAAATCCTGAGCCTGCTATGGATTTAATGGCTTACGAAGGTTTTTTGTATCGACATCTGCGAACACAGTTATTTTATCAATTTGAAAAATCATACTTTTTCTTTAAATTTCAAACCAGGGGTGGCTCTATGACTCCAGTAGCATTGGATATAGAAGGAAAAAAACTAGGCTTTGCGGTGCTAAATTCTGACGAGCCAACTAGAAGCGAAGTCGAGTCTTCTCATTCCTTTTTGCGCAAATATTCCGATGCCAAATATATTTTTACGTCGTTGACGCGAAAGAATGCGCAAGCAATAGATGATCGAACGTTGATTGTACCGATAGAGTGGTTTTGTTAAAAGGTCACATCAGCATATCTAAAATTTTATAGGCCCACAAAATGCAAACAGCGAATCTGGTAACTTCAGATTCGCTGTTTTTTATTAAAATAAATATTTTCTAGTTTACGTCATTCTTACTGGCTTTATTAAAACCTGGTAAATCCAGTTGGTAAAATGATTAATCTCGTGACTTCATTTTGTGAGCAGGGGATAAATCAGTCCTATGAAAAAAACATTTATTTCGCTTTGGAAACATCCTGTGTTTGGCGCAGGTTTTCGGCCATTTTTCACATTCGCATTTATTGCGGGGTTTTTATTTCCGTTAATTTGGTCGGCGCAGTTTTTACAACAGTCACTTACCCTTGCCACTTTCCATTTTAATTTATTGCATTATTCGGTATTAACTCCACAGCTGTGGCATGCGCATGAAATGCTATATGGTTTTGGTTGGGCTGTATTGGGTGGGTTCTTGCTGACTGCCAGTAAAAACTGGGTGCACATTCGAGGCATTCATAATGCTCCACTAACGACTCTGGCCCTAATGTGGTTACTAGAAAGAATTTATATTTTAGTTGGTGGCTACTGGCCTTGGCTGTCTGAAAATATTATTTTGCACTGGCTTTTGTTAAATTTATTTTTGATAAGCACTGGAATATATATTTTAGCGACTCTGATTATCTATCGAAAAAATGATACATTTAAAGATAATTTTTTCTTTATTGTCGGCATTCCGCTGTTTATGTTTAGCAAAAATCTGCTGCTAAACCCAAACACTTATGCCATGGGCGTTTCAGTATCGATAGGCTTATTTCGCTTGGCTTTCGCCGTGATGTTCGAACGAACCATCACGCAGTTCATGAAAAATAGTTTTGGTTTGAATTTACTTCGTAATTCTTATTTGGATTACACCATTAAATTTTTAGTTTTATTCACTGCTTTAGAAAAGATATTGATCATCGACAGCACTGTTGATTTTTGGGCGGGGCTGCAAATACTAGTTGGTGCTTTATTGTTTCTACGTTGGCTGTTGTGGCATCCGCGCCAAGGTTTGTCTAATTTTGGAATTTCTTTGATGTACATTGGTTACTTAGGTTTAGTTGTGAACTTTTTTGTGAATGGCCTGCAAATGTTGGGATTAATGCCTTTTTTAATCGGAGCTTGGTCAATACATGCATTTACTTTTATTTGTATGGGGATGGTCATCCCGGGAATGCTTATTAGAATTTCGCAAGGACATACTGGTCGCAAGTTGCTATTCACGAATTCAGACAAGGTTGCATTTTCATGTATGGGTTTAGGGATTTTCTTTCGTTTAATTGCAACGCAAGTGATGCCAGCGCAGTACAGTGTTTGGATCGTTAGCGCTGGTGTTTGTTGGGCGCTGACCTTTGCGATTATCGGCGTGCGAGTCGTTGGCTTTTTATGGCAACCACGTATCGACGGCAAAGAAGGCTAGTAATCCCTATTTCAAAATATAGTTTCATATTAATAAAAACTATTAAAAAATACCCACAGAAAATAATTTGTGGGTATTTTTTTTGTGTTTTTGATTTAAGTTTTTTTCAATAAAGATTTTTGTAAGGGATGTTTGGCATTCATGGTGTTAGCAAGTTGATGCAAGCTTAGATGCGTGTATTTTTGTGTAGTCACTAGGGATTGGTGACCCAGTAGTTCTTGAATGGCTCGCAGATCAGCGCCGCTTTCCAATAAGTGAGTGGCAAAGCTGTGGCGAAGTGCGTGGGGATTTAGTGGTCGCTGCAAGCCCGCTGCGTGGCCTAGTTCGCGAATCCATTGATAGCCCTGACTGGGAGTTAAATCAGTGAATACTTTTGGTTGCACCAAACCTGTCGGTGATTGTGAATAAAAAATTTCTAATTGTCGAATGACCAGTTCGGGAACAGCGACCATGCGTTCACGGCCGCCTTTACCTAAGACGGTCACTGCGGATTTGTTGAAGTTCACATGACTCCATTTTAACTGACAGGCCTCACTGATGCGAAGACCTCCACCGTATAATAAGAAAAATAAAATCTTTTTTTCGATGTTCACATCGGTGGTTTTTAAATAACTCAAAATACTAAGGGCCTCATCCACAGCTAAAAATCGTGGAATTTTGTTTGGCACTTTGGGTGAGTGCAATTGCAGGCTTAAGTCTTGAGTCAGCTTTTCGTTTTCAAATAGATAGCGAAAAAAGCTTTTCAAGACGGCTGTCTTGCGATGCCTTGAGGCGGGCTGCAGTTCGCTCCATCGCAACTGCGCTTGTCGAGCCAGATTTAGTAGTTGTCCATCTTCGAGTGCTAATTCTAAGTGCGCTTCTAGTTTTTGCTGGTTGGCTGGCGCGGGTGTGTTCGTAGCCGCGGGAATCGAGCCAAGTTCTGGTTGTGTATTTTTTTCAGGGTAGAAGGCCTGTAAAAGGTCATTTTTATAGGCTATCAAAGTATGAGGGGAGCATGTTTTTGAAAATTCAAGGTATTTCAAGAAGTTATTAGCTTCAGCTGTCAGGTCTAGGACCATGTAAACCCTCCAAGTTAGCTCATCAAATGCACAATATTAAGGCAATATTGATGATATCTGCAAACATTTCTGTGTTTGTCCTTAAACTTTTTTCAACGCTTTGCAAAATTTTCCTTGAAATCTGCGAAAGGATTTCATATATTGCACTGCATTGCTGCGCTGTATCAACTTGAGACTTGCCGCAGATTAAGGCTAAGCCCATCAACCGGCCCCTACTTGTGGACTCTTAATAAAAGAATCCATCGACGAAGGAAGAGCTAAATGGGAGTCGTCTTTTCTGCAGCAAACTCAAGCCAACTTCAGTGTGGCCTAAAAAATTAATAACCACAATGTTGATCAATGAAAGGCGGTACGTATGTCCACAGATCAAGTTGCTCCCCAATTACCAGCATCTTCGAATGGGCGCCAAGTGCAATGGCAAACTCCCACGCAGAAGATCGTTGAAAACCGTAGCTTCGTATACAAATCAGATACGATGGCTCAGTTAATTAAGATGGTCGAAAGGGTAGCTGCATCGAATGCGAATGTCCTGGTTCTTGGAGAGTCAGGCACTGGTAAAGAGCTTATCGCTCATACCATCCATGAAAAAAGCCCTCGTCGTTTAAAGCCCTTCGTGGCGATTAACTGCGGAGCTCTTCGTGAAACCCTTTTAGAAAGCGAGCTATTCGGTCACGAGAAAGGATCCTTCACCGGAGCCTACACTCGCAAAATCGGTTTAGCCGAAGCCGCTAACGGTGGAACTTTGTTCCTAGACGAAGTGGGCGAGTTAAGCGCGGCCATTCAAGCCAAGCTATTACGTTTTATCCAAGAAGGTGAAATTTATCGCGTCGGCGGTAAAGACCCTATCAAAGTGGATATTCGTTTGATCTGCGCTACGAACCGTGATCTTGAAAAAGAAGTTCAAATCGGCAATTTCAGAGAAGATTTGTTTTATCGTATTAACACAATCGTTGCTAATGTTCCGCCATTACGTCGACGTAAAGAAGACATCCCGGCTTTGGTCGAGCACTTCTTGGCAACAGGGCAAGCTGCGTACTTGAATCGTGGACATCAGATGGAAGCAGATGCCATGCAAGCTATGATCAATTACGATTGGCCAGGTAATATTCGTGAACTACAAAATGTTTGCGAGCGCTTACAAATTTTATGTGATGGTCACACGATCATGTTAAGTGATCTACCAGAACAAATTTTATCGCCAGAGCGTAAAGACGAAACATCAGCTTATGATCCAACAATACCATTAGCTGAGTTAGAGCGTCGTTATATTATCAAAGCCTTACATCATTTTGATGGTAATAAAACGCAAGCTGCAAATGCTTTAGGAATTACTATTAAAACTTTGTATAATAAATTGCACGAGTACGGTGAATTCGAAAAATATGCGATTCACTCAAAACCCGTAACGTCGTCAGCCGCAAAAGTAGAATAATATTTTATTTTTCCAAAAAATTAAAAAGAGCAGCTTAGTTGACTAGGCTGCTCTTTTTGCATTTTCATTCGTGGGCAGTGAATTATTTGCGACGTCGATAGAAGGGTTATTGGAATGCGCTGGTAAATTTCGCGGAATACGAAAATAAAAACGTGTGTTCGTACAATCCTTATCGATTCCGAATACGCCCTTATGGCTTTCAATGATACCTTTTGAGATACTTAAACCTAAACCTGTTCCTTTGCCTAAATCTTTAGTGGTAAAAAAGGGTTGAAAAATTTTTTCTTGAACGGCCGCAGGAATTCCTGAACCGCTATCCGTGACTTGAAATCGAATCCAGTCTGGATCTACTTGCACTTGTACATCAATCCATTTGTCTTTTAACTTTTCGATCGCGTCCGTCGAGTTGTGTATTAAGTTTAATAACACTTGCGAAACTTCCACTGAGCGACAATTTAATACAAGTTCTTTATCTGTAAATTCGCTGGTAAGTTTCACGTTGCGATTTTTAAGTTTTGTATGACAGAGTTCAAAGGTCTCATCAATTAAGTTATAAACATTTGCAGGTAAAAATGGATCTTTACTACCATCACGAGAAAAACTGCGAAGTCCTTTTACTATTTTGGTGATTCGTGTGGACATCGTTGTGATTTTTTCAGCATCGTGTTGGATGCGTGTGATATCAATAGGTTCTCGACCAATTAGCTTTTTAATATTTTCAGCCTTACCTTCGATAACAGCCATGGGGTTATTAATTTCGTGCGCAATGCCGCTGGCCATCTCACCCAGCGCTGACATTTTTCCAGACTGCACTAGCTGCATTCGCTGTGATTCGATTTCTTGATGCGCTTTTAGCAAGGCTTCGTCCGCTTTTTCCTTCATTAAAATAAAAAGTGCTAACATGCCACTGACAGCTAAAATAAAGATAGCTGCAAAGCGAATCAGCCAGTTGGCTTTTGCAAAATTATCTTTCAATATTTGATAATTGGCTGTCGACATTTGCCACTGATGGGATTCCTCATCTCCTAGATCATCAAAAAGTTTTTGTGCTGCAGATTCTGGGATGGATTGATTTTTTTCAGTTAAACTATACATGACATCTAATTCGGACTTCATATTGGTGGCGTGCTCGAATGGATTTTCAGTATTCATTTGTCCATAAGCGGCTTCGATAGCAGTAAAACATTGATCTTTTAAAGTTTCTTTTTGAGCACGCGTGTTGTTTTTATCTACAGCCAAATTGCAATAGTATGTGGCCTTAAATACTTGCGCTTTAATCTGCGAGGCGACTCGTTGCGTTTGGCGAATTCCAAAATCTTTGTTCGAGTAATCTTCCATCAAGGCATTGTTTTGTTGGACTAAATAAATAAGGAAAAATCCCACGGCCGAGATAAACAATAATAAAATCCAGCGAAATTTTTCCCTTAAAACCGCAGCCATTTCAATCCTTGTTTCGTTAATCGATGAATTCAATTTCCGTTATTTGCCAGATAGCTTTCGGGGCAAATACTTCCGGAGAAATTTCTTTTTTAGTATCAAAATTCCACATCAAGCGGAAAGTGCCTTTTTCTTTTGGTGATAAATAGGCTCCATTTGTTTTTACCACAAATAAAAATGGAAATTTAGTCCATTCCTCTTTGCTAATTTCCACAGAATATCCATCAATTGCTTTAAACTTAAGTTTAAACGTCTTGTTTGTTCCAAAGTGTTCTAAAAATTTGTCTGACAAAAGTCCTTCAAATTCTAAGGCTTCTTTGTCATACTTTGATGTCGTTTTATACTTAGTAAATTCTTTTTCGAATTTGCTGACATCTTCCAAAGAAATTGTTTTTCCCTTCCACGGCGAGTTTCCAACTATTTTAGGTTTTAATTGTCTGGCGGGAATCGCAGAATCAGCCATCGAGTGCGTTGAAAAAACAAAGCCGATCAAAATTATCAATACGTGATTATTCAGGTTAAAAATTTTTGATATAGACATTGGTATAGACATAGTCTCCTCAAGTAATTGATTGAAGTGGTGGTCTTTTTTGATTCCCTCACTTAACAAAGTATCGGTTCATTTTTTAAAAAAGTTCATAGTTAAGTGTCTTATTTTAAGACACCAGAAAAAATAACTTGTGAAATCTTCAAACTATAGCTGAAGTTAATTACTACTTGGAATGGCTATAACAATAAAAAAAGGAGTCTTGTCGACTCCTTTTTGTAAATTAAAATTTGTATCTTTAATTTGGATTTGAAAATCGCTGATGTCGATTTTTAAAAAGATTAGAAGTAACCTTCGTCGTCGCCTTCTTCGTCTTCCTCTTCATCATCGTCATCTTCAGTGGATTTTTCGAATGGTTCTTCTTCTAAATCGTCCGATTCTTCCCATCCATCTTCGTCTTCATTTTCAGTTTCATCAGCGGCTTCTAAATCTGCAGCCACACCCAAATCATCATCTTCAAATTCATCTAATTCGTCCATTAAAGGCTCATGCACTAAAGTCTCTTCAACGATTGCTGCTTTGACAGCTTTTTCTTTTTTAGGAGCAGGAGTTGTTTTTGCAACTTTTTTTGGAGCGGCTTTTTTAGTTACTTTCGCAGTTTTTTTGGGAGCCGCTTTTTTAGTTGCTTTCACAGCGGCCTTTTTAGTGGCCTTCGCAGCTACTTTTTTTGCAGCTTTTTTAGGGGCTGCTTTCTTAGTTGCCGTTTTTTTTGGAGCGGCTTTTTTAGGAGCCGCTTTTTTTGTCGCCGTTTTTTTAACGGGCTTACTAGCTTTTTTATTAGCTTTTTTAGCTTTAGCTTTTGCCATTTTCATTCTCCCTTGATTGTGTGTAAAAAAATAGTCCTATGTGATAGTTTGACCATTTCAGCCTACCCACAATTTTTGGGAGTGTAAATATTTTTTATGGAAGTATTTGTGCCAAGCTACGAGCGACATCATCAGGTAACTTTGCTGCTAAGTAGATGCCTCCCCAAAATGTGGATTTTTCAGGTACTAAACCAAAAGCTCCAACAATTCGGTTTTGTTCTTTGTCCTTAACAGGATAAAGCACCCCAAATGGCAGTCCCAATTCCGATGACTCGACATACAGGGCCGCCGCATTCACTCCTAAATATAGATACAAGCGCACTTTGTCTTTTTCATAGAACTTGACGCCAAATCGCGGAGGTTCTCCAGCTGGGAAATAAGGCAAGTTGTCACCATTGGGTAATTTTTGTGGATTTTGCCAAGCAACGCCTTTGATCAACGCTTTCAAGGGAACGCGAACCGCTAAGGCCACAGAACCATCGCTTCTTTGGTAATTCACAAGGGACGCTCCTGGTAATTCTTTGATCGGCATGTCAGGAACTAACAATGAAATTGGTAAAGGCATTATTAACAATAGAGTCTGGGTTTCTTTTTCCAGCATGACAACGATTTTTCCGTTTTGATCACCGCCGTCGACTTTTGCATTCAAGTTCACGTCGTTCCAAGAAGGACCGTTCGTTTGTCCACCGTTTTGTCCACCAGTCTGATCGTTCCCACCTTGAGTTGGGTTGGATCCACCAGAGGGAGTATTTCCCGTAGACGGAGTTTCAGTTTTTAAACTATTAGCGCCTGAGCAGGCGGACAGTGCTCCGGCTAACGCCAAAGCAGAACCTAGAAATAAAATTCTTCCAAAATAGGAATTTGATAGTGTGGTCTTCATGCATCCTCCATTCAACAACACTGTTAATCGACTTATAATTGACTTAGGAAACTATTCGGAGACTGGACGAAATACTTAACTGTTTTAAAAAGTGAATAAAGTTTTGACGGAAAACCGAAAGTTTCACCAGGTGAAGCTTGACTTTGGTCCTAATTTTTCGCGGAAATTATTTAGTGGAGTTGGTCTAACTTAAAAAACTAAACCAGAGTATCATCAATACTCTGGCCTAGTTGGTTTTGAATTTATTTTTTAATCGATTTTATAATTCACAGTCAGAAACTGAATCAAACTTTGAATTAACCAATCAATTTAAGAGCTAACTGATTCACTTGGTTCGCTTGTGCTAAAGTCGCAGTACCTGCTTGTAACAAGATATTGTTTCTTGTCATTTCGCTAGATGCTTGAGCGACATCAGTGTCACGGATACGTGAATTTGCAGCACTCATATTTTCTTCCAATACACCTAAGTTATCAACTGTTGAAGTTAATCGGTTCTGTAAAGCTCCTAGGCTAGAGCGCATTCCGTTTACTCCGACTTGTGCATCATCCAAAGCTGACAATGCCGCTTGAGCGCCTTCTTTAGATGTGTAATCTAGTCCTGATAACCCAAGTGCATCTAATGACGCATTATTAGAGGATGAATCAAAAGAGATTCTATCTTCTTCTGCGTTATTATAGATTCCGACTTGGAAATCAAACTGTGGTGTAGATCCATCCAACAATTTGGTTTTTCCCCAAGTAGTAACTTGAGAAATTCTTTGGACTTCATCCTTCAATTGCTGAACCTCTTTATTTAGAAATCCTCTTTCAACTTCACCGACTGTGTCAGAAGCGGCTTGGATGCCCAATTCTCTAAGACGAGTGATGATGTTGCCGATTTCATTTAATCCGCCCTCAGCCGTTTGCACTAATGATATACCATCATTCGCATTTCGGTTAGCTTGTCTAGCTGAACGAATAGATGATTTCAATTTTTCACTGATCGCTAAACCAGCGGCGTCATCAGCAGCGATATTGATTCGACTACCTGAAGACAATTGTGCCATTGACTTACCGATACTACGTTGGCTTCCGATTAAATTACGTTGAGCATTGATAGCAGATATATTGGTTGTAACTCGCATTCCCATAGTAAACTCCTAATAATTTTTCAAATATTTGTTAATGATCTCAAAAATACCTCCTTGTAATAGTTAAGCGGCCTCCTTGGCCTATCGAGTTTTTTTTGACAAGGTAGACTCGATACCTTGTTTCGTAAGATTTGGTTTTGGTCATTTAATCCATTAGACCGTCAACCAATTTGCGATTGATGTTCGTCGTCCTTGATAGCCTCCCTTCATTTATCCTCTAGAGTCAGCGGTTCATCCGTCTGCTACTAGGGTGCTGATCCTTCAGCTTGTTTCATCATTGTTCATGCTTTTAGAAAGTTGAACATTGTGACTAACAGATCGACGCCCGTGACGAAAAGTTGACAGGACTTAAGAAGGGATTACGAATTTATTTTTAAAATTAGACTTTAATCGATTTCCATAAACCGACAGATAGGAACTTTTCCAGATAGTTCATAGGACTTTTGTTGGTACTCGCGAAGGTGCCATTTGTTGTTATAACCCAAAGTGCATCTGGTTTCTTCTAGCGAGTAATGAGTGCAGTCTTCGCAGGCTATGGGAATGATATAGCTGTTATAATCCTTCGGGTGAATGGCATCATGCTTGATGGTTTGTGCGGGTTTGCGATTGCTGCCCTTGGGGGTTTTTATTTTAGCGGTCATGGTTGGGTTCTTTGCATCATTCATAGGTAAGTACTTAGTCAACTCCTGATAAAAATTCAATCTGAATTCTATATTTGTCTGAGATCTTGTATCGACGGTTTGCTAGCTAATGATTTATTTACGTAAGGACCACGGCGGGTAAGGAT
>JBPOJH010000015.1:0-115712 GCA_052033755.1 Bdellovibrionota bacterium | reverse complement strand
ATCGTAAAAACATAAAAGAAACTAAAGCTGGACTGACTGGATTTTCGTACGTCATCGCCCCTTCACATGGACTAGAATATTCAAATCGTGAAGCCACCGATCCGCAACAAGATTGGTTTGCAAACTGTCACGTCGTAGGAACAACATTAGATATGTCGATCTATAAAAATGGACTAAAATATAATTTTGTCTTTGATGTATTTGCTGACTACGCCATGATCAGATCCTATGCGTTGAATAAATACAAGCAAGAGCAAGGTGATTTAAAGGGAACACGTTCGATCATCCAAAGCGCCGGTTACTATTACGCTTTTGGAGCGACTTCACAGTTAAAAATGTCCCTGGAAATGAAAAATTGGCAAGCTGGAGTCAGCTTACGTCAACACTATTGGGATTCCATTGATTCCAGAGATCGCTTCCAAGAATACAAAGTAAAAAATAATGACTACAAAGATTTAGCACGAATTTTTACTCTTTGGGCTGGTTACAGCTTTAATAAAACCCACGAACTGACTTTGGAAATAGAAAGATTCCATCGCCAGGGAAAAATCGTTGATAAAGAGTTTAATACAATCACAGCTAGTCAAGGCAGCACCAACACTGAGTATCGTTTGTATTACACCTATCATTTGTTAAATAATAATGGTCTTTAATTTTTTAAGTTAATATCTACTATCACGAAGTAAGTATTATACCAGAGTCCAATAAATAATTCATCAAAGCCCACAAACCTGAAGTCATATAGTATGACTTCAGAGAGCGTGGCAGCACTGAAGAATTATTTTAATAAGGGGCGTAGTACATTACGTACACATGCCAAGATTAGCTCACTCCTATTTCTTTAGAATATTTTCTACGATTATGTGCTCCACATAAAAGCTGTGCGTTTTCTGAAGAGGAATTACCCCCAGCCCATTTCGAGTGTTTATGATCGACTTGTAGAAACCAATTACTTTGGCACTGTTTTCCGGTTCGTGGGTCTTTATATTGACAAAATTTTTGAAGATTTCGTGTTTGCTTCTTTACTTGAGCAGAAAAAAGATTGGATCGATTTTGAGTTACTGCCACGATGGCAGTTGGCGAGGTCTTCTTAGTACAGTGATTTGAAAAATATGTTTGCGCTTTGGAATTTGTAACCTTAGGGGACTTAGCGATGGCCTTTGTTCGAACTTGAGTTTTCTGTTTAATCACGCGTTCGGTGACATATTCTAAATAATATATTAAATCGTTTCCTTTTACAGCATGTGATAACAAAGCTTGCGCTTGCTGAATCTTTTCAAAAAGATCCTTAGAAAGAGTTAACTCCACACGTACACTCTGATCTTTTTGCGATTTAATTTTTTGTTCTTGCTGCAAGGGAAGGTCAAAAAAACTAGCCACTTCTTTCTCAGCCTCACGTTGATTTTTATTTTCAAGATTTAGTAAAAGTTTTGTTTTTTCTGTGCTAGTGACAGAAATATTTCTTTCTTTAGAAACTTGACGAGCTGCTCTTTGCACTAAGGATATTTGATGGAGGTGAAGAGTGCCAGATTGAATTTTGTCTGCAAGTTTTGGTTCTTCTTGTAAAAGTCTAGCTGCATCGATTCGTCGTTGTGCACTTCCTGCAGAGTATCCAACGCCTTTAGTTAAATATTCAAATAAACTCGGATATCCTAGATCCAAATACATCTTTCTAGAATCAATTTCTTTAATTACTTCCAAGATCTCGATAAGAAGTTCGCGTTCTTTCGCCGCCAAGGTTTTTATTTTTTGATCCAATTCCTGAATTTTTAAAAATTGCATTTTCATTGTTAGTCTCTTTTTTTTAAATTTTTTTATTTTTTCTATTTCTCAAATCTTCATTATCGTATATGAATACGATTTTTCTAATTTTATCGCTTTGTTTTTGATATATCCTACTTGTTTTACAAGCTTCCTCTATTTTACTATACTCTTTTTTCTTTAGTATTCCTATTCCTATCAAGTTCATCTAACCCTAATGAAAACATAATAACATAGGTTTTTATTGGGGATTTTTCTTGATCATAGAAAGGGTAAAATTTCAGGTCAGTAAAACTCATAGTCGACGCAAAGAAAAGAGAATTCCTACTTAAGCTTTTGCAAAAACAAATTTCGATTTTTCATTCGATAAAAGGCAAATATAAGCTCGAAAAAGTGAGTCAATATATTTTTATAAAAAATTGTGACTCGCCGGGTGATTTACTTAACTGGTATTACATTAAATAATTAATATGAAAAACTTGAATCTCACAATATTTCTACTTCCATCGTGGCAGTCGAATAACATCCAAACCAAGATTGAAAATTTCTTAATTTGTTATTCCTCATCAAGCAAACTTAATTGTCGAAATTCGAAATCGATAGAAAAAATCGTAATAAACAAATCAAATCAGGTACTCTAGAATTCCTTCAAACTTTTCACTACAAGCCACACTCTATATACTACAAGCCAATTGCAATATTTTTTAATCTAAATTCCCCCTATATAGAAGTAGAAGTAAAACTAAAAATAAAAAAATCTAAGAAGTAAATAATCCATTTGATCCTTCCATACTCATCAAATAATACCCCTTTAATTCTGACAGACTGTTTTCTGTTCTCCAAATTTCGCTATCAACCCCAACCAACTAACCAACTAACCAACTAACCAACTAACCAACCAACCAACCAACCAACCAACCAACCAACCAACCAACCAACCAACCAACCAACCAACCAACCAACCAACCAACCAACCAACCAACTGATAGTATCTTAAATAAGATTAATAAACCCTTTTGAAAAAACAAATTGAATCTGCGCTACTTATTTTCTTTAATAGAAATATATAAAATGACTCACAACAGACAAACACCACCCCAAATCAGCTAAGGAAAGTCGAGGAACAATCATGCGCGAACAACTGAAAAACATCGGCCTGACATTGGGAGCCTTGGGTGTCGTCTATGGAGATATCGGAACCTCCCCCTTGTATGCAATCAATGAAATCTTTTTTGGAGCCCACGCTTCAGAATCAACAACCGAATCTGTTTTAGGTTCCATTTCGTTAGTGATTTGGGCGTTAATTTTAATCATCGCCTGCAAGTATCTAATTTTTGTCTTGCGAGCCAACAAAGATGGTGAAGGCGGAGTCTTTGCCCTGTACAGTCATCTTGATAAACAAAAGGGACGCACCGTCTATTGGTTAAAAATATTATTAATGCTGGCGGCAGGATTATTACTAGGAGAAGGTATGATTACTCCCGCCATCAGTGTGCTGTCCGCTGTTGAGGGATTAACCGTCCTAAATCCACAATTCAGTAATGACATCATTCCCATCACGATCATCATTTTAAGTATTTTATTTTTCCTACAAAGTTGGGGTTCGCATAAGGTAGGAAAATTTTTTGGACCGATCGCTTTTTTTTGGTTTTTAGTGATGTCGATACTGGGCTTAAATCAAATTTTACAAACACCAGAAATTTTAAAATCTTTTCTACCCACATATGGATTGCAATATTTATTTCAATTAGGTTTTTACAAAAGCCTATTACTACTGGGATCTGTTATGCTTGTCATCACCGGTGGCGAAGCTGTATTTGCTGACATGGGACATTTTGGAATTAAGCCCATTCGCCTTGGATGGTTTGCATTTGTCTTCCCTAGTTTGTTGCTTAATTATTTGGGACAAGGAGCCTATCTATTGTCAGGACAAACCGTGCAAAATCGAAATATTTTTTACAGCCTGGTTCCAGAAAATTTTTTGTGGCCGATGATTATACTTTCTACCTTTGCCACGGTCATCGCATCACAAGCCTTAATATCCGGTGCCTTTACGCTATTATCACAGTCGATTGGTTTAGGAATATTTCCTCGACTCAAAGTCATTCAAACTCATCATGAGCATTCCGGACAGACCTACGTGCCCTTTATGAATTTTCTTTTGTATCTTGGGACCGTGGTCTTAACCATTCAATTTGGTAGTAGCACTCGCCTGGCCAGTTTTTATGGTTTTTCAATGTTATCTGTGATGTTCATCACCACGCTTACAATGATGTTCATTGGTGGTAATGTCTTACAATGGTCATTAAAAAAATCTGTACTGATTTTTTCCATCTTTGCTGTATTTGAAATTTCTTTTTTATTTTCGAAATCTATGTACTTTTTTTCTGGAGCCTACATACCATTGTCAGTGGGATTTATCTTTTTTTCGGTGATGCGTATTTGGAGATGGGGCCGCAAAGCCACCTACAAATCCTACACTGCACAAAGCACAATCAAGGTCAAAGAGCTGATTGAATTAAAAAAACAATCCACCGCACAGCTTGATCGCAATGTCGTATTTATGGTTCCCAAACCCATACAATCGGAAGAAGACAATATTCCCGCTTTAGTACAATTTTTTATTAATCGTTATCAGACATTGCCAAAAAATTTATTTATGGTTGAGGTCATTCACCGTAAGGTTCCCTTCATACACACACATCGCTCTCACAGTCTGACATTTTATAAATCAGAAATACAAGGCAGTATAGTTAGTGTGAAGATCCAATTCGGTTTTATGGAAGAACCCAATGTTGAAAAAGCATTGGAACATTTAGCGAAACACCACGAAATTGAATTACCGACTGATCCACATAAATGGCTTATTCATGTCTCTCATGAATACATCGTTCGACCAATAAAAGCCAATCAGTGGAAGTTTATGCAATTTCGGGCTTTCGTTTTGTTAAGACAAATCACCCAACCCGCTTACTATTATTACGGATTGGGGAAGGATATTAGTTTATCGATGGATATAATGCCTGTTCGTATTGATTAGAAACAGGCTTTTAAAGAACTCCATACTTGTTCAATGGTTGCAGTACCATCAATGGTTTTTACTTTTCCAGATGGCTTATAGTAATCCAAACAAGGCGCACTTTCAGAGACATAGGTTTCGATGCGTTTTTGAATCACTTTAGGATCGGCATCATCCGAGCGACCTTCAATCGCAGCTCGCTTGGCTAATCTATTTTTCACTTCCTCTAAGGGAACATCTAAATTTAAAATCATTCCAATGCTACGGCCTGTTTTAGCCAAAATTTTTTCAAGCGCAACAGACTGAGAAACATTTCTTGGAAATCCATCCAGTAAAAATCCACCTTGTGCATCCTCTCTTGAGATTCGCTCCTCCACCATGGCAATCGTGACCTCATCAGGTACTAACTTACCAGCATTTGAGTACTCTTTGGCTTTTTTGCCCAACTCGGTATCGTTCTTAATATGATAACGAAACATATCGCCCGTCGAAATATGAGGAATCTTTAGATACTCACTAATAGTTTTAGATTGAGTGCCTTTACCTGCGCCTGGAGGGCCAAATATTAATAAATTTTTATTTTGAATCGCCATTTGAAATTCCTTTATTTTGTAATATCACTTTCAACATTTTATTTACCAATATATCAATGAATAACAACATTGCAGCCAAGCAACCTTGCAATTTTTCTAAAACGGGAATTGATTAAACGCCCGTAGAACCAAAACCACCAGCTCCACGGTTTGTCTCTGCCAGCTGACTCACAATCTGAAATTGAGCTTGTATGACAGGACAAAGTACCAACTGAGCAATACGATCTTGATCTTTGATTTCAAAATTTTCTTGTCCGTGATTAATTAAAATAATTTTAACTTCTCCACGGTAATCAGCATCGATCGTTCCCGGAGTGTTCACCAAACTGATACCATTTTTAATTGCCAAACCACTTCTTGGACGCGCCTGAATTTCATAACCCACAGGAATTTCAAAAGACAAACCTGTTGGGATCAACGTTCTTTCACCTGGCTTTAAAATCAAAGTCTGATCCAGTTGCGCACGAACATCAAAACCACTCGCCAATTCACTTTGATACGCAGGAGTTGCTCCCTTGAAGTTGGCTAATAGCTTCACAGCCAAATCCACCTTCTGATGTAAGGGATTTTGCATTTGCATTTGCATTTGCTTTTGCTTTTCCATTTCCATACCGCTTTCCCCCTCTAGTTCTTTATTCTATTAATTAAACTCTCTTACTTACAAATCCGCCAATTTCTTGCTGCATCGTTATTTTCTACTTCGTTTTCAGCTGCCGCTGTTATTTCCAAAAATTCTTAAGCTCAGAAGCCTTTTGTTCAGCTTGTGCTCCCATCCAAATCGCACCTATTTTTTTCGGATTTATATACTTTTGCAAGTATTTCTGCACCGAACTTCTAGAAACCTTTTGGATTTCGGCAATAACTTTTTCTGGCGCACGATAAGCCCCGTAAACCATTTCATTCACTGCAATGGATTGCATGCGGTTTTCCATATCGTCCGCCCCAAGCATAATCGAACCAATCACTTGCGTCTTAAACATATCGACAGCGGATTGCTTCATGCCATCCTTTAATAATTTTTCCACTTCCTTTTGAATCTGCTTCAGCACCGAAGCCATATTATTAGGTTCACAGGCCGCATAGATATTTAACATTCCACCATCATAAAAAGAATTGATACTTGAATGAATATCATAAACTAAACCGCGATTTTCACGAACCTCTTGATATAAGCGAGAGGTCATCCCTCCCCCCAAATACGCATTCACAATGAAAGCCTCAAAGCGCAATGGATCCTTAAAAGAAGTGCTGGGAAAACCCATTAAAAAATGCAATTGTTCGACAGGCTTTTCAATGCATTTTCGAAAAGGCTGAAATTGAAGTTTTGAATAATCTTGCATCCATTTTTTATGAGTCGCAGTTAATTTCTTTTTCTTAGATAGATACTTCTTTGTTAATACCAACAGGTCTTCATGCTGAACTTGTCCCGCCACCGATACAATAATATTCGATCCAGTATAAACATCTTGGTAGAACTTTTTAACATCAGACAATTTCAAATCCGTGATTGATTTTGTAGAACCTAGTATAGGACTAGCAATCTGCTGTTTCGGCAAATATTCATCTAAAAAATAATCATAAATAATATCTTCTAAGTTATCCTCAGCCATATGAATTTCTTGCAAGACGACTAATTTTTCATTCAGAAAATCTTTGATAGTGCAGTCCATATGACTGACTAAATCTGCTAATACTTCCATCGCCTGACCAATATGGTGATTTAATACATAAGCATGAAAAATCGTGTACTCTTTACTGGTCAAGGCGTTGAGCTCACCACCAAATCGTTCCAGACTTTTTGCAATTTCAAAAGCAGACTTTGATTTCGTTCCCTTGAATACCAAATGCTCTAAAAAGTGTGTAATCCCCTTGTACTGAGGCTTTTCATTTCTTGAACCCACCTTGACCCACACACCAACGCTCACCCCCATTGCATGAGGGTGATGTTCCGTTAATAAGGTCACTCCGTTGGGTAAAACAGATTTTTTAAACCCGACCGACATTTTTAGTGCGAGTCTTCTTTTTGTAATAATACTTTTCTAGATAACTTGATTCGACCTGCACGATCGATATCTAGCACTTTCACATCTAGTTCTTCGCCTTCTTTCATCACATCTGTCACAGCACGAACGCGCTCATGAGAGATTTCAGAAATATGCAACAAGCCTTGAGTGTTCGGCAAAATTTCAACAAAGGCACCAAAATCAGCAATCTTCACGACTTTACCTTTGTAGACCTTACCTACTTCGGCTTCAGCACAAATATCATTGATCATCGCCATGGCCTTCTTAGTTGCTTGAGGATCTGCCGACGCGATATGGATAGTACCATCATCTTCAATTTCTATTTTAACACCCGTCGCTTCAGTGATTCCACGAATCACCTTACCACCAGCGCCGATCACTTCACGAATCTTATCTGGATGAATCTTGATCGTTTCAATTCTTGGAGCAAACTCAGAAATTTGACCTCGAGGAACTTTCATTACTTTTTCCATTTCAGCCAAAATGTGATTACGTCCATCCTTCGCTTGATTCAAAGCTGTTTCCATAACCGCAAAACTAACGCTATCGATTTTGATATCCATTTGTACGGCTGTGATACCAGATAAGGTACCCGCTACTTTAAAGTCCATGTCTCCTAAATGATCTTCATCACCTAGGATGTCCGTCAATACTGCGACCTTTTCGCCTTCTTTAATCAAGCCCATCGCAATCCCTGCAACGTTTCCTTTAATGGGCACACCTGCATCTAAGAAAGCTAATGTTCCTGAACAAACAGTTCCCATTGAACTTGAACCATTACTTTCTAAAACATCCGCAACCACTCGTAGCGTATATGGGAATTTTTCAAAATCAGGAATGACAGCCTTTAAAGCTCGTTCTGCTAAATTACCATGCCCGATCTCACGACGACCTTGTCCACCAAAACGTCCCACTTCACCCACACTAAATGGAGGAAAGTTATAATGAAGCATAAATGACCTTTTTTGATTTCCTAATAACGAATCAATCATCTGTACATCATCGCCAGTACCTAATGTAGCTGTACCAAGAACTTGTGTTTCTCCGCGAGTGAATAAACCAGAACCATGTGCTCGAGGTAAAATCCCCACTTCACAACTGATGGGACGCACTGTTTTCAAATCACGACCATCTATGCGAACGCCTTTATCCAAAATCATATCGCGAGCAACTTTGTATTTAATGTCCTCAACTAATGTTGATAAATTCTTTTCACGAGTCGCCTTCAATTTATCATCTTGAATGGTGTCCAACAACAGCTGCTTAGCTTCAGCTTTTGCGGCATCAACAGCTGCATATCTTTCCATTTTTTCTTTGATCGACAAGGCCGCATCGATCTTAGGTTTCAGCATAGATTCCACTTGTTGCTTAAAGTCCGCATCGATTGTCGGAACATCCCAAGAACGCTTCGCTTTAGAACCTGTCTTTTCGCGCAATTCATCCTGCGCATTTAGTAACGGAACTAGGCCCGCGTGACCAAATTTTAAGGCTGCCAACATGTCTGCTTCAGAAATGAATTTACATTCTCCTTCAACCATCAAAATACCTTGGCGAGTTCCCGCCACGATAATATCCATGTCACTTCTTTCCAACTGTTGAGGAGTTGGATTTGCAATAAATTGTCCATCAATACGAGCCACTTGAATAGCCGCAGTTGGACCTTCAAATGGAATATCGCTGATATGTAATGAAGCCGAAGCACCAAGGCTGGCTAAGATTTCAATTGGAAAGGAACCATCTGCACTTAATACCGTCGCAACAACTTGTGTTTCATGACGATAAGTTTCAGGAAACTTAGGACGGATAGGACGGTCAATCAAGCGAGCTGTTAAAACTGCATCTGTTGTTGGTTTACCTTCGCGTTTAAAATATCCACCTGGAATTTTCCCAGTGGCATAAAATTTTTCAATATACTCAACCGTTAATGGAAAAAAATCTAATGTCGAGGCTTTGCGGCTAGATACCGATGTTACTAATACTAAGTTGTTTCCACATGAAACCAATACGGCCCCATCAGCTTGTTTGGCCATACGCCCAGTTTCAATTGTGATTTGTTTTCCACCGACTAATGTCGTTACAGTTGTCTTCATTCGTTCTCCTAATTCTTTCTCTTTTTCTCTTTTTCTTCTTTTTTGTTTAATTCTTCTTTGTCTATTTCTTCTAACTTATTTTAATTTCTGATTACTAATTTTTTATATTTCATTGTCTTATTTCATATTAATTATATTTTTTTCAGCAACTTTCTTTTTATGTTTTTTTCTTTTTGCATTTTTGCCGTGCTTTATAAAACCAATAACCAAACAACTTTAGCTAAAAACTAAAAAGGGCCCTTCCGAGCCCTTTTTTTGTCTTAACGACGAATTTCTAAAGCTTTGATCAATTTATTGTATCGCTCTTCATTATTAGATTTCAAGTAATCCAATAATTTTCTTCGACGATTAACTGCGGTCACTAATCCCTTACGACTAGAGTTGTCCTTCTTGTGAGTTGCAAAATGACCTGTTAAATCAATAATTTTAGCTGTCAATAATGCCACTTGAACTTCAGGAGATCCTGTGTCCAAATTTCCCATTGAATATTTGCTAAGAATCTCTTCTTTTTGTTGTTTTGTGACTGCCATTAAAGCCTCCTGTTGAGTTAGTTTTTGCGCACCATGCGCGATTTTAAATATGTCAACACGCTTCAACCCCACAAGCCGTCATGGCTGACAAACTCAAGAGTCAAAAATCAACATATTTAATGTCGTTAAATATCGATTTTATATAATTAAATCAACCTTTAAATGAATTATTCCTACAGATTAAAGACACGGCGAATTTGAAAGCCAGCTCCTGGTTTATAACCCACAATCGCCATTAGTTTTCCAGACGAGCGACTACTGATACGAAACTCTTTTACCAGCTCTACTTGATCATGCGGTATATCAGCTATCAATGATTGCTTTAATGAAACTGAGATCTGCCCATTTCGTAATAAATGCTCATCTAAACCCTGGATATATTTTTTAGGGATAGAACTTAAAGCCATCTCCATGTCCAATATTTTTGGCCCCTCGGCCACCACTTGCTCTAAAGTCTGAGCCGCAGCTAATGTAAAAGGTTCACTGCGAAGCCGACGTAGTCGCAGCATCGTCGCCCCAACGCCAACACTTTTTCCCAAATAATACACCCAACTTCGAATGAAAGACCCCTTCGAGCAACTTAATCGAACCGTCGCCTTGCTATCTTTAGCCGACAATATCTGCAAATCATAAAAACTCATTCTTTTGATCGGAATGGATGCTATCTGCTGACCAGATCTGGCCAAATCATACAAGCGCTCCCCATTAACCTTAACAGCCGAGTAAGACGGTACCGGCCAATCAAAATCCCCACTTAACAAAGAAATTTTTTGTTGAAGGTCAAAATCAGATACTGGGGAATCATTCTTAGAGACCACTGTACCTGTAATGTCATAAGTGTCAGTTTCGATACCTAACTGCAGCTCCACTTCATAAGATTTATCTTTTTCCAAAATAAACTGACTGATCTTAGTCGCTTCACCAACCAACATCACCATCAATCCAGTCGCTAATGGATCTAGTGTTCCACAATGACCAATATTTTTTGTACCCAAAATTTTTCTTAATTTAGAAACCAAATCATGACTAGAAATGCCCTCAGGCTTATCTAGTAAAAGCAGACCATTTAATTCACTCATGAATGTTTACTCTTCTTCATCAGAAAGTAAGTCTGAGCCCTGAATTTGAGACGCACCATGATCCGATCCAGTCTTTTGCTCACGCTCTTGCTGAATTTCATGAAATATCTTATCGATCTTCATGACTTTTTCAGTAATATCATCGGCGTAAAAAGTCAGCTTTGGACAGTAACGCATTTTTAAATGCGTCCCAATATATTTTTGCACTTCAAAGGCACGGTCATTTAATAAGGAGACCGCTTTTTCTCGATCGCTATCTCCACCAAGCACACTCACGTACACCTTAGCCGCACGTAAATCGGCAGGCATCATAACTCTGGAAATAGTCACCAAACCAGGTAATGGAGATTTAAATCCCGAGATCAAAAACTTTGCAATTACTTGCTGAAGTTCTCTTTCTACTTTAGCAACACGACGTCCATCACCTGTATTCTTCATTATTAAGCCTCTACCACCGGAGTCAGTTCACGAGCTACTTCTTCCTTAATAAAAGCTTCGATAATATCTCCCACTTTCAGATCATTAAAGTTTTCAATACCAATACCGCATTCAAAACCTGTAGCCACTTCTCGGGCGTCATCTTTGAATCGTTTTAATGAACCAATCTTGCCTTCGTAGACCACCTTGCTATCACGAATCAAGCGCACGCCATTAGATCTTTGGATCTTACCATCCTGAACAAAACAACCACCAATCGTTCCAATCTTAGGAACACTGAAAGTATTTCGAACTTCGGCTCGCCCCATAACCTTCTCAACAATTGTTGGAGCCAACATTCCAGCCATAGCCTTTTTAATCTCATCAATCATTTCATATACGATTGTGTAACATCGAACGTCGACACCTAACCGCTTTGCTGCCGCTGTCGCACCACCATCCGGTCGTACGTTGAAACCAACAATGATACCTTTCGCTGTTGAAGCTAACAAGACATCAGATTCAGTCACACCACCCACAGCACAGTGAACGATCTTTAACTTTACTTCTGCGGTTGATAGCTTAGTAAACATATTTTGAATGGCTTCTAACGAACCAGCTACATCTGTCTTTAATATTATAGCTAGCTCTTTAACATCGCCTCTGGTGACTTTAGAAAATATTTCTTCCAATGTGATTTTCTTATTGGATACCATAGCTTGTCGAACCAGATCTTTACGAACCTGCGCCACTTCCTCAGCTGTTTTTTCATCCTTTACGATGTCAAACTTATCACCGGCTTGAGGAATACCATCCAGCCCTAACACCTCAACAGGCATACTTGGCCCCGCAGATGTCACTCGCTCTCCACGATCATTCATTAAACTTTTAATTTTACCAACAACAGCACCTGCTACGATATGCTGGCCCACTTCGATTGTTCCATCTTGCACCAAGATAGTGGCCATATTTCCACGGCCTTTTTCTAATCGAGATTCAATAACAGTCCCCGTACCAGAACGCTTCGGATTGGCTTTTAACTCAGCTACTTCCGCAACTAGTAAAATTTGCTCCAGCAATTCCTTAATACCGGTTTTCTTCAAAGCAGAAACATTCACAAATATCGTAGAACCGCCCCACTCTTCTGGAACCAATTGATACTCTGTTAACTGTTGTTTGATTTTATCTGGATTTGCACCTGGTTTATCAATTTTATTAACCGCTACAATGATTGGAACATTGGCTGCCTTAGCATGACTGATGGCTTCAACCGTTTGAGGCATGGCCCCGTCGTCAGCTGCTACTACAATGATCGCAACGTCTGTCACATTCGCTCCACGCGCACGCATCGCTGTGAAGGCTTCGTGTCCCGGTGTATCCAAGAAAGTAACTATCTTACCATCTTCAAGTTTCACTTGATAAGCACCAATGTGTTGAGTAATACCACCCGCTTCACCTGCGGCCACGTTCGCATTGCGAATCGCATCCAACAATGAAGTTTTACCATGATCCACATGTCCCATGATCGTGACCACTGGCGGACGCGTCACTTGTTCTGCTTTTAAATCACCAAAAGCTGTGTCTACCAACATTTCATCTGCCGTTTTAAATGAGTTCACCGCTTCAAAACCAAGCTCTGGAACAATCAATGAAATTGTATCAAAATCCAATTCCGTGTTCATGCTAGCCATAACACCATTTTTCATAAGGACTTTGATTAATTCCGTCGACTTAACACCCATCTCCTGAGCCAACTCAGACACCTTCATGGCCTTATAAACAGAGACGATCCGCTTAGAGGCTTTTGGAGTTGTAATCTGAGTTTGCATCGCAGGCCTTGATAATAAGCCTTTTTTCTTCTTAGGTTGAAATACTAATTCACGCTTTCTAAATTCAGCCGCATCAAAATGCTGATTTTCATTTTCCTCAGGTGCCTTTACCCCGGCCCCTTCGGAGGCTGAACCAACTTTTACCTTTTTACGATCGTCTTTTTTACGAGCAAAATCATTTGTCTCAATAGGAATATCAGGAACCACTTGCGGTGCCGCTACAAATCCAGCACGTAGGTTTCCTTTTGGTCGCGCCCCTTGCGCTCCAAAACCACCGGTTCCTTGTTGCTGAAATCCGCCACCCTGTCTTGGGCCAGATCCTTGATATCCACCACCCTGTTGATAACCACCACCAGAGCCTTGGTATCCACCACCTTGTTGATAACCACCACCGGTTCTAGGTCCACCGTAACCGCCACCAGGTCTTCCACCTTCACGAGGGCCACTTGGAGTCGGGCTCTGCACTCGGCTTAAATCCATGCGTCCAACAATATTTCTTTTCGGAGCGCCACTGGCAACTCCACTTTGCCCTATGGCGACTTCTTTTTTTCTAGCCACAACCGCCGCTCCAGGTGCTGATGCACCTGTGGATCCAGACGTCGCACCGACACCGGTTGCTGCTGTTTCAGATTTAATTTCTACTTTTTCAGAAGGCGCTTCAGTCGCAACATGTGCAGAAGCTTCCTGTTTTAATTCCGCCTTCGCAACCGCTGGCGATGACTGAGTCAAACTGGCCGCCGCAACCTCAGATGCCTTCGCGACCGGAGCCAGCTCCGCCGTAGCTACAGAGGCTACCGCCGACGATGGATTTCTTGACACCTTCACCATAGTGACATTTGGAATATTTGGTTTTTCTTTCGCCACGACTGCTGGCTTTTCCTCAACAACAGGCTTAACTTCAGGTCGCGTAATAATTTTTGCTTTACCCTCATTCTCTGGCATATCCGCCGCAGCTGAGGACGCTGTCGCCTCATCGGAGGCTCTTTTTCTACGAACTACAGCCGATGCCGCTTTCGCTGCTGTAGCCGCCGCTTCTGCGGCCTCACTAGCTGTAGCCGCTGCTGCAGCCGCTGATTTGACAGTCGTCGGTTTGGTTGGAGTCGACTTCGTCACTGCTGGTTTTGCCACTGCCGGAGCTTTTTTTCTGGCAACAGTTTTCTTCTCAGCTGTAGCGCTTGGATTCGCAGCCTCAAACAACTTAGTTCTAATTAACTCGACAGTCGCTTGGTCCAATTCGGCCATATGAGACTTAACTGGCAATTGCCACTCCCGAATTTTATCCATCAAGGCTAAAGGGGTCATACCCACTTCTTTTGCAAACTCAAATACTTTTGGATTAGTCACTCCAACTCCTTATTTTTATCAACAGATACTAAAAACCTATCCTTGAAACAAGCTTTTAGTCTTCTTTATGATTTTCTAATTTTTCTAATTCCTGTTTCAATCTTAAATCAGCCTGCGATTTCGCATCGGAAGCTCCCTTACCAGTTAACTCTGTACCATATTTGGTTGGAACGGGAGATCCATCTTTATCATACTTTTCAACCAACGCCTTCGCATCCGCTATCAACTTCTCTGCTTTATCTGGATCATCGTATCCAGGAATAGTCATTACTTCCTCAACATTCGCCTTAGAAATAGACTGGAACGATCCAAAACCTGCTTGGAAAATATTTTGCGCCATAGTTTCTGTCATTCCTGGAACCAACATCAAATTAAAAATAGCTTCAGCTGTTCTAGCCGCCGCCGTTGATTCAGAAATAATATCAATTTTCCATCCTGTTAGCTTAGCTGCTAAACGAACATTCTGTCCTTTTTTGCCAATTGCCAAACTTAACTGATTATCTGGAACTACGATTTCTAACTCTTTATTTTCTTCGTCCATGAACACTCTAGAAATTTCTGCAGGAGCTAACGCATTACATGCAAAGCGAGTGATATCTTCGTCCCAAGGTACGATATCAATTTTTTCGCCCTTAAGCTCTTGCACGATATTTTGCACACGTGTGCCCTTCATGCCGACACAGGCACCTACAGGATCGACAGCCTTGTCTTTCGTACGAACCGCGATTTTCGCACGCACTCCGGGCTCACGTGCAGCAGCCATAATTTCAACAATGCCTTCATAAATTTCAGGAACTTCAACTTCAAATAATTTCATCAAATATCGCTCATCAGCACGAGACATAATAATCTGCGGACCTTTAGTCGATTGACGAACTTCTACCAAATAACCCTGAATTCGATCTCCAGGTTTATATACTTCTCCACCAATTTGCTCACGTGGCGGTATGAAAGCCTCTGTACGACCCAAATCAACAACAATCGCACCCTTTTCTACTCGTCGAGCAATACCAGAAGCGATTTCACCCTTTCGTTCTTCAAACTCAGAAAAAATAATATCACGTTCCGCCTCGCGCACTTTTTGCATAATTATTTGCTTAGCCGTTTGTGCAGCGATACGTCCTAAATCTGTCGACTCCATTTTAATTCCTAAAGAATCGCCCAACTGTGCTTGTGGATCTAATTTTCTAGCATCTGGCAATGTGATTTCCACTTCCTCATCCACGAAACTTTCAGGAGTTACAACTTCTTTGAACTCGAATAACTCAACTTCACCAGAGGCTTCATTGTAAGAAACTTCAATCTCACGATAAGTCCCATATTTTTTACGTGCCGCAATCAACATTCCCTGAGTAACTGCATCAATAACAACTTGCTTATCAATTCCCTTATCCTTGCCAAGTTGCTCAATCACTCGTCCTAGATCTGAAAAAACTGCCTCCGCCATATTTGAGTCCTCTCTTTTTCTTTTACTAGCTAATGAAGTCTATTTTAAATCAACACAATTTTACTAATCCAAATCCCTTTACTTCGTATACCTTTGTTGCTCGGTCGGTCGTCTTGTGCGACCTGCCTTGGTCAACTTTGTAACTGGGTTTGGTATAAACCAAACTAGTGTATTTTTAATTCTTCATTGGCCTCTCGTTAATCGTTTGTTTCATTCATTTATTCATCTAAATTTAAAAACACTCACCTAGTACATCTCTACCCCAGAGTGCACTTTAAAACACTATTACTTCTTTTTTTTCTTTTTCTTTTTGCTAGCTGTGCCTGCAGATGGCCCCAATTTTTTAGGCTTTTTAACATCCTCTGGCTTCTGTCCTGGTTTCAATTTGTTTTCATTCTCAAAAACATAAATCACCTTCGCGCGTTCAACGGCCTCAACCGGTATAACGACTTCCTGCTCATCTAATTCGAACACTAAAAACTTGTCGTCACGTACAGCCTTCAATGGCGCCGTCAACTGCTTCGCCGATTTTATGCGAACCAATTCAACACCCAATGCCTCCATGGATTGATCCGTCTTGACCCACACTTGACTTCCGATAACTCGGCCAAAATGCCACACCTGACGTAACGGCCGCTCTAAACCTGGCGAGGACACTTCCAGATGATAAGATTGAGCAAACAAATCCTCGACATCTAATAATAAATTCATACCTTTAGAGACATTCGCGCAGTCTTCGATGCTAACGCCGCCTTCAGCGTCCTTATCAATATATATGCGCAAAACCCGACCGGCACCAGAGCCCAAGATTTCAATATCATACAATAGGCAACCCTCGCGCTCAGCTACAGACTTTGCCATAGTTTCTAATTTTTCTTTCAACAAATCCTTAGTGCCACCCAATTGCATGCGCATCTCCAAAAACGTTACTCTTACTAAGTTTTTTAGTAAAAAGAGCCCTGAAAAAACAAAAGTGGGCTTTTTAGGCCCACTTCGATGAATGATTAACTGTAACAGAATCAAATTGATCACGCAAGATTTTACTGTCTATGTCCTCAACAGATATAAGACTTTTTAAGATTCACACCTTATTCTGGCAAACTCAGACGGACTTCTTTCGTCAATAACAATGCACTCGCTCCATCCTTGTAGTACCGTCGACGAATACCCGTCTGCTGAAACCCCATACTTAAGTATAAATCAATCGCAGTTTGATTTTGCTCATGAACCTCCAACCATACGGGCCATGCTTTATAATCCACAAATAGTCTTTGTAATAATTGACGCATAAAGCCCCGCCCCTGGTAACTGGGATGAGTTCCCAATACTAATATTTCTACCGCATCAAGCCCCACACTAAACCCTAAGAAAGCCACTACTTCCATTGTTAAATTTGTTTTCAATTCAGCGACCAATACCCTATGCGACTGACAGACCGATACCAAACCGGACTGCGACCAATTAAATTGCGGGCCTAAAGATGCGTGCGTAATTCTCCACAACGAAGACTCATCTGTATCTTGATAAAAACGAATTTGTAGTTGTTGACCTAGTTGCTCAGACACTTTGATGACTCTAATTAAACTGTTTTATTTAAAACACGTACTTTGTATTTGCGCTTTAAGATCTCAAACCAGTCCTTTAATGACTCTTCCATTTTTTCGCGACTTAAAACATGTTTAATGTTTTCTTTAAATTGCTCAAATGGCAACGCCCCAAACTTAACTTTATTTTTTTCAAAATACTTTAAAGCTTCCTCGTCCGAAACTTTCACTTCACTGTTTTCAGTTTTGACTTTTAAAAACTGTTTTGACTGTACCTGACGCAAGTAAGTGCTTTCTAATTCTTTTTCCGTAACACCAAGCTCTTGATATATTTTTAGCCCTTGTAAATTTTTAACTAAACTAGCAACTCCAGACTTTAACTCCTCATTATCCAATGATCCGACGGCAAAGCTATTGGCCTCTAATGCAACAACACTTTCCAACATGACTTCTTTCAACTCTTTCTCAAACAACTCTGTACCATCCTGCATAGCCGTTAATTGTTGAGCCTCTATTTTTTTACTAAACTCTTTATCTTGTAACGACTGACGACATAGGTAATTGATTTTTACCATGCGTGAAGTGATCACCTTGTCGCCAACCACCGCCAATGATGACGAAAAACTTGTCGTCGCTGCATGTGCATGTGAAAGTGATAAGCCAAAAATCAATCCCAACAAGGCTAAACTCAACAACCAAGCCTGTGGATACTTCCAGTTTTTAAAACGTGTTTGTGTTTTCATTAAAAATTCCTTCTTCAACCTAAAAATTATTCCATCATTTCTCGGAAAAAAAAAGCCCCGACTTAATAGAGTCGAGGCTGAGTGTCTTAAATCAATTTAAAATCCATCTAATTTCTGAATTAACAACCGAAATTAAAATGTGCTTTTTCCACTAATACCCACAATCCAATAATTCAATTTTTCAATTGGAGTTTCATTATTGTAATTGTAGCCGATATAATTACCGTATTGATCATATTGAGTCGTTTGTGATTTTTGCAATCCACCACCGTTTACTCGGCTAGTTAAATTCTTAAGATAGCGTGCATCTAAACCCAATGTAAATGATTCTGTTAGCTCTAAATCAAAACCAACCATAAAACCAACGTCCACCGCATGCGAACTAGATGTATCTTTTGAAATTGCTAACTGAGTGTCCTTGAATGTTCGATAAGTATAGGAAGCTAAACCTCCAACCATTGGCTTCAACGCCCCTGTTAAAAAGTAGTACTTCACACCCAACGCACCATTGTATTGATCCATATCCGTTATCCGAGGATAAAATGCACTGGTGTAAGGATCATACCCACCACCATAAGTTTGCTCGACTTGATAGTTCGAAAACATAAATGAACCTTCGACTGCCATCTTATGTTGATACAGTTTTCCAAAAGCAAAACCTAAAGCATACTGACCTCTGACATTGGACGCATCTGGATACTCTCCCATGCCCACATTGGCAGAAAAATATGTACTATCTTGCGTCTTTTTAACTAGCGATTCATCTTTGAATTCGGCCATTGCCGCACTCAGTTCACTTTTTTGCATTTCCTTATCTAATTTAGATTCTTCGGTAGAACTGTCGTCCTTTTCAACGACCGCCTTTGGCTGCGCCTTCACGGCTTGTTCTGGAATCACGACGTTAATCACTGGCGCTGGGGCCTGTTGTACGGCAGCGGGCGCTGCTGACGCAGTTGTTGCCGAGTCTGCTGTAGCAGCTCCCACGCTATCTTTTTTAGAAAGATTCGATAATTTATCACCAAATAAAACATGTCCACGTTGTTTTTCATCATCGATACGTGATTGCTCTAACTTTTCCACCATCGTTTGTTCGGTATAAAGTTCTTGCTCTTGACGTGCTTTACGCAGTTTTTCTGCTTTTGATTCTACTAAAGGAGTCGCTTCAATATACGCTTTTGGTTGCTTTTGAATCACAGGCGCTTCTGTAACAACTGTTGTCTCGGCTTCTTCTGCTTCATAAATCTGCGGAGCCGCTTTTTTCTTGGTCAATGTTTTCTTTGGCGAACTGGATTGATACATTTTATCTAACTCTGCAGAAACCTCGGCGTCTAAGTTAGCAGATTGAGCTAATCCAAACACAGGGGCCGCAATTGCCAATGCCAACAAGACTTGAATCGATTTCATATTCCCTCCTCTATAAATTAAGTTCTTCCGAGGAAAATCAGGAGCAATCCACGTGCCAAATTGTGTCATTTTGTTGATATTTATAACTATCTGATTAGGTTAAGTTATTTAAATCTGAATATTTTAAGGTAAGTTTCGATTTTATAAAAATCGACTAAATTTGTTAACGAAAATGAAAAAACTTCAAAAAGAACTATTTTTGGAGAAACCAAAAGTACACAAATTCTGTCTACTTTACCTAAAGAGCGGAAAACTTATTTTATTATTTTTGATTCGACCTCGAGCGGCCCATGGATGGGACATAGCTCGGAGGCAGGAGGCCGTGTCGAATCAAAAATAATAAAATAAGTTTTCCGCTCTTTAGGAATAGGAAAAATCTATTAGCGGCGGACCTTGGCCATCGCGTAGATAAATTTCCAGAAAGGAACAATACGATCTAATTCATCCACAGGAACGTCAGTAAATAAAATACCTGCATCCCCCATAGTTTGATCACCGATTAATTTCTTCTCGCACAGACCAAGAGTCTCTTCTGTTTTGACTAAGTAACCAACCTCGCGCATGGACTCGTTTTGCATCTCAGATAGATTGAGTTTCACTAACCCTTTGTCATTTTTAGGAAGTTTTTTTGCAAAGTGCACAATGCAATTTAGAATTTTAATTTCTTCTTCCTTGATGATCACGCGATCTTTTTCTTGTTTGAATAAAAATTCATTATGCCAATCAACGAAGGTAAATAAATCATCCATTTTGTAGATCACAATCTTTTGCCTTCCCTCACCTAAGTCCTCCAGCTTGATATACTGAAGCTCGCTTAGAACGCCCATCATTTTTTGCATCTTGTGAGTCGCTTCTTGGAAAATTTGAATCGTGTAATTTCGTAGTAAATTTCCACCCAAAACAACGCCCTTGTCCTCTTCCGAATATTTTCCAAATTTGTGCGCTACTAAAGTCAATATTGCAACTAACTTGTTTATTGTATGCGGTGGAAATAGATCTTCTGAATTGTCGTTTTTTTCAAGCTCTTTGATTCTTTGATTGGCGTTTCGCAAATGATTATTCACAGTTCGCATAATGGCTTTACACCACTCTGGAAAATTTTGGAATTGCGCATGTAAAGCTTTATATGGAAGTGCAATCACCTCTGAGTCCTTCATCGCTTTCACTGATGCACTTCTAGGTTTGTTATCAAAAAAAGCCATCTCTCCTACCATGGCTCCTGGGCCGATCTCTGCTAAAATAATTTCAGAAGTTTGCTTGGATTTAACCACTGCTAGCTTGCCAGATTTGACAACGTACATTGCATCGGGCGCGTCGCCTTCGCGAAATAAATAATGATCTCTTGTGATTTTCTTTGGTCCAGATGACATCTTTTATATTTTAAAAAGACGCCGCGATTGTGTCTATATATCTTAAGGAATCTAAAGATTCCTAGACCTTACACTCAACATGCAAACTTTGAAAATGTAAGGTCTAGGTGAGATAAATGAAATACTAAAATCCAACTAACAGCAACTAGGTGTCGTAAGCCTAGGCTGCTTTTCTTTTCATAAATTGTTGATACTTTTTCTCGAAGTCTTTGGCTTTATAACCATCGATTGTGATCAAACCTTCTTTGAACCACACATAGTGTTCATTACAAAAGCCCGCTCTAGCTGGTTTGGCTTTGCAACCCTCTGACGAGCACTTGTGATCAGCCAAATTAACTACATTATTTGGTGCTTTAACGTCTTCTTTTTTGATGGAAGGCTTCTCATTTTTCTTTTCTGACATTGTTTCCTCCTAAGATGCTTTAGTCTAAGGTCTAAATGACTAAGACAATAGTCTTATCGGCAGCCTCGCGAAAGGTCTTAGGAAAAAAAGAAAGAATTTGAATTTAATTTTTCGAAAATTTGCAAATCTCAAAATGGGACATTGTTATTTTTCTGACAACGCAGTGGTAACTGATCATCGGATAAGCGATGAAATTGATGACCACCTATGGTAAATATGTGAAGTGTATTCGTTTTTGAATTTTCTGCTATAGGTAAACCCCATGTTAACACAACCTTATCACCTGACTTTGCTAAACCATATTCGACTAAAAGTTTTTCAACTTGGGCAATAACGTCATTCACTTCCTTATAAGGACTTATGACTAAAGTCTGTAATCCCCAAATTAGTTCTAATCGATTTAAAGTTGATAAATCATCCGTTACAGCTACAATTCTGGATTTGGGTCGATAACCAGCAATCATATTTGCTGTTCGTCCTGAAGTCGTTAAACAAACAATAACCCTTGCATCTAACTTTAAAGCGCAAAGACTGGCGCTAGCACCGATCGCTCCAGCGGGACTAAGAAACTCAGTTTCTAAGGAAAGCTTATAATATTTTTCATTATTTTCTTCAACCTCTTGAATAATTTCATGCATCGTTCGAATACAGCGAAATGGATATTTACCGCTCGCACTTTCAGCCGATAACATCAATGCATCAGAACCATCTAATACCGCATTTGCAACATCCGTTATTTCCGCTCTTGTCGGGCGAGGATTCTCGACCATACTATCTAACATTTGTGTCGCTGTAATCACCGGGCGATTCATTTGATTGGCTAATGCAATAATTTTTTTCTGGACTGCCGGTAAGCGACTTTGACCTATTTCAACAGCCAAGTCACCACGTGCGACCATCACAGCATCTGATAGTCGAATTATATCTTCTAAGTTGTCGATCGCCTCGACCATTTCAATTTTTGCACATATTTTTGTATGCGGATTTTTCTCTTCGATAATTTCGCGTAACTTTCGAATGTCTTTAGGATGACGAACAAAACTGAGTGCGACATAGTCTACATTATGACTAAGTCCGAAATCCAGATCAGCTAAATCTTTTTCCGTTAGGCAATCCACATGCAAAGTTGTTCCTGGTAAATTCATTCCTTTTCGATCTTTAAGTTTACCGCCAAAAATGACTTCACAATCCACTTCATGACCACGTACGGCCAATACTTTCAATTCCATCAAACCGTCATCTAATAAAATGCGAGTTTCGGGTCGAACCGATTTTGCAAACTCTGGGAAATCGCTTGGAATTAATCCTGGACGTCCCATGACTTTATCAATTGTAACAACAACTTTTTCACCAGGCTTGATTTCGATACTGCCATTTTCAAACTTGCCAACACGAATTTTAGGACCTTGCAAATCCTGAAGAATAGTCACTGGAGCTTGTAATTTTTTTGATAACTCACGAACATTCTGTATCACTTTTAAATGATCTTCGTGACTACCATGTGAAAAATTAAGTCTTGCAACATTCATCCCACTGCGCATCGCTTTCTCTAAATTTTCTAGTGACTGAGTTGCTGGACCAATGGTGGCCACGATTTTTGTTCGGCGGTTAACTAACATTTGTGAACTTCCTTATGTGTGTTTTCGATAATAATTTAACTTGTTAGCTAAAGACGCCATTTGTTCTTGATGACGCCTTTCTAATCTTTCAACCTCTTTATCGTGCTGCTCTTCTTGTTTTTGTAACTTCATATCAGATTTAATATTGTTGCTTTCTAAATCCTGCTTATATTCTTTATCTCGCTGAGCTAGCCGTGAATTTAATTGTGTTTCCTGAATTTTCATCTCTTTCGAATAAAGCTCGTCTTGCTGTTTTAGCTTTTCTTCATAGTTTTCTACAATTTTCTCTATCTTATTTTCGTACTTATCTTCGGTCTCTTTTAAGCGCTTGTCCATTCTTAAATAAGTGTCCTTTAAGGCCCCCATCTGTGCTTCTCTTTGCCTTGCTAGATTTTCACCATAGTTCACTTTTAATTGATCAAGATTTTGTGAATGCATTTGTATTTGATCTTTCTGTGCTGCCGTAGTCGCCTTCATGACTTTATTAATGCGATCCTCAGTTCTAGTGTTCAATCTGTTCACATCACGGAAATGTTCAACTTCTAAGTTAGCGCGATCCTCGCGATGCTTCTCATTAATTAGCGACTGTTTCATCTGACTTTCTCGATTAGTATCCTGAACCAGTTGACTGGTTTTGCGAAGAACATTGTCGACCTTTTCGTCTGCCTTTTGATTGATTGTATCGCGCAATTCAGAACGTTCTTTATTCATCAGCTCGATTCGATCCTCATATTGCCCGACTATATTTTTTTTCTCTAATTCACGAATGCGACGGTTGGTAATCATATCCACAACGCGATCGCTCTGAATACGCTTTTTGTCATTGTTAGCCGCACGAACTTCGCGATCAACCCTTTCGATTGAAGTATCTCGCAAATGCTCATACGCGCCATCTAATTCTTTCAATTTATTTTTCAAAGCATGATCATAGTTTTCAGCCAACTTAGCTTTGGAATTTTTCAATATAGCATCACGACTGGTTAGTAATGTATCAAACTCGCGCCGCTGTTCAGAGTACGTATTCTCCCAATTATTATTAGTACGGTCCATTTCCAATCGATGAATGCGGGTCTTATCTTTCATTTCATTCGTCAAAGCACTTTTCGTTTCAACAAGATCGCGTTCTCGTTCACTTAAACGGCGATCCCTATCGCTCGATACGGCCCTTAATTCTAAACCATGCTTTTGAGTCAATTTGTCTGTTCGCTCTTTGAGTGCTTCCTGCCGATCCGCTCGTGAGCGTTGATCCAAATCCTTAAACGATCGATCTTTTTCAAGTAGTGAGTCATCAAACTGCGTCTTTAAAATATGTTGTTGCTGCTTGTGTATTGCTTTTTCTTTACTGAGCGTATCTTCAAATACTTGCTGTTGAACTTGATTCCGCTCTTCCAAATCCGTAGTTTTTCTTTTTGTTTGATCCAGATATAAAGCCCTTAATGCTTCCATTTTTTCTTGATATTGTTTATCACGATCAGTCATACGCTCGTCTCCTTTAGAGCGAATATCTTGAATTCTATTTTCATAGTTTTCTTTGACTCTAGAAACTTCTTTATCATGCTCTTGAGTCAGGCGACGCATTTCTTTTTTATGTTTCTTTACCTGTTCAGCTTCACGCTCTTGATAGTCTTCGCGCATGTTCCTGACATCTTCTGAATAACTCGCTCGTTCTGAAACTGAAGACATTTGCAGACCTCCTGTGACCAACCACAGTTTACAGAATAGCAGAAATCTAAAAATGAAACACGCAGAAAACGGTCAGCACTAGACTGAAGGAGGAGGTAATTAATTTGGAGAAATTAGTATTCTTGCAGCAAAGACTTTCGTCGAAACTTTTCTAGCAATTGTCGACGTAACTCTAGTTCTTTTTCCTTGGCTCTTTGAATTCGGTATTGTTGATCTTCAAGACTAGCTATTCGTCTTTGCGTAACTTCGCCATAGTACATATTCAAATTGTCTTGCCGTTGGTCTTGATTTTTTACTATATCTTGGAACACTAATCGCACTTCCGAGCTGCTAACAAAATGCAGGCCCTTAAAAAATAGCAGTGCTTCTTCTAAAGTCAGGTTTTCCAAAACACCTACCTGTACCTCTGGAAAAAAATACTTTCTTGATATCCACTGCTTAAAACCTTTTGGAATTTTTCCTTCTAATTCACCTTGAAAAGCCATGATAGTGTATTTTTCTTTGTCAACAACGACACCCACATCTCCATGAAAAAATTGAACTCCGGTAGGCAAATCAATTTTACCATTTTTGGATTTAAACCAAGCTTTCCCCTCTAAAACCGACCACACCTTATCTGTCGATATAGAAACCATTGCATCTTTACCTAGTACCACCTGTACGTTCGCCACCCGAATCTGCGCGTTTCCATCAACGGAACGAATAGCACATGGCAATTGGTTTTGCTGATAACAACCATCTGGAAAATCGACAATGTGACTGAATTGTTTTGTCGAAGCAATTGACTTAATATCTGTTGCTATTTTTTTTACAGGCTTTGTTTTCTCAGCCATTCCGGCATTGGGAAGCAATATAAGAAATATATTGAGCATTATAATCAAATGTCTTTTCATATTTGAACTTCCTTGAATTAGAACTACAACAACATTGCTTTTTTCAATGTTTCTGCCTGCTTTACTAAATCTTTTTCTTTATAGAAATTCTCGATCACAGTTTCAAAAATATCACTCGCTTGATGCTTATCCCCTTTTTCGGCAAATATTTGCGCCTGCCGCATCAGAATAAACCCTGTCAATAAATGCTGAGGATACAAATCAACCATATGAGAGATAACATCTAAACAAAGTTCTCTCTCATTCAATAAAAAATAGGATTCTGCCTGTAAAAAATAAGCATCAGGCAATCTTGGGCTTAGTGGAAATTCTTGAATAAATTTCTGCACGTAGGTGACAACATCTTGGTACTTTTTTTCTGAAAATGATTTTTGAATTTTAGAAAAGTCATCAACCAGCTGTATACGTCCAGGTTCTGACAATACACTCGCAATGTTCCTGGATTGATAATTTTTCTCAAACGATTGATTTTCAATATTAGCTGGTAGTGCCTTGGCCACATAAAGTCTTTGTTCTTGCATTTGCTTTTCTATTAAAGCCATCTTCAATTTTTCTTGCTCAATTTTTTTGCGCAACATAGCTTTATCTGAATTCAATTGCTGTACGGGAGAAAATGCCACCTGAGCTTCATAAAACAAATGTAAAAAGCCAGTTGTTAATACCAGACAAAAGATTAGAAATATAAATAGTTTTTTTTGTTTCATAAAATTCCAGCCTTATTGCTAGAATACCTATCGGACTTCTAATCAAAAATAATAATACCTTTGTCGATATAAAATGCGATTCAATAACAGATTCAAACTGTCTCAATATAAGACATTTTTTTAAATAACAATTAAAGCTTATCCGTTTTTGACTTAAATGGAGCTGGAATACTTTCGATGAGTTCTAGATTTTCATAATAAATGGAGGGAAATTGCTTATCCCATATATCTTTTCCTAATAAACTTTTGATCCCGTTGCCGCTAAAACTTCCTTGATGAAATCCAGTAAATATTTTTTCTCCTAACATACCACCCAGTAAAATGGCAGCTTCAAAAAAGCTATTTTTCCTTTTACGCTTCCAGTCCTCGACGATTAATTTACCCTGCGTCAGTATTAACAACTCGTTCATTTTTTGCCTTAAGGCAATCTGCAAGGCCTCTTTCAATTGTGAATCACGACTGCTAGCTAAAGCTTTTAAGTCTGCCAATGTGTCTGATTTTCTTTTTGGGTTGATCAACTTTGTTCCAAAATATTTAATGGATTCAAACCAGATACGATGTAAAAACTCTTGCGGCATTTGTGTCGGAAATCTTGCAATCCCAATAAACTGGGCAATTAAAATTTCCATGGCCAAACCTGCAGCTTGATTCACTGTTGGCCTAGCTAAATAACCGACTTGCAATTGGGGTATAAAAAAACTTTGGTTTTTTTCAATAAATTCTTGGTATATTTTTTTTTCCAAACTTGGCAGTGATTCTAACTTATCCCAAAAGTTAGAGTCCTTTGCAGAGTAGATCGAAAATGCATCACAATTCACTGGTATGTCCAAAAGTTGACCCAAGACCTGAACCAATCGAGCCACATGATCCGTGAAATCACTTTCCCAATCTCCGCTTAAACTTTTATCTGTGTGTTGCTCTAAAAATAAAAGATAATTTTGCCATTTCACCCAAGGTGGAACACTTAATAAACAATATCTATTTTTGCCAAGCCTGACTAGATCTACTTCGGTTTCAATGCCACGATCTAATAATTGAAAAAATATTTTTTCAGAGTTTTGATAAATAACAACTGCAACGTCCTCGAATTTTTGTTTTAATCTTTCTTTTAACGGTTTCAATAAGTGGGGTCTAGCTAAATGTAAATCACCATATATAACGACCACTTGAGCCGCAGGGTTTTTATGATGAATTTTCAACAACTCTTTGGCTGAAAATAAATCCCGCTTTTCTAAGGTTTTAGAACTGCGTTCTTTTAACTTTATATTGATACCTACAACCCTAATTTGATTTTTAATCGCCCATCTTAATAATCCGCGATAATGATCCCACGGGAATCCCCAATTTCGTTTCCACTCAATCGCTTTTAAGAATTCTTTTTCCGTGATTTTTCCTTGCAGATAATTATCTAAGTGTATTTGCTTTTTAGCTTCAAAAAATTCAACGGCTAAAATGATTTCTCGCCTTAAATCCAACATTCTTAAAATTCTTAATTGAGCTTTTTGACTTTGTGGTATCGCGTGAAAATCACCGATAAAAATAAACTGCACTCGACGAACTGAACTTAATAACTCTGCTTTACTGGCGACAGTCCACTGCGATGAAAACTCTTTTTCATAGACTTGGCGATAACTGGCTAGTCCAGAGCCTTCTTCTCCCAATAAAATCTGCACATGCGACTGAACCTGTCGAAACAATTCCTTACGTAAAATGGTCCAATGATTTTGAATCTGATGCTTATTTTTTAGTTTTTGACTCACAAGATTAATTCTGGCACGCATTATAGTTGATTTCAACATAATGAATCTGGTCTAATATCTAGTATTATGAATAAAAAAAAATTTCTAATATTATCATTGGTGACTACTTTTACTAGCGTAGTTCTTTTTATCTATCTTAGTTTTCAACATTATTGGATTAAATTAGGCATCAGTGCTGGCCCAAGTATTTGTAATATTAATGCCAAATTTAATTGCGACATAGTGGCCTCGAGTCAGTACGCAGCGATTGGTGGACTACCGGTTGCCGTTCTTGGTTTGGTTACATATTTTTTCTTATTTCTTTTATCCCTAGGGGCCTTAATTGCAATCAGCGATTATGCAGAAAGATATTTACGATACGGATTATATATCAGCCTATTTACGAATGTCGTCTCTATCGTTATGGGCGTTATTTCTAGCATTTATATTGGAACCTTTTGCTTGTTCTGCATTAGTTCTTATATATTGTCCTTCCTAAACACGGGTTTTTTATTTGCAAGTCAACCAGCCCCTATCAGAAAAAATATTTTTGATGACCTATTAGCATTAAAAGGCGAAAATAAATTCGTCGGATTATTTTTTGTATTAATCCCAGCTTTTGCTTACTTTAGTCATTCCGTTTTTCTGGACACCTATGGGTTTCAACAAATGAATCTAGGAATCAAATCTGCACTTGCAGATTATGCGGAAGCTCCAGTGCAAAATTTTGATTTATCTAAAGGCTTAATTTTGCAAAAAAGTGACTCCCCCAAAATGACCATTATAGAATTTGCCGATTTCAGATGCCCACACTGTCGCATGGCTTATCCAAGTCTACACAATTTTACTGAAGCACGGAATGATGTTAAACTGATTTTCAAAACATTCCCCCTGGATGCCACTTGTAATCCCGTATTAACCCAAAAAGGAGATGGAAGCTCCTGTTATATATCTTATGGTGTTTATTGCTCAGAAAAAATAAGCCAAAAAGGATGGGAGGCCCATCACCTTGCTTTCGATCATCAAGACGCTTACATTAAAGGCGTAACTTTTGATAAAATCGTCAGCGACTTTTCTGAAAATTTAAAAATTGATGCTTCCAGTTTAAAAACATGTATGGATGCTTCTGAAACCAAACAGGCCATTGAGTCCCAAGCCTTGGAAGGTAAAGATAAAGTTCCAGGAACTCCGACTATCTTCGTGAATGGAAAATCCTTAGAACGCGGACAATTCATGCCCTTATTAGAAGAAGTATATAAAAGCTTAAAATAAAGTTCATTTACAATTTTTTAAATACCCAAGCACTAATGTCAGAAAATATTTCGTCAGCGACATTCCATACCGTTTTGAAAAGTCCGGCATTAGCATCTAGCAAGAAGGCAGCGACTGCAATTGCTATGATGGCATAAGCAACCGCTTGAACCACCCACACTGTCGAACGAAAATCTTCCATGCGCACATCGACCTGTATTTTTTCAACTTTTTTTAAAGTCACTGTCAATTCATTGAAGTGTTCTTTGAATTTTTCGTGCAATTCTTGTTGCTTTGCCGTAGTTAAACTACTCACACCGGGAAAGTTGCGCTTGGCCCTTATTCCGTTCACCAAATCCACTGAATGCAAAATATAACGTTCCGATCTGGAGCGAAATTTTGGATAATCAGAATCAGCATTTAAAAAATTTTTTAGCTCATCTATGGCCTTGTCATAATTTTCTTCCACGACATGACTTAGAACATTAAAACGTAAAGTATCACCCTTGCCCAAATCTCTGCGATCGACATTGATACCCTTTGAATAGTTTATTTTTGCAGGCAAGCCCATAGTCCTAGTATCGGAATTTTAAAAAAACTTTTAAGGATATCAGCTGGTAAATGAAGAATTTACTCAAAAGAACACATAATTCACTAGACCAAGGAATAGAACCAAAGGTCCAGTTTTGCATTTCGTAAATCAATTTGAGACAATTTAACGAAGAGGTAAACATGGAAAAAGGAATTTTCCAATTAGATTCAAATCTTATCACAAACTCCGAAAGTGATCAGTTAACAACAGCATCAGCCAACATAGAAATTGATGGTCTGACGGCACTTCACCAAACTCCATTTTATCTGGCTGAGTTGGATTTTGCAGATCATCCTGGAAAAAAGAATAACTCATTAAATCGCGCCCAACACGACACCAGCAAGCCGTCAAGCCAGCAATCACCTAATACTAAAGAGTATCTTCAATTGGAAAAGCCCTCATCAAAGATACTTCCCAAAGATTATCTAAGAAGCACATCATTAGAAACACTTCTTAGTCAGAATGAAGACTTAATGGCTAGACTGAAGGTCACTGTTCGACGCTTGACCTTGTTAGAAAATCAAAATGAAGAATTAAAACAAAGCTACGAAGAAGTATCTAGAAGTTATCAAGCTCTATCTGATCAGCTGTTGATTTGGAAAGAAAAAGAAAATCAGTGGAAAGGACGAACTCAATCATTAGAGGCGGAACTTACCACTTTTAAAACACGCTTTCCTGAATATCAACAAATGGAAGAAAAACTACATCGTTTTGAAAGATATCAAGAAAAAGTCAAAACACAGATTAAACCCTATATTCAACAGTTAAAGGAGTATGCGGAGTCTTTGCACGAGCAAATCAGGGATTTAAATTCAGAAATTTTAGATAGAGACACTAAAATACAGGACTTACAACGTCAGAATCAATTTTTAACTGAAAACTTCGAAGTCTTTAAGTTAAATTTTGAAAACCAGCAATCACGTATCATAGAGGAATTTGAAAAAGAAAGAATTCACTTACTGAATGAAATTAAATTGCTACAAGAACAAAATACTTTATTATCAGATCGTGCTGATCGCTTGGATAAAAGTTTAGAGCGGCAAGATGAGCTTGAAAACTTAGTGATCGCTTTACGAAGGTCGAAGGAAGAGATCTCTATCAAATATGAAATCGAAACTTGCGAAATTCGTTCACAGCTATCACAAAGTAAAAATCAGAATATTGAAAACACTTTAAAAGTCGAAGATCTAAAAAATCATATCGAACAGCTGGAACGGCAATTGGCTGAAGCTCAATTACGGACGACAAGTAACGATGAGCAACTGGCATCCATCAGATATTTATGGAAACAAAAGTCAGAAGAAGTCGAGCACCTAAAATTAAGTCTACAATCATTGGAGAAAATCAATTTAGACTTAAGCCAATCGCTACGTGATTTACGCACTAACCCTGCTCAATGCTAGCAATAGCAACGGTTTCAAAATCATCTTCGGCTTCTAATGATAGTTCACGGTTTTCGACAGAGACTGTGGGTGTTTCGTTGGTGGGCACGTCATAGATTGGTTCTTGAAAAGCAAGAATGGCCTTATCTTCTGAATCCACGACTCTTAGTTTATTTGACTGATAGTTTTGAAAAATTCTGATAAACTCTGGTCTTTTGCAAACGACTTTGAGACCAAATTCATTTTTCTCTAAAAAATTTTGTACGGTATCTAAGAATGGTTGCAATCCCGTAGAGCCCACAAAATTTGTCTTTTCCATATTAAAGACCACTTTTTCATTAATCAGATGTTTGGCACAGGCCTCGCGAAAGGGCTGGGTTTGCTCTATCTCTAGGAACCCTTGAATCGTTACAACCGTAATTTCCCCTTCTTTTCTTAGCTTTGCCTGCATAATGAAGTCCTTTTCATAAAAATTTAAAAAGTCACGCAAGTCTATTTCGGTCAAAATTCAAAAATATAAAGATGGAGTTAAGGCTAGTTTTGCACATTCATATTTTCCCTAATTAATCCGTAATAGTATTTAGAGAATCACCAGGAGCCACAACCATGACCAATTCAAATGCGACCTTATCTAAAAATTCTTCGCCAACAAATAATTCCGCCAGCAATAAAGCAAATACAAAAAAAACTCAAAACAAGAATCTTGTAAAATTCTTAGATGCCATTAAATCCCCAATTACTTTGGGAATTTTTTTAACTTTGATTTTTTTATATGTTTCTCAAACATACTATTTTATCTTGAAGCAGAATGAGGGAGAACGAATTAATAATCACCCCTTGCGAAATTTAATTTTCAGTAGTGTTGAATTTATCGATCAAAAAATTACAGATTTAAGATTTAGAATTCGGGGACACATTGAACCAGCTGACAATGTGGTTTTAGTCGGAATAGATGACCGAAGCGTCGAAGAAATTGGACGATGGCCATGGAGTCGAGAAAAAACTGCACACTTAATTGATGAATTAACTAAATATGGTGCCAAGGCTGTTGGTTTCGATGCTATTTTTTCAGAGGCACAAATCACGGGCGTTAAAGAATCCTTAGATCGAATATTAAAAGCAGGAGAAATCCCATCCGCATTAAAACCTGTATTTGAAAATGAATTGCAATTATCTGAACCAGATGCCGTCTTTGGAGCTACGGTAAATAAATTTAAAGAAAAAGTAATCCTTGGTGTCTTTAATGAAGATTCCCGACATGACTTCGTTCCCTATCAAGATTACTGCCGCAACGAAGCCTTTAAGCGATCCAATGCAGAAAAATTTGTAAAAATGAATACGACGTTTATCGTAGATGACTTAGCTGATCCTTTTGTTGATCTAGAGTTTGACAAAGCCTTTGAACAAATATTTACCTTGCTGGAAAAAGTAAATACAGAGGAATACTTAAAAACATCATTTCAAAAATCTTCTGTCACCGAACTAAAGCCTGAAGAAATTAGACGCTTAAAGTTTCTTCTAGAAGAAGGTAACATGGCCTACTGTGAAAAATGGCTAACGGAAAAGGATGTTTTTTTAGAGCCATTAAAGGAAGTCTATCAAGAGATATTTAAAAAAAATAAAAACCTAAGTGAATTAGAATTTAACGAAGCCATTCGCTATTTTAAATCCAAAGTTCTGCCATCGCCGATTCCACAGCACCAGCGTTGGACGATCAATACGGATTTGATTCAAGAACCCGCTTTATACACAGCCAGTTTTAATGCCGACCAAGATAAGGATGGCACTATTCGTAAGTCCTCTATGTTTTTTCGTACTGGTAATCGTTTTGGCCTAAGCTTTATCCCCTCACTCGGTTTACAAACATATTTAGTCGCCACTGGTTATCGCGCTAATGTCGAATTAAATGTCGATCCCAAAAATCCTAAACAAAAAATTATTACCTCTTTTAACATTATAAAACCTGGTGATGACAAAAATCCAGATGAGCAGATTTACGAAGTACCCGTCAACGAGCAAGGACGTTCACTGATTAATTTTGCTGGCGGACGCAACACTTATCCTTATCTGCCCGCTAAAGACTTATTTAATGATAAAGACGTCGTTACAATTTCAAAAGCCGAACTAGAGCCTAAATCAAAAACTTGGGTTTCTGTTGAGCAAGAAGTCAAAAAAGCTGATTTTATTAAAGATAAAACTTTTATAATCGGTGCGACAGCCATAGGTATTTACGACTTGCGAGTCACACCCTTTGAACCGAATTACCCCGGACCCGAAACTCATATCAATGTGATCGGCAATTTATTCAATAAAAATTTCTTAAAGTCACACCCAAAAGAACCCCTCATCATGTTCTGGAGCTTACTTATTTTTGGTGCCTTGCTAAGTTTTGTAATCAGCCATACAACAGCTGTTCCTGGATTTTCAGTCACCTTTGGTTCTATTGCTGCTTTGTTTGCTCTAGATCAATGGCTATTTAGAAATAACATTTTAGCAACCACAACCCTTCCAGGACTGCTCATTTTATTTTTATATATTTTCCTGTTCTTCTATAAATATTTGACAGAGGAACGTAAGAAAAAATACTTGCGTTCGACTTTTTCTAAGTATGTCAGTCCAGCCATTGTGGATGAGATTCTAAAAGATCCAGATAATATCGAACTAGGCGGTAAAAAAATGCGAATGTCTGTTTTCTTTTCAGATGTTCGTGGTTTTACAACGATTTCAGAAAAACTGGATCCTCAAAAACTATCGGATGTCTTAAACCGATATTTATCTCCGATGACTCAGATAGTTTTTGCCAACAAGGGAACTCTTGATAAATATATGGGTGACGCCGTGATGGCTTTCTTTGGAGCGCCAATCCCGTTTAATGATCATGCGAAACATGCTTGCCGTTGTGCCTTACAAAGTTTGGTGAAACTAAAAGAACTTCAACAAGAATTCAAAGAACAAGGTCTTCCTGAAATCGATATCGGCATCGGAATTAATTCTGGCGATATGAATGTGGGAAATATGGGTTCTGATACCGTGCGAAGTTATACCGTAATGGGGGATGCAGTGAATTTAGGCTCTCGCTTAGAGGGAATCAATAAAGAGTATGGGACTCGCATCATTATTAGTCAATTCACTTATGACGACGTAAAAGATAGCTTCACTGCAAGAGAGGTTGACTGGGTACGAGTGAAAGGAAAAAATGAACCTGTACGTATTTTTGAATTAGTTTGCGAAGGTAAGCCAAAAGCAGAAACACAAGAGATGCTAGTGGCCTTTCAAAATGGATTTGACCTTTACCATGAACAGAAATTCACGGAAGCTAAGGCTCAATTTCAAAAATCACTGGAAATCAATCCAAGTGATTCACCTTCGGAACTATATGTTGAAAGATGTGATGACTATATCACGGAACCTCCTCCCGAGAATTGGGATGGAGTCTATGTGATGAAAACAAAATAATTTCTGCAAGAGTAAAATAAAAGCTTTCAAAGCTACGCTCTGCAGATCAAACTGTAGATGAAGTAGCAACAAGAGTGTGGTTTTGAAAGATTTATTGAAAACGTTATTAAAAAAATACAAACATCGTTCCTGGTTAGTCATTGCCACTTGCCTGATTTTGCTTTGTAGTGTCAGCGCTAATGCTCAGACTGCATCTCCATCTCCAGTAGCTGCAAACCCAGAAGCAAAATCAAAACCCCCTAATGCAGAGACCAAAACCAATCCGATATCTGCAAGAATTCAGGGACTGTTATTATATGCAGATAATTTTTATCGAGACTCTGAACAAGAGTTAGTCGAGGTCGAAGGTCACGTCCAAGTCATTTATGAAGACAAACATTTAAAATGCGATAGAGCGAAAATATTTTTACGTGGGAAAAAAGTAGAAGCTCAAGGGCAAGTCCTATTGGTCACACAAAAATCAACTATTTCTGGAGACCGCATCGTATACGATTATGAAGGAGATACGGCTTTAATTGACAACGGCTATGTGCAATCCGGGCAAGTTATTTTCGAGGGTAGTTTAATTCAGAAAATTGGTGAAAATGAATACTTAGCCGATAATGCAAAATACACCACTTGTACTACCTGCCCTGAGGCGTGGAGTTTTAGCGGAAAACGCATTCGTGCCGAACTTGGTGGTTACGCTTATATTAAAAGTTCTTGGCTAAAATTCGGTAGTCTTCCTATTTTTTGGATGCCTTATTTAATTGTGCCCTTAAAAAGTGACCGACAAACGGGATTGTTAACACCTGAAATCGAAACAACAGACAGTGAGGGCGTAACATTTTCGCAAAGCTTATTCTGGGCCATGGGACGCAGTCATGACTCGACATGGACCTTAAGAAACTATGAATACAAAGGACTTAAAGGACTTCTTAACTATCGTTATGTTTTAAGTAATACCTCTAGTGGTGAATTCAATGGTGCTATTATGGAGGATCGCTTATTTTCGAATGAAGATCGATTAAACTCTTTTCGTCCCAACGAATCACGCGGGGATATCGTCAAGCGTTGGTTTATAAAATATAATCACATGCATGAATTACCAGAAGGCTTTATTCACCGAGTAGATTTAAATAATATTAGTGATCTACAATATCCCAAAGACTATCCCAAAGAAAGTGGCGGTAATGGTTTACCAGCTATGGAAAATCGAACTTCGATTACCAAACATTTAGATGATTATCATTTTTCGATTGATACCTCCTTTTATAAAAACCTGCAGCAGTCTGATCCTTTAGGACAAAACAAAGATGCTGTTCATCGTATGCCTGAAATACAAATCTCACAAAAATTAAAACGCGTTTCTTCCACCAGTTTGCTTTATAATTTTGATTTCAATTATGTGAACTTTAACCGACCCTTTTTCGGCTACGATGACTTAAACGCAGGCTATTCCGCCACCGGTAGTAATGACCGACACCTTAATTCCAATGGAACCTCCACCGATTGCCTTACAAGTGATTATGAAAAAAATCCTGGATGCTTTTTAGCACCCGATGGTCAATACAACGCCGACAAAGATTTAATTCGTACAGGTCAAAGAATTGATTTTCAACCAAGTCTTGTCTATCCAATCGATTTGGATTTTATCAATATACTACCCAAACTCAGTTATCGTGAAACTCATTATTTATTTAACGTCGGCGAGGAACGATCGAATATTCGTCAATATGTTCGCACCGAAGTATCTGCTCGCTCTCGCTTTTCTAGAATATTTGGAGATTTTTCTTCGCAACAAGGCACTCGCTACAAACACGAAATCCAACCTGAAGTCACATTCACACATATTCCGTGGATTTACCATCCTTCACATCCCTTTTTTGGCTCTATTCGCGAATCCGAGGTTCCATATTTTTCACAAAGCAATTTAAGTGATTCGGACTTAAACTCACCATACGGAATACAGTTCGATTATAACGATCGAGTTTTCGACCGTAAACTTGCAACCCTAGCTATTATTAATAAACTGATTAAAAAAAAATATGTGAAAGGCGAACCAAAGTATTCACAATTTTTAACTTGGAAAGTGGCTCAATCCTATGACCTATTCCAAGCGGAAAATAATCCTGACAACAAACAACCCTACTCGGATTTATCATCAGAACTTAATATAAATTTAGATGATGTCAGTCTTTATCAAAAAGCCAACTATTTCCCTTATCAACAAGTCACCAATACGGACTCAAAAATCACACTTTCCAATGATCGAAAAGAATACGTCCAATTTGGATATATCCAGGCTTATAGTATCACACCAGGTAAACAGGATGTAGATCGATCGACGCGCACTGAAGATTACTCGTTGGTGTTTGTAAAAACATCTAAGGTTGTGAATCTAGTTTCAAAATTAATTTATGATGGCAACCCTCAACCTAACAGTCCTTCGTTAAAATATTGGGGATATGGATTACAAATCAAATTTCCTGGAGATTGTTGGTACATGAGTTTTGTGCGTTCACAAGCACAAGGTGCCAAAGCTGGAAACAATTTTTCGTTCTTCTTTATTTGGGATGGAGAATCCAAACCACCAGCACCAACCGCTATGTTTGAAAAATTTAATTTCTAACTATACCCATTCCAATAATTATACCCATTCCAATAATTAATTGTCCAAGGCGCAAGCTTGAAGTCGTATTGTAATACTACGAAAGCGCAGCAACGAAGGACAATTAATTAGTGGACTTGGTATTAGTAGCGAAATACGGCTCCTAATTGAGTATTCTTCGGATCTAAATTTAGATAAGGTTGCCAATTTTTATCCGAATTAGATGTCACTTCACTATTATAATTTTTTTGTGGACCATAGTTCATGTACCAACCAATGGCCATCCCCGCATACAATCCCAAAGAAGAGCCTTTCGCAATGTTCACAGTCTTTGAAGAGGGATCTTCAGCAAAAGCAACAGTACTTAACCCAAGTGCAGCACCAGCCGCAGTTCCATAAGCACAACTTAATAAAAAATTTTTTAACTCGTCCGCTTTAGCCAATTGAGGACTAATTAGCAAAAGACCACATAGAAATACCGTATTTAAAAAATTTTTCAAATTATGATTTGGCTCGCCCGATATTTTTGTTCGGTTTCTATTTCGTATTTTATTTTTGCTTTTAGCATCACTCATCATCTTAAATCCCATCCCAAAATACCATTTCGATTTGAGGTTCGATTTGTGGCATTTTTTGTTCATTTTTTGGCGTCTTTGATTTTATTTTTCCATCGATCGCAACAAAAACCAACCACATTTCTAAAGGAAAATAAAATTGTAGGGCCCATTGATAAGCTCTTTCTAGCCTAAGCCTTTGTTTTTTTGAAATTCGCTGAGGTTTATAATCCATAGATAAAAGCGTTTTGACTTCAAAAAAATAATATTTCTTATTTTTTTGAGCCACAAGATCCACTTCCGCAAATGGTGTCTTCCACCGAGAGTGCAGAATTTGAAATCCTTTTTTTAACAAAAACGCTTGCACTTGTTTTTCTGCCCACACCCCTTTAGCAGAATTCACTAACCCCTTTGAAGGTTTTGCGATGAACCACTGTGGGTCCAAACTTTTTGATACTGGCTTTATGTGTGGGGCTGGCATAACCCTTGTGTTTTTCAAACCCATACTCTGGATACTCCTGGGCCATCTTTTTCATCAACTGATCCCGATAAACCTTCGCAACAATCGAGGCCGCAGAGATTGGTGCACACCGTAGATCGCCCTTGATCAAAGGAGTTTGCATCCAGGACACCTGTCCGCTAATTGTGGTGGGGATTTTATAAGGCCCATCCACTACAACGTGACCTGCAATACTTTGCATGTTTTTCTCTAACGCCTGAATGGCTCGGTACATTGCTAAAAAAGAAGCTTGTAAAATATTAATTTTCTCAATTTCTTCCACCGTTGCCATACCAATGCCGTACCAGTGATGTTGTTGAATGGATTCAGCCAATATTTCTCGTCGAGCTTCGGATAACAGTTTTGAATCCGTCAACTCAGACAACAATTCATCCGAACGCAAGCATACAGCTCCTGCCACAACAGGACCTGCTAAGCACCCACGTCCGACTTCATCAACACCCACAACAGGTGCTGGTGAAAATACTTTATAATCTATTTTTTCTAATACCATATCGCTTGCAACTTTATTCATACTGCACCCCTGATAGACAGAAGACAAAAAAAAACTCCCAGATATTATCTAGGAGTTTCAAAGGAAAACCAAAACTTGTTAAAATTTATTCAGCAGCTGTGCTAGCAGCAGAAGGGCCTGCTAATTCAGATTGAATACGAGCTGCTTTACCCTCAAGTTTACGTAAGTAATATAACTTTGCTCTTCTAACTTTACCATGTGACACTAACTCCACTTTATCTACACTTGGACTTGCAAATGGAAAAGTCCTCTCAACACCAACACCTGCAGAAATTTTACGAACTGTAAAAGATTTAGCGGCTCCAGATCCTTGAATCTTGATCACGATCCCTTTGTAAACCTGAATTCTTTCTTTATCGCCTTCTTTTACTTTCATATGAACATTCACTGTATCGCCAGATTTAAAATCTGCAATCGCAGCTTTCTTAGGTTTTACAGTCAAACGTCTAATAAGATTGGTTTCAACCTTAGTTGTTGCAGTCTTTTTTACTTTTTTAATTTTTCCAGCTGTTGCCATTTTAGTTCCTTGTTAAGCTCTTATTGTTTAGCCGTTAATTAAGTCTTTTTTATAAGCTTCATATTTATAAGTATTCATAAGCCATTTCAAGCTTATTTCTAGTTATTTTTAGGCTTATTTCAAAGCTGTTTACTTTACTTGCTTTTCGTACGAGGGATTTGGATTACCACGGTCCCATCAATCGGTCAAGATAGATACTTACAGCAGAGCGTACCGATAAATGTCGAAAATCCAGTGGCGGGGCTCCTTGAATGCTTTCTAAAATTCCATCAAGCCCCTGCATATAGGACTCCGTCATCCCAAAACCTGTTCCGAACAGCAAAAAAACAGCTTGATCCTCTTCAAACATAGCTTTTTTCAACTGAGGACAAGTCCAAAATTGGGTGCCTGAAACTGGGCGAGCGTGTGTGCCAATCTTTATACAATTTACACCCCAATCCGCCAAAGCCGTATCTAAACTGGGTGAGGTGAATACATTATTTAACGCCTTTTTACGGTAGGGATTAAATTTCGATCCCTGCCCCACTTTCCAATGATCCAAAATTCGATCCACAAACATCAGCTGCTCCTGGTGCGGATGAATAATGTAATATTTCTCTACGCCATAAACAGTTGCTGCTCTGGCAATGTCATGAATATCAAAATTAGTCACATTCGTAGCTACGATCTGCTTTTCTCGATCTAAAATCGGATAATGCAATAAGCCAATCGCTAATCGAGGTACTTTTCTATTGGTTTTTAAATCTGAATTTAAATTTGCTTCATCCAAGTTATTTTCATTTCCCACAATAATAATTCCACTCCGTTCATCATCACACACTCTTGTCAGAGCTTTTATCCACTGGAAGAATTTTTATCACTTCAAGTCTTTACTAGACTGAAGCCTTTTTAGCAAAATCCATTTGTTCTCTAAGTCTTTTACTGATTGCTTAAAACCCAACACCGCCCACTCTTGATCCGGAAGAGTTTTGGCAAACTCGATGGCATGCTCTAACAATTCTGAGGATTTCTCCAAATTCAATAACTCTGGCCTTTTTGACAACGTTACCAATAAGCTTAAATGTCTTTTCCATAAGGCCATCTTGTGATGATCACCCGAGGTCAACACCAGAGGCACTTTTTGCTGCAAAATCTCTGTTGGTCTTGTAAATAATGGAGACTCTAACACGCCTACAAAGGCCGAATCTTCTGTATTGATATCCCCACCCCAAAATGAATCTTCCCGACAGGAATCATGGTGTCCCAACACACCTGGCAAGCAACGCACCATCGAGTCCATCACCGCAACCGCAGCTATTTCCCCACCAGATAGGACATAATCTCCGATAGAGATTTCTTCGTCGACATATTGATTCAAAAATCGCTGATCTACTCCGCCGTAGCGACCACAAATCAAAATCAAATCAGTGTATTTCTGGCTATATTCTTGAGCTAGTTTTTGATTCCAAAGTTGCCCCTGAGGACTTAGGTAAATTACACGACGGCGGGTGGATGTGGAATCCCTTTCCGCTGAAATATCCTGTATCGCTTTTTGCAAAGGAGTCACTGTTAAAACCATTCCATCACCGCCGCCAAATGGACGATCATCTACAGATTTGTATTTGTTTTCTGAGTAGTCTCTTAACGGAATTAAATTTAATTGAAAAAGATTCTTATCTTTGGCCGCACCAACGACTCCACCTATATTCTTATCAAAAAAGGCTTCAATCATATTCGGTAATAAAGTGATCACATGAAATTTCATTTATGTCCTATTTATTTCAATTAACCCTTCAGGAAGTTCCAAAAAAATCTTTTTATTTTCAAAATCGATTTCTACAATAAAATCCTCTACCAAAGGAACCTCGAAACCACCTTGATCGTCTTGAACAACCAACAAATCCTGAGCCACATTTGTCGAAAAACTTTTCACTTTACCAATACTAACCTGTCGATCAAAAACTTCAAAATCCAATAACTCAGCTAAGTAAATGTCTTCGCCAGGTTCGGAAATAAAAACATCGGCCGCCAACAAAAATTTATAGCCCTTGTATTTTTCAGCTTGAGTACGGTCGACAATACCCTTGCCCTTTAGAACAACTCCATCTTTATTAGGACGTATCTTTTGAATCTCCCACTCTTGGCGCTCTCCAGATGGAGATTCGGTCACAAATTTTTTCACATCATCAATCCACTGCACATCTTTGGAAAAAATCAGAACATACCAATCCCCTTGAATGCCGTGAGCTTCTTTGATTTTACCTACCACTTTCCAATTCTTATCCATTCAATTCTTATCCTTTGAATATTCATCCAATTTGCTTTTCCATTCGTACTAATTAACACGACCGAGAGTATGTCATCGTTCTTACTTTTAGCCGTGTTAATATTAAAGTGTTGAACGTGATTAGTAAGGTCTAAAAAACAAAAAAGCAAAGATCTTCTTTAAATAGAAAACCTTTGCTTTCAATTTTTCAATTAGGACTATAATGTCACTAAACTGTTGTCGTCAGAACCTCCTTACGAAGGTGATCTGATTGCAAGACTCCAGCTTATTCTACAATTTCTAGAACACTTCTTTTACTAAGCTTCGTAGAGGCCGCTCTTAAGATAGTTCGCATGGAATGCGCAGTTCTGCCATCCTTACCGATTACTTTTCCTAAATCTGACTTAGCCACTTTCAACTCTACAACAGTTGTTTGCTCTCCAACAACTTCCTTCACAACAACGTGTTCAGGCTCATCCACTAATGACTTTGCCATAAACTCTACTAAATCCTTTAGGCTTGAGAAATTCATTTCAACCTCCACAGTTTTAAGCTTTTCTGCCCAGCATATCAACATACGCTCTAAACTTGATCTTACTTAGTTTTTAATAATTGCCAAGCTAAGACTCAGTTAATTTTTTCGGTAATTTTTTCATTCACTTTTTAAATTCTTGTTAGCTTATAATGGTTAATTTTAAAAGCATTTTTATATAAATTTAGAACTTTTATTCTAGAAAAATATTTGCCAATCAAAACACTATCAGTACATCACTAATTACGACATCAACAAGCACAATATCTTTCCGTTTAGGATGGCCCTAGATCAATAAAAACCACGAATAAATCTAAATTCAATGATATCCTAGCAACAGAACAAAGTGAATTGACAATTTTGCTTTCACAATCACTTAAAAAACAACAAGACCAACCTCTACTTAATAAATAATTAGAAGTTAGCCTTATTTTTTGATCCGCTATTCGCAAATCGATCTAAATTTTCTTAGCCACACCCGTTCTATTACAAATAGGTAATGATGAAACTAAGCTTCTTTAGCTGCTAGTTTAAGAATGTGACGAACGCGATCAGTAGGTTGAGCACCTTTTTTGATCCACTCTTGAGCTTTTTGTAAGTCCATTCTTACAGACTTTTCATTAGCTCCTGGAGTTGGAATGTAAGTACCTAAAATTTCAAGATATTTTCCAGTAACATAACGGCGAGAATCAGCCACCATGATACGGTATTTAGGTTTGTGTTTTGTTCCAGTTCTAGCAAGACGAATTACAACTGCCATGTCTTTTCCTTATTTTGTTACATACAATTTTGTTGCATGTTCTTTTGGTTAACACGTTTTAAACGTTTTAGTTGTTATTATTACTAATAAGTATCTGCTTCTAGCCAGGAATTGAGACAATTGCAATAAAAAACTCATGGAAATCCAAAGCTACAGCAATTCTTGATTTAAAACGGCATCTTAAAGCCGCCTTTTTTCCCACCCATTCCCATTTTCATTAAACCTGACATCATTTTTTGAGCCTGTTCAAACTGTTTAATGAACTTATTAATGTCTTGAACGGTTGTGCCACTACCCTTTGCAATTCTTTCGCGACGGCTGCCATTTAAGATCTTGTAGTTATTGCGCTCCTGCAAAGTCATCGAACGGATGATGGCTTCAATTTTTTTGATCTCTTGATCTGGTGGAGTCATTTCTTTTAACTGTTTTTGAATTTCGCCAAATCCAGGTAAAAATTTCATGATTCCCTCCATGCCACCCATCTTTTTCAACATTTGAATCTGACTTAAAAAATCATCCATGGTGAACTGATTCTTCATTAACTTTTGGGCGGATTCTTTCGCGGATTTTTCATCGATAATTTCTTGTGCCTTTTCAACCAGACTTAAGACATCACCCATATCTAAAATCCGTCCAGCTAAACGATCAGGATGGAAAACTTCCAATCCGGATACCTTCTCGCTGGTACCTAAAAACTTGATCGGTACACCCGTCACTTCTCGAATACTTAAGGCCGCACCACCACGGGCGTCCCCATCAATTTTAGTTAGAATCAATCCCGTCAACGTGAGCTCTTTATGAAAGCCCTCGGCCACATTCACAGACTGCTGACCCAACATAGCATCCGCCACCAATAATATTTCTTGCGGTGTCCAAATTTCTTTAAGCCGACGCAACTCATCCATCAAGGTCGTATCAATTTGCAATCGTCCCGCCGTATCGACAATGGCAACATCTAAATTATTTTCCTGTACCCATAACTTGGCCTTCTGTAAAATATCATCCGGAGCTTGCCCAACGACAGTTGGAAAAACTGGAAAGTTATTTTGCTTTCCTAAAGTCATTAATTGATCGATCGCCGCAGGACGATAAATATCAGCTGGGATTAATCCCACTTTTTTGTTGAAGGTTTTTCTTAAGTATAAAGCTAATTTGGCAGAGCTGGTTGTCTTACCAGCCCCCTGCAAACCCACCATAAAAATCACACTCGGGTTTTTTTTAAGATCTAACTCAACTTTTTGACCACCCAAAGTTTGAATCAATTCATCATGAACTACTTTTACAAATTGCTGTCCTGGATTTACACCATGAATGACTTCGGCACCTAAAGCCTTAGCTTTTACACGATCAATAAAGGATTTGACGACTTTGAAGTTCACATCCGCTTCTAACAAGCTCATGCGAATCTCTTTCAATGTATCTTCAATATTACTTTCAGAAATCTGGTTGTGGCCTTTTAATTTTTTGATACTTCCTAAAATTCGATCGGATAAATTTTCAAACATAATCTTACCTTTTTTATTTCTGACAAATGGAAACTTCCCTATTTTTATTCAATATTTTTCATTAACCTATGGCGCAATCATCCCACTTAGCGTGCTCGCGAAATCGAAGTCTTAAAATCAACAGTTGGGTTTTCCTTTTTCGCCCAATTCAAATCCCACTCTTGATTTAACAAAAGCACTGGCTGTTCAATCAAGTCGCGATAAATTTGGAAGTTGCCCTTTAACTGCTCAACAGGTTTTCCATCTTGATCCACAGGCCATCTTGCAACTGAAAATGGTAATCGATTCAAGCGCACCTGCAAACCGTACTCGTCTTCCATACGATGCACTAAAACTTCAAATTGCAACTCACCCACAACTCCAATGATAGGATCCTGCGCTCCAATGATTGGATCAATAAACAATTGTATGGCTCCCTCTTCCGATAAATGCATTAGTGCTTCTTGCATTTTTTTGCGCTTCATTGCATCAGGCACTGACATCTTTGCAAATAACTCAGGAGCAAATTTGGGAATGTCCTCGAACTGCACTCGACCCTCGGTAAATACGCTATCTCCAATAGCAAAATTACCTGTATCGTTCACACCGACGATATCACCCGCATACGCTATGTCGACTGTGGCCTTTTCTGCAGCGACAAATTGACTAGAGTACGCTAGACGAATTTCTTTGTCGTGCCTTGAATGTTTGACTTTCATTCCACGCTCAAATTTACCACTACAAATGCGAATAAAAGCGACTCGATCCCGATGACGACGATCCATATTTGCTTGAATTTTAAATACAAAACCCGTGAAGTTCGAATCCAGTACATTCACCTCCGTCGCTGGCAACTTCGCCGTAGGTTTGGTCCAACGCGCCTGCGGTGACGGAGCATTTTGACAAAAGAAATGCAAAAAAACATCCACGGCAAAATTTTGCTTAGCAGAACCAAATAGCAATGGACTGATCTCGCCCTTTAAAAAAGCCTCTCGATCAAACGGAGGTAAAACACCCTCGATCAAGTCTAATTCTTCTTTAGTGGCTGCAACGACATCCTCTGGAATGCCCTCTTGCCAAATCGGATCATTGATGGATTCCACTTTAAAAACACGAACCTCATCCCCCTCGCGGCGCTGGTCATATAAAATCACCTCTTTGTTCAATCGATGATAAATTCCCTTGAATCGCGAACCAATACCAATCGGCCAAGTCACTGGATAACAATTCATTTTTAAGGTTGATTCCACTTCATCGATCAAATCTAATGGCGCCTTCCCTTCACGGTCTAATTTGTTGATAAACGTAAAGATCGGCACTTGTCGGTAACGACAAACATCATATAATTTTTTGGTACGCTCCTCGACCCCCTTGGCCACGTCAATCAACATACAGGCGGAGTCAACAGCCATCAGTACTCGATAAGTATCTTCCGAGAAATCCTTATGTCCCGGCGTATCTAACAAATTCACTCGTAAACTGTCATAATCAAACGTCATCACACTGGATGTGATTGAAATCCCTTTTTGTTTTTCCAACTCCATCCAATCACTGGTCGCAGCCTTGGTGCCCGCTTTGCCTTTGACTTCACCCGCCTCATGAATCACACCACCATGATAAAGTAACTTTTCAGTTAATGTCGTCTTACCCGCATCTGGATGCGAGATAATTGCAAAGGTACGTCGACGTAGAATTTCTTTGGCCTCTGGCCCTGTGTACAACATAGGTACTCTTTCTGTTTAAAATAAAGGAATTATATATAAGCATTTCCAATTGAAAACAAGAAAAACGACCGCAACATTGGCTTAATACCAATTCCAATAATTAATTACCCAAGGCGCAAGCTTGAAGCCGTATTGTAATACGGCGAAAGCACGGCGCCCTTATTAGCGGCGGCAAACTAACAGCAACGCAGGAGAATTATTTAGTGGAATTGGTATAACCTTGCTTAACCACTGATTTTAAGGCAAAGAGGAATCAATTCCTACCATTTTCAGGTAATAATTATCCCAGGCTCTAGCCTAGAGGCGGTTCTTCATGTTACTTCGAACGCATCATATTCTTTTTCTTTGTTTACTTTTAAGTGGCTGCTCATGGTTTAGCTCTTCAGATAAAGACGTTTTTTTAGGTAGCCCACAACGACCCATACAAATGATGTTGGTCCCAGGACAAGATGCCATGGTCCTAGAGGAAAATGGAAAAATTATTGCTGATCTTTTAAGAAAAAAAACTGGATTATTTATAGAAATTAAAGTGCCTCATAGTTATATCGCTATTGTGGAAGCTCTAGGTGGCAAACATGTGGATTCAGCTATGATTAACACTTTTGGTTATATTTTAGCCAAGGAAAAATACCAAGCCCATGCTCGCTTGACTGGAACTTTTAACGGGACACATGAATACTGGGGACAAATCATTACTCGCAAAAATCACTTGAAAACTATTAATGAAATTAATGGGAAAAAATTTGCTTTCGTAGAGGCGACTTCCACTTCTGGTTATTTAATGCCGGCTAAATTCTTTAAAGAAAATAACATTCACCCCTCGGAAACGATTTTTGCCGGCAAGCACGACAGCGTCGTTCGCATGGTCTACCAAGGTCAAGTTGATGCCGGCGCTACTTTTTTTACTCCCGCAGACACCAATGGCGAACCCAGAGATGCCAGACGCCTGATCGCCAAAGAGTATCCCGACGTCTATGAAAAAGTTGTCATCCTAGAAAAAACAGGTCCCATCCCTAATGACCCCGTAGTTTTTCGAAAGGATTTTCCAAAAGAATTAGAAGACAAAGTCGTACAAGGCCTAAAAGATATTGTTAAAACTCCAGAAGGACAAAAAGCCTTAAAAGAAATTTATAATATCACTGACCTGGTTGACTCTGATGAAAAGGAATATGAAAAAATTAGCTCCGTTTTGATGGAACTTGGAAAAAAGGCCCACGAATTTATAAAATAACTTTTGCTTTGCATGCAAAAACTGATGAAAATTTAAAAAGACTTAATTAAGAAGTTTATAAAAAATTGAACCGAAACTGAAGAAAAGTTTTCGTTAAAAATTAAAGGTCAGAATAAGGATACAGTATGAACAACATAAGAAGAAGTATACGCTTTCCTGCCGAGCCCAAAGACATTGCTTGGGTCGAAGTGCAACCCGCCGATGGACATTCTGAATTTCAAGCACAAGTCGCCGCTTTAATTATCAATGAGTCCTTCACAGGCTGTGCATTGATTTTATCGACTGTATCTTTAAATGGTCATACGTTAGAGGAAAATACTTTTATCAAAGTCAAAGTTGGCCCATTAGATCCCATGTTGTCAGAAATTGTTTGGATCAAAGCCATCGATACAGAAGTCATTAAGGTCGGTCTGAAATATCACCCAGCCAAATAAGGCTGCTAATACAAACTGAAACAAGTAAAACAATATGACAAAAGAATGCCGCTCTGAAGACATTGGAATTAAAAGTTATTTTCTGGGACCCCAATCTGAAAATGCCGATTGGTTTTTAGAGCAGTGGCAACAAACAGTTCAACACTGGATACACTGGCGTAAATCCATGTTTCCTGAAGATGGCAAAGCCATCACAGAGCAAGATCAACTGAATTCTAACTTTATTCAGAATCAAAAAAAATTATCTGAACTTGTCAAAAAACTACATCAAGAACTGGAACAAGAAACTCCGACTTTTACTCCCAGATATATCGGGCACATGATCAGCGATATTAGTTTGCCGGCGTTATTGGGACACGTAACCATGTTGTTTCACAACCCCAATATCACCTCCAAAGAAGTCGCAAAGGTCGCCAATCGCATCGAAGTTGAAGCCATTGCGGAATTGGCCACTATGATTGGCTATCAGCCGACCATAGCCAAAGGGCACTTCACATCTGGTGGCACAGTTGCCAACATAGAAGGACTTTGGCGCGCTCGATATCGCACTGATCATTTTATTAGTTTTGCTTTGTATTTAATTGAAAATGAACTGTGTCCTAAAACTGATTTTTGGAAATTATGTCATATGGGCTGGGATCGATATTACTCTTATTTAAAAATAGCTCAGCAAAAATCACTGAGTTCCGAAGAGGAATTAAAAAAATATAGCCCCGTTTTAAATGGCCCATGGGACTCTTCGCTTTTGATACAAAAAATTACGGGTTTGCAATTTAAGGGGCCTGTCGTTTTAGTACCTGGGAACAAACATTTTTCATGGCAAAAGGCCACTTCGTTGATGGGACTTGGCGAGACCTCCTTGTGGTCCATTGGCTTGGATGAAAATGGTGTGTTGTCTTTAGATTCATTAAAAAATCTAGTCGAAAAAGCCATTCAAGAAAACCGACCAATCTTGGCTGTCGTTAGCGTCGCTGGCACCACAGAGCTAGGACAATTTGATCCCGTCGATCAGGTACAAGATTATTTAGATGAATTAGAATCCAAACAAGGACTTCATATTTGGCATCATATCGATGCCGCTTGGGGAGGCTTTTTTGCCTCAGCACTAGGTGATCAATCGATCGAGCAACAAATGAGTCCACGCACACTGAATGCTTTAAAATCCTTTCATAGAGCCAATAGCATCACTATTGATCCTCATAAGTTAGGTTACGTACCTTACTCTTGCGGCGCTTTTCTGACTAAAAATGCAGACTGTTATCGTATCAGTTCCTTTGCCGCGCCCTATATACAAGTCAAAGATGATAGCCCCTGGGCCTACACCTTAGAAGGCTCTCGCAGCGGCAATGGTGCTTGCGCTGTTTGGTTAACTGCAAAAAGTGTTGGCTTCCACAGTCAAGGCATGGGACGTTTTATTGAAAAACACTTAATAGCCAAAAATATACTTTCAGATTTAATAAAAAAACACAAACCCGATTGGAAAGTATTAGAACCGAGTGACTCTAATATCATCGCCTTATTTTATGTTGGTGCTAAAAGCCGATGCTCAAACGCTGTTGCTGCAAATAGAAACAACCATAGTTTAAAAAAAATAAATGAAATCACTTTAGAGAAATACTTTGAAATAAAAAAAGGAAAAGATTTTTCTGTTTCGAAGACATCACTGGATCTAAAGGCTCAAAAAAATCTAATCCTAAATAACTTTCAAAAGCTAAACCTAGATCAAGATGAAAACCTAAACCCACAACCAACTCTATCGGTCCCATCCGATCCTGTGGCCGTAAAATCAAATGGTAATGTGGCCTTTAATATCGAACTGGATGCGGAACATTTAGAAGTCCTACGCATTGTTTTGATGAATCCGTTTTTAATTTCCAAAGAAACACAGACCCATTTTCTGGAAGAGTTCATACAAAATCTTTAATTAAATTTGGTAATATTAGTTAAGCACGAAAGCTAATCGGCAACTTGACCACAAAGGCCGTGTGTTGGGCGTAAGGATCCAAAAACAAATCCCCTTTGTGATCCATTAATATACTGCGAGAAACGCTTAACCCCAAACCTACGGCTTTTTGTTGCGACTTGGTCGTGAAAAACGGAGTAAAAATTTTTTCTTTGATGCCCTCTGGAATTCCATTTCCGGCATCGATTATACGAATAAACACGTAATGGTCGGTCGTTTGAAATTCCATTTTAATCCATTTTTTTTCATCCGCTGTTGTCATCACCGCATCCACCGCATTCAGTAATAAATTGTATAAAACTTGCGATAACTGATGACCTCGTTCCGAAATATAAACCTCTGGAATGCGATCCACTTCAAATGCAATTGAATGCCTTACAAATCGCTCTTGACATAAATCCAATGCTTGCGTCACCACCGTAGAGACATCACGAATTTCATGCGGATCCTCACTACCATCCCTAGAAAAAGTTATAAGACCCTTAACGATTTTACTAATGCGACCAACTGTTTCTCTTAATATTTTAAACTTATCAATCCAAGGTGGTTGTTTAATATCCTTTTTAAGCTCTGACTCAATGTTTGCTAAACAGCCCATTATGATCGCCAACGGATTATTCACCTCGTGCGCAACTCCTGCAGCCATTTCTCCCATCGCTGCTAATCGAGCTGCATACTGCGACTTTGACGTCTCTAACTCTAAACGACTTCGCACCTGCACCAACTCATCTATCGGCTGCCCAATAGCAACGACTCCCCTAACGCCACCTTCTAGCCTTTGAATTGTTAATAAATACCATTTCGTTCCCGATGCTGTTGGATAGGAAACTTCCATACTTTGAGTCGGAATGCCCAGCCTTAAAAATTCAACCATATCTAAGAATACTTGATGTTGATTGGGATCTAAAACATCATTTGTCGACATCGAAATGCCAAGTTCTCGACGAACCCCTTGGCTGAATAATTTCGCCTTTAAAGCTTCGTCATAATACAAAATAAATCCTGGCATAGAATCAAACAAAGCTTGCATGCTTAGTAATTCTTGAACTGCCGATAATTCTCGACCGATGGATCGACGCTCTTCTTCGTAATAATGTGAAGCCTGCTTATAAAGATGTAAAAAGAAAATAACCGACATCACCACAAAGCCCCATTTATTCGGATCCGTAGAAAGCCAAACAAAAGCAATTGTTGTCCCACTCAACATAATCAAGGTGAAGGCCATTCTTAACCATGGCACTGTGCCCATAGAAAAAGGTGCTCCAGATAAAACTCCAACGATAGTAATCATTACTAATAAGCTAAAATAGTGTGTTGGACCATAATACTTCAACACTCCAAAAACAAACCATGACCACATAAATGCAATCACGATTATCGAAGAATTATGCAGCCAGCGAATCATTTGCTTTTTCGGAGTGGATTCCAATGTCAGATTATTTAGATAGCGCTTCGCAGCCACCATTCGAACTACAAAAGTAATAAAATTTGCAATTAGAACAAAGCCATAACCCTCTTGAATCAAAAACGGCAAATCCATTGTGATCAAAAAAATTAGATTCAAAATGAGATGAATAATACTAGACGTGAACGACCGTTGCATGGTCTTTTCATCAAGACGTAATTTCATTTGCTGAGATATACTTGCATCCATTCATAGATAGGATCAGAAAATAATTCATTCCTGTCAAAGCCTAGTGACTATTGTTTTACCGACACCCGACTAAACTCTATACGTATCAAACCTAGACTGCCTCATTTTAAACCAATAATCACTACCTAAGTCTTTGAAACTAAAAGTTATTTTTTATCGAATCAATTCCAGACATGGCCACTCACTTGCATAGTTACTTAAGCATAAACTTAAATTCACTAACGAGGTTGATATGAAAACAAAATACTTACAACAATCCATGACAGCAGTTTTATTACTAAGTATGGGTGCGCTCTTAATCGGATGTGGATCAAGCAAGGTATCTTCTGGAGAAGCAATTGTCGCCTCTACTTCGACACCAACCACAGACACTACTACCACGATACAAGGTAAAACTTATGGTTTAGCTAATTGTTCAAAAAGTATGTCAGACAGTGGTTTTCAAGTGCAGCTAACTGGTATGAGCACCCAAATGATGCGTCTTCAAATTTTAAGTCTTCCTGCTGATTTTAAAACAACAGGTGTAACTATTCGAGTGCACAAAGCCTCTGTCGCTTCTGACGGATCAAAAAATGAAGACGCTACACAGTTGCCGTTTCGATTTGAAATTCGTAATTCATCGGGCTTAATTGAACCCCTAGCTAGTCAATACACATATCGATCGTTTGATTATTCGATGATGGAAAAAATGATGGATTATGCAAAATGTAACTCGGACTTATTGACTAAAAAATATTTTGAAGATGTTTCTTACGAATGTACGGTCGCAGGTTTTAACAACTATTATGGAGCCACTAACCCGACAGATCGCTTCTTTAAGTCTGTAAATTTTTTGGTCGACACTCAAGATGCTACAAATAGTTTTCAAATATTAAAAGTGGCCTTAGAGTCTGCCGATGGACGTACGACTTATGCAACAACAGAAATTTTAATACCTCGCTTTATCGCAGATCCTCAGGCTTATAAAAACACTCATCCAGATGCTTTATTTCAACTGCATCCTTTAAAAGACAAATTAGGACAAACTTGGACGGACGCTCAGCTTGTAAGTCTTAGCAGCCCCTTCTGCTTGTACTAGAAATGATTTCATAAATCCAAATCCAGCGTTGCTCTGTCGGTTCGCTTGTGCGACGTCCATAAAGGACGCCTCCGCGCTCTCCTCGGTCGCGCCTTGACTTTGGACTTATGAAATCACTTCTACTTCTATCAATGGCTGGATTCTTGGCTGACCTCTTCCGATTGTAAGTTATCACCCTGACGATATCGGTCCACTAACGATTCGTCAGTTGTCGGAAATGAAAACAATAAACTATGAACACCATCGGTTTCTTCCTCTTGCGCCACAGCTATATAAAATAAATCCTTCCATTCGTGATCCGGAAATTCACGAATAAATGAAACAATCGAATTGCCATAATAATCCTGTCGACGCCAGATCTCGTCAGGGTTCTGAATCGTTTCGTTTCTTAACTCCTCGCCTAAGGTCTTGAATTTTTCGTATGGCACATCTTTATCAGAGCGAATCTTTAACATCGATAAAAACAAACCCATGGCAATAGGATCACCTTCAGATAAACCGTCTCCTTCAATTGTTGCAAAGCCCACCTCTTCGATAGAACGATCAAAGATAATTTCACCACGTTGGTACTTCGCTACTAAATCGGCATCTTGGGTATAAAAATGTAAAAACACGAATGTCGGCTCATCCTCGCTACTAACATAGGCTACAGCCACATGATAACCATGATGATCAGGCAACACCGAGATAAAATGAAAAATAGGAAACTCTTTAAATGTAGTCGCATCATGCCAAATCTCAGAGGGGTCTTCCAATGTCATCGCTAACTGTTTTTCTAATTCAAGATCGGATATATTTAAGTCTTTCTCTTTCGACTTGGAATCATCTTGAGCTTTTATGCTGTCTTCCCAGCCAACATGATCCTGCCAAATTTTATTGGTGTAGGGTTGAAAGTAACTTAACAGTTCTTTCTCGGTAGAAAAAACAAGACCTGCCTGCCTATCAACAACATATTCTTTCTTTTTTGGTCGTAATCGCACGCCCTTTGACTTTAAATTTTTATTTTTTACCTTAGGTATTTTAGATTTTAGCATTCCTTACAGTCCTGCGATATGATGAACCTTGTCAAGAAGCTTTAAAACCCTTGCCTCGTTTAGTTTTTTTTCTCACAATTTTAATATCAACTATGGAAGGTTGATAAGTCGATAAAAGTTGTTACCAAAAAGATTTTAGACTTTTTAAACAAAAAATTCGATACGACTTGATTAGCCAAGGGAGGCCGATTGTCAAACTCTGGATCTAATGGACCGAATAATAATAATCCTACGAATAACAATCCAAACCCAGTCATGGAAGGCGAATCCACTCGTCCACAGATTCAGGAAAAGCATTTAGCAAAAATGGAAGCCTTACTTAGGCACAGTGCCATGGGCGTACACATCATTTTTGATAACAAGGAATTAGCAGCAATTTTAGCAAAAAACTGTGACGAAAAAGATTTTTTTGATTTCCAAAAAATGAAACAAGTGCAAGATGCAATGACCGAACTGGTCGCTAAGGATTCCTATTTTGATAAAATGTCATACCTGCAAGACCTTAGTCCCGAGTCGTATGAGCTTTTAGTTCGCACGTATTTTCATATTGTAGAAAACACAGTGCGAGCAAATCATTCTCAAAATCATTAAAACTGTAAAACTTAGCGCCACATTGTTTCATTTTGAAACTTTTTTTTATTCAATCTAGATTAAGATCTGGCTCATCTTTACCGATAAACTATTACCGCTTGTAATTCGGGGAGGGATGCGAACAATGAAACTGCCTCAGAAGCTAATTTTATTTAGATTTCTACCCGCACTGGTTGTAGTTTCATTCCTATTTCAGAATTGTATTTTATCTAACACTTTCAAGTTTGAATCGCTAAATACATTCGCCTCAAAAGCCCAAGAATCTAATTCGGAAGAAAACCAACCTTCGACCGATGGCGGTGGGGGCAATGGTTACGGATACGAAGGAAAACCAGAAGGATTATTCTTAAGAACAGTTCCAGGAATTAATTGTCCACAACAAATCCTTTCTAAAATTAATATTCAATTGAATAGCAACAAATCAAATGAAACCTCTTTTACTATCGAAACACTTGAGAACAAAGATACTTGCAAATACAACAAATCCATTCTGTCGGAAAAAGATATTCAGTTTTCAGATGCTTCAAAAGATTTAATTGTCTACAAAGACGGTCTGTATAATTTAGATCGCACTAAACCACATGACTCGTTGAATACAGTGGCCATTGCTTGGTGCATAGACGTCAACAAAAAATCCGAAATTATATTATATAACGATCAAACTTTTTTGAAGTCAGACTCACAACCTTACTTAATTAAGACCAAAGGAAAACATTCTTTCCAATCCAACACTCAACAAATCCTTCATTTTCAATTACAGAGCGATGCAAGCCGCACAAATGAACAAGAATTAGTTTCAACCGACAATTTCCAGCTGGATATTTTCGGAAATTTAACCTTAGCAAACTCTAATGGTTCCTTCGCAGGACGACTTACTTCAAAAGATTCATCACAGATAAACTACGATTGTTATTTAGGACAAAAATTTGATGGTTATATTTGGCCATCCAATCAAATGTTAGCAAATAATATCCAGTCATCCCTAAAGTTAAATTCCGTGACTAACCTAGCCAGCCAAAATCATCTAAGTGGTTTATTGTTTACACAGCTCTTAGAAAACCCATATCCGCAAGAAATGAAATTTTATGATTTTCAAACACATCAAGTTCAGTCTATTTTCAAATCAAATACTCCAAATAGCATAGACTCTTTTCAATATCTTGCAGAGAATAATGCAGTTATCTTTGAGCAAAAAAATAAAAATACATTACTGAGTCAGCAAATTATAATGGACATGAGTAACTTTCCTAATCTGAGTCACTGGGTATCTACTCCATTAATCCATAGCTATCTACCACTAACAGACTATTTCTCCTCACCGGCTATACCTAATAAAATTTTCTTCACAGAAAGTCCTTATCAACTTCTGGAACAGGATCGTCATTTGCTAGGTACTTATGACCTTTCAACAGGAATCAAAACTTTGATTGATCCAAAATCAATAGCGAATTCAGGCAATCCAAGTTTGAACATCAGTTCGATTTCATATTACCATTCTCGATTATTAAATAATCAAAGCGAAATTGCTTTTAGCGACTTGTATGGTGGATTATTTACCTATCACCTATTGACTCATAATGTACAACCCGTTTTAACTCCCGATGACCCACTAGTTGCCCGACAGGGCTATAAAAACATAGTTTCTAGTCACCAAAATTATCTGGTTATCAAAAACTATAGCATTACCCACCCTAAAGATTTCAAATTTTATGTTTTACAATCTTTCAATAATAATTGGTCAACTATAGGAAACATACAAGAACCAATCGAAATGAGCGATATCTACTATCAGCCGAAGTTACTCTGGACTACAAATGGCCTTGCCTATATTAAAAAAGCTTCGCACGATTTGGTAAATAATAAAGCTCAGTACTACGGATATGAATTGCGATTTTTTAATCTTAACACAAAGAATGACATTTTAATTTATAGCAGTAGGAATCAATGCAAGATCACTTATCTAATGCCGCAACAAATGTCGAATGGTCCTGTTAATGCTGCCTCCATGAAAACCGTCAACAACGAGGTCATTTTAATTTGCGCATCCACTGATAACAGCAAAGCCAATCAACTGACAAAAATGATTTATCTGAATTTAGATCATCCGGAATTAGCTCGAGAAAAAACACTTCTTTTAGAAAATGCGTATGTACATCAAATTCAATTTCTACCTAAATCAGAACGATTATTCTTTATAGCCGAGCGCCCTGGACGACCAAAAGAACTATATTTATTTGAATCTAGCACGGGACAATTACGCGTCATTAGCAACCGCTTTTTTGCTTTGGGAGACGTAGAAAGCTTTGAAACCAATGAATATGGAACTGAAGTTAGTTTCTTAACGACTGGTTCGAATTTTTACTTAAAATCTTTATACTTGTGGATAGATAAAAATTTTTAATCCACTCGAATGAAATATTTAGAACTAGGACCTTGTCCAATTTTCCCTATGATACCTTTTTCTAAAACGTGATTTAGCTTCCGCATCACTTGTCTGTACGAGATAAATGAATTTAGCTTAGCAACTTCACGACTTGAAAAGTATTCTGACGTAGGTAGTTGCAAATCTTTATATATATGTCGATCCTTTTGCCATGTTTGTTTTATGGGATAAGGTACTTCTATAGCTAATTTTCCTGCTAAATAAAAATGTCCACGATATTGCCCAATTTCAAAAAGCGGATCTAGCTTTTTTAATTTTATTCGCAATCGTTGCATAAATTTTTGCACACGTTGATACCCTGTTTCAGGTTGAAAATATTGATCAGAAAATACTTGCGTGTAAACTTGACCCATACTAACTGGACGATAAAAGTCTTCCGACAAGCACTTAACCCCTTGTATATCAAGTACGCTAAATATGTCTGTTCTAGTTTCTATTTCCTTCATACTGATTATTTTTAATGTGGATGGTTTTTTACTATAAAAGTTACTTTCTGATTTTGCGTCTTCGATTAAGTCTGGAAGATTCCAAATAAATGGATCCTCCAATATTTGAACGCTGTGTTGAGCTTTTATTAATCTGATTTTATAACTATCGAATGGTGTACCATATATTAACTTATGAAAAATGCTTGAATCAAAACAGTGAAATAAAGAATAAAAGTCTAAATCACGACAAAGTTCCCATAAGTTTGCATGTCTGGCTTGCGTTCGTAGTTGATACCATTTTTGCTTATTATAGATTTCTTTTTGCCTAAGCTCCATTATCAATTGCCACTTTTGTAATAAAAGTTGTTGCATGAGGTTTGTTTCACCGTGTAAGCGAATCGATTTTTCGAAACAAATCTTGGCGACTTCATAATCTTCTAAAAACAGATACGCTTGCCCTTTTATCTCTAATAAATTTGCTACCAATAAGTTCCAATTATTTCTTTCTGAAGCCAAAATCTCAGCATCGATAACCTGTAGAACAAAACTATATTTTTCTAAATATACCAACGAAGCCAAATAATTCACCATGGCCACTTGTTTTACATATTCATTAGTCAACCAACGATTGGCCAAAGAAAAATATTGACTGGCATTTTCATAATCCCACCTAGAAATCGCATTTAATCCCATAAAAAAATACAATTGCGACGTCGATTTATTTTCCGGATCAAGCGTATTTTTCAAATTTAGAAAAATGGCGTTCGCTTCTTTTAGCAAATGAAGCGAGTTAAGTCCTGCCGCATACGTTAATTGAATTTCATCGCTAGCCTTTAATTTTCCAAAGCCTTCAATGTTCACGAATGGTTTTAACATTTTTAAACCACGTAAGGAGCTGCCACTACGTCTAGACAAATGCGCGTATTGAATAGCTTCAGCTTCAGCTAGCTCTCCATAAGGGATTGTCAATAATAACTGCCGCGCCTTGCTTATTTGTGCCAACTGTATGTGATTTTCAATCTTTTGCAGTGTTTGCCGAAAACGTGAAGCCATACCTAACTATCGTCAGATTCCTCTGAAAACAATAGAATCAAAGTGAGAATATTCTTAAAAATAGACATGAAGATCAATGATCCTGACATCTTTGTCCATATATATTAGCAATCAAAAAACGTATTCTATTAACAGACAGAGTAATTACAAACTAATAAAGGATTAGGATAATTTATGAGAAAGATTCAGATGAAAGAAGTTTTACTAGCACTGACCCTACCGACCATATCCATCTTTTTGACTGTTGCATTTTATGTATTGTTTCTTGAATGGTCCTTCAATTTTATTAATCTAATGATTGGTACGACGTTGTTTTACTTTTTCGAATGTAATTTGTTCAGGTTATTCCTAAAATATTTTCCTCTTTCAAGTGGCGTCATAAAACACAACTCCAAAGAACAAACCATCTATCACATTTATATTTTGCAATATTTGATGTTTTTATATCCTCTCACTTTTAACAAAGCCATTCCGACTCCCATTCGACGTAGTCTATTTATTTTTTTAGGCGCTCAACTTGGCGAAAACACCTATACTTCTGGCGTGATCTTCGATCCAACATTAGTCACAGTTGGTTCCAACTCCATATTAGGCTTTAATTCATTGATCATTCCGCATGAAATTGAAGCGAATCATTTGGCTCACTACCCGATACAAATTGGAAACAATGTAACTGTGGGAGCCAACGCCATTATACATTCCGGTTGTATTATCTACGACGGGGCAATTATAGCCTCTGGAGCAGTGCTAGCCAAAGGTTCAGTTGTTGGTGCAGACGAGGTTTGGGGTGGCGTACCTGCAAAAAAAATTAAAATGGTATATAATAAATCCTCTAGTAATAACCAGATAAACAACCAGTTTTTTATTGATTCCTGCCTTTAGTCTGTGGGTTCTGTGATGAACTTTTGTTACACTTTAGATGTGTCTCAAAAGGAGAATCTATGGCCTCTGAAATCGCTCAGCGCAACCGTGAGTTGGCGCAGGATTTAGCGGACATTCAAAAGAACTATCGCCAACGGCGTAAAGACCTGATTGAAAATCAAGAACAGGACTTACAACAGTTGCGCGATAAGTATGATAATGATCGCTCCAAAATTGTAGAGACCAATGAAGCCGCTATTAATCACATTCGAAAATCAGGCAAAGAAAGCATTGAAGGCGCGCAAGAATTTTACAATCAACGTCTTGCCAATGAACAACAACAAGGTCAAGAGCGCATTGGGCAGTTAAAACGATACACCGAAGCCAATGTCCGCGCCTTAGATAGCCGAATCAAAGATAAAGAAATCTCTGTTTCAGAAAACATAAAACAATGGGAACAAAAGGAAGCCGATACTCGCAAACGTCAACAATCCACGACAACTCAATACTTGGAAAAGCAAAATGAACTTCTATCAAAAGCTCAACAAGAAGGCCAAGGTAAAATCGAAGATATTTATAAACGTCAAAATGAAAAACAAAAAAAATTAGTTGATAGCTCGAATTCTAATTTGCAAAAGCTAAATGAAAGTTATCAAAAAATCTATCAAAAAGAATCACAATCGCGTGCCGAAGCCATCGATAGATACAAAACGGAAGCGCAAAAAAACTTAGAAAATATTCGTAATAAAAATGACGAACGATTAACGAACGAACGCCAACGAGGCGATCAGTCACTGAACAAAATTAAAAATACCTTTGAAATAGAAGCCCAGCAAACACAGGTTAAAGGCGAACAAAAACTGGATAACTACAAAAAACAAAATCAGTCCCAATTAGAAGCTGAAAACATCCGATATAATTCTCAGGCTGAAAAGTTACGCGAACAATATCATTCAAATATCGACACCCTTCACACTAAGGGTGAAACCCAAATCACTGAACAAAAACAGCAATTAGAACACAAGGTCCAAGCTCAAGACGAATATTACAATCGTGAAACCAATCGTCGAAAAGAACAATTCGAGTCCAGATCGCAATTGCAAGCAAAAAACTATCAAGAGGCTTTAGCTAAGAACAAAGACATTCAAGAAAAAAATATTCAACAGCAACGAATTGAACATCAAAAAAATATCGATAGTCTGAAGCGAACATATAAACAAGAGGCACAAGTCCAATCAGATATCTTTAATAAAGACCTCATTAATAAAAAAATTGATCACATCAAGGATGTCGCAAAATATACAAAGACAGAAAATGACCCATTTTATAAATTAGAAAATCACGGTAGTCGGCTAATTGAAACACCCACAAATTATATCTTGAAAACTTATGCTCCACCTCATGAAAAAGACAACATCAAGGTTCGTATCCATAACGACAAGGCTGTTGTTTCAGGAGCTCGGTCCTACAAAGATCAATTAGAAACCGACACAAAGAAATTAGCGACAAGTAATTTTCAGACCTTTAAAGAAGAATTCGTTTTTACGAAGCCAGTAGCCAACAACATCGCTAGGCAGGAAAAAGACGGTGATTATTTAATTTTCACCATACCGAAATTAGCATACGCCACAAAAGACTAAACCACTCCACGCACATCACTTCGAAAGCACAGCGCTGCTTAAGTGGTGCAAAACTATCTGCAACGTTGGACAATTATTTAGTGAAATTGGTATTATTTTACTTTTAGGGAATAACGAATTTCATGCATTACAAAGCTTAACTTTTTATGCATGTCTTCTAACCGATCAAGGTTGTCGCTGAGTCTAATCAATGGATCCAATGCCATGGATGGCGTAACGGATGGAGAGTGTTGTGTAGCTGGTTCGAGCTCAGCACTTAAGAAACTTCTTAGATCACTGATGTTACTAACGCTGCTAATACTCTTCAGTTCAGATCCAGAATTCTGTCTTGCATTTTGCATTTACACCTCCAAAACTAAAGTCTAGGTGGAATTGTTTGGTTTTCACAACTTAAATATTCTTACATGAAAAAAGTACATAACTATAAATATTCACAGCGGATGGAATCCTTGTCGCGAGCCGAGATATCCGTGCGCTTAGCCTGATAAGCCAGGTAAGTCCCCATTACACTATTTGATTGATCTTCATGTTTTAAACCCAAAACATGGCCCATCTCATGAAGAATCAAACTTTCTAAATGCACATCACGACTGGAAGTTGGTGTGTCGGTGAAAAAACTGAAATTCTTAGCATTCACCCGTATGTCTGTCTCTTTGATCTCATTCGAGATCCAATAAACTGAGGTTCTTGCCTGCTCGCTGGCTTTTTCCACTTCCCAAGTCGGCATCCAATAAATCATATTCACCCCATCTTGCTGAGGTGTTGCCGAAGACTTAATCCCATATCCACCAATTCGAAACATGGGTCGTCCCATGGCCACTTCCCAATCCTTCACGGCATTTTCTATGGCCGTATATGCAGTTTGCGGAACTGATTCATGTATATATAATGTAATCGGAAGACCCTTTTTCCAAGCCACTCGCTCGCCATACACGTTTTGCACAAAACCACAATCTGGTTGCCCTTTCGGTTGAGGACTACAAGCCTGCAACATAAATGCAACCATCGGAAGGGCACCTAATAGCCATATCCATTTTTTCATCCAAGCCACCTAACCTGCTTCCAGGTTCCTGTTAATCTAATGAAAATGCGTTTCTTTCAGTTTTGTGTAATCCAAGGTTTGGACCAAACTGATACATTTTCTTATGGATGATATAACTTATTGAATTATAAGGTTTTTTCTAGACATTTAGACACCAGTTCCAAAATGTTGGAAAACTCAGAAAATGTCTAAATATAAAACATCTCACTTTAATACAAATAGATATCTAATTGAAATAACTAGACTTTAGTATGATTAATTGAAGTACACCCAGAGTTTCAATTCAGGAGCATTTCGCATCCATTTTGGGTGTCAATAGTTGGCAAGACCTTTGCTGTAGTGGTTATTAACAATTAGCCAGCCGGTTCTCGGGCCGAACCCTTCGGCGACCTGGATTAGAGAACCTTATCCCATCCCACATCACATCTTCAGATCTGGGGAGCGACTACTCATCGACTCCCCTATCTGCCTGTCTAAACGATTAAAAATTTAAAACTAAATTGAATTAAACCGACATTCGATAGCCAACGCCACGAACAGTTTCGATAAACTCACCCATTTCTTCTAATTTTTTGCGTAATGAAGCCATGTGAACATCGATCGTACGATCAGTCACATTCAAATTCCCCAAGGCGCGTTCTCGCAAGCGATCACGTGTTAACACCTGACCAGATTGCTTTAATAACTCTACCAAAATTTTAAACTCTGTTAACGTCAACGGTACTTCTTGACCTTTTAAAACCACTCGGTGAGCTGAAAAATCTACCGTTAAGTCCTTTACGATTAAGTTTTTTTGCTGTTGCTTATGAGCCGCCTTTGAACGTCGAACCAAGGCATGGCATCTAGCAATGACCTCTCGAACTGAAAAAGGTTTGGTAACGTAGTCATCGGCTCCCATCTCAAGAGCTTGTATCTTTTCAGCTTCGCCGTCTAGGCCAGTCACCATCATAATAGGAGTTTCACTGAATTTCGCACTCGATCGTATGTCTTTGATCACTTCGCGACCCGATTTGCCCGGCATCATTTGATCTAGCAAGATCACACTGGGAGTAAAACTGTCCAATGCATGAATCACTTGGTCGCCGGAAGCTAGCCCATACGCTTGAGCCCCACTTTCAGTAAATTGGGAAACTAAAAAATCTCGAATTTCATCTTCATCTTCAACAATTAGCACTCTTAAAGGAGCTTCTGTTGTCATAGCGAACCTGTCTCTTCCTTGTGTGTTGTTTAATCCTACAGTTTCAATACAAAACCTCACGCTATCCTGGGATAGCGTTAAACCAAACATCGTTTGATTGCCTTAATTACATTCCCTTATTATTTATTAAGAATGGCAACTGTAAAATTAAGTTCTTCTTAATTTTAAAAAAAAATTAATATTACCGTATCTATTCTGAATAATTGGTCTTAATTTTGTACATATCCGATTGAGAAGTTCTGACCCAATGACGTCCAAAAGATACCACCGAGGGGGGCTCTCTAGCGCGAGACGAAACCGGCTAGTGCAAGCTGCGCTTTACTAATTCGTTTTTAATCGTCAACGTCTCGCTGGGGTCTACTTTATAAGGACGTCCACACATCTGACACTGCACTTGTAATACTTCTTGATCCGCAATGACTTTCTCTAACTCGTCGACACCCAATGTCTCTAAGGCTCGAACAACTCGATCCCGAGTGCAGGGGCAATGATACTGAATTTCAAAATCGTGGGGAATCTGAGTGAATGGAATACCCTCCATATACTTAGAGACGATTTCCGGTATGGCAACACCCTCAAATAAGGCTTGCGAAAAAGAAAACTTCTGCAGCTTTTCAGCGTTGGCTTCCATTTTTTTTATCACTTCGTCTTCAACACCTGGCATGACCTCTACAAGAACGCCACCGGCCGCTTTGACCTTACCAAACTGATCCAAATACACACCCAAAGCCACAATAGATCTAATTTGCTGAGACTGATGTAGGTAATGGGCGATGTCATCCCCGACTTCGCCACTGACCATTTCCACTGTCCCGTAATGCGGTTGACGTTGGAAAGGTTGCTGTCTAGAAACTGTTAACTGACCAAAGCCCATCGCTTTATGAAGATTCAAAACGTCTTCCGCCTGCGGAGCTTCATACTGAGGATTGGGACAGTAACCACGGACTTGTCCTTCGTAACTGGATTGACCGTAAACACTGCCCAAGGGGCCATTGCCCTTTAACAAAACCCCGACCTCTTGCCCTGGTTTTAACTGAGCCGACATCAAAAGCGCTCCGACCATGGCTCGGCCGACACCGATCGTCGCTAGTGGAAATGTATTTTGGATCTGTTGCATCTCTTGAACGACCAAAGTCGCATCAACAGCGGCCACACGCACGGTAAAATCATTAGAAACAAATCTTTGAACTTTCATTTGAATGGTTCTACTAAATGAACTCACCATCTGTCATTATTCTTTTCATCAACGGGAAAAAAACCAATATTTTCCTTAATGACTCAGACCTAAGACATTGCTAGCCTGTGTTTATGCAAATTTTGATTTTACGACATGCCGAAAAACTGTCCGCCTTTGGAAGTAACAATCCTCCACTGAGTGAAAAAGGTCAGATTCAGGCTAAAAATTTATTGAAATTATTTGAAGAAAATAAATTATTTAAGCCCGATCAACTTTGGGGTTCTACTAAATTGCGCACACAACAAACGTTACTGCCTTTGGCACAAAATCTGGGAAAAACAGTGTTGCCACTTCCCGCATTGGAAGAAAAAAAGCACACAGAATCGCGCATACAATTTATTGATCGCATTCAGCAACAGTTAAATAAAATAGAAAAATCGCAGCAAAATATCATGCTGTGTTCACATATGGATTGGCTGGAGGAAGCTCTAGCCCTTATTCCTACAGCTGAAAGTGTTAGCAACAATATTCACTCCCACTGGCCTAGCGGAGCCTACTTTCATTTTCAAATTCAGGATGGTTTGTGGCACTTTCAACAAAGCGGCCAACTCTAACTACTGACGACTTCTGATATACGGCCTCTCTTTTCTGGTTTTCTGTTCTGGTTCCCTTTTTTGGCATTTCAGCCGAGCGAATTTCTTTCGGAAAAAACTTGCGGAAAAAACTTGAATTGTGGCTCTAAATTCTTCAGAATGCCGACCAATTAACACTTTCAACGATGGCACCAATGACGAAGATCGAAGTCTTTAACAACACAGCTTCATCTTGCGGATCCACCCCATCGATGAAATCAGTTTAGCGGGAGGCTTTGTGAGAAATACCAATACAGCAATTGATCCAAATACAGAATCCTCTATTTTACATACTGGCGAAGACATTTTAAAGCGCATGGAAACCCAATCTAAATCATCGATTTTTAACAAAGATTGGTGGTACGGAGCCATTATGGATTGGTCGATGAAAAACCCTCGCTTTAAAACTAATATGTTTCGCTTTGTGGATGTATTACCCGCCTTGCACTCTGGCAACGAAGTCGCCAAACATTTAAAAGAATACTTCACCGAAGGCGGCGAAGAACTACCTTCCGTATTTAACGTTGGCCTTGGATTGGGAAAGTTGGCTCCAGGATTAATGGCAGGGGCCATTCGTAAAAATGTCACTGAAATGGCCAAAATGTTTATTACTGGCGAGACCCCCAAAGACGCGCTGAATGTCCTCAAGAAAACAAGAAAAAATAAAATCACCTTCACTGTGGATATTTTAGGCGAGGCCACCTTAAGCGAAAAGGAAGCACTGGAATACCAGGGCCGCTATATGGAGCTGATCTCATGGTTAGCAAAAGAATCGAAAAATTGGGAATCCATTCCACTCATCGACAAAGATCATATGGGAGACATCCCAAAAATCAACGTCAGCGTAAAGATGACGGCTTTGTATTCGCAAATCAAGGACTCGGCTTGGGACGAATCCAAACTGAAAATCAAGGAACGCCTACGTCCCTTGTTCCGCTTAGCTCAACAAAATAATGTATTTCTAAATTTAGATATGGAGCAATATTCGGTAAAACATCTGACCCTTGAGGTCTACAAAGAATTACTTATGGAGCCCGAATTTCGCTCGTACAAACATTTTGGTTGTGTCATTCAGGCTTATTTGCGAGATTCCCTGTCCGACATTCAAGACTTAATTGATTTTGCTAAATCTCGCGCAACACCATTCACTGTGCGTTTAGTAAAAGGAGCTTATTGGGATTACGAAACAGTCGAAGCACAACAACGCGATTGGCCCATTCCTGTTTATTTGAAAAAATCTGAATCGGATGCCAACTATGAAGTTTGCGCCGAGGAGTTAATGAAAAATCACGCAGTGATTCGTGTCGCTTTAGGTTCACATAATGTTCGAACCATTTCGGCAGCGATTGTCTCGGCACAAAAATATAATGTCCCCAAAGAGGCTTTTGAAATTCAAATGTTGTACGGTATGGCTGATCCCATTAAAAAATCATTGGTCGATATGGGATACCGCGTACGCGAGTACGCGCCGGTGGGTGATTTAATTCCTGGCATGGCGTACTTAGTACGACGCCTACTAGAAAATACCAGCAATGAATCTTGGCTACGTGGCAAATTTGCCGAAGGTAAAACCACTGCCGAGCTTTTGAAAAACCCATTGGAAGTCTTAAATTCACAATCGTTAAACTCACAAGTTCTAAATTCAGAAGCATCCACAGCCAATACCATCCACGTTACAACAAACAGCAAAGCCAACGAGAAAGTTCCGGCCACTGTATTTAAAAATGAAGCCTTATTGGATTTTGCCGTCAGTCGCCATCGTCAATCTGTCGACCAAGCCATTCAAAATTTAAAATCCAAATTGCCAATCAAAGTGCTTCCGTATTTTGGCGGTAAAGAAGTCGCTGGCACCAGCGTGCTGGATCGTGTGAATCCCTCAGCCACGTCTGAAATCGTTGCTCAAATCAGTCTGGCTTCTGTAGAGCAAGCGGAAACTGCCATACAGATCGCACAGCAATCATTTAAAACTTGGAAGTACGAATCCGCTGACAAACGCGCCGACTTATTAGATCGTTTGGCAGACATGATGGTGCGGGATCGATATTCGTTAATAGCCACACAAATATTAGAGGTTGGAAAACCTTGGGCCGAAGCGGATGGCGATGTGGCCGAAGCGATTGATTTCTGTCGTTACTATGCCCAAGATTTTCGAAAAATATCTAAAGGCGAAATGGTCGGCAACATTCCTGGAGAAAGCTCTTGGTACCATTACCAACCTAGAGGCGTGGCCGTAGTCATTGCTCCGTGGAATTTTCCTTTGGCTATATTGTGTGGAATGGCGGTTGGCGCCGCAGTGACTGGAAACACTGTTATCATGAAGCCCGCCGAACAAAGCAGTCTGGTAGCCAAGGGCTTAATGGATTTAATGATCGAAGCTGGTTTTCCAGCTGGTGTCGTGCAGTTCTTGCCTGGCTTAGGAGAAGTTGTTGGCGAGTATTTAGTTCAACACCCATTGACAGCCACCATCGCTTTTACAGGATCGAAAGCTGTGGGACTTCATATTTTAAATGCGGCTAGCACCGTTAAACCGGGGCAGAAACACGTCAAACGTTGCATGATCGAAATGGGCGGCAAGAATGCCGTGATCATTGATAATGATGCGGATTTAGATGAGGCCGTTGATGGAGTTTTATATTCAGCATTTGGTTTTAGTGGGCAGAAATGCTCCGCCGCCAGCCGAGTGATTGTCTTAGACGAAGTCTATGATAAATTTGTTCAACGCTTAGTCGAAGCGGCTCGATCGATTGAACAAAAGCCAGCGATACATCCGAAAGCTTATTTTGGCCCCGTTGTTGATGCCGATGCCTATCAACGCATTATGAATCTAGTGGCTACTTACAAAAATGAATATCAATTGTTATTCGAGGGCGAAAAAATCGAAGGTGGATATTTTGTACCGGCTGTGATTTTTGGGGATGTCAACCCAGCCTCTCGTTTGGCGCAAGAAGAAATCTTTGGCCCGGTGGTGGCCGTGATCCGCGCGAAAGATTTGGAAAGTGCTATCGAAATTGCGAACTCGACTGAATACGCACTGACCGGCGGATTGTTTTCTAGAAGCCCTGTGAATATTCAAAAAGTGCGCGAGCAATTTGAATGCGGCAATTTGTACATTAATCGAGGCATCACGGGCGCCATGGTGGATCGTCATCCATTTGGTGGATTTAAAATGTCAGGGATCGGCAGTAAAACCGGCGGCCCCGATTATTTAAAACAATTTATGGAGCCTCGAGTAGTGACAGAAAATCTAATGCGTCGAGGATTCACTCCCGAAAGTTAGTAGCGATTGGCTTGGATTAGAATTTCATCTACTAACTGATCCAAGGCCGCTATCTGCCAAATACGATCTGCTCCTGATAAGATTGATTTGGGTAAAAACATTTGGGCATTGAAAACATTGCTAGACTCTTGCACTGTCAGCGAAATGATAAAACCGATACCAACGTCCTCACACTCAACATCGGAGTAAACTGGTGTCGGAAAATGTTCGTGAATTTTGGCTTGTACCGAATGTAAACCTTCCTCGAGCCCGACGCGTGGGAAAAAGTTCTTTAGACGCACACGTTGTCGTCTATTGTTAACTGATATCTCTTTTTCCATCGACAAACTCTGTATAGGCGTAAATACCGACATAGCGTCCTTCCTTCCATGTAAAGTTACCTGTTCGACCCAAGAATATCAGGGGTTATCACGCAAACAGTGTAGCAACGAATTCCCCCAAAACTGATGAAAGGTTTTTCAAGAAATTGTAGTTTTCCATGTTAAGAATCTATTTTTGAGCCTTTTAAGCCCATTTTAACATGAGTTTTAGACATTCTTTACTGACTCTTTGCGGGCTCTTTGTGCGGGTTCGTACCAGTCACAATACGATCTTAATCACAATAATAAACAACGCAACAAGACAAGCCTGATTCTACCTTGCAGAGTGATTACACTAGAACTAAATTTTATTTACAAAATTTTCTCTCAAGGAGGATCAATGAGTGGCTTAACTACTTTCATCAATAAGGGCTTAAACCCTTTTCTAAAAACGGTTACTCTGCTGTTATCGATACTAATGCTGAATATGACATTCGGCGTACAAGCAGTTGCAGAGTCAAGATCTACTAACACTTCGCCAGTTAACGTGGGCCTTCCTTGGTGGGTTTGGCCGGGCAGCGACTTATTGAATGGTGGCGGTAATGGCAGCGGCGATCTCAATCCTTTACTTTCTGGTGAATTCGAAAACAAAGCTGGTAAACGCGGATACAAACTGTTTTTACCCAAAAATATTGTTGCACAAAAAACTCCCTTGATCGTGATTCTTCACGGTTGCTTTCAATCGGGCGACAATATGGCTAATGGCACTGAAATCATGCCGATAGCAGAAAAGATGGGTTTCGCGGTGCTATTCCCAGAACAAACCTATGGTGATAATGTCTGGAAATGCTGGAATTGGTTCAAACCTGAAAACTTACAGCGCGGTACGGGTGAGGCATCAATCATTGCTGGTATGACTTTGGATGTTGTGAAGAAAAACAAACTAAATGCAGGCAAAGTTTTCGTATCTGGCCTATCTGCAGGTGGTGCGATGAGTGCCAACTTGTTAGCTTGTTATTCAGACGTGTTTAAAGGAGCTATGGTACACTCTGGCTTAATGTACGATGCCGCACGCACAGAGGACGAAGCTCACGAAGTGACTAAAAACGGATCGACTCGTTCACCGCAAGAAGGCGCGATGAATGCTTACAAGTGCTCTCCAAAAAGAAATTCTCCAGTGCAATTGCTAGTCGTGCATGGAACAAAAGATAACTTTGTGAATCCTTTGAATGTGGAGCAAATTTTTCAAGAATTTTCAATCTTGAATGATTTGAACGACGATGGCCAAATTAATAATTCTTTTGAAAGCGTCAAAACAGAAACTGTTGTTAAGGCCGAGTACGGCAACTATGGCGCACATGTTGCGACCTACGCTAACAATGGGAACAACTGGGCTCAGGTTGTGTGGATTGACGAAATGGCACACGGATGGAGTGGTGGACAACCAGTCGCTCCATACATGGAGTCACGAGGAATTAAAGCTATCAATCCAATGTTGAATTTATTTTTAGGCGCTAATTTACCTTTGAACGATTGGCCTAAGAAAAAATAATGTGATTTAGATCCATAATTTGTCTTAACGATTCGAAAGCCATATGACCAAATGTTAAAACGTTTGGTCTGGACTGAATGGATCACCAACGACCAGAAAGCGAAATTTCTGGTCTTCTTTTTTATTTTCGTCACGTGTCCCTTGGCGAATGATCTCGACTGTCACTTGCGAGTTTTCTGAATTGATCACTTGTACAAAATTCGTGTAATCGACAACATTACTTTCTGCGATAATCTGACCCCTATCATTACGAACACGAATCATAAAATTCATGCTATGATAAATTCCATCTTCGTGTTTCGTGTAATTGTAATCCGGAATGATCATAATCGTGGTTAGCTCTCGTTGCGCAATTCGGACTCGCATCTTGCGAGAGTCCTCGTGGCGCTTTAAAATCCCATCAAACATAAACGAAGAATCTAAATCTCTTTTATCAGACAACTTTTGCACATAGTCTTCTTTGTAATAATTAAATACATTGTATCTTCTTGATGTTTCACCAAATGGCACTGAAATTTGACGAACAATTTTACCTTGCATATTTAAATACTCGCCATTGGTATTCAGAGTCAGTTTTTTCTCAGCTAAAATCGCACCCATCGGTCCAAGCCACCCCAAAACAGATAATGGACCTAATAAACCCGCTGTACCTAAAAAATCATAGACACCTTCACCCCAAGTTCTGGCATTCGCGCCCCACTCGGATAAAGGACCAAGGGGCCCCTGAGCACTCAGTACCTTTGGTACATATTTAGCGACGGCTTGACACCAGATCTTAAACACATTTCTCCAGTAGTAGGGCTGCCATCGATTGTTACCGATAGGCCCCATATCCCGACCCAAAGCGCCCTGCCATGAGGTCACACCGTTCTTCACATTTAATACGGACTCAAGAACATATCGATTCGACCATATTGGTAATATTCCAGGGCGAGACCGCCCCCCATTCTGGGTGTAGTGAATTAATTTATCCGTGTGCATATAGTTGGGATTTTCAATCCACTCTGCGGCAGTGGAAATGATTTCATCATGATATTTTTTTGCAGAGGAGTTTTCTTTAAGATCGGCACTCCATTTAACAAGTCCCATTCTTCGCGGGATATTATATATTTGGGCGCATTGTTGATTGGAATAATTCGCACCACTAGCCGAATTGATTGGACCTTGTTGAGCCAGTGAAATTGATGCGCTTACAGGAGTCAAAAACGCAGCCTGTAAACCAATGACAGCAGTCATGATTAACAACAGCACGCGATGCACCTGTAATCGTAATTTCTTTATTCTAAGGCCCATGTAGCTATAACTAAGCAAACCAAGGACCAATCGTTTCCTGACACAAACTAGAATAATACACTCTGGTGATTTTTACCTGTCTAAGAGTTGTTCACCCTAAAAACAAATGCCGTAAAACGTCTGTTACGGCATTTGTGAACGAATAACATGTAAGTATGTTTTTTGACTTTATTTTTCAGCTGGCATCGAAATATTTTGAATCGGTTTTTGCACCAAACCTTTCACTAATTCCGACTGAATTTTCATAAACTCAGTTGGTAATTTGTGATCCATTTTTTCAAACAATTCCAAATGCGATAATAATTCGGTTTGCCACTGACTTGATTCTAGTGACATCAATTTTTGAAATTTAGTTTGGCTTAAATCTAAACCCGACCAATTTAAATCTTCATATCGTGGAATCACTCCCAATGGAGTTTGAATACCCGCCGTTACATTCGCTGAAGCCGCTCCAGATGAGGTCGCTGTCGCCGATGACTGAATGCGATTTAACATCCACGCTAAAACACGCATGTTATCGCCATAACCAGGCCAAATAAATTTACCGTTTTCATCTTTACGGAACCAGTTCACCACGAAGATTTTTGGTAAATTTACTTTTTTGCTCGCAAAACTTAACCAGTGTTGAAAGTAATCCGCCATGTGATAACCGCAGAATGGCAACATCGCAAAAGGATCACGTCGTACAACGCCAACCGCGCCTGTGGCTGCCGCTGTTGTTTCTGAACCTATCGTAGCAGCTAAGTAAACCCCTTTTTCCCAAGTGGTCGCTTCAGTGACTAACGGAATTGTATCGGCGCGACGACCACCAAAAATAAAGGCCGAAATTTTTACACCCTTCGGATTTTCCCACTCGGGATCAATACTTGGACATTGGCTGGCTGGCGATGTGAATCGCGCATTGGGATGGGCCGCCTTACGACCACAATCTGGAGTCCAAGCTTGCCCGGTCCAATCCGTTAGCTTGGCTGGAATATCCGCAGTCATTCCCTCCCACCAAACATCTCCATCTTCAGTTAAAGCCACGTTGGTGAAAATCGTATTTTTTGCCAAAGTCAAAATCGCATTTGGATTTGTCGATAATGAAGTTCCTGGAGCGACACCGAAAAATCCAGCCTCGGGATTAATGGCGCGCAAATCGCCATTCGCATCGGGCTTGATCCACGCGATATCATCACCAATCGTACTGACTTCGTATTGACTTAATTCTTTCGGCGGAATCAACATAGCGAAATTCGTTTTGCCACATGCGCTTGGGAAAGCCGCTCCCACATAAGTTTTTTCTGTAGCTGCATTGGCATTATTTTTTTGTTTCACACCTAGAATTAACATGTGTTCTGCCAACCAACCCTCTTTACGACCCATTGTCGATGCGATTCGAAGTGCAAAACATTTTTTTCCTAACAAAGCATTGCCACCATATCCAGATCCAAACGACCAAATGCTTTTTTCCTCTGGAAAATGCACGATGTATTTTTGTTCCTTATTGCAAGGCCAAGTCACATCCGTTTGTCCTGCTTGCAAAGGCATTCCCACTGAGTGCATGCACTGAACGAAATCTCCGCTCCCCATGGCTTTCAAAGCTGGCAACCCCATACGAGTCATAATTTTCATATTCACGGCCACATAAGCAGAGTCGGAAATCTCGACTCCGTATTGTGAAATCGGTGAACCAATCGGTCCCATACAAAATGGAATAACATACATTGTTCGACCCTGCATACAGCCCTGAAATAAACCATTCAAAGTCGTTTTCATTTGCGCTGGAGCCATCCAATTATTCGTTGGACCTGCGTCGTCTTGATTTTGTGAGCAAATAAAAGTGCGGTCCTCAACACGAGCCACATCGGAAGGATCCGAACATGCTAAATAGGAATTTGGTCTTTTCGCTGGATTTAATTTTTTAAAAGTTCCAGCATGCACCAACAAATCACATAGACGTTGATATTCCTCATCTGTACCATCACACCAGTACACATTGGCCGGCTGACACAAAGTCACCATTTCTTGAACCCATGCTTGTAGTTTTTTGTTTTCTGTTCCTTGAACAGACCCATTGGCAGATCCATTGTAAGATGGGCGTAAAAAGTCCATTAATTGAGTTGTTGAATTCACTCGACGGCTCCTTTTAAATTGTTCTTAATTTTGCCTTCGAGTTAAAACCTTTTGGGGTCACTTGGCCAGCATTTTTTACATTTTTTGGCGCTTTTTTGCGCCTAAAGGCCCGGCACCAAGGGGTCTAGACAAGCCTTGAATCTGATGGCCTAATAGTCTTACAACAAGATCTAGGGAGGAAATCCAGATGGCTAAAACCAACCAACAAAAACAAAGACTTAAATCTGCTGTTGCTAGCACGAAAGCTGGATCAACGACATCGGGAGGACTGGACAAAACCAATCCCAAAATTGCTATCATCATGGGTAGTGATTCGGACCTACCCATCATGCAAGAGGCCGCCAAGGCTTTGCAAGATTTTGAGATCAATTATCATTTAGAAATAGTCTCTGCCCATCGCACGCCTGAAAAAATGTTTAATTTTGCAAAAGCGGCGAAAAAAAATGGATTTCAGGTCTTGATTGCGGGTGCCGGCGGCGCTGCGCATCTGCCCGGCATGGTCGCCAGTCTGACGACATTACCAGTGATTGGAGTTCCGGTGGAATCCAAGGCTTTAAAGGGCATGGATTCGTTGCTGAGTATTGCACAGATGCCCAAAGGTGTGCCCGTAGCTACCATGTCTATTAATGGCGCCTATAACGCGGGCTTGTTGGCACTGCGAATTTTAGGAATACAAATACCTGAAGTGCAGAAAAAACTTGAATCCTTTTGCGAATCCCAAAAAGATAAAGTGTCGCAAATGAATTTAGATTTGCAAAAAAATAGCCTGCATCCAAAAAACGCGCGCACTAAAAAAGGAACTATCTAGAATGATCAAAATATTTAAACCATTTTTTTTCCAAACAGGTCCATCACATTTACTTCACAGATCTTCGATCCAACGTAATTGGATTTTAAGTGTTGGCAGCACCTTAATATTAACGGGAGTTGCCGCTTGCACTCCGCCAAAGGACTACTCCAACAGTGTGACTAAATCTGGAAATTGCACTTACCAATTTGTCGAGGATTATAATAACGTGGTTGAATCAACGGCGAGTCTAAAGACTTTGGCGGCAGCGGATCCGCGTGATGAGGCCAAGATGGAAGAAGCCAGTCGTTTATTGCGTGCAGATTGTGGTGTGTTCAAACAAGCTCACACGGATATCACTTGCAAAGCCACTAATTTGACGACAAATAAGGAAACGACCATCGAGGCAAATCCCCTAACAACCAACTGCGATCAAAATCAAAAAGCCTATTCAGATCGTAAATCTAATAAAACTTTTCCGGCTCAAATTTTTGATGGCAAAGAAAAATCTGAATACCTAGATGCCATCGAATAACGGAATTATGAAGACTCCCATCACTTGGAATTATTTATGGGCATCGATGTGTTTAATCGGTGCTGTTTATTTTATTTTTCGGAATTAATCATGAATCATTTTTTGAACGGCAGAGGCGCCGATTTGTGTGGTCCAACTGCGAGGTAACAATCGAACAAGCAAGGTCACAAAAAAGTTGAAAAACGAAGGGACAACAATTGTTTTTTTACCTAAGGACTGAATGGCAGACTGAACCACAGTACTGACTTGCATTCCGGATTTTTTCACACCAGCGACGGCAGAAAATTCTGTTTGTGTGCTACCAGGACATAATGCCACCTCGTTTTCGCTGTGCCATTTTTTTCCCAAAAAAATGTGTCAACAGAACAGGTGCACGGCAGTTTAAATGCAGCAAAGAAATTTCTTGCTCCACATCGTGATCTAAAAAATTCCCTGTTAATGCGAAGCCTGCGTTGTTTATCAGAAGACCGATTTCTTTATGACCAATAGCCGTGTCGAGTGAATTGATAAAATCATTTTGCGCTAGATCCAGCGCAACCACTTGGGTTTCGACTTTATATAGACTTGTCAATTCCGCAGAAATAGATTCGAGTCTTTCCTTACGACGAGCCACTAGAACTAAATTAAATCCCAGCGCTGCCAATTGCCGACTGAATTCTTCACCAATTCCTGAAGAAGCTCCTGTGATGATTGCCCATGGTCCATATTTTTTTAACTGTTCCTGCATGCGTTGGTTCTCCCATGGATGTATATTAGATAAGAAATTTTGGTTACTTTCTTGAGTTTACTAGCCTGATGAGGGCATGACAACTAACTATGTAAAGTAAATCGATTGGTCTCTCGGATCTCCTGAATCTTGATCCCCTGTGATGTCTGATGTCCTGATGTCCCCCCATTAAATTTAACGACGCAGAGCTTCGCCGACGTCGGTGGTTTTGTTATTGATGCTTTTATTATACAATAGGGGCTACTAAACTATTACTGTCCATCTAAGGAATCAAATGCCAAAACTTTATGAATACCTAGGGATCATGATTTTCTTCTATTCCAATGAGCACGAACCCGTTCATGTTCATGGACGTTATGGTCAATATGAAAGTAAAATTGAAATTCATCTACGCGATGGAAAAATTCAAAGTATTAATTTGTTACGAGTCCCGGGAAAGAAATCTCTTCCTTCGAAACAATCAAAACAATTTAAAAAATTAGTCACAATTTTTGCAGAATATATTGTTCAAAGCTGGATTAACTATTTCGTCTATAACAAAAAAATTATTTCAAAAAAAATCGACGGTAATATATCATGAAAAAAACTAATAAAGTTATTCAAATAACTGGTGCAAAATACTTAAAAAAATACACTCTGGAAATCACTTTTTCAGATCACAAAACGCAAGTCATTGACTTTGAATTGTTTCTAAAAAGATCAACTCATCCAGACATCGTTAAATACCAAAACATTAATAAATTTAAGAAGTATCAAATTCAAGATGGTGAACTGATGTGGGGTGATTTTGAGATGATTTTTCCCATTATGGACTTATACAATAACAAAATTCAAAAAGAAAAAGATAGAAAAACTCAAAGAACAGGTTAATTATGGGTCTACGGCATCAACAATAGTAAGATTGACTTGATTATCTTCTTCCTGAATTTTCGACTTTGGCTAAATATTTTTTTAATTTCGGCTTCTTTTTTATTATTGATATTTAAATGCAAATCCCGGCAATAACACTCGATCAAAAAAACATTTTAATAAGGCCGGCACACTACGATATGCTCATACCGCTATATCCTTGATGCAAGATGGGATCAAAGCTAAGTTGAGATAAGTGCAGTACATACACCTCATGCCCGACCGAGGAAGCTCCCTTTTGATAGCTGTTACAGATTTCTGTAGAAAGTGAATTTTTATTCGGATGACCATTGATAATCAGGATTTTTTTATTCATGATATGAGTTTAAGTATTTCAATACCGTCGTCAATAGTATGTATGCATTTACTAATTATTAATCACAAAAAAAACAACTGCCGATCAAAGAATAATCACGATCCTGCTACTTGTCCTTCAACCCCATGTGACAAAAAAATTGTGAACTTTTTACCGGAAATATATTCCAAAAAACCGCAGAATAACCCTTATTTTAATCCGAACACAATCATGACATTCTTAAAACAGAATTATGATAAACAAAGTTCATTTTTCTGGTATAGCTCATTCCAATTTATTAAGGAGTATTCCATGAAAACTATGACCTCAGCAAAAAGAAATTTTTCCGTTGCCTTGTTCGCGATTATCGTTAGCGCTTTAAATATCTCTGCGAAGGCCTTCCCGCCTTGTGCTAATATTGGAGAAGCGCAGCTATCTAATGGATACGTTGAAAAAATTGAAATCAATTCCAATGGCTGCCGTGCCTTTGTATCAGCAGCTACCTCGAATATTATTCCTAACCCACTTTGCCCAGTTGACGATGGTCGCCTATTCACAGACGGTATCGAGGTTGGTCTACATAAGGAAGATGTTTGCAACGCCAAAATCGGAGAAATTTTATCTGGAATTTTATTTGATAACGGAGTTGTTATTAGTATTGAGTAGCCGATATAGTCAGTGGCACAAGTCGGTGCAACGCTAATCCTTAAAACTTTGAAAATTATTTTTAGTCAACTGCTCGACACAAAAAATGGGAATGTTTTTTAGTTGTACCACTACTTTTTTTTCACCAATTTTGTGCTGAATTTTAGAGACCTCTAATGGACTCAAACTTAATTTCAATGCTTGGCTAATGTTCTTTTCAAAACAAAAATAAAAAAGAGATTTTAAACTTCCCCCAGTTTCAGATTTAACTTCGATTGGCAAAATATCGCCGTCAGCAGTCTGCACGATAAAATCAATTTCTGATTTTTTTATGTCCTTGTCTTTTAACCAGTAAAACAACTCAGATGGAACTGTGGGCCCATTCCAACCCATAGATAAATGCTGCGCCACAAACTGCTTAGCTATCGCTCCCTTTGTCGTAAAGGAGCTCGCCACTTCAGCTTCTATAGTTGTAAAACTAATCCCATGCATACAATTAACAAGTCCAATATCCATGAAATAATTTTTATAAACTGTGTAGTCAATTTCTGCCTTTAAAGGATTATTCCCATTGCTATGATAGCACGGCAACAAGATCCTTGCATCTATCAATATTTCTACAATTTTTCTAATCGATTTCGAATTTGAATCCCGATCCAAGGCTTGATACACAACTTTTTTTCCAATCGTTAAAGCGGATTGTAAAAAGATTTTTTCGATTCTATCAACGTCGATATGCTTATTGTATTTTGGAAAGTCGGAAATATAGGTTTGTATGATTTGATTTTGCACTTCACGAACTTCAAGCATCGATTTTGTATTCACAAATGTTTGTACAGCTTTTGGCATACCACCAATATACAAATATTTCTTAAAATAACTTTTTGCCATTTGAAATGCAGTTTCTGAAATTTTCTTTCTTCCTAATTGCTCGACCAAGATGGTCTCGCCATTGGCTATTAAGAATTCAAAAAAAGTCATAGGTCCTAAATAATAAAAATGCACTCTACCCACTGGAAAGCTGATAGCATTTTTTTTTAGAACTAACTCCAACAAAGATCCTGCTGCAATGACAGGTATGTCAGGTCTTTCTTCATAAAAATATCTTAAGAGCTTGATCATTTGAGGTTGCTCTTGAATTTCATCTAAAAACAACAATGTATCTTTAGTAATTCCTGTTCCCAGTAATAACTCAATCTCATCTATCAAACTTTGTATTTTGAATTGAGGTTCTTCAATATGATTCAGTTTATTTTTTTCAAAATTAAGAACCATTAATTTCAACTTAGCTTTTTCACAAAATAAACGCACCAAGGTCGACTTACCAACCTGCCTAGCTCCTCTTAGAACTAAAGGTTTTCTGTCATTAGCTGTTAACCATTTTTTTAAATCCTCTAAAGCTAGTCTTTCCATATATAATTTCAGTTTACTACTTTTTTTTCAAGCTATCAACCCTAAAAAGGGGGGTGTTTAGGGCTTTGCCACCCCTAAACAGGGGGGTCTTTTGTGTTTCTGAAGTCCCAAAGAGGGGGGTGTTTTAGTCATTCGTCTAAAATGTCCCGATACTGAAATGGAATGGTAGTTGGTTTTCATGTCGCTCTTCCTTGCGATCTAACTTCCAACCCCATTCCAAACTGACGGCACCTACTGGCGTTGCATAACGAAAGGCTACGCCTACGGTATCTCGATAAGGATCCTTAAAATCCACACCCTTCACCCAAACCGCACCACCATCATAAAATACGGCACCGCCGATATTCCCCTTCACTGGAAAACGAATTTCTGATTTGATTAAGGCCATCTGAGCTTCCGTCGTTAATTTATATTCGTCATTGACGATTAAATTATTAGCGACAATCTCTTTAAAATCATTGGCATTCGGAAAACTTTCCCCTGGCTGAAATCCGCGAATCGTCGATTGCCCACCCAGAATTAATCCCTTTTTATCATATGGAACTCCACCATCATCCAATGTACTTAAATTTCGCAAGAATCCAAATCGCATGGAATTAGCAATTACCCATCCCGGTTTATAAACTGACTTGTAATGCGTGAGACTAAAAATCGATCGTAAATACTCGATCGTGCGCGTGCTTCCCAAATCCGGTGAGCCGTACTCGACATTCCATCTTGTAAATGTTCCTTTGGTCGGATTAAAAGGATGATCGCGAAAATCAATATCCAAGGTAGGTCCTGTTGAACCAATATTTAACTCGCTAGTCGTGACATCCGTATCAATAAACTTCGTACGAACCGCAGCCAAGCTAAGTACATCATACGTCACTAACACATGCGAGGTGATATCTTGCTCTAAAGAAAATGTACTTTGACTGATTTGATTCGCTTTACGACTACTAAAATCACTCACACTATCTGACAAGGTATAACTAACACGACCACGAGTTCGCGTATCTAATAAGTATGGCTCCAAATACCCCACCGTCACCTTGCGTTCTAAATATTTAACATCCGCCACATTGTAATTACCTTCAAAACGTAACGAGACCCCACGACCTGTTCCATAAATATTACGATACGCAATTCCCGTATAACCGCGCAATGTTAGCTCTCGTTCATTGTTCACACCAAAACCAAAATTAAATAATCCTGGATCACGATCCTGTACGCGAATGATCACCGTTCGTCGACTGATCATCGTTCGTTCTTCTAATGTACGAATATCGATCGATGAAAAATGTCCTAATCGCTGCAAACGACTGATTGTTTCTTCGATGTTTTGAGGCGTCAACACATCACCAGTCTTGAAATCTAACTCTTTCGAAATGACATAATCCTTCGTGATCGAATTTCCCTCGATCACCACGCTACCAACGATAACCTTTGCGCCTTCTGATAATTTATATTTGACATGAGCCCTTGTGAAATCCTGGTAATAAGTCACAAGATCCCGTTTTTCGTTTTCGATATTCATTTCTAAAAATCCCTGACTTTTATAAAAGTCACGAATCTTAGCCAAGGATTCTTCTAATTTATTCAATCGCAAAGGCTCATCGTTTTTTAAATCCACAACTTTTAGTAAGGCCTCTTCCGGAAAAGAAATATTTCCTTCAAAAATCACTTTTTCTAAAATCGTTAATGGTCCTTCATCAATATTCACGATCACTGTGATTTCATCTTTGGTCTGACTATAAATTGTTCTAGTCGGTAATAATTTAGACTGTAAGTACCCTTGATTTTGCCGATCTATAATTAAATTCTTAAGTCCAACATCTAAGTCAGCCCTGACATAGTATCCTTTTTCGATCATCGGCGAAGTGTGCTCTTTTAAAAACTGAATATAATAATCTAGATTTTCGTTAAACCGACCATGAATTTCAATATTCTTAATTTTTACTCTGGGTCCTTCCGAGACCTGCAACACGATTTTCTTTTTGTAGTTTGTTTTAAGAGGCGTTTCATCAGCTGAAATATCGGCTCGTGCATATCCCAAGGACATATAATGATTTTTCAAGCGCTGAGCTAATTCCGTTCCAATATTAGGATTAGAAGAGTAAAAATTATCTAAATCCAGTATTTCTGAGGCCTGTGATTGATTTAAAAAACTGATCCCCTCAAAACTCATTTCAAATTGATCGGCATTGTCTATCGTAAAAACTAAATCCACTGCCGACTCATCCGAACTTAAATTCAATTTAGGTGAGCCAATACTGGTGCGGTAAAACTGATTTGCACTTAACGTTTTTCGAGTGTCTGTGCTTAGTTCGGATACCAATAAATCCGTAAATACTTCACCCATTTTTTTCTTAGCAATTTTATTTAATTTTGATTTTAAAACCGCATTATCAGTGACGAATTCGATCGACCTCACTCTTGTTTGTGGGCCTTCATTAATTTTGACTTGAATATCTATTTCAGAAACTCCAATTGGTATAAAACTTAATTCAACTATGGTATTAGGAAACCCTTTTTCTTTATACAACGAACGAATTCGATCCGCTCCGATAATCAATGGGTCTTGATGAAAATTCGATTTTTCAACCACTCCTAGTTCGGTTTTTAATTCTGACTCTGATAAGCTATTGTTACCAGTAAAATTAATTTGATGAATTTTTTTCGCCTTAATTAAATTCAACTTTAAATTAGAATTTTCCCAAACCCATTCAGCATAATCGTAGTTTTGTTCGATGATGACGTAGTTGATCACTTCATCTAAAACAGCCTCATCCACTTCCTCAGCAGATAAAAACTTCGTTTTCAGATCCTTTTGCAAGGCTGTGGGCACCTCTTTAAGATTTACTTTGACTTTGGCAAATGCATCGACCGTGCTAAAAGTCATGAACAATAGCACCATAAAGACATTCAAAAATAATTGAGTTCGTAAAAAATACTTGATCACTTGAACTCCCTTTTGAACTCTAAATCGATTCCTAATATGGAATTGGAAGGCTTCGTACCTTGATTAATGCTAGAAGTTTGTTCTGAAATTTCGCGGTTTTCCCAAGATCCAACCACAGATAAATTCGTATTCAATTGATAATTTAATTTTACTTCCGTCGAATTCTGTTCCCCTTTTAATCGACTGGCCTGAGCTGCTAACTTGGGTGTTAAATTTCGACTCAACGTCACTTTTTGAACAGCGATGTTTTTGGTGTCATCATACTGTGAGGAAAACTGCAAGTTCACTCCTAAAGTCTGCTGCAAGTTTTTAGTTAATGGATTGTTGGCAATGATCGCTGTACCGATTTCATAGGACGTCGAATTTTCGGACTGTCTGGACTCTACTTTCTTTTCTAATTTTTGCGAAGTGATCCCTAACGCCAACAAACTAATAATGTCTTGTTCCGATAACGGCGGCACACTACTGACACGAATCACTGGATTTTTTGCATTTCCCTGCACTAATAAATTCACGTCATACTCAGTCACCCTAGACCGAGCAGAGATAAATAATTCCGGAAATAGATCTCCGGTATCTTTAAATTGCACCAAACCATTTAGGGTTTCGAACGCTTTGTCTTTAAATATAATTTGTGATGCTTTAACGATTTTAACTTCGCCAATCAATGCTGGAGATGTCGGCGGTCCCTTGATTTGCAAGGCTCCAGTCAATTCCCCATTCACCAAAGAGTTCTTCATGATAAATCCTTTGGGAAAAACTGCATTTAAATCCAGTAACACCGGTTCAAACGCACTTTGCAAAATCACTTTCGGCAAATACGAACTTTGTTTTAATGATTTAGCAGATTCTGATTCCGTAAATTCTTTTTCCATCAATCCCGATGTGATTTCGTACGTCCCAGACAATATAAATGGAAACCAGTTACCAGAAAAAATAATATCCGCACTGCCATTCGTTTTTATTTTATCAGGAACATTAAAATGCACGTCCTCTAATCGAGCTCGAATAAAAGTAGGAATATTTCTGACTCCCTCTATTTGCACATACCCATCACCTTGAAACTTACCGCCAGCGATTAAGCCCCTAAAAAAATCGATATTAATTTTGTGCTGCGAAAACTGCGCCTCGCCTTCGATTTTTTCAAAGGGATGAGGAAACCCCTTCATTTTTACATATCCATTTTGAATATTAGTAGTTCCTAAAATTTCTGGCTTAAATAGACTTCCAGAAAACTGCACTGACAATTGCGAAGCTCCAGATAGTTCTTCTAAAAAGGGAACAAAAATTTGTAATAAACGCAAATTTGTCTGACCCGCGATTTTTAATTTTAAATCCTGAGTCGAAAATTGCGATCCTTTAAGTTCTAAATAACTTTGTTCTCCAATTAGACGGAAATTCTGTAAACTAAACATTCCACTTTTTGCGGTTAACTCCATTGGTCCTTGATTATATAGCGATAAGTTACCGCGCTTTAAAAACAAGGACGTAATTTTTCCACTTCCCGTACTGTTGGCAAAACCACCCTTAACACTGGACAACTCGATATCTCCTGATAACCCCGCTGTATAATCGGATAAAATACTACCACCGCCAACAAGTGTGAATAACGTTGTATAATTCCAATTATTCGCTTTAGCTTTTAAGTAAAAAGGACTGTCTTCGGCAAGTGGCCAAATCAATTCAGCCAGTAAATGTCCTCCCACTAAGTTCGCCTTACCTGAAATTTGTTTTCGTCCCAATACAAAGTTAAATTCGGAACCAGGAAATTCTTGATCCTCGATACTTAACTGCTTGATCACCAAATCCAACTTACTATCTGGAGCCAATACATATCCTTGAAGTTTTAATGTGGCATCTAATCGCCCCTGAATAAAAGCTCCAAGTCTAGCTATGTTTTCGGATTCTTCTAGTAACAAGTCCTTACCCTGAACAGTGAGGTCAATATCCCCATTGGGATGTCCCACTCCAAACGCACGAATTTCAGATTTTTGTTTTTTTAATAAAGCTTTTTCAATTTTAACTTCACCATTTTGTGAAACTAATTTAGCTTCAATTTTTTCAAAGCTTTCGTTGGCAATGGTACTTTTAAAAACCTCGGCCTCTAACTGATAACTTAACTGATTCAGCTCAAATGGTCCGCCACCCTTCACTTTCACATTTGCAATGCCAGTTAATTCAATCGGTAATTGCACCAAACGTTGAAATGCAGTCATGATTTCTTTGACGTCAGCTTTTTCTGCTCCGCCATCTACCTGAATCAGGGACTGAACTGCATCGACTTCTACATTCGCCTTATATTCACTGCCACCAATTTTTCCAATTATATTTTTAAAAGTTAAAAGACCTTTTTTGTAATTAAGACTTGTCTGCGCTTGTCCTAAATAAAATTGACTTAAAAATAAATCCTTGCCATTGATATTCATATCCAAGGTCGCAGCATGCGAATCCCCTTGTGTATTCCCTTCTAGGTGCGCTTCGCCTTCAAGCTTTAAACCTACCAAATAACGTAAGTTCTTAAATTGAAACCGGGGTGTAAAAAAACTGACCTTAAAACCTTCCGCAAATGAAATAACACCCTCACTGCGTCCTTGATCATCCTTCACTTGAACATCTGCATTGTAAGAGATGTTTTTCGAGGTGACCGTAAAATCCCCTGTAGCACCCATCTCGTCTAAGCGAACGATGGTGTCCTTAACTAATGGACCCTTTCTGATCTCTAAACTGTCCCCATGAATCTTGCCACCACATTTGAATTGCAGATCGGGATACAAAGGACCACCACAGGCTAAATCTCCCTTTAAAAATAACTCTAATGGTAGATCACCAATATTTAATAAAATTAATAAGCGATTCAAGTCCAAGTAATCAGCTTTGACTTTTGACTCTAATGATAATTGCAAAGGTTTTAAATTCCACTTCAAGATAAGAGTTTTTAGATCGATCAAACCAGCGTCATTCGTTATGTTCAAACTTGGAATCTGCAATTCATTTTTTTCAGACTTACCATTAAATTGTAAGTCTCCCACTATGTATTGATTGATTTTCAAAGCCTTGGATTGGAACTCAAATCCGGAAGACACTGTATTCGTTGGATCTAAATTGAATTGTCCTTCTACTTTTACCTGCCCCGATAAATTAAGTGGAATAGATAATTTTTGAAATAAGATATTCAAACCATCTAATTTGGAGTTTAAACTGACTTGCAGTCGCCCCTGAGGATTCATATGAATTTTTGAAAAACCCGGAAAGCTTCCGCTGCCTTTTAAAAAAGTCCCAGCTGTTTTAAACTCTAAGTAAGAAACATCCAAATTATCCGCATACAATCTAGAATTCAGTTTCCATTGCAAAGGCCATTCATGAATTGAAGGAAATAAATTATTAGCATCAGATTTAGTGGCTGGTTTTCCCCAAAGATAAGAACCATCTTTTAATGTGGACTGAATATCTACATAATCTTTTTTTAGAAGTAGGCTTAAATCAAAACCATCTAACCTTAACTCCATATTTTGCGGTAACAACAAATGTATATTCGCATTTTCTAAGCTGACTTTGTTCAAGGGGATTTTGGGTAAATATTTAAATAGCGCTTCCAATGGAATTGGTTTTTTTTCACCATTGTCTTTCAATAGTGGCGATATGTCGTAACTGGTGGTCAAACCATCCAATATTGCCGATGATAATTTTATTTTTCCCAATGCTAAATAAAAAATATCTAAATACAAAAAAACTTTTTTGATTTTTACTTCTGGAATTTCTATGATTGAATTCTCTTTTGTTTTCTCTTTGGGAGTAATCATCACTTCCGACAAACTGACCTTCAACGATAGCAACGACCAATCCACTTCCGAAATCTTGATTTCCACTGGTGAATAGGAACGTGATAGCGCGCTAACTTCTTTAATGATTAAGTCCTGTAAATAAGGCCGCATCCAAAAATACATACCCACGACTAAAGCCAAAATCGACAAACTAGGAAGCGCGATCCATAAAGCCTTTTTTTTCATAAAAAGCTTTCCTTCCATTCGTCTAATAATGCATGTGCCGATCGATACTTAGGCCTTGCGGCCAAAAGACTTTCCATCATCTCCATTGCAGAATATTTTTGTTCCATCCCCCATAAAGCCTGCGCCCTTAAGTACAAAGCCGCAAAGGTTATTTCAGGATCATGCACGTACTTAGCTTCTAAAAATGCAATATGATTCAATAGTTCAACAAATCGACGGGCGCGCAAATAGGATTCGGCCATCAACCAATCCAAAATCAATTGACCTGAATCTGTTTCTGCAGAAATGTGTTCTGCAATTTTTAACGCCGAATCTGGACGATCCCACATCAACTGGCAAACCATAAAATCTAAACCTAAAGTCGCATCCTTCTGAAGCTCTTGCAGCATATAGTTTTCAATGTTGGCAAATAAGGGCTCTAGTTCTGGTTCTAAGATTTCATAATAATAATTTTTTTTAGAAATGGCTTTGGTCTGCGATTTTTTAAATAATAAGTCCATCGCCTGTCGCTCATGCAGCATCTCTTTAGCCTTAGCCATGGATGGATCCTGCGGAAATAAACGAACGAAGCGATCTATTAATTTATGTTCTTCTTGTATCAAGCCCTGTGATTTAAACATTTCGTATTGAGCTAGTAAATCTTCTTTCAAGGCTAATTGCTTTTTTAAAAAAGATTTTTTTCTAGATTCCCTGGCTGCGACGATTTTTTCATCCACCGTATCCAGCTGTTGACACAAAGACAATTCACCCAAAGCCTTCTGTGACTTGGCACCTTCGATCACCGCTTTGCGAACCTCTAAGCTGACAGACATATTGGACCTGATTAGGGCTTCAGCGAAATGCCCCCAAGGCAACACCTCATCGTACTTCAGCTTCCGAGTTAAAAAATTGACAAGCGTCGCATAGAAACCGCAGTTTAACAAAAACTGTGAAATCACTTTTAACTCTTCGAAAGACGTCGTTTCATTTTCATAATGTTTTAATAAATAATCGGCAGCAATATCGGGCGATTCATGCAAAACCAACAGGTTGTGAATAAGATATTCAATTTTGTGCTGTGCCTGCTGTAATTCCATCCTTGTTATTGTCTCTAATAGTTCAATAAATCAGGAGACTTAGCGCCTAGCATTAGGACGAAATGCTAGGCTATATTTTAAGCTTAAAATTTAGATCCCAGCCTTATGTCTTTCCTCATCATCCACATGAGATAAAATCCCACCCTTTAGTTGAGGACGAAACGCCAATTGATCTATGCCATAATTAAAATTAGATCCCGGTAAGCCCGGAGTTTGCCACTCAGGTCCCATGCGAACGGCATCGACAGGACAGGCCTCTTCACAAAATCCGCAAAAAACACAGCGTAAAATATCGATCTCGTATTTGATCGGATACTTTTCAACAGAAGGATCTTCATGTTCCGCGGCGACAATCGTGATACATTCAGCTGGGCAATTCGTCGCACACAACATACATGCCGTGCAACGAAGTGTTCCGTCTTTTTTAACCGTCAAAACGTGATTGCCCTTAAAACGCGGTGAGTACTCATGCTTTTCCTCAGGATAGTTCAAGGTTATCATTTTATTTCTTTGAAATAAATTTTTAAGTAAATGCTTACCTGTGATTCCTAAGCCACCCAAGATCCCAGGCAAATACCATTTACTTTTTTCTGAGTTATTTTTTTGCACCACACTCATAAAGGTCTCCTGTTAAAAGTAAACTCATTCTTTTTACGATGCTCTATCGTGACTTTCTCGGCCGAACGATTCGACTCGACTAATAACTTTCCTGTGTCTGGTCGAATCACTAACTGCTGCCCCATCAACAACGATGCCGCCTCTGCTAGTGTTAAAGCCTCGGACACAACGGTGGTCACCTTAGAAAATTTTTGCGCTAAGCCAGCATGGTTCACAAAAGTACCATCTTTTTCTACGTAACTCTTCATCGGAAGAATCACAGATCCCAATGGCAATTCATCTAACTGGGCATTTTTGGAAGACTGTAGCCAAATCACATTTTTGACTTTTGAAATCAAAGCTACTTTGGATTTGATATCAGAATAATGCATTTGATTTTCAGGACCAGCCACCAAAACAGTTTCAATCTGACCTTTAGCGATCAGATCTTCTAGTTCTTTCCATGTCGAGCTAATCTGATATTTTTGTAACGTCTGTAACAAACCCTTCGTATTTGGATTTTTATCTCCGCGCAGTAAAAGTCCATCAAAAGCTTCCGCAGTTTCTGGATTGTTCATCCAATGAAAAATCTTTTTCGTTTTTACTTCATTCACCAACATCGGTAATAAAGCTTCATATTCTTCTACGGTATATTGACCTGTTAAAATGACGGCTAACTTGTCGCCAGACGCCTTTACCAATTGAGATAAATCCTTGGCTGCAGCACCAGGTAAAGATTCCTCCCAACCTTGAGCTGTCTTGCGACGAGCTTTCGTATAGCGATTATCGCGATTGACGAATTTATATAAATCACGTCCCTCGTCACACATCCAATGACCATTCACTTGTTCATTAAACACAGGCTTCACGCGGAAAAAGCCCTCTTTGTTGAAATAGGCTTTGATACTGCAACCCGTGCTACAACCATTACAAATGGTTTCGCCATCTTTGAGGTACCACACACGTTGACGAAAGCGGAAATCCTTCGAAGTCAATGCTCCCACAGGACAAATATCCACAGTGTTTAATGAATACTTGTTATCTAATTTTTTACCTTCAACAGTACCTATTTCTGAGCGATCTCCACGATTAAAAATTCCTAATTCTTCTGTTTTAGAAACTTCCGTTGTAAAACGAACGCAGCGTGAACATAAGATACATCGTTCAGAATCCAATACCACTGTCGGTCCCAGATCTGTTACTTTGTGTTTTTTAACTTTGTGTTCTGCCATCTCAGGATCGTATTTACCAAATTCCATGTACTGTTCTTGCAAACCGCACTCGCCGGCTTGGTCACAAATAGGACAATCCAAGGGATGATTGATCAAATGAAAATCCATTCCCCACTTCACAGCGTCTTTGACTTTGGCAGAGGTATTATTAATTTTCATGCCTTCGGTGATCACCGTGTTACAAGCAATTTGCAAACGAGGATTTCCCTCGATCTCAACCATACACAAGCGACAAACACCGGCAATGGATAATCCAGGATGATAACAATAGTGAGCAATTCGCTGCTCATCCTTGTACATCGCCTCGATAATCGTTGTACCGTCTTTGACTTCTATTTCTTTTCCATTAATGGTGCATTTCGGCATAGAAATTTCCTCTTACTTTAGAACGACCTTCGCGAACATAAAACTCAAATTCATCACGAAATTTTGTTACAAAACTTAATACTGGTAAAGCGGCGGCATCAGAAAGTGCACAAATCGTTTTCCCTTTCATGTTATCAGCTACCTTGACTAGTAAATCGATATCTTGCAAACGACCCTTACCTTCTAGGATCGAATGAACGATTTTATTCAACCAACCAGTGCCTTCTCGACAAGGTGTACATTGTCCGCACGACTCGTGAGAATAAAAGTGCATCAACACTCCCAATAGATCCACCATACATTGTGAATCATCGATCACAATCACAGCTCCACTACCCAACATCGAACCCATCGCTGCTAAACATTCATAATCCAAAGTGGCTTTATCCACCTCTGCAGCCGTTAACACGGGAGCACTTGAGCCCCCCGGAATAACCGCTTTTAACTTACGACCATTCGGAATCCCACCACCTAATTTATAGATTAGATCATTTAACGGAGTCGCTAATGGAATTTCATAATTACCAGGTCTAGAAACATTTCCACTCAAAGAAAATAATTTTGTTCCTGGTGATTTTTCTGTTCCGTATTTTTTATAAGCCGCAGCTCCATCACGTAAAATTGGAATAACAGCCGCTAATGTTTCCACGTTATTCACGATGGTCGGCTTTTTCAAATAACCTTGGATCGCAGGGAATGGCGGTTTCAATTTTGGCTGACCTTTTTTACCCTCTAAAGAGGAAATCAAACCAGTTTCTTCTCCACAGATATAAGCACCCGCTCCCGAATAAACATCTAAGTCAAAATTAAATCCAGAACCTAAAATATTTTTACCTAACAATCCCGCTTTATAAGCCTCGGCTAAAGCCTCACGCAAAACTTTGATCGGAAAAAAATATTCTCCACGCACATAAATATAACCCTTGTTTGCACCCACCGCGAAACCAGAAATAATCATTCCTTCGATCAACTGATGCGGAGCTCGCTCCATCATCAAACGATCTTTAAAAGTTCCTGGCTCACCTTCGTCGGCATTGCACAGCAAATATCTAGGCTCTCCGTTTTTAGGTAAAAATCCCCACTTCATTCCTGTCGGAAATCCAGCACCACCACGACCTCTTAAGCCCGATGCTTTGACCTCATCAATGATTTGTTGCGGTTGCATTTTTAAAGCTTTTTCTAAAACCTGATAGCCACCTAATTTTTTGTAACCATCCAGGTTTCGGAATTCATCTTTTGCATAATGTTCAGTTAATAATTTTGTTTCCATTATTTTCCCTACTTGATCATTTATTAAATAATTATTTTAACCCTCTAATAATGTTCATCGCTGATTCCGGAGTTAAATTTTCATGGTAAGTTTCATTGATTTGCATCATTGGCGCCGTTCCACAAGAACCTAAACACTCCACATGAGACACGCAGTACTTGCCATCTTCACTGACTTGATTGTACTCCAGTTTTAATTCCTTCAAGACATGCGCAGCCAGTTCACGACCACCATTCAACGCACACGAAATGTTTGTACACACTTGGATGTGATTGCGACCCACAGATTCTTGATTGAACATCGTATAAAATTTAAAAACTTCATTGATACGAGACTCGGGAATATCCATCACCTGACTTAAATGCAAAATCACTTCGTCACTAATCCAGCCTTTATTCTCTTTCTGTGCAATGTACAGTGACGGAATAATGGCTGATTCTTTCGTTTCATATCTGGTCATTTCTTTTTGAATTTCAGCTTTACCTTCAGCCGATAAAGAAAACATATCCAACCCCTCTTTTAAACATTTTAGTTAACTTACTTACTTGTTAACTGACTAGCTTGTTAACTTTCTAGTTCACAAGCCCTTCTTGCCATCAAGCTAGTGCTTATCTATCTAATTCACCCGCAATAACGTTCATACTAGCCACTGTTGCAATTGCATCTGCAATCATCCATCCCCTAACCAATGTTGGAAAAGACTGGTAAATAGCAAAGCAAGGAGGCCTAACCTTTAAGCGATATGGCGAACCACTGCCATCACTGACTAAATAAAAACCCAGTTCCCCATTCGCAGCCTCGGTAGCGTCATAAACCTCACCCACAGGAGGACGTAAGCCATTAATGATCAACATAAAGTGATTCATCAAACCTTCGATATTTCCGTAAACATCTTTTTTCTCTGGCAGTACAATGCTGCGATCTCGGATCGTGTAATCACCGCCTGGAACATTTCGACAAACTTGCTCGATGATACGAATACTTTGTCGCATCTCTTCGATGCGCACCAAATAGCGATCGTAAATATCGCCATTTGTACCAACCGGAACATCAAAATCCAAAGTCTCATAGCCATAATAAGGTTTGATCTTTCTTAAATCCAAACCCACACCGCAAGCTCTTAATAACGGACCTGTGTATCCCCACTGAATCGCATCTTGTGCTTTCACCGGAGTGACCCCTTGAGTCCTTTTGATAAAGATTTTATTGTCTAACATTAATCTAGAAATTTCGTCGACACCCTCACGCATTTCTTTACAGAATGCCATGACGTCATCGAACCAGCCTTCTGGTGCATCTTGAGCCATTCCACCCACGCGAGTCAGCGCCACGGTTAAGCGCGCTCCACAAAGCTTTTCAAATAAGTTGTAAACTTTTTCACGGTAAGTAAACAAATGAAAGAAACTGGTCAAGGCCCCTAAATCCACACCACCTGTACCTACAGCAACAATGTGATCTATGATTCTAGAAAGCTCGCATAAAATAATTCGCATCGCCTGCGCTTTCGCTGGAATTTCAACTCCCAACAATCGCTCCACCGTTTTGCAATAACCCACATTATTCATGGGCGCCGAACAATAGTTCAAACGATCTGTGTAGGGAATCACTTGATTATAAGGATGCGTTTCTGCCATTTTTTCAAAACATCTATGCAGATAACCAATCTCGCATCCGGCGCGTACAACTGTTTCTCCATCTAGTTCCGTCATCACACGCAAAGTTCCATGCATCGCTGGATGCGATGGACCAATATTTAATGGCACACAATTTGGATTCAAAACAGAGCCATCAACACCAGGCTCATTATCAAAATGAATTTTTAAAGTCTCAGTGCAATGTTGTTGTTTGTCCGCTTCGTAATCTTTACGTAAAGGATGTCCTACAAATTGATGATGCGTTAAAATTCTTCGCAAGTTAGGATGGCCTTTAAAAATAATACCAAACATATCATAGGCTTCACGCTCAAACCAATCCGCTCCTCTAAATACAGGCAACGCCGTATCGATAGCTTCGCCCTCTGCTAACGGAACTTTGATTCGCAAACGAGACGCATCTTTTGTACTAAATAAATGATATACAACCTCGAAGGCCTTATCTTTTTTGGGATAATGAACACCGCAAATATCCATTAAAAAATCAAAGCGATCATTATCCTTTAAAAACTTTAATACAGGAACAATATCCTCTTTGGGGATGACTAGCACATCATCACCAACGGCTGTGAAAAATTGATATCTTTCCACCTGAAATTTTTTTGCTAACAATTGTTTAAAAGATTCTAGATTACTCATACTGTGGGGCCTTCCAATTGTCTTTCCATGGTCGAGGTTGATGATCTGCAATCATTTTTTGTAATAACATCACTCCATCCAAAACCGCTTCTGGTGTTGGAGGACAACCCGGAACGTAAACATCGACAGGGATCACCTGATCAGCTCCTTGCAAAACATGATAGGCACGATAAAACCCACCCGAGCTGGCACAAGCTCCCATTGAAATGACATATTTGGGATCTAACATCTGTCGATAAATGCGCACCAAAATAGGAGCCATTTTTTCAGTGATCGTTCCTGCCACCAATAATAAGTCCGATTGACGAGGTGAAAAGCGCACAACCTCAGCTCCAAAACGAGCCAAGTCGTACTTCGGCCCCATCACCGACATTAATTCGATACCACAGCAAGCTGTTCCATACGGCAATGGCCATAAAGAATTTTTTCGACCCCAAGCTATAACCGCATCCAAACGAGTCGTAACCGCAAATGATGCCGGGTCTTGTGTATTCATTGAATTCACAGGATTCACACACAACCTCCTAGGTGTTTTTTTTCATTCACCTTTTCTCAATAGATTTTCAGTACAATATCACTTTGTCGCAGAATTTCATCTTTATGTAAAGGTTAGCGTCAATCGACTCCCCACACAATTTGTAAGATGGCAACGCGTGGAATTATAGACAAATCCCATCCAGAGATTTTACTATAGCTAATTACAACAGGAGTATGCTTATTTTATTCTCAAAAAATGCTATCTTATCTTTTATATCCATTACATGTTTGGCATTGGTGTCTATCATAACATTACCATCTAGTGCCCCTGCAAAAACTCATCGAACCACACATGCTCCGGCCTCTGTATTGTTAAACACTCGCAATAGCCCCGCACTTAAAGCTGACTTATTGATCAAACTTGGAACGAACTTCAATGACAACCAAAGCTTTTTGCACACTTTGATGCAATTACAAGCGACACAACAACTGCGTTTTGAACCCTTGCCCTACTCTTGGATACTGGTGTTCAAACCGAACTCAATATCTACAAACATCTTGCTGACTCATCCAGCAGTAGAGCAATTTCAAGACGACAAATTAGTATCTATTAAAGAAGACTATCAAGTCGAAGATCCTTTACGAAGAGCCGCTTACTTGCGTGGCCTAAGCTACCCTGTACGAAAAAAAGACAACAACATCACCGCCAACGACAGTAAAAACACAAGTAAAGACTTGGCCTCAAATGCAAATACTGAAGAAGTTAATGCATGGGGCGAGCCTGCCACAGCAAGAACTGATTATGAAACTGCCGAAGCTGCCTATGCACAAAAACCATTATTGCCAATAAAAAAAGTGCGCGTCGGAATCGTCGGGCCCGGTGTCGATTATCGCGATTTGTCTTTAGTTCCTTGCCTTGGCACTACAAATAAAAACGGCACAACCTCGGTGGGATGGGATTACGTCAAAAATCAGCCCTGGCCCAAAGAGGACACCAAAAACTTAAAAGAGCTTTTCATCGAAGGCGGCAATGCGGGCCTAGGTACTTTTATCAATCAACAAATTTGCCAAGCACAAATGTCGAACGATAAAACCAGAAGCGACACCAGAAGCGACACTGGTGCCACCGCCAACGAGTCGTTAGAAAAAATAGATTTGCTGAATTTTAAAGTCATTAATCAAAACGGACAAGGTAAGACCTCAGACATCTTGCGTGGCCTGGAAGAGGCCGTCAATTCGGGAGTCAGTTTATTGGTGTTAGGTTTTTATCAAAAGTTCAACGAGGTCAACGTGGCCTTAGACGATGCGGTTTCGTTTGTGAAAGAAAAATCCGTTTTTGTGATCAATGATCAACTACTAAGAAAACTACACCTGTCCGAAGACTCCAGTGGAGATGTCACCTCAGATTTAACGATGGATGATCCCGCCTTGCATTTTCAGATGCAAGGTCGTGATTTACAATGGGACTACAATAGTTTGCAAAAAGTTCGACTGACAAATATTTTAACTCAGCAGCTGGCGGAAAATCCTTTTTTATTTTCCAACACCAAACTAGATATGGATACACGCTTAGAAGCTGCGGCTGAGAAATTATCAAAAAGCACTAAAGCATTGGAATTAAAAACTCGCTAATTTAAAATAAGACCCATTCAAATCAAATTCCAATTGGCCTCATTTTGGACAAAGATATTTTAAATGCACCTTGGAGCCAGGAACTAAATCCTTATCAAACTTCACAATATCCGCATTTATTGTAAAACTAGCACCCGTCCCATTGGACGCATCCGGTGTAACCACTAAATCTTTTGGCTGCACGCATGCTAACTTAATTTCATTCACATGCGAGCCAGCATTGGCACCGATATTATACAACTGTGAACCATAATCGTTGGCACAGATGTCACCCTCTATTCCGCCCGTCATTTTTGACAACAAACTATAAACATATCCATAACTGCCGCTGATGTTTGGAGTTTGTGTATTTTGTTTTTGTAAACAAGCCGTATCACTACCCGTGAAGTAAGAATACGTGTTGACCTTACCAGTACCTGCCAAAGATTTAGCAACGGCATCCGCAGAAGCACCTGACTTCAAGGATCCAGGATTGACGATTATAGAATGGACACTTAGCGTGTTACCACCCAGATATTTACTTGCATTTTCAATGACAGATTGAGGCATATCTTCGTAAGCCAATTGATATTCAACATCGGCTTGAAAAGATTCTTTTTGATAAGAAGAACTCATGACATCTTCGTCCGATAAAACCACCACAGCAAAATGAGCGTTAGGTCGAATAAAACTATTTGGATTTGTTTTGATCACTTGGTTGATGGCATATACACCACGTTCGACTCCTGAAGGACAGGCTGCTTGATATGCATTTTGATATCCACTGACATACATATCCGGATTAGCTTTTAGAAAAGTCTCGCAATTTAAGGTCTCGGCCCGTTTAATCACTCCATCAAACAACGCCTGCTTGTTGGCCGAATTTGGAGTTAAGAAATATTCACCATTACTGTACGCAATCAAACGACCATCTTGAAGAGCACCATTTTGATTGATAGCTCTGGGGGGATTAAAAATCTTAGAGTTTGGATCGGTAACGGAAATATCTGTTGTCGTCACAGCAATTCGATAATCAATACTTCTTTGCTCTAAGGCTTGCAAAAAAGACGAAAATCTTTCTGACATATGATTTTGTTCAAAGGACATGGAACCCGAATTATCATCTACAATTAATATATCTACAGCTCGACCTGGCACTGTATAGTCATAATCAAAGTCTTGATAAGATGTACCTTCGATGACAACGTTAGCACATTTTTCTTTAAAACCCTGACAGTCAATCTGATCATTTTTATCGAATTTAACAGGAGCACACGCCACATATATAAAGGCCATGTACACCATCAGACCAGCCATCTGAAATGAAAATTGTTTTGCGCCAGGTACGAACTTCATATAACTACCTCATTCGATAAATTTCTACTCAGAAGGTTCTTATACAAGAAGCGTACCATTTTTGGACAATTCTAGCATCGCAGATTTTATTATGTACTTTACTCGTTAGAAATAGCCAAAACTCATTAAAACTATTTAGAAAGAAATAATAAGCTCTAATTCCCCACTATTACTGACTTACAACTAATTTGAATGTACTTCATTATATTGTAAATAAAACTAGTAGTGACGACAATTATCGGCCTGTCAAAAACTTTGACAAACTCAAACTTTTTGCAGGGATTCCCATATCATCTATAGAGGCTATCATCGATTCGAAGATCATTGGGAATACTTATTCTATATTTTCATTTTAATCTTATTGGGCTTACTCGCATATGGCAAAATTACAGACAAATGCAACTAACTGAAATATGGTATTAAAGATTTTTTTCATAACGTAGATTATCAATTTTTCGACAAAGTATGACTATCATTATTGTTTAATTTACTTATTTAAGTTAGATTGTGACGATTCTTGGTTATATCATTTTTTATTAGAGGTTTTTTTCGATGCCAATTGTGTCCGTTTTTTTTGGAATAGTTATTCGTTTTTACCACGCAGACCACAATCCACCTCACTTCCATGCAACCTATGGGGAATTTGAGGCGATCATAGAACTTAAAACTGGTAAAATCCTGAAAGGACAAATGCCTCTTAGGGGAAGAAACCTAGTTGAAGAGTGGAGAAAGAAACATTTAAAAGAACTAAATGAAGCCTGGTTAGCTGTTTCACAACTTAAAATGCCCAAAAAAATTAAAGGATTAGAGTGAGCCGTATGAAGAAATTAGGCAATAAAATAGAAAAAATTTTAAAAATAAATCATGATAAATTTATTATAAAATTTAAACTTGTATCCGGCGAGACTGTTGAGGCCAATCTGTCCTATTTATTTAAGAAACCAGTCGGATTAGCCAACGAAATCATCAAAGGACAATTGTTTAGTAAATGCTTTATTGAATCAGGATGTCTTGCTTGGCCTAACGGTTTAGAACTCTGTCCAGACTCTATTCTAATGAAACAATTCGATTCTAAAAAAAATAAAAAAACTGCCGCATAATATATGCTTATAACATAAAATCAGAATTTAGAAATCGTGAGGCATCTCCTTGTAGAATTTCACGCACTAATTTTTTACCGTCAGCATCTTGCTTGATGGCCACCATGCTGCGAATACTAAACGAGCGTAAAGCATCGTACACACTTAAGGTGCCCTCGGCGGAACCCTTACGACCTGTAAATGGAAATACATCTGGGCCACGCTGACATTGAGTATTTAGATTGATTCGACAAACCTGATTAGCTAACTGATCGATCAGGGCTCCTACTTGTTTCGGATCCTGACCAAAAAGACTAGCTTGCATACCGAATGGAGATTGCACCATGTACTGAATCACTTCTTGTATCGAGTTGTATTCACATATCGGAACAACAGGACCAAATTGTTCTTCCTTGGCCAAACGCGAATCTAAGGACACGTTCCCAATCACCGCCGGCAACATTAAGGATCCACAACTGAGCACACCCGGCCCCTTACCAGCGATAATACTATTACTAGGATTAACGGCAGCTACCGATGAGACACTTGCAAAACCTGGATTGCAATGAACAGCTCCTTTTTGCAGGGCCTCTTGAATGACCTCTTGTAGATAATTGATTTTTTTTAAATCCGGCAACGGAGTCACAAACACTCCCTCTTGCCATGGCAATCCGTATTTTAATGCATTCACTTTTTCGGTGAACATATCCGTAAATTTTTTGGCCACTGATGCGTGAACAAAAATAATTTTAATCGCCGTACATCGTTGACCATTAAAAGACAAACTGCCCTTGATACACTCGCTGACAGCATTTTCTAAATCAGCATCGGACATAATAATCGCTGGGTTTTTTGCATCTAAACCTAAGATACTGCGGAATCGATGTGGCTGCGGATGTGATAATTTAATTTGGTTAGCCACTTGACTAGAGCCTATGAATGCCAACACATCTAATTGGCCACTTTGTACCGAGGGTGCGATGATATCTCGCCCCAAACCATTCACCACATTCACAACTCCCGCCGGAAAACAATTTGCAAAAGCTTCCAACAGCGGCTCCCACAACAATTGACCAAAGCGAGGAATTTTAACAACTAAAACATTTCCCATGATCAATGCTGGAATCAAGGTCGTGAAGGTTTCATTCAAGGGATAATTAAAAGGCCCCATACACAAAGTCACGCCTAGGGGCGTGCGACGAATCTGCGCCATTATCCCTCCAGCAAATTGCAACTGGCTACTGGTGCGATCCAAACGCTTGGCCTCTTCAATGGTATCGTTAATGTAAGCAATCGTACGATCAAATTCCGCTTGCGAATCTGTCCAGGTTTTCGCGATCTCCCACATCAACAATCGACAAATTAAATTTCGTTGCATCAACATCTGATCACGAAATTGCATTAACGCCTGAATGCGATCCTCTAGTTTAGATAGCGGCCATTCGCCCTGACCTTGATTCCAAGCTTGTTGAGCTGCTTCGACCGCTTGCTTGAAAATTTCAGGTCCAACATTCGGCGTTTCGCCAATTTCAGGATAAACAATATTTCCACTGGCATCTAAATGCGCGCAAGGACTGGTTACTTTTTTATACGGAAAACCCTTGTTCAATATTTTTCCATTGATCAGAATGCGCCCTTGAATATAGGGGATTTTGAATGACTCAGGAATTTCATTTTGTTGAGGAAAAATATTTGTCGGGATTAATCTAGTAGATAAATTTGCTTTAGTCATACCCCAGTTTATCGAAGGCCACCTTGGGAACTCAAATAAATTCGAATTCAATCGGTCGAGCCTATCTTTGGTCTAGATACAATTTCGTCATTCTAAATCTGGCAACATCAAATCGACTCAGCTAGGAAACATCCACATAGATAAAAAAAGGAGCCTTATTTCTAAGACTCCTTTTTGTTTTTTTGATTTTAGTTTTTTATTCTTTGATTATTAATACTCTTTGGTTCTTTGATTTTTTAAATCTATGAATCTTTGAATTTATAATCATATTGAATACAAATTATCGACAACGCGCTCGGAAGTATTCCACATCTTCGATAATTGAGGTTCGGCCTGCGCCACCATCGTACACCATATCAGTATTACGAATTCGGTAAATTAAATCCTCGAAACGATCTACCACACGGTTCACTTCGTAATACGAACAATTGTAACTATCACGACAAATGCTTTCTACCTCATCGCGAATTTGCCTTAATGTACTTCGCATAGCGGACTTGGTTGCATTTACGGCGTGGGATTCTAAGTTGTCAGCACAGTTACGCACTGTCCACTTATCATATCCTGCACATTTACCACGAGAAACTCGGTCCACTTTGTATTGCATTGAATCGATATCATTCATCACTCCACTATCGCGACAAACGGGCGGCGGAGGAGGGGGCGGATATGGACGAGGATCAGGGCGAATGGGGCCTGGCCGAACGGGGCCCGGTCTAACAGGGTATGGGCGTTCTCGCTCGACACGATCACCAGGGTAAGCTCGAATACCTCCGACTGGTGGCGGATCTCCAGGTCGCACATAAGCGGAACTTTCCACCGAATAAATCGCCATCAAGATGGCCACGGCTGAAATCGCGGATCGTAAATTAAATAACCGACTTGCTTTCATATTTCCCCCTTATTATTGAATTCATTTTACTAATTGCAGACTCACTAACGTTACGTCCGTTCTAACAGCAAGTCCTATGCCCAGCAAACTGGTATCCTTTTGACCACACCTACAAGGGAGATAACCATTCAATATTAATTATTTGCTAATATTGCCCAACGCAATTTGGCTGATTTTGATCGCGAGTTATTGCGTTGTTCTTCCGGTGTTGGACGAATAAATTCTGGTGACACCTCGCTATATATATTTACACGCTGTAAGGCTTGAAAAGATTTTTTCACTCGACGATCTTCGCCTGAGTGAAAAGATAATATAGCGACTCGCCCACCTGGATTAAGCATCAAGGGAATATCTTTTAAAAATTGATCCAAAACGCCGAACTCATTATTGATAGCAATGCGCAAAGCTTGAAAGGCACGACGAATGGGCGCATCGCCCTCTTCTTGTTGAACCTTTTTAGAAAATCCCGACATGATTTCTCGCATGACCGCGGCCATTTCAAAAGTCGTTCGCGGTCGTTTCGCAATTAAGCCCTTGGCAATCACTTGCGCTCGTGGCTCGTCAGCATTGGTGTGCAAAATATCCGTTAATTCGGCCAAATTCACTTGCGCCAAAAAATCGGCAGCAGAAATTCCCACATTTGGATTCATTCGCAAATCCAAGGGAGCATCGATTTTAAATGAAAAGCCCCTTTGCGGATCATCAATTTGCATCGACGAAACACCCAAGTCCGCTAAAATCATGTCCACTTTAGGCTGCCCTACTTCGACTAAAAACTGTCTTGCTTGTCCAAAATTCAATGCACCAATCGTTAAGGCGGATTCAGGAAAATGCTTTTCATTCATCAATGCTTGTAATCGTAATTGAGTCTTGGGTCTTTCAATCGGATCTTGATCAATGGCAAACATTTTTCCGTTCGGCATTAACTTGGGCAAAATATATGACGTGTGTCCACCATAACCCAAAGTCACATCCAAAGCAGTCTGTCCCGATTGTGGGTTAAGAATTTGTAAAATCTCATCCACACAAATGGGTCGATGTGTGCCAACGGGAGTAGCTCCACGCATTTTAATTTTTTCAATTTCATTGGCGTACTTTTCTGGATTGAGTTCTTTGTATTTCTCATGAAATCGACGAGGATTTTTTCCACTATATCTGGGGCGACGTTTAGGTTTACTAGGATTTTCGGATGTAGTCATAAGTTATGATTTACATATACTTAACATAGTTGTCACGAATCACCTGCGCGTCACACGAATTTCCGTTTTGAATTCCTGAGTGACTTCTTATTTCAGACATCGTTACAGTTTGCGTACACAAGGAAGTCTTGCATGCGAACTCGAATTCAAAATCTATTACGAGCCAATGAAGTTAAAAATTCAAAACATAAATACTTCATCGGATATGGAATTTTATTTATGATCTCCTCTTTGCTAATGCAATTCTGGCTGAACAGCCGAAGTGGGCATCCATCCGTTTTTTGGTTATTTCCACCGATTTTATTTATAGCTTGGCACAGTGGATTTGTAGCAGCTGTCGGCTGTTTGCTACTGACAACCTTGGCCGCGGATGCTTTTCTATTCGAGCCAATAGGGTCATTAGAAATACAAAATAAAAATCAAATGATAATTTTGGGTTCATTTTTTTTCGTTTCATTAATTGGAGCTCGCATCTTTTCTCGACTTTCACAAAACAATAAGTCACTCAGTTTACTACAAAGTGAATTTGAAATGACACTTAAAAGTATTGGTGATGCCGTCCTAGTCGTTGACCATGAAGCGAAAATTTCCTTTATGAATCCAGTCGCAGAAAATTTAACAGGTTGGAAATTGAATGAATGTCGTGGTAAATTCGTACATGAAGTCTTTTGCATTTTTGACTATGACACTCGAGCGCCTACCGTTAATCCTGTCGATCAGGTTTTGAAGTATAATAAAAGCATCCAACTGACAAAACGCACATTATTGATTTCCAAAAATAGGACTGAATTTCAGATTGAAGATAGTGCTGCCCCTATTTTTTCTTCCGAAAAAGAAATCTCTCCAATTGGTGTTGTGTTGACATTCCGAGACGTTACAGAAAAGTATTTAGCGGAAGCCGCTTATCACGAAAACGAAGAACGATTACGTCTAGCTTTGGCCAGTGCTAATCTTGGAACTTTTTATATTCGATTAGATTCATACGAAGTCATTACTTCTCCGGAACTGGCATCAACTTTGGGTATCGAAAGTATTGGCGGAAATATGTTGGCATTAATTGAACAAGTCATTCACCCCGAAGATCGACAAAAAGCCATTGCCAACTTTACTACGGCTATCGAAAAAAGAATGCCTTATGAGGACGAATATCGTATTATACTTCCTTCTGGAGAGATTCGCTGGCTACTTTCACGTGCCAAAATTGTTTATGACAAACAAGGAAATGCAATAGCTGCTTCAGGAGCCACGCTTGATATTAATGATTTGAAACAAGCCGAAGAGCAGCTACGCGCTAGCGAGCGGCGCTTTGCCACATTATTTAGTTCCTCTCCACTTGCAACAGCGATATCCCGCTTACCCGAAGGGATTATCACTGATGTCAACCCCGCGTTTGAAGAATTACTAGAATATAATCGCGAAGAGGTCTTAGGTAAAACCAGTAATGACTTGAAATTACATGTATACCCGGAACGTCGATTAGAAATTTTAAAAGAACTGAATGAAACAGGTCAAGTCCGAGGCGCTGAATTTGTGGCACGCACGCGTTCGGGTAAGACAATCTCAGTTGTTAATTCGGTGAATGTCGTTGATCTAGATGGTGTTTCGTATATATTAACTTCGTTACTTGATATTACAAAATTGCGTGAAGCTGAAAAGGCTTTGCGTGAAAAGGAACAAGCCGAGTTGCGCGAAAGTGAAAAAAAATTTCGCGACCTTGTGAATACCTTACCACAAATGACGTGGCTAGCGGATCACACCGGAGCCTTTTATTGGTACAACGAACGCTGGTATAATTATACCGGCACAAATCTGCCTGAAATGGAAGGCTGGGGCTGGCAAAAGTTACTGCCTCCAGAACATATTTATCGAGTCAATCAGTGGTGGGAAGAGGTGCGTGCCACTGGGCAAGCCGGTGAAATTGAATTTCCATTACGTAATTCAGAAGGTCACTATCGTTGGTTTTTAACTCATGTGGTACCGATCATGAATGACATCGGACTAGTCGTGAAATGGTGCGGAACCAACACCGATATTCAAGAACAAAAAATGTATGAGGCCAATTTAGCCAAATCAAAAGAAGCGGCCGAACGGGCGCAAACTATAGCCGAGCAAGCACAAGCCGAAGCCGAGCGGGCCAATACCTTAAAATCAGCTTTCTTGGCCAATATGTCTCACGAAATCAGAACCCCGCTTGGAGCCATGATAGGCTTTGCGGATTTACTACGAAATCCAAACCTATCCCCCTCGGAGCGATTGAACTATATCAATATCTTGGCTAGAAATGGCGAAAATTTATCTGTCATTATAAATGATATTTTGGATCTTTCTAAAGTAGAAGCGGGCCACTTGACTTTGGAATATACAGATGTGTATCCACAACGAATCGCCGAAGATATTGTGGCCTTACTACACGTCAATGCGATGGAAAAAAACATTGCTCTGACTTACGAACACGATACAAGTACACCTGACCAAATTGTTTCGGATCCATATAGAGTTCGTCAAATTTTATTAAATCTTGTTGGTAACGCGATTAAGTTTACCCAGCGTGGATCTGTTCGTATTCGCAGTTATGGTGGTAAGTCCAACAACGATGCCAAGGCCGTTTTTTTTGAAATCGCAGATACTGGAATTGGTATACCCGAATCACATAAAGACAAAGTATTTAAAATTTTTGTCCAAGCAGATAGTTCAATGACAAGACGTTTTGGCGGGACGGGATTAGGCCTGGCTCTTTCTAGACGATTAGCAACTGCTTTGGGTGGAAATATTGAAATACTGGAATCTGTAGTCGGCAAGGGGTCAACGTTTTTAGTTTCAATCGAAGATCAACCACTTCGCCGTAATACCACTAAAGATAATGTGAATGAAAAAAAAGAAGAGACTCCCGTTAAGCAAAATTCATTAAAGGATTTTAATGTTTTATTAGTTGATGATTCATCAGATAACCGCATGTTAATCGGACATTATCTTGGCAAACAAGGAGCTCAAGTCGATACAGCCGATAACGGCATCACAGGTTATCAGAAAGCTTTGTCTGGCAATTACGACGTTGTTCTGATGGACATTCAAATGCCCGAAATGGATGGCTATACCGCGACTTATAATTTGCGAACGGCTGGCTATCAAAAACCTATCATTGCATTAACCGCACATGCCATGACGGAATTCAAACAAAAGTGTTTAAACGTTGGCTGCACTAATTACTTATCGAAGCCTGTGGATCCAAAAAAATTAATCTCGATGATAACCAATGTTGTGGAACATTGATTTTCTATTTTTTTATCAATTGATTATAACGACCATCTGATTTTATTTTCCGTAGCGCTCTGTCGAATTTTGGAATTAGATCTATATGTTTTTTATTTAATACGTGAAACGAATGACTCGATTCAAGTGCAGGTCCAACTTGTACAATACTTGATAATGTTTCAACACCTAACTTAGTTAATTGAGTATCTGTGATTAATAATATCTCAAATCTTTCTTTATCTAACATGGCGTAAAGCGAAGTCTCGGAATTTGCAATTTGCGTATTTAGTTTATGTTGAGCAACAAACAATTCGGGTAATTTTGATCCCAAGCTATATCCGATAGTGTGCTTCCGTAATTCTTGAACATTTTGAATACGAATTCGACTGCCTTTTTTGGCAAAAGGAAGTAACTCTGTTTTTTTAAGAGGTTCATTTGTAAAAATTAAATTTTGATAATTTGTTAAACTACCATCAACCCGACTTAAATCAGCATCATATTGTTTCAAATTAGCTCCGGTGATTGCGCGCTCTGAAGGAACTAAAATAAAGACTGCATTCACTCCTATTTCCTTATAGACAGCCTTAACTAAGGGTATCAAAAAGGCAGTTGTCTCGTTATATGCAACAGTATAACTTTTTGATGGCGACTCTGTCGAATGACCAACAAAACTGTAAAGGTTGAATAATAATATTAAGGGTATCCATAACAGCCAAAGTTTACAATCGATTAGTCTTTTATTTTGATTCATAATTAGTTCAGATTATCTATCTGAACTCCAGCTCAAGCAAATTAATTTATAATGCTTGTAAGTAATTTAACAAAGAATTCAAACTTAGAACTTTTAATTTCTTCAAAAAGTATCATGTACGTTGAAATTTTGTACTTACCTTATTTTTTCAGGACATTAATTACTCATCTGTTTCTATGTATTAGAAAATTCATATTTTAAAAATGGCACTAGATATGCAGCGTACTCAATTAGGTGATTAAAACCATTCATTTACTAACAAAATTTACAAGGAGAACATTTATGAATAAAGCAAGATGGGAAAATTGGACTAACTTAGTTATTGGGATTATTTTTTTCTTAACCCCTTGGCTGATATCAAATAATTTAGCTTCGGATGTTGCCTATCGCGTGGGTTGGAACTCATGGATCGTCGGGGCTGCGGTGGCTATATCGGCAGGCTTTGCATTGCAGGATTTAAAACCATGGGAAGAGTGGGTTAACTTAGTCTTAGGTGTCTGGATGATACTTTCCCCTTGGGTATTTAATTACTCGAAGGAAAGTGGATTACTTTGGTCGTCTTTAGTTTTTGGAGCGGTCGTGACCGCGCTATCCGGCATTTCAATCCCTATCGCTCAACGTCTACAACACGATCGACTATAGCGCGATTACTTACGAGTGCTGCTTACTAGTATCTGGCACTATTTAGCTTTGACGAAATGGGGATCTATTCACAACAGATCCCTCAATGATTTTTAGTGCAATTTTCGTATTTTTAGATATTCTACTTTCAGATTCTAACTTCAGGAGATCACCGATGAAGGTTTGCTTTTTTTTAATAACACTATTTGCATCTGCTGTATTTGCTAACACTGGGGATATTACTTGTCAGTTTCAGTATGACAGTCCCGGCAACCCCGAAAAATTCACACGCATTTTCTCACTGAATTCCGAAGAGTCTTTTCTAATTGGACAAATGACGGTTCGAGTAAGCACCTCTACTCCTAAAGATAAATCACTTACGAATAAATTCACCGTGATGAATTTTGGAATTTGGGATGATTCAGGCAGTGTGAATGTGAATCAAGCCGAATTTTATTCGAATAACATTTTGGTGAACTCTAGCAACACGGTTCATTTCGAATTAAAAGTGCGTAACCCCGCTGTCCCCGCCGAAAAAGAAGCCTATTACGCCAATTGCATCAGGAAATAATTTTCTACTTAAACTGCGAAGCGCAACGGTAGCAAATTAACACTAATGCAAGGAAACATCTTGCATGCGAGTGCCAATATCATCCCACGTGACACCATGTTTTTGTTCGAATTGCTGTATCTGTGCGTAATAGATTTTCTATCTTACTTATTTTGGTAATTGAAAATCAAATATAGAATCCGTCTTTGTTTTTGGTGTCAGATGATAGGGGTTTTCTGTTCTAGAAATGACTGTAGTTGTTCCTGGCTTTACTGATTTAGATTTTAACTGACTGGAAATTTGTTCCATCACTAGGACACTTTTCATTTCAGGTTGCGATGACCATTTTGTTTCTATGAAGTGAACACGTCCATGAAGAATATACAATAAATCAATCTCCCTAGCCGTTGAATCCCGATAATACCAAAATTGCCCCTGTTGAATTTGACACAGATTTCGTTTTCTGAGTTCAATAAACACTAAGTTCTCCCATAAGGAGCCTAGCATCGGAGAATCTAGAACACTATTTCTATCCAAGCCTAACAGATGAATACACAGTCCTATATCCGAGAAGAAAAACTTAGGCGATTTAATCAGTCGAGTACCAAAGTTTTCATAATAAGGCTGCAAGAATATAATTTGATTAGAGGCCTCTAATACGGATAACCAACTGGTGATCGTATTAACTTTGACGCCTACATCTTTTGCTAAAGAAGACTTTTCTAATGTCTGCCCCACACGAGTAGCCAATAGTCGTAACATTTTTTCAAAGTCTAATAAATTAGTTACATTTATAATTTGGCGAACGTCTCGTTCTAAATAAGTATTCAAATAAGATTGATAATAAAGACTGGGAGTACGCGATCTTTCCTTCCACAGTTCGGGATAAAACCCACGTTCGAAAAATTCGATTAAATTTAGATTAGTAAATTTTTCTTTTTCTTGCAGTTCATAAATTGACAACGGTTCCATTTCTACAATTCCAACCCTGCCGGCCAGACTGTCAGAAACTTCTTTCATCAAATTAAACTTTTGTGATCCAGTTAAAATCAACTGACCTTTCAGAGTCCTGTTTTGATCAATCCATAATTTTAAATTGCGAAATATCCCAGGGGCATATTGAATTTCATCGATTATTAAAGGCGGCGGATACTTTTGTAAAAAAAGATCTGGATTTTCTTCTGCAAATCGAGCGGCTGAAGGAATATCTAATGTGACATAGTTATGCTTTGGGAAAAGTTGTTGTAACATGGTTGTTTTTCCAACCTGACGAGCCCCAGTGACCACAACTACCGGAAACTCCTTTGAATATTGTTGAATTTTTTTAGATATTTCCCTTTTATATTGCATACTTAACTATAATATCAATTGAGTTGATGTTTTGTCAATAATCGAACTGCTGCTTTAAAAAATAAGACCAAGGACCTATTGAATAAGGCAAAGCCTATTGAGTAGTCAAATTGATAAAAATAAAAGGTAATTTCCAGATCAGCAGTAATCGACAGCTGATCAAGTGGAATTAATCGCTCCAACCACAAAACTCATCGCCTTTGAAAATACAAAGATTCATTCGTATTAATTGCGACATGTTTTTTTGAAGGACTCGAACTTGCGACCATTCCTCTTCGGAAAACACTTTTTGAAAATCCATGCTGGAGTCGTTTTCGGTAAATATTTTTTCACCCCAATCGTTCCAAAGCTTTTTAAATTTTTCTGTTGGCAACTCTACAAATCTATATCCTGGAGGTAATGTTTTCTTTTCCGAATTCATATTCCATCTTTTTCAAATTCAGATACTTTTAAATGTTAACGATTATTCGGCTAAATTGTCCAATCCTAGTTGGATTATCCTATTAAACTTGAAAAATGGATTAACTTACCTTGTATTGTCAAAATTAATTCCGATTTTTCAGTCGAGATATTCCTTAAACCAAGGTCAGCAAACATGGTTAGAAGTTTATTCGTAAGACCTGGACCGCGTTTATCCATGGCTCTGGTGTAGGCGCCTTTTCAACAGACGGAATCAACAAAGCTACATGACTTACAACCGCTTGATTCATTTTATCTCCAAATATAATTTACAAAGTAAAACCAACAAGGTGTCCAAAATTTAAAATAATGAATTGAATAATTTTCTTAAACAGTTGCATTTTGTTAATACTAAAATTATTTCCTGCTAACGTAAAGTTATACTTTCTTGAACATTGCAATAGCGGTGATTTTTTTCGTGGTTCACCTTCAAGCGAACACTTGGATCCGGAGAATACATCAGCTGAAACTTGCCGCCGTGTTCTTCTGTTAAGCTAAGCCTTTTTAATTCTTTTATCATTTGTAGAGGTAATCTAATTGAGATCAATGCATAGTCCGTTAACAACAATGCAGGATCGGGGGAAAGATCTCGTTGACCATTTAAAGTTTGACTAAAAACACTGGAGGAACTTCCCAGTAACTCAGACATTTTAAGTAATTCCCCACGCCCGCGTCCGGGCCTGTAAGTAGTTTGTTATAGTGTGCTTTTTCGATTTAAAATCTAGACCAATGTTAATCTTGACTATTTTGTAATGTTATTACAAAATAGTCAAGTGCATGTAAATAGAGACTTTTTTGACATAATTAAGGCCCATTCCCAGTTAGAATGTGTATTTTTGCGGGGGCCTCGGCAAGTTGGTAAAACCACCTTGTTGGATCTATTAGATCTGAAATCAAAAGTATTTTTAGATGATTTGGGGGCCAGGCAAAGGGCCCAACAAGACCCTGCGTTTTTTTGCGATTCTCTTGAACTACCTTGTTTAATTGATGAGGCACAATATGCACCAAATTTATTTCCGGAAATAAAAAAAAGAATCGATGCTGTTCGAAGGAAAAGTTTACGCGAAAAAAGTTCAGTCCCAATTGGAACTCAATATTTTTTGACTGGTTCTAATCAAACAATAATTGATGAGTCCATCAAAGAATCCTTAGCGGGACGAAGCCATCTTTATTTCTTACATGGATTATCAGTAAAAGAAATTTTACAATTTCAGCCTGACTTAAATTTAAAAAAAATTATTTTTCAAGGTGGATTTCCTGAGTTGTATATTCGTCAGGGGCTTTCAGTTCAAGAGTATCTTAATTCGTATATTTTAAGTTTTATCGAAAAGGACATCGCCCGGGAATCTGGCGTCAGTAAGCTGCCAGAGTTTTTAATTGTGCTTCGCTTGCTGGCCGCTCGAACTGGGCAATTTATTAATTTTAGTGAATTGGCTTTAGCCGCAGGAGTTGAAACCAAGACCGTTCAAAGCTGGACGCATTTACTACAACGAAATTTTATTTTAGATTTAGTCGAGCCCTATGAATCTAATCTAACTAAAAGAATTACTAAATCCAAAAAATTACATTTTTATGATGTTGGTTTATGCGCCAGGTTGCAAGGGCATGTGGGCGAAGAAGCTTTGTGGAATTCACCCCAAATTGGATCTTTGTTTGAATCACTGGTGTTTTCAGAAATAATCAAAACTAAAACAAATTTTCTGAAAGAGTGGCGGTTATTCACGTGGAGAACAAAAGAAAAAAATGAAATTGATTTTATTCTTAATTTCGATCAGAAATTTATTTTCATTGAGGTCAAATTAGGAATTCAAAGTGCAAAAAGTTTTTCATTGGATGTAGAAGCAGAAAAAGTTTTTCAACATCCACATCAAAAAATAGTAGTGACCGCAGGTGGCGAGATCACGGCATTGGATACCGAGACCACACAAATTCCCATTCAGCAACTAGGGACATGGCTGTTAAAAAACGCTTAATTTAGCAAAATTCGCAAAATAATGTTAATATATTAAAGTAGCCGCATTGATTTCTGAAAATTCCAATCCTATTGGTTTTGCGGATCTTCACGTTAATTATCGCAGTCAGGGCATGACCTATCTAGGACTTTTAATATTGCGAGAGGACGTGCACGGTAAAGGCCTTGGTCGTCGCGCGTACAATCTGGTGGAGAAATTTTTAGTAGATCAATTCGATGTAGAAAAAATCTATCTTGGTGTTTCGGATCACAATCAAGTTCAGGATTACTGGTCAAAGATGGGATTTATACCCAATGGTTTTACCTACAAATGGAAAGGTGAAAAAATTGAATCCTTAGTGACTGAAATGGAAAAGCAGCTACGCTCACCGTCTTTACATTTAGAACGGCCATCGCAATTACTATATTCATCTTTTCTTGAATTTGTTGAAGATATGCGGTCGAACCATCAGCCGCTTTGGGATCCCTATTTGCCAAAGGACGACGAATCACCCGACCAATTTGTAACACGTTTAAATAATCGTGAAATAAAACCAGAATCCAATTTAGTTCCAGAGACAATTTATTGGGCCGTTTATGATGGTAATGTTATCGGCAGAATTTCTTTACGACATCGCCTTGAAGGTAATCTTCACAAGATTGGTGGACATATTGGTTACGAAGTCGCTCCAAAATGGAGACGGCGCGGTTTTGCTACCGAGATGCTACGTCAAATTTTAATAACCGATAAAGCTCGCGAAATTGGAAAATTATTACTGACTTGCTCGCCATCAAATGAAGCGTCCAATAAAACAATTATCGCAAACGGCGGAGTATGTTCAAAAACCGTATTTGTTGACTTCATTGGCGAGGATCGAAATCATTATTGGATCGAGGTCGCCACATGAAGATCAGTTTTGTCGAAACTCCGAGATGTCGCTTAAGCAGCCAGGCTGATGGCTTGCTTGCCCTCTAGCGTAGCGATTAGTTTTATTAAAATTTCAATAGATACGTTGTTTTCACCATAATTAGCAATGCGACTAATACGGCTGCGTGAGGTTCCAATCTGTTGCGCAATTTGTTCGTGGGTTAGTTTGGAGGATTTGATAAGTTGTGCAGACTTTGAATAAAGCTGAGCTTTAAGCTGCATGATATAAGCGTCAACATCATTTAATCCTAGATCTGAAGCCATTTTTTTAGATTCTTTTGAGATTTTAAGATTTTTTTTCATTTATCAGCTCCTGTAGTCTTTTAATAGAAACAGCAATTTCTTTTTGAGGTGTTTTTTGTGTTTTTTTGGTGAAGGCATGTGGGATAAATATTTTGTCACCAATATTTAAAACATAAATGACTCTGTAAATTCCTTTGCGGTCTTTCACTCGTAATTCAAATGCATTAGAATGGATAATCTTCATGGGTTTTGACTGAGGTTCTCCAAGTTTATATCCCATTTGAAGCATCATTAAAAGTGTTCCAACCTCGCGTCTAGTATCTTCGTCTAGTAAGCGAATAAAATCTCGAGCTTTTAAGTTCCATTTAATTTCCTTCATTCGACTTTAATAAACCTTTCATTAGAAAGTTACACTGATGTGCTAATATTAGCACATCAGTGTAACTGAGTCAAATGCTTTATGTGCTTGAATAAAAGAGGGAATTTTTACAGTATCTTTGACGAAGGTCGAATTCATTATTGGATCGAGGTCGTCGCCCCATGATTCGCAAAGCCAAAATCGAAAACGCAAGATCAATCCATGATGCCCATATGATGTCGATGTAAACCATAGGCTTGAAGGATATAGACACTAGCAAGTTTATGAGAATGTCTACAGCTTTTTCACCGCACTCCAACTGACTGGCGTCGTTCGATTGAAATATTATTGCACCCCATTCGCTCCAAAGTTTTTGAAACTCTTCATTTGGCAGTTCAACGAATTTATATTCTGTAGGTAGTTTTCTTTTTTCCTCATTCATTATTGAATCCCCTTATTTAAAACCTCAAGTTGTATTCGCCATTAAGGTTACAATACCTACCGACTTTTTTAAAACTGAAAAGTTCATTTTACAACCTCAGGATAAGAATCCAAATTATCGACGTACCATTTGATTGCGCGCTCATAACCATCAAAAGATTTTTCTGGCATATCTAGAGTCGATTGAAATAACACCTGGGAAGCCTCTTGAAACTGACCAGACGAATAAAGTGAAAAGGCCAAAAAACATTTTAGAGCTGGATACTTTGGAAAGTTTTGAATAGCCTCTCTAAGAACATTTTCAGATTCAGAAAATTTCAAATTGTTTCTAAGCGTACTGCCGAAACCGACAAAGAAACTTGCTTGTTCAGAAGTTGGAAGTTTTTGCCAACCCAATTCATAGGTTTTCCAGTAACAAGGCTCCGCTTCTTTTTCAAATCCACAGAAATCAAAACAACCAGCAAGATCATACCAAGCAACGGGGTCATCAGGATGAGCGGTCAAATATTTTTGCAAAAGCGGAATGCAAGTCTTGCGATCCTCTTCAGACTTGGAATCTTTCAATCTATCAATTGTATTTCTGATATCTTCTTGCATTGTTATTTCCTTTGAAGAAGGTCTGCTGGCTTTCATACTGATCCTATGTATTAGTCTGCATTTCCCGATGAAGGGCTTCGATGGAAGTTTCACCAAACTCAACTGAGCCACCAGGCAGAGCGTAAAAGGAATCCTCTTCTGCACGATGAAGCAAGACTTTATCCCTATGAGTGACGACGCAAGCGACGCGATAAATTAGTTTTTGATTTTGCGAAAGCTTCATAGGTTATGATTATCTTGCAGTTCACATCATTTTCAAACAGTATTTATTAAAAAATCCAGTGCCTAATGCCTATGTCGTTACAATTGCTCTGTTTCATTTTGAGATATTAATAAGAAGAAATCCATGCTGTCCAGTACTTGGATTTGCGATTTAGTCTAGATATCTTCAACCCCTTGTCTTATTTTCTATCGACTTGACATGACTCCGAAAATGTCCGACAATTACGGAGTCATGTCGGAGGTAGTTAATGATTGCTCGTCTAATTCAGCAGACTAAGAAATATAGCTTTTTTCTATTCGGCCCACGTGGGACAGGAAAAACAACCTTGTTAGAATCATGGTATGACAAAACAGATTCTAAAGTTTTATACATTGATTTGCTAGATCCTGAAATTGAGGAAAATTATCAAAGAAATCCCAATCTTTTAAAAGAAAAAATTAATGAAAATCAAAAATTGCAAAAGGTCATAGTTGACGAGATTCAGAAAATTCCTGAATTGTTGGACGTAATACATTCATGCATTGAAAAATATAAAAAATTACAGTTTGTAATGACCGGTTCTAGTGCGCGTAAGATTAAGCGTGGCAGTGGGAATTTACTGGGAGGCCGAGCGCGATGGATGCAAAATTAAAGTTCGTTGGGGAATGGAGTCGGATATATTTGACCCCATCACCCAAATCACCAACGTTTCAGTGAAACTTGAATTTGATGATAATGGAAGGCGTGGCATAATTGAAGATAGGGCGCCTCAAAGATGCTTTACTGCGAACGAGCTTGCGGCTTTGGTCACAGCTTCAGGAGTATTTGAGATTGTTCAATTTTATGGAGCCATGAAATCAAATATTCCTTTTAATAATGAAAAAGCGGCTTGGCGAATGGTGCCGGTCTTAAGAAAGATTTAGTCATTTGCCAACAGAGTTCTTACATGACCGGCCGGAAGTTTTTGTACCACTTACTAAGAGACTAAATTTTGTTCAAGTGGATTATTTTTAATTGTAATTGTTGCTGGCGCGGGAGGAACCCCTCCAAGACTACTATGTGGCCTAACTTCGTTATAATGTCTCCTCCATCTTTCAATAATTATTTGTGCTTCTTTTAATGTGTAAAACAATTCACCATTTAGTAATTCATATCTCATTTTTCCATTGAATGATTCACAGTACCCATTTTCCCTAGGAGATCCTGGCTGAATAAATAATGGTTTTACATTGAGTATGTTCATCCAGTTTATTAATTTTTTTGCAATAAACTCAGGCCCATTATCTGAGCGTATAAACATGGGTATTCCTTTCTGTAAAAATAGATCTGCTAATATTAAAATTACACTCTGTGAATTTATTCTTCTTGCGGCAAAACTACACAAACACTCTCTAGTAAACTCATCAATGATATTTAATATTTTAATTGGCCGACCATCAGCTGTTCGATCAGAAACAAAATCATAACTCCACACATGGTTGGGATGCTCTGGTCTATGTCTGATGCAAGAACCATCGGCCAACCACAGCCTGGATTTTTTAGGCTGCTTTTGTGGAACCTTTAATCCTTCAGATCTCCAAATAGTATAAACACGATCTTTGCCTATATCCCAACCCTCATTATTTAACAAATTGGTTACTTGTTTGTATCCATAGCGACCATATTCACCGGCAAGATAAATAACTCGTGCTTTTAAAGCTTCTTGTTCTTGATTTTGTCTAGGTATATATCTGTGTGAAGATCTAATCTGACCAATTACCTTACATGCCCGGCGTTCAGATACAGACAGTATTTTTATTACATGTGAAACTGCATCTCTGCGTCTTGCCGGGCTTAGTAGTTTCCCTTTGAAACTTCCTTTAAAATTGAAATATCAATGGATTGTTCGGCAACAATTTTTTTAAGTCTTGAATTTTCCAACTCTAGCTCTTTTAAACGTTTTGCCTGATCAACACGTAAACCGCCGTACTCGGTTTTCCATCTAGCTAGTGTTGATTTTACAACGCCAATTTTTCTTGCAGCCTCTTCAGCTGTAGCGCCCTTTGCTTGTTCAAGCTCAGCTGTGCGCAAATGTTGAATAATTTCCTCTGCTGTATATGTTTTCTTTGACATAACCTGTCCTTTCTATGAGCCCAGATAGTATCATAACTTCTGGACCTGTTTTAGCCGGCCAGGTCAGTTGTATCAGTCCCGCGACGTTGTCCCGTCGGAGACTAAACTTTCTGAGTTTGAAGATCTTCAGCAGAAAGACAAAATCGAATTCATTCAAAAAACTATCCAACAAGTTGGAACAAAAGCTGAAGCAGCCCGCCGTTTAGGTATCAAGCCTACGCACCTTCAGTATTTATTAAATGCCAAATAGATATTTACACTTAACGAGCAAATTCTTTTGTAATGGTTTTTAAGACTTTTTGTTTGAATCGCATGAGTTGCTACCACAGCAATTGCCACCTTCACAACACGTCGATCCGTCTTTGCCACATGACTTTTCTTTGCTTGCACAACAGTCTTTTTTGCAACAATTTTCGGTTTCTGTGCAGCAGGACTTCGCTACTTGATTGGCAGGTTCCCTGGCAGAAATTTCTCGGTGATCGCGAGCAAAACTACTGAGTGGAAGCACTACAGATAAAGATAGGGCCATTAAAATTTTGTTCATTTGTTTTGTGTGGCCATCTTTTGGTTGCTGAGACAGCCGCTCCTTCTTATGAGTTATACGACTCTCAAATGAGACTTGTGACAAAGCAGGCTAACGCTTGGAAATCACGACTCTTTTTGACTTAGCTAATTCTCAATGTCACAATATAAGATCAAATGTCGTATTAGATACTAGGAGCTTATGGCTGCGAACAGATTAACAGATAAGTCTGATGAAGATTTGATGGAGCTTTACAAATTGGGTAATTCAGTTGCTTTTGACATTTTGTTTCAACGGAATTCTGGTGCTGTACTTGGATATCTTCGACGAAGAATTTCAAAAGATAAAGACGCACAAGATCTTCTACAAGATGTTTTTTTGAAACTACATCGTTCAAAACATCAATATGACAGGACTTTGCCCTTTTCGCCGTGGTTGTTTTCTATAACTAGGTCTGTATGGTTAGATTGCATAAAAAAGAAGAATTTAGAGTACGCAACGGATTCTGAAGTTGTCGAAAATCGAATTAACTTAAATGCAAAAAATGAATCCGGATACAATATCGAATCTCCTGGAGTTGACT
>JBPOJH010000099.1:0-10995 GCA_052033755.1 Bdellovibrionota bacterium | reverse complement strand
GATTTGTTGTCTTCAATACGCGCCAAAATTTCTTTTCAAATTTATAATGAACTAATAACGATTCAAGATCTTTTTCAATGCAACGAACGGCTCGTTCGTCGTCAGAACCCATTTTTGTTTTTAACTCCCGAAAAACACTTACCAGTGCAACTCAACTTGTTATTGATTGAGTTGCACTGGTAAGTGTTTTTCGGGCATTTTTTTATCTTAACTTTTTCTACTTTTTCGCATATATAAAAACAAATTTTCAATCTCATATTTGAGGTTTTTTATGAACTTAAAATATCTTGGAAAAATCGAATTAGATCAACGAATGCGTACGTTACACACTAACGAAAACAACTTACTGCAAGATATTTTATGGACGATCAAAGAAATCGATGGTCGTCGTTTGTATTTAGAATTTGGTTATGCAAATTTATTTTTATATTTAACTCAAGGAATCGGCTATAGCGAAGGATCCGCACAACGACGTATTGATGGAGCTCGACTTTTGCATGAAATACCGGAAGCTATTCACCTCATTCAGTCTGGTGAGATCAAACTAAGTCAAATTTCGATGATGCAAAAAACCTCAAGGCAAATCTTAAAAACACAAAATAGAAAAATCACAACTGAACAGAAAAAAACTTTGCTGTCTCAACTATCCAATAAAAATCATTCTGAAACGCAATTTGCTGTCTCGAATTTCTTTCAAATCCCCGCTTTGCAAGATTTAAAAAAAACAATGCAAGCCGACGAAAGCGTGCGTCTTGAAATTACTTTATCCAAAGAATTATTTGAAAAAATAGAACAAGCGCAACAACTTTTATCGCACTCGATTCCCAGTGGGGATCTTGTAAAATACCTTGAGTTCGTCACCGAAAAAGTTATCCAAGCCAAAACCGACGTCAAGCCATTAGTCAATTTAATTAAAGCAGATACATCCAATAAACACATTTGTAAAAATAAAATAAACCAATCCCAAGCACTCGTGGGAATAGTGGCAAAATCAAAAACTGGAACTGGAACTGGAACTGGATCAGAAGTTAGTTCGAGTGCAAGCGCAAAGATGCTAATTGATTTTAGTTTAGATACAATTCGATCGATAGATGCCGACCAAGTGGTAGATCCGACTCAGTCCGCTCACTGCAATATGGCGGCGACAAATATCAGAACTCAAGTGATTACTAAAATTCGGCGTCGAATTTTAAAGACAAGTTCGTGTTGCCATTACTAAGATCCTGTTACTGGAAAAACTTGTCAGAGCAAATGGTTTTTACAAATCGATCACCGACAACCACTTTGGGCTGGTGGGTCTCACACACCTGAGAATTTACAAATACTATGTGGCGCTCACAATCGAATGAAATACGCTACAGGGGCCGGAATGAGGTTTGTTGCGAAATAATTTTCGCCTATCCATCAATCTTCTCGCTCTGGCCAGACAATGTCAGCCCCCGCCGACAACCAAACCAAACCAAACCAAACCAAACCAATTTATATCTTATTCATCAAAACAGAAGCTGGCATTTCGGCACGACCACGACGCTTAAAAACGTCGTTCAATTTATGAAACAAATCTTTTCTAACAACGGGCTTAATTATAAAACCATCAATTCCAGTTTTAATTAAATCCAGTACGGTTTCCTTATCGCTTTCCGCTGTCACCACAATGAACATCACACTAGATATCTTAGGCAACTGACTGTCTTTAACTCTTTTCAAAAGCCCCTGCCCATCGATCACCGGCATATTCAAATCACACAAAACCAAATCAAATGCTTCGCCCGCCTCAACCGCTTGCTCCAAACGAACGATGGCCTCTCGGCCATTCGCTGCATGCATAATTTTAGTTATACCAAACGAGTTCAAAATTTTTTCTGTTAAAACTCGAACACCACTGGAATCATCCGTAATCAAGACTCGCAAATCCTTATAATCCATCCCATCAAACTCCTGTCAATTGCCCCGGCCATCGTGGACTACATTCACTTTACTCTTTACACTTCTGTATTAGAGTACACTGACCGGTTATAAAATCAAACAGATTCCATAATGGCCGTCACCCCCATACCACCTGCCGTACAAATTGATATCAAACCTCGACCAGGTTTTTCAGAAATCATCTTACCTAGAGTACCTACTATTCTAGCTCCCGTAGCTGCAAACGGATGGCCAACAGCCAAACTACTCCCCTTCATATTTAACTTAGTGACATCAATTTCCCCTAGCACAGAATCTGATTTAATAACTTCCCGACAATACTTTTCAGACTGCCAAGCCTTAAGCGTGCATAACACTTGAGCCGCGAATGCCTCGTGAATTTCATAGTAATCAAAATCTTGCAACTTCAGTTGATTCCTTTCTAACATTCTTGCAACAGCAATAGTTGGAGCCATCAACAAACCAGCTCCATTCACAAAATCAACAGCCGAGACCTGAAAATCCACCAGTCGCGCCAACGGCTTCCAATTTCTATTCTTACAAGCCGACTCACTTGCCAACAACACCGCCGCCGAACCGTCAGTTAATGCCGTACTATTACCAGCTGTTAGCGTACCCGCAACTGAATCAAAGGCTGGTCGTAATTTTTTAAGTTTTTCTAAACTAGAATCGCCTCGCACCAAAACATCTTTTTCTAAACCAAATGCCTTCGCTACCAAGTCAGCATAAAATCCCTCTTTATAAGATTTCTCTGCATTCCAGTGACTTTGCAATGCCAATCGATCCTGGACTTCACGCTCGATCCCCCACTCCTTAGCCATCAACTCGCAATGCTGTCCCATAGATAAACCCGTCCGCGGCTCAACCACCGCTGGCAAACTTGGCTTCAAAAAATTCCATCGAAACTGTGTTAAAATTTTTAATCTATCAGAAGTCGACTTAGCCGCTTGTAAATGAATTAACATTGTACGAAATTTTTTAGAGACCTCAATCGGTATCGCACTATTACTATCAACACCTCCCGCAATTCCATCTTCTATCATACCAGTCGCTATTTTCAACGCTACATGAGACACCGTCTCTAAACTGGTGCCACAAGCTCTCTGCACATTGTACGCTGGCGTAGTGGCCGACAAACCAGAACTTAAAACACACTCACGTGCTAAATTCCAATTACCACCACTATTCATCAAGGCCCCTAAAGCTACATCACCTACGCTTTGCCCTTGCAAACCATTTTTCTGAACCAAGGCCGTCAAAGAGGCCGTCATTAACTCGTTCGTTGAAACATCTATGTAATGAGTCATACTTTTGGCAAATGGAATACGCTGACTACTGACTAAATATACGGGGCGAATGTTTTTCATTTATTTTATCTCCTGTTATAGCTAACAATTAAAATCACACAAACAAACCGACAGCAACAACGCTGGATTTGCATTTAGAGATGGCTTCTAAATAACATGTTGACCCTACCACTTGGTAGGGTAACATTTATACAGAGTATAACTCAATTAAAAGCGTATAAACAACAAAATACAAATTATATCGATAATTATGCCAAAAAAGGACACCCTAACATTGAAGAAAAAAAAGCCTACTGTTAAAAAAAATACTAAAAGTAAAATTTTAACAATTAGCCAAGCCCTAATACAAACGCATGGCTATCAAGGCTTTACATTGCAGGACTTAGCCGATCGAGTGGGAATCAAAAAGCCAAGCTTATTTGATCACTACCCCAACAAGGAAGCTCTTACCTTAGAACTAATCGAAATCTATTATCAAAAATTCACTACCTGGACACAGAGTATTTCCGAATTAAAACCAGATAAAAAAATCTTTGCCTTTTTCCAAATCTATCTTGGCTTTGCCAATGATCATGAAAAAATATGTCCCTTAGTCGCTTTATCATTTGACCTTGCTAAATTGCCAAAAAAAATTCATCGAAAGATCAAAGCCTTCTCTGAAAGAATCTTAAATTGGTTACAAGAAGTCATCTTAACGGGACAAAAAACTGGGATTTTCAATCGTCGACTCTTTTCCAGTGCCTATGCGCGATTAGGATTTAATCTAGCTATGGGATCACAAATCTGCGCAAGGATTAATAAAGATCCAGATGAAATTAAAAGTATCGCTTTTACTTTTTTAAACCTTTTAAAAATGCGATAATTTTGTCAAGTGTCAGATTTGACATTTTTAAATTAGAACTCATACTGTAGCAGGCGGTATACATCAGTCAACAAACTCAGGTAAAAACTGTATTTGAATAAACGTACAAAAAATATGCGCAAAGATAAATATAAACAAACAAATATAAAAAGATAAATGCACAACAGGAGAATCTTGATAAATGAATAACGACAATAACAACCACAATCAAGATGGCAACCAAAATGGCGGCCGAGAAGACGGTGGAACTAGACATGGCCTGGGCCAGGAACTGGATTTGCTAGATAAAGTCATGCATCCCAAGATGTATAAAGTTCTATTAATGAATGATGATTTTACACCTATGGATTTTGTTGTGCATGTCCTACAAAGATTTTTTAGCAAGACCGAAACCGAAGCCAACAAGATCATGCTAGAAGTTCACAAAAAAGGTGCTGGCCTAGCCGGGGTCTTTAGTCGAGAAATTGCAGAAATGAAGGTTATGCAAACCAATCAGTATGCTAGAATGAATCAACATCCACTCAAAACAACGATGGAGCCAGAATCATGATGACCAAAGAACTGGAACGCCGACTTAGTCACGCGGTTGAATACGCCAAACAACAACGACACGAGTTCGTCACTTTGGAACACGTTCTGCTGGCTTTACTAGAGTCACCCGAGACTGTGCAAATTATCACCGGTGTCGGCGGTGATGTGCCATTATTAAAATCCAAACTCAGGGACGCGATTAAGAAAAATTCAGTCGTATTAAATTCAGAGCAAATTCATGAATATGGTGGTGACCAGTGGCAACCAGAATTCACCATCGCATGTCATCGACTATTTCAGCGTGCAGCACTACAGGTTCGTAACGCTGGACGAGCTCAAATCACCGAAGGACATTTACTGATTTCACTTTATTATGAGTCTGATTCTTATGCTGTTTACGTTTTATCAGAGCAAGGAATTTCACAATTTGATTTGATACAATTTGTTTCACACGGATATGAAAACGAGTCGACAGCGGGATCTGCGTTACCACCACCCGCTCACAGTGGAGCCCCTGGTTTAAATCCACCAGGACACCCGGGCAGTAATCCAGACGTTGACGGTTTTCCAAAAGATGGCGGCAACGGAGCTGGCGCAAGTGCCTTGGAACAATTTTGTCTAAATCTAAATGAAAAAGCACAAAAGAAAACCATGGATCCATTGATTGGTCGACAAGATGTTCTAGAACGCACGATGCAGGTGTTAGCACGTCGACAAAAAAATAATCCCTTACTAATTGGTGAACCCGGAGTTGGTAAAACTGCAATAGCTGAAGGCTTAGCGCAAAAAATTGTCGAGGGCCAAGTTCCCGATGTACTCAAAGACAAAGTCATTTACGCTTTGGACTTAGGAGGCTTATTGGCTGGAACAAAATTTCGCGGTGATTTTGAGTCACGCTTGAAAGCCATCTTACGCGAAATGAAGAAAAAGCAAAATGCCATTTTATTCATTGATGAAATTCACACACTAGTGGGAGCTGGCGCCACCAGTGGTGGAAGCCTTGATGCCTCGAACTTATTAAAACCCGCATTAGCCAATGGTGAAATCAGCTGTATCGGCTCAACGACACATCAAGAATATCGTCAACATTTTGAAAAAGATCGCGCTCTTAACAGACGTTTTCAAAAAATCGATGTTAAAGAGCCTTCTGAATTAGAGTGCTTCGAAATTTTAAAAGGACTACGCGTTCGTTTTGAAGAATTTCATCAGGTCAAATACAATGATGAGGTCTTACAAGCAGCTATCGCATTGTCGCAAAAATATATTCACTCGAAATTATTGCCAGATAAAGCCATCGATGTCATCGATGAAGTGGGATCACAAATGCGTCTACGCGGTTTAAAAGATTATCAAATCTTAGTCACTGACGTTGAAGAAGTGATTGCACGCATGGCGCAGGTTCCTGTTCAAAGCGTGACGGCACAGGACCGAAAAGCACTGAAGGATTTAGATAAAAAATTAAAAGCCTTGATATTCGGTCAAGACGAATCCATTGATCGTTTAGTCAGTGCGATTAAGTTAAATCGTACGGGCTTAGGGCGCGAAAACAAACCCATTGGTAGTTTTTTATTTGTGGGACCAACGGGTGTTGGCAAAACGGAAGTCTGCAAACAGTTAGCCACAATTTTAGGAGTTCCATTTTTACGTTTTGATATGAGCGAATACATGGAGAAGCATACAGTGGCCCGACTTGTGGGAGCGCCTCCGGGATATGTGGGCTTTGAGGAAGGTGGGCAATTAACCGAATCCATCACCAAATCACCCTACAGTGTTTTATTACTTGATGAAATCGAGAAAGCTCATTCCGATATTTATAACATCTTACTTCAAGTCATGGACGCCGGTCGCTTGACGGATGCGAATGGCAGAACAGCTGATTTTAGAAATGTGATTTTAGTCATGACAAGCAACGCCGGAGCCGCCGACTTAGCTAAGGGCAGTATCGGTTTTGCACAGACCGATTCGCCTTCTCAAGCCTTAGATGCGGTGAAAAAAGTTTTCACTCCTGAGTTTATCAATCGTTTAGATGCTATTGTGAATTTTAAACATCTAGATGAAACTATATTGATTGATATAGCTCGTAAGTTTGTTCAAGAGTTACAAATGCAATTACAAAAACAAAAAGTAGATTTAGTTTTAGATGACGAAGCCCTTCGGTGGTTGGCTCATAAAGGATATGACCGTGTCTACGGAGCACGCCCTATGGCGCGCACTGTGGAAGAACATATTAAACGAGCCCTTGTCGACGAACTACTTTTTGGAAAGTTAGTTCATGGTGGGCATGTTCATATGAGTTTAAATGCTAATCAGACTGGCTTACGAATGGAAATTGAAGAATTAACCGTTCCTGCCTGACTTTTTTTGTGACATTTTTTGTCGTATTGACAGCCTGTATTTCACGACCATATTATCGATACAATTGATTGAAACTATCTGTCTGGGAAATAGATCGTTAATTCGTTTTTATTTTCTAATAATAATTGCAGAATGGTTACAACAATGAATTCATACTTGAATGAAAATATGGATTTTAATTTAATGCTATTCAAAAAAAATTGAATGTAACAGGAGATATTAACACTATGAAATGGTTTAAGCGAATTGGATTATTTATCCTTACTAATATTTTAATCATGATTACGATCAATATACTGATCGTTGTACTATCTAACGTTTTCGGCATTCGCCTTGGCGGAAATACTTACGCCGGATTAATGATGCTTAGCCTGGTTTGGGGTATGGGTGGCGCCTTTATTTCTTTGTTAATGTCAAAAGTAATGGCGAAGTGGATGATGGGAGTGCAGATTTTAGACCCCCAATCGAATCACCCAGAAGAACGCGCATTGATCGAAATGGTGAATCGCTTTTCACAACGCGCAGGCCTTGAAAAAATGCCGGAGGTTGGTATTTATGACAGTCCCGAGATCAATGCTTTTGCGACGGGCCCTAGTCGAAACAACTCCTTAGTCGCAGTCAGTTCAGGCCTATTACAAGCCATGAACTCAGAAGAAATCGAAGGTGTTGTTGGTCACGAGGTGGCTCACATTGCCAATGGCGATATGGTGACGATGACCTTGATACAAGGGATTGTGAATGCTTTTGTTATTTTCTTTTCCCGTATTTTATCAGCCGTGATCGCTTCTAGTGTGGAAGAAAAAAACAGACCATGGGTGCAAGGCTTACTGCATATTTTGTTAAGTATTGCGCTAACAATATTAGGCTCAATGGTAGTGGCATATTTTTCACGTCGCCGAGAATATCGCGCCGATGCGGGCGGAGCACAGTATGCTGGTCGCCATAAAATGATCGCTGGCCTTGAGAAACTACGACGTCAGTTTGATCAATTGCCGCCAGAAAATAACGACAACATGGCGACCTTGAAAATATCTAGTCGTAGTGGTGGATTCTTAGCCTTACTAAGTACTCACCCACCATTAGAGGAACGCATAGCTAAACTAAAATCATTATAAAAAGTCATAACGAATGAACAAAGCACACGTCTTGGTTAATACGGACGTGTGACGATTTACGCTGCGCCTTCCATACGAACTCCTTTTTCGATTTCACATAGTGCGGCTTTAGTGATTCTAAGGTAAATTGTGTTACATCTTCTCTTAGATCTGTATTCAAATCAGCCAAATCATAGCTAACGTCAACATTTGGCTATATCGGAAAAAATCAATATAGCCAAATGTTGACAATTTAATGAGATTTGGCTATATTGACATCTAAAGTAAAAAGGAGATTCACAATGACAACTCAATCGATCGTAGGAAGACGCGCTGAAATAGATTGCCTTCGAAAAATGTTTAATAGCAATCAAGCTGAATTCTTTGCTATATACGGTCGACGCCGAATTGGAAAAACATACCTTGTTCGCCAATTTGCTATGGAGCAAAAAAATACAACGTATTTTGATTTTACTGGGCAACAAAATGCTACACTATCTGAACAAATTGAAAACTTCTGCGTGCGAATGGAAGAGGTCTTTCAATTATCTGTACCGATTCACAGACCGAATAACTGGACTGCAACTTTAGTTCTGCTGAATAGTTTGCTAAACAAACAGCCACCTAGAAACAAAATCTTTTTATTTCTAGATGAACTACCCTGGATTGCAAATAGAAATTCAAGATTTGTATCGGCTTTAGATTATATCTGGAATCAATACTGGTCCAAGAATTCGCGAATTAAGCTTGTAGTATGCGGTTCTGCCGCCTCCTGGATAATAGACAAAGTCATCAATGCAAAAGGTGGATTACACAACAGAGTCACGGGACAGCTGAATCTAGCTCCCTTTAAGTTGGACGAGGTTGATAGTTTTATTAAGCAAAAAGGAATAAAATTAAGTAAAAATGAAGTTTTTAAAATTTATATGGCTATCGGTGGCGTCCCGTTTTATTGGACATTCATAGAAAAAGGTAAGTCCAGTGCAGAGACTATTGAGGACCTTTTTTTTAAAAAGGCATCCCCCTTAAAAGATGAATATCTAAGATTATTTAATTCTTTATTTGATAACTTCGAAATTCATAAAAAAATTGTAGAGTCGCTTTCCACAAATAGACATGGAATGTCTCGAACAGATTTAATTTCCAAATTAAAGCAAAAGTCAGGTGGTCAGTTTAACAGATATTTAAACGAACTTATTGTTTCTGGATTTATTCAAGAATTTATTCCTTATGGACGGAAAAAGAAAGATCACTATTTTAGACTAGTTGATCCATTTTGTTTTTTTTATTTGAAATGGAGGACTGAAATATCGATCGGTAAAACTTCTTGGATGACCCTGCAGGGCACTTCGCGTATGCAAGCTTGGCTTGGATATACCTTTGAAAATATTTGCATCACACTTGAAACAAAAATGCAAATTGCGCTAGGACTAGAAGGCATGGTGGTATCCAGCTCATCGTGGGTGTATCGTGCGAAATCCAAAGACAAAGAACAACGAGGCGTTCAAATCGATTTGCTTTGGAAGCGAAAAGATGGCATTGTTCAGCTATTTGAGATGAAGTACTCCGAATTGCCATTTAAGCTAGAGAAAAGTGATGCAAAATCTTTGGTTGAAAAAATCGAAGTTTTCAAAGAAAAAACTAAGTTTCATGGACAGGTATTTCTGACATTAGTTTCTCCGCACGGCTTAGCACCGGGCTTATGGAGTGAGGATGTCGTTGATAGTGTCATTAATCTTGATCAAATTTGGTAAAATTATCTTCATGGCCTAGTCCTCACTAGGCGGAAACCCAGAGATTTGCTAAATGAAACGGGCAAGTCTCTGTCCTGATACCCCGACTGCAAGTGCCACACAAAAGAGAACCAACAGCCCCCAAGAATGACGCGATAATTGCCCCCTGTAATGGTACTTGTCCACTCCCACACATTACCTTCTAAATCATAAAAGGCTTTGTTACCATTAATCACTCGTGGCTTTCGTGTTGCAACAGGCTCGGTTGATCCATCAATGATATCTTGATCAAACGTCGCATATTTTTGTAATTCTTTAGTATCATCACGATCAAAATAATTCTTGTTTGAATTTCCTAGATTTCGCTGTACGTATTCCCACTGCTCCGCTGTTGGGAGGCTATAATGATCTCCCTTTTGATGACCAGGAAATAATTCTTGAAGTAGGGCCTGTATTTTTGTATCATCATTTCTGGATAAATTATTTAGTCCATCAATAAATTCCATAACATCATACCAATTTACTTTTTCAACTGGATGGTTGGGATTCATCTCAACGACTACTCCACCAATATTCACTCGAGCACTTTCAAGACCAGTTTTAAATCCCGATGGATTGATTCTATCTGGATCCTTTTCCCCCATAGCTACTTTCAGCCTAGACCACATCATCTGAGTAAATAAAACATCCATCATTGCGAATGGTTTATCGATTGGAGTAAGTACCTGTTCGTCACCCATCAAGAAGGAACCGGCCGGAATTTCATGAAAGATGGCTTTTCTGTGATTTTTAAATGGATCAAGTGATTCCTCCAATCGTCGACGCTCTTCTTCCTCTGATTGCAATTTTCTTCGACGAGATTCCTCGGAAGTATTTTCTTGCGAGGACCTAGATTGCTGCTGCATCTTTTGCTTTATAAAGTCATTCCAGACTGTTTTGAAATCAGGAATATTACTTTGTGCTTCGGTGATTGTTTTATTATATGTTTGCTGTAACTGCGATGCTTTTGCACGTGTACTTTCTAATGCGTTTCTGTTGTTAGCATCTGCACTTGCTAGTTGTTTATCAACGTAAAGCTTCCATAACGATTCTAAGGCGGATTGTACTGCTTCTGCACTTAGCTTTGAAGGAACCTTTTCAGAATAAATTCTTTGACAAAAATTTGAGGCATACACAGACCGTGAATG
>JBPOJH010000020.1:0-5555 GCA_052033755.1 Bdellovibrionota bacterium | reverse complement strand
CTTCGATACGAATCCATTTTGTTTCTTGCTGCAGAATTTTTAATTCATAGTGAGCATTATTCACTAAATTGATCAACACCTGCTGCATTTGAATTGCTTGGCAATCCATGTCTAGATCTTTGTCGACGTTTAATATTAGCTCGATATTGTCTTGCTTGATTTTTTCAAAACCAAACTGCAATACTTCATCTAGCAACTCAGAGACATTTTTCCTTTCAAAGGTATCACTGGTACCGTCTCTGGCAAATCGTCTTAGTCCAGAAATGATTTTAGCGATGCGATCCACGGTGCGACTAATGGATTCACTTAAACTTAAAACTTTGGCTTTAGAAACCTCATTGTCAATTTTTACTCGTCGAAGCAAGTCAGAATAACCACGTATCACGGCCAACGGATTATTGACCTCATGGGCAATACCACCCGCCATTTCTCCTAGTGCTGCCATCTTTGATGAATTCATTAAGCTGAGTTCTTCTCGCTTTTTAGCGGTTAAATCGGAAACACTAATCAATTTCGCTTTAGCACCACTGAATTCAATTTGCCGAACTTTGAATTGCAAAATAATTTCATCTCCTAGCTCAGGGTGAATATACACAATTTCAAAAACGGGTTGATTTTTAAACTCAACACAACTAGGGATGGGATCCCCCAGCTGGATACCAGGAAATAGGCTATTAAAATATTCGTTGGTTTGAATCAATTTTAAATCATCACTGATGATAGCTAATCCTTCTAGGTTTTTATCGAATAGTAGCTGAAAATTTTCATGTTCTTTGACTAATCGTTTTTCTAGATTTTTCCTTAATGTTAAGACCAAAACGTTTCCGGCCATAATAGTTGTGTAGGCGGCAATAAAATGAAACCACTGAATGCCCGGTGACGACAAACCATAGTATGCCAAGCTTATACCTAAATAAGCATATACTAGATAGGCGATCATCCACCGAATGCTTTGCAAACAAATTAAGGTGGCGGTGGTTATAATATGAAAACCTTCGACGGCAGCGGCATTAACATTATTCCGATTCACCTCGGTCAAGTAATGTCCAATCATCATAAAAAAACATAGCGCCACGATACTTTCAAAATTTTTTTCGATCCACTTCGATTTAAAACTTAAGATGCATAGACTCATGTAAATTGTCGAAACAATTCCACGTTCCGGATACGAGGCAAAATTATGATTTATATATATTTCTAATGGAGCCCACGCTAAATATAAGATTGCACCTAAGAAAAGATACAATCTGTAGATCCAAAGATTATTCAATTGCGTGGCTTTAAAAGCTTTCATTCACAGATTTTTCGGAATTTTGTAATAAAATCAAAAGCCTAGTTTTAGCGACGTTGTTTCACTTTGCGTTTTTTACCACCAAAGTCCATTAGATTAAAACTAGGATCGAAGCTTAAATTAAAATTCAAACCAACTTGAATACGTTGATCTTGAGACTGACCAGGGTAAGCTCCTTTTTCGATTGAATACATCGCTGCATCTAATTGTGCGAACAACAAATCTAGACCAATACCATAGGTATAATACCCTTGATAAAAACCAGCCCTTAGGTCAAACATTAAAATGGAAATTTCAGTTCCTAAGTGCAGTTTTTTTCCAAGTTGCTCGGTCGCATCGTTGATATGTCTATATTCGATACCAGCTCGAAATCCTAATAAAGGAATGTTACCACCGACCTGCATATTTAAAACAATGTTATCTTTTTGTCGATCGGGAGCTTCGGCGCTGGTCGTCTTTAAAAATTGCGTTGATCCTACATCCTTCCAAGCCAACGACACAGTTGGATTCATTGGTAAAGATTCAAAGCGTCCGACAAAACCTAAATCAAAACCATATCCATCACCTTTTTTAGAAAACTGATCTAACAAAGTTGTGGACGTAGCTGAGCTTAACAAAGCTGTGCCGATCAAGGCACTACCACCTGCGCGAGTCGTTCTTTTTACGGCTAATCCCATTGACAGCACTGGAGAAATTGGAATCGCACCACCAATCGAAAATGCATAATCATTTAGGTAAGTCATTTCCATATTTGGATTTGCGGGATTGTGTAATAAAAACGTAAGGTGGCCAAAATCATATACACTCACTCCAAAACAGGGAAGTGTTAATGTTGTTTGTCCACCTAAGCCAAGCCAAACTTTTTTTCCATAGAAAGAATTTAAACTTGTTAATCCACTGATGTTAGAACTTTGCACATCATTATAAACTTGTAGGCCATTAATACCGGCATCTAAATCAATTACAGTCCAATTAAACCCTTTTAAAAAACATGTGTAACCCGGATTTTGTAAGTACGCCCCTGCATCGTCATCATTAAAGGCGTAAACACCTCCCATTCCATTTTGACGAACAGTTTGCCCATACTCAAATATTTCCGCGGCTGGTGCTTTCATCACCAACAAGATCAAAATCAAATTTAAGAAAATTTTTTCTACAGTCCACAGCATAGTGCTATGACTCCGTTGGTGCAGCCACCAATACCTATTGCAATCGTTGGATTACCTGTGGTCGTGTGTATCATGTATCGCATGGCTAAAATCATCGCTGCTGTGACATTGGCGGGATCCGAAATATTACACGGATTTGGATTTAATCCTGAACAGCTTGTACTGATTGAACTAATCGTTGTCCCAATATCTCCACCACTTAGACTGGCACTAACTGCAGCAAAATTTTCTAGGACCATTCCTAATCCAGTAATGATATGAGTCACATCGATATCACTCAGTTGACCATCAGATGTATAATCAGTAGCTGAAACTGTGCAGGCATCAAATCCAGCATCCATCGAGCCATCACCATAATTGGAAGTGGAATCACGATCGGCGTCGGCACGTAGTATCGCTCCGATCTTTACCATCCCAAGCAACAACATAAAAAAACTTTGACTGGCGGATCTGCCACTAACTGTTGGGGTGATTTCTTTCATTTTATTTTCAGCTAACACACAACTTTGCGGGTCCACGGTGGTGCCAGTAAAGGCGTTCATAAAATATTTAAATGCGGTAGTGCTACCGCTATTGGTTCCCGTAAGACGACTTAAATATGTGGAAAAAATCAAACCACATTTTCCAGCATAAGCTCCCGCCCAGTTTTCAATGACTTCCGTTTTTAATTTATAGTTATCACTAAGTAGATTAAATTTAGCAATAGCTGAATCCCAGCTGGAAGCATCTAGATATTTCAATGCATCTTCATATAAGGCTTCATCTGTATCTTTTTTCGAGGCTGGCTCAAATATATTCGCACAACTGACAGTAAAGATCGTCACCAACACTATCAACCAACGATAGTATTTAAATGATTTGAAATTCTTGTCTGAAATTTTTTTAGAATCGAAGCGCAAATTTAATAACATATCTGCGATCCTCCTCTGGGCTTCCATCAGGTCCAACATCTTCTCCGTACGAAGTCAGTTGCACTTGCGTGTGTTCAGTGGCCAATTCAAGTCCACCTGTCCAATAAATTTGATTCATCCCCGCCCGAAAAAAAATCATATCAGCATAGTTGAATTCATAGCCAATATGATAATATCGAGTTTTGCTTGTGGCTGCGGCGGCTTCTTTTATTTTTTGATACTCGATTGTGAAACTAGATCTAGCTCGATTGGCATGGATCGGAAATACTGAAAAAGCGACATCAATATCTTGCTCCACATCTGCTGGTCTTGTTGTAGTCGTTAGACGAGTACCGCCTGATGGAAATTTAGTTCCTCCAGAATCTCTAACGACGGCCGAAATAGACGGTAACCAAGCAATCGGTGCCGAAAGAATTACACCCCCATCAATACCTACTCCAGTACCTTCACTAGCATTGGCGCTTTTATCTAAGCTACCCAGCGGATCCACATCTTTATCAATGATAATTCTTGAAATGCCTCGAGCGGTTCCACCAATTTTTAGAATTCCATCAAAGAGCCTTAAATTTATTCCTAAAACTAATGCCATATCGTCCACATAATGAGTCGTCATCGCAGTCCCATCTGTATTCATCCTTGCGTCCATAGCATTTTTAGCATAAATTCCGATACCAAAATTTCTGACAACGAAGGATGGAAACACCTGAGCTTTTGCGTGAAAATGTTTGTCACGATTTGCATCCGTGGTGTTTTTAACTTGAGTTAGATCAAATGGATTTGAAAATGCAGAGTCTTTATAAAAAGTATAAGCATTTGATCCTAAATCAATTTCAGGATCCAAAATAGTTCCAAAAGCATTACGTAGCTTTCCCAAGCCAGCAGGGTTTGACAGCAAGGCCGTTTCGTCATTGACGACTCCAATAGAAGCTCCACCCATGGCCATCTGCCGAGCTCCATTATAGAACTCGTAAATTTCAGCCGCGTGCACACGATTAGATATCATGCACAAACATAATAAGAGTGTACTCATAATGAGAATATTTTTTTTCACATCCATGTTGTTCTCCAACACGATACTTATCGGAAAAAAGACATATCAACTTGAGACAAAAACATTAATTTTTCGCAGGACCAATGACCATATTCGTATTTTCGATTTCACGACCATCGTCCTATGTAATCCACTGCCACAATGGCCGATAAAATACAGCGGAGGATTCCACCATGATGAAAATACAACACTCACTTTTTACAACGATAAATAAAGCATCTGTATCGATAACTATCTTAATTTGCAGTAGCCTGTATTTAACTGGTTGTGGTGGTATCAAAGACGCTGATAAAATCGCTAACGCGCAAGCATGTATTGATTCGTCGACTTCCGCGACCGTGAATTCCTGCTTGTCAAAAATAGATGGCTTAGAAAGTAAATCGGCTTACCTCCTACGTTGTGTGGCAAAGTTTATTGAAGATGGTTTTAATGAAAGCACACGCCTATCGCAAGTGTTTCAACAAATCAGTTCCGCATCTGGCACAAATCAAAGCGTGCAAGTCATGTCCATTTTAGGTTTTAAAAATGGCGCCTCTATGGCCATCAACAAAAGCAATGCTTCACTGGCTTTAACTTATTGTCAAAACTCCGAAAGCAAAGGCCTTATAATGTTATCGGCCTTAGCCTCTACAGCTACTACCTTAAGTGCCTTTGCAGTTGATTCGGGAATTTCTCAATGTACCACATTAGATTCAACATGTCTGACAAATGCACTAAATAGTGATGCCGTTAAAAATAATCCAGACGCACAAGCCTTAGTTGGCAATGCGGCCATCGCTGCTTACAATTCAAATTGTACCAATGGTAATACGTCTAGCGGAAGTTTTTGCCAACAGTTTGGTTCGGCGATCACGCAAGCTGGAGGATCCTCCAACTCTGCATCCGTAGGTAGTCAGATTATGACATGCTATTCGAACCCTGCAGCGACTGGCTGCCAAGGCTTCTAATTTCGCGTTCGAATATTCTAATCGATTGGCATTAGATATCGATATTTAATTTCACGGCGTACATGCGATTTTCTTTAGGAGAATCGTAAGTTCCCACGTCTTCGCCGTAAGTCACAAAATCTAAATTAAACATAAATAGCAAAGCACTAACTCCAAAAGTGGGATATCCTTGATTCACACCAAAGC
>JBPOJH010000089.1:0-33269 GCA_052033755.1 Bdellovibrionota bacterium | reverse complement strand
TTTTTTTTTTGTTTTTAACTTTGCCCCCGGCCTTTTTTGTGGGGGTTGTTTTTTAATAACGGGGCCCGGCCACTTCCAATAAAACTAACCGAATCTAAAGCTAAGCGTCCAAATTTGAGACAATAATAAAATCAAGTTACCCCTGTGGAATGCCGAAAAAGTACTATGCGTATTTAAGGAGTTTGCTATGAGATTATCTACACTTATGATCCTGTCATTGATTTCGACTGTACTACTGACATCGCTGTCACCATCCTTGGCATTAGCCGAAGATATGAATGGTGTTTTTATGGTCGTCAAAGGCGAAGTCACCGTGACAGGTAAAGACAACAAAGTCGAGCCCGCCAAAGTGGGAAAGAAAGTCGTTCAAGGCGATACAATATCTGCTGGTAAAGAAGGTCGTGCGAAAATCGTGATGGCCGATAAAAACGTTTTAAATATTTCTCCGGAAACACAAATTAAAATTGAAAAATATGAAAATGATGGCAAGGACAAAAAGAATGTCGAGTTAAATGTTTTGTACGGTAAAGTTCGCGCCAGCGTTGAACAAAAATACGACGGAGAAAAATCTAAGTTTAATATTAAAACTCCCAGTGCTGTGGCGGGAGTTCGCGGTACCGATTTCTTGACTGGTTATAATCCAGCAACAAAAGCCATGTCGGTTATTACTTTTGCTGGATCCGTGGCGGTTGGTACTGCAGGCGCTGGTGGAGCCATCGTCAATCCTGTCTTTGTTAATCCCGGTCAAATGACCGAAGCCAAAGCGGGCGGAGCTCCATCCAAGCCTCAAGCTATGCCTAAAGAGGAAATGCAAAAGTTAAATAACGAAACCAAAGCCGAAACCGCAAAAAATGGCGACAACAAACAAGAACAGCAACAAGCTCAACAAGGTGGCGATAAGAAGCGGGCTCCCGCTTCAGACGAGAATGGACCATCAATGGTTAACTCAGATGATTTGCCTAGTGGCCAAAAAGGACCAATAATAACAGATGATGGTCCACGAAAACCTGGTCCTCCGCCAACACTTCCGCCACCACCTCCGCCATCGCATCATATGCCAAGTTTTATTAGCGATGCGGTGAAGTTGCAAAAAACGCGAGTGAATATTCAAATTCAAGCTCCGCAGTAGTGGCCTTCTTCTTTATTTGACTCTGGAAAATAGTTTCTACTAACATGTATTCCTATGATGAATACAGAAGTAGAAACTATCCAAGCGTCCCTGAATCCCACAATCACATTTTGGTTGCAATCGGAATTATTTTTAATGCCCAATTGGAAATGGATCGGCATCGTTGTCGCCATCTCCGCCGGCTTGCTAATTCAAAGTTTATTATTTCGATTTATTTTGAAATTCAAAAGCTCAGAGCAAATTCGCAATAAAGCCCACGACTTTTTGTTGTATTTTATCGAGCAAGACATTCACCGTCCCCTTTCCTGGATAGTCACCTCGATGTTCTGGATGGAAAGCTTTGAAGGCCTGCAACTGCACATGAGCTTTACAAAATATATTTTTATTCTTCTAAAAATATTGGCCGCATATTTCGTGATTCGCTTGGCCTACATGGCCGTCGATGCCACCGGTCGCCTACTAGAAGAGCTCGCTAAAAAAACCGAAAACACTTTGGATGATCAACTAGCACCATTTTTTACGAAAACTTTGCGCGTCTTAGTCGTCGTTCTTGGTATATTGATTTTACTACAAAACCTTGGCGTCAACGTTATGTCTTTATTGGCCGGACTTGGACTAGGAGGTTTGGCCCTAGCCTTAGCCGCACAAGACACCGCAGCCAATGTCTTTGGCTCGATCATGATCATTCTTGATCGTCCTTTTCAGGTCGGAGATTGGGTCAAAGTCGCCGATACCGAAGGCGCTATTGAAGAAATCGGCTTTCGCTCAACACGCATTCGTACATTTTATAATTCCTTAGTCACAATTCCGAATTCCGTAATGGCCAAAGAAAAAATCGACAATATGGGAGTTCGCCCCAGTCGTCGCATTCGTCACACCATTGGTATCGCCTATGAAACTTCCACCGATAAAATGAAACAGTTCGAGATGATGATCACACAATATCTAGAACATCATCCCCTTGTTGATAAAAATAATATCACTGTTCGATTTAACTTAATGGGAGATTTTAATTTACAAATTCTAGTGAACTGCTTTATTTTTGCCGCCACTGGTCCCATTGAATTGCAATTTCAAGAAGATCTATTATTCACGATCAAAGACATGGCCGCACAAATCGCTGTCGAATTCGCATATCCCACTCAAACTGTATTCGTTAAACCCACACAGTTAACTTAGAAGTTATGAGTTTCCATCCACGCCTTGAGCTCTTCATATTTTAAAGAATGGACGATCTCTAAACGATACTTAGGGTCCTTCTGGTCCTCTACTAACGAGGCCACTAATTCGATTTTTCGATTATCAGGTGTTTCTAATAACATCGTACAATATCCTGCTACCCAGGAAGGAATCGGATCTGCCAAGCAAGTACCACCCAATGACAAATCGCGAGTGGTCGTTTGAAATTGATTCTGCCCCACCACCAAAGTGACCGGCAACTTGATTTCAAAACGATCGTACTTGCGATCCACAAATTTTCTTTTTTGCGCCGGAACCATCACCGTTCCCTCCGCAGACTTCTTATTCTGAAACGGCAACAAGGGGGATTTAAATCGAGGTTTTCTAGGTTCTACTAATTCTTGCAAATCGATATGATAAATGGGCTTCCATTCTGTCCAACCCTTTTTCCAAACCAAAGTTCCAATGCGCTGCGAGTCCTTCATCGTTGCGATAATGGCCTTGATCTCTAGAATCGACAAATCATTCACAACCCATTCATCCACCGAGTTGGCCAAAGACCACTCATGCGCTCGCAACCTGAAATAGTTTTTTAAATACGATATCATCCCTGATCCTAATCGACAGATTACTTACGTTTTTTACTTTTGCGATCCTTGCCGTCCGTTTTAGTTGGTGTCGTTGCCGCATCGGCTTTAGGAGCTGGAATATTAACGACCTTGCCATCGTCTTTAACGGATTTTTTAACCACATCTGAATCCCCGGTCAATGCAGCCGTTTCAGCTTTGATTCGGTCAGTTTCAGCTCGCATTTTTTCAGCTTCAACTTCGGCCTTCACTGTTTCAATTCGCAATTTAGTAGATTCTAATTTATTTTTTGTATCATCCGATAATTCTGAAATTTTTGCTCGGTCCGATTTGACTTTTTCTAACTCGGATTTCAATTTATTTAACTCCGCTTCGAATTTAGCTAACTCGGCTTCAGCCGCAGCCTGTTCTTGCTTTTGCTTGGTTAACATTTGATTTTGCAAAGCTAATTCTTTGGCTTTTTCGGCCTTGACTTTTTCAGTTTCTAATTTGGTCTTCATCGCCACTTCTTTATTTTTCTCGGATTCTTTTTTGGCCGATTCATATTGCTTACGCTCATCTTCAACCTTACTTAAATAGTCCTTTAGATCGGATTGGATTTTTTTATTTTCTGCGATCGCCGCTTCGCTTTCTTTTTTAGCCTGCTCTTCTGATTGAGTTAATTTTTGCATCTCTTGTTCGGCCTTTGCCTTTTCAGCTTCCGCTTTAGCTTTTTCGGCTTTAGCTTTTTGAGTATTCGCTTGTGCCAATGTAATTTCTTTTTGCGCCTGTAAACGAGTTCGTTCTAACTTTTGTGCGGCTTCACGTTCTTTGCTTTTAGCTTCAGCGGCTTGCTTTTGTGCTTCTAGCGCTTCTTCCATTTCTTTTTGAGCTTTTTTCTCGGTCTCTTTAGCTTCGTCCTCGGCCGACTTCATCACTTGTTCCGCTTGTTTTTTCTTGTTGGCAGAATCTTCCTTCGTCGCCTTTGCTTTATTTGTTTTTTCTATAGCGGCGCCGGTTTGTTTTTTAGCTAGCACTTGTTTTTCTTCAGCTAATTTTGTTTGCTTTAATAACTCATCCGATTCGGCTTTATATTTTACGACTTCATTTTCTGCTTTTGCTTGATCGTTCTTGGCTTGCTCTTCTAAGGATTTAGCCTTAGCGATCGCTGCATTGGCTTCGTCTTTGATTTTATCTCGACGTTTTCGTTCTTCGTCCGCTTTTCTTCTAGATTCCTTAGCTTCCGCCAAAGCCGCATCCGCATCCGCTGCCGCTTCTTCCGCTTCAATTCGAGGATCCACCCCTGCGGCCTTTACTACAGTCAATGGATTCAATTGTGTCATCAAAAAACAAACTAACATCAATCTTAAATGCTTGTTGAATACTACGGACATGTTACACCTCGCCTTTGAAATTATTGATTCCTTCGTATTACTACGACTTAATAATTTTAGCAGGAATATAGGAAATTTCAAAACTAAGTCACAGAAACTCGCATTCCTCTGACTTTCGTCTAATAGATCGACAAAATATTTTAGTTTCAAGTCATACAGATGCAGACGCGCCCACACAATCACTTTGGTTATAATAGCCAGAACTACACTTAATTTGTAACTGCCACTTTGTTCATTTTTTTAGAACGTCCATCGACTTTCAAATTTTTAATACTTTTGTTCTTCGTCACTTTTGCTACCGCCCCCATTTGTTGCGATTTCATAGAGAACTTTCTTAAAATTTCATTATTTCGTTCTAATAATTTAGTCACACTTATAGAACTTCGGGTGCTCCTGGAGCTTGAGGATTTGAATTCACTGGTTCGCCTGGCTCCACCTCGTTGTTCAGCATTCAATGTATCGGGCTCTGACTTTTCAGTTTCATCCATGTCAGGCTCATCGGTTTTATCCCCATTCGGATCTGCAGGCAATCTTTCCACCTTCGGAACTCGAATACGCATACCTACTTTGAGCTTCACGCCTCTTTTCAATTTGTTCATTTTCCTAAGCTCGACAACACTAGAATCATAGTCGTTAGCAATCTCTGACAAGGTATCCCCTGATTGCACCACATAAAAGGTCCCTTTTGCCGTCACGATTTCATTCGCAGAACCAGCCTTGTCTTCAGAAGCGACAACTTCTTGCTTTGGTTCAGCTTTAACTTCCAATTTAGGTTCAGGTTTTGATTCCGACTTGGCTACCACCACTTTTTTACGTACGGTCAGATCTGGCACTTGAAGACTTTGTCCCACTCGTAGCTTTCGACCCTTTTTCAAATCATTATTATCACGCAACCAAGCGACTGTCGTTTTGAATTTTTTTGCTATTGTATTTAGACTGTCGGCTGGACGAACTTTATAGGTCTTTGTGTCACCTGCGTCCGCAATGAACTCAACACGATCCACAAAGCTTTGTTTGACAGCTGCTAAGGCGGTTGCTTGAGCCCCTACCGGGATTTTTAATTCCAAAACGCCTGATTTTAGCGTTGCTATCTCGCCACGATATTTTGGATTTAGTTGCTTCACTTCGTCGTATTCTAGATTCATCGCCTCTGCAAATAATCGTAAATTAACTGGTTTATCCACCTTGATGCTTTCGAACTCCAAAGGAGGTAAGTAATCTATATCTACAAAACCGTACTTTGCTGGATCAGTTGCAATCATTTTTGCCGCAATAAATTTAGGAACGTAATTGATCGTCTCACTTGGCAATCTACGCTTACGAGCTAACTCCCAAAAATCTCGACTCATGGTCTTCATCACTTCTTTTTTTACGCGATTTTCACCCACGTTATAAGAGGCCATAGCTAAATACCAATTTCCAAAAACACTGTACAATCCTTTAAAATACTCGGCCGCCGCTTGTGTTGACAATACGGGGTCTCGCCTTTCATCCACAAAGGAATTAATCTCCAATCCATAACGCTTCCCCGTACCACGTATGAATTGCCAGTAACCGACAGCAGCCGCTCGACTAGTGATTTTGGATGCAAATCCGGATTCGATTAGCGCGATATAAATGATGTCTTCTGGTAAACCATTCTGACGAAGAATCTTTTTCATTAATTGCATATATCTAGAGGACCTAGATAAGTAACGCTCCATATGAGGGCGTCCTTTTCCTTGGAAGTATGCAATCCATTTTTCAACCATAGGATTAATTTCAACAGGAACAGTTTCTAAAGTTGAATAATCACTGACTGTTGAATCCGCTTCACCAATTTTAAAACTGGAAATATCCTGCAGCTTCACAACAGGTGTTTCATCTTCAGAGCCTATTCCAGCTAAGGACTCCGTCCCATTTCCACCGGTCGTAACTGTTGAGCTAACAACGTTACCCTGAGCTGTAGAGGTTGAATCTACAGATTTATGAACGCAACCAACGGTTACACTCATGGTGACAAGACCAAAGGCCATAGCAACCATTCTGAAACTGAAACCGCGAGTAACCAAAAATTTTTGCTTCACCATCAACCTCCAAATATAAAATTAATCAAAATCCGAATGACACTCAATCAGTGTTCACCTACATAGGCAAAACTAGATCCGACCAAAGTACTTGGTCTAATTTGATCGAGGACGATACGCCCCCATTGGATTTTTCTAACATTTTGTAAACCAATACATTTCTTAAAATCGCCTTCACATAAAAACTTGTTTCCGACCAAGGTAACTCATCAAACCAGATTTCGTCTTTGAAATCGCCACTGACCGACCTTGGTAAAGTTAATAGCTCGGGACGCATTCTTAAAAAGCTAATCACTTTATGAGGTCCAGCATTGTATGCCGCTAACCCTAAAGGCACATGTCCCCCTAATTGACGAATGACCTTTGCAATGTAATAAGTCCCCATACGAATATTTATCGCTGGTTGAAATAAATCATTCGGAATTTCTAATCCGTTGATCTTTAACTCTTCAGCCACCTCTTGCGCCGTCGGTCCAATCATTTGCATCAAACCATAGGCGTTCGAAGTACTAACCGCTTTTTGTCCAAAAGCGCTTTCTTGACGAATCAAACTTTTTACCAACAATGGATTTAATTTTTGCTTTTGAGCCTGCTCAAAAATTTCTTTTTGATACTCCTGAGGATAAACCATCTGCATCGCTTCTAGGGAACGAACTTCAGGCACCGCATCGACCACCTCGTTAAAAATCTTTATAATTATCGGATAGGCCTTAGCTGACAGCCATTCTTGCGATAATAAAAATTTTAATTTTAAATCTGCAGGCATCGCAAAATTAGTGATTTCATCTTGAGCTTCCAAGGTCCAACCACACTGAATTAATTTTTTAATGCGATTCATTTGTGCCATCTGCCCTGGCAACAAATAAATTTCACCTGCTAAGGTCGATTCGATTTTATCTGGTAATGGCCATTTTAATTCGCCAGAGTCTTTTTCAGCTTTTAGCTTTAAGGCATAATAACTGATTGGAAATTTTGTGATTATGTTCTTAGTTTCTTCCTCGATTCGACTTTGAAAATTATTATTTCCTTGCTTCTGCATTTGTAATTGCAAGGATCGAACTAACCAGTACCGAGCCGATAACTCATGTCGATCCATATTTTTTTGAATCAATAATTTTTCTAATAAGGCCACACTAGTTGAATATTCTTGCAAACGAATATTGACTAACGCCGATCGAAATAAAACTTCATTTAAGTCATCACCATTCGAAAATTTTTCAATATATAAATTAAAATACTTTAAGGACTTTTGATAATCCCCGGTGAACTGAGCAGATCGACCAACAATGTAATACAAAATCCCTACGGCAGAACCCACTGGATTATCACTTAAAACTTTTTCTGCCATCACGAGCGATCCTTGAAAATCGTTGCGTCGATGAAACAATCTAGACCACTCCACCAAGCGCATTGTATCGGCTTTTAACATCGCCTGACGGACTTTGGACAAAAAATCCTTTTTGGCCTCTAGTAAATCCTCATTCGCTTTTGCTGACTTTTCTGTTTTATCTAAATTAGGAAGTTTATCTAAACCACCTTTTTCAGTCGCTGCATCCACCGCCGTCGTATAGATTTCTAAAATTTTATCTTGTGCCCATTTAGATTTCTTACCACCAGGATATTTTTCTAGATATAGCAAAGCTTCCTTAACTAAACCCAGATGATCTTGGTTTTTTAATAAATTCTTAAATTTATCATCGTACTCTTTTTCAGCTTCAGGTACCCAGTCTAATCGAGCCGTCTCATCTTTTTTGCCATTACTAGTATTTAAAATCTTTTGAGCATTTCGTAGTTTTTCACGAATAAATTTGGATTCTTTCTGTGATAAACTTTGCTCATAATAATATTGAGCCTGGGAAGTACGCCCTTGAGCAGACATTATATCTGCTAATATTCCATAAGCTTTTGCAGATAATTCCTTATCTAGACTCAAATCAGAATCCAAAGCCACTTCTACTTGCTTCAATGCCAAATCTGTTCTTTTGACTTTATTGACTTCTGCAAAATTCAATCGCAACTTCAAGACTTCTTGCAACAAAGACTCTTTCCAAGGACCTGAAGTGGACTTTATTGTTGCACCATTTTTGTCAAACCACTTAAAAAATGTTTGAGCATTCACGACATTTTTTTTCTCAAGGTCTAAATTACTTAAACATTTTGCCCAAATTAAAGCCGGCCACCCACCCAGTTCGCCATTGATGCTGATTTTTTTTGTATTTGCTTCTGAGTTAGAAACACAAGCTGGCCAATTTTTTTCTTGCTCCAAATTTTTTAGCTGCACCCACGGCTTATTGGCCTCAGAAACAACATGAGGGGTATCTGTACTTATGTTATGATTGTTGTTCAAAATATTATTCGGATTCCACACCAATTTTTTGGCATAAATCCCACTGCCGGATTCGATCGTTTTATTGACGCTAACAGAATGTATATCGCCATCCGCTGTATTTGTGGTTTTTGCTGAAGTAGCAGACTCTACAACTGTCGTCGCCTTTGAATTTGGCAGATTTTCTGCCTGTGCCGAAATACAGAAACTGCTAGTAAGCCACATAATATTACAAATCTGAATTATATTTTTCATTCTAAAAAGCATGCCCGAGGTCTGTCGCATAATCACGGCTCGCCGCATTTATTAATCCCGCAGAATGTATTTAAACGTTCTGACTGTTGGCTGGATTATATTTTTATCTTGAAACTAGGACTTTTATAAGAAAATCTAGCCAGCATGAATTCTCAATTAAAAATGACTCTGATAATTCCATGCTCAGAAAAAGATTTATCAAAAAATCCTTTTAGCGATATTCAAAGTTTTTATACTAAATTTCCAATTCAGGTTGAAGGTCTGGTTATTTCAAACAAAATACCCGAATTACCGTCCGCTACTCGCAATGTTAGTTTTCAATGGATTGAAAGCTTGGAAAAGCTTAAATCAAAAAAAATTTTGCAAGGCCTACAAAATGCAACGGGTGATTTTATTATTTACTGCTCGATGGATTTAGGAACTCCACTGGCTGAGCATATGAATGTCATTAAATGCTTCAGGGATCAGCCATCAGTTCCTTTAATTTTAGGCACACGAAAAGATGCCAAACGCAAACCGCATGGTCAGATCTCGTTTAAACAAAAATGGATCGAGGACATTATTTCTGAAAAATATATCGCGGTTGAAAGCTCATTGGATCCCAGCTATTCTTTTTGGGCCCTACGAAAAGATTGGCTTACAAAAATACTACCGGAACTAAAAGGCGAATCTTGGTTTTTTGGTAATGAGCTAGCAATTCAGACCAAAAAACAGAACGGAACATTTGCTGTAATGGCAACCAATTACCATTACAATCCTGATTCTCAGCTACCTTGGTTACGGGAATTATTTAAAATCATATTTTCTTAATAAATTAAAATCCAGCCTTAATCACAAAATACAATGAGTTCATTGTGAATTTTTGTGATTTATCCAATGTGCGATATCCTGAGTCGGCAATCTCATAACGGACCATTAGCACTGAATTCGCATTTAAAGTGTAATTACCACCAATACCATAGCGGTTGAAGGCATCCGCTTTATAGCTTTTGTCAAATACCAGTTGGTCGTATTTGGCCATCAACGTAAACCTTTGCACAACATCGTAAGTCAACTGCATATAAGTTCCCAAAGATTCACTATACTTGACCGCATCTTTGAAGGCCGTATCCACACCAAAAAAATCTATTTTGTTCACTTGTTGATTCCAACCATTCGCTTGCACCACTTCAATCAAGTAAGTCACTGGAATTTTTGCATCCGTCAAACGATCAAAAGAAAGGCCACCATAAATCGACGCAGCTGAAGAATCCGCAGTATCTTGTCGTTCATTCGTCATTACACTTCCGCCTAACATCAAAGGTGCAATAACTGGAGTCCATCTAAAATTTAACAAACTGGTGATCACAGGTTCATTCGCTAAGGTTTTGGAGCGACTGTCATCAGTGTAGGTTGCATCCATATGTAAAGTTTCAAAATCATGTGCGACGCCCATACCATATTCATAATCTTGAATACTTGAATTGGTCTGCATCTTAGTGTACGTGCGATGTTCGTCTGTCAACAAACCAAAAGGTTTAATAAATTTACCTATCAATAAATTACCTTGCTCGGTCGTTTTAAATAATAAAAACGTATCTTTTAATCCTGCGACTAATTCACCAAAACCATAGGTCATAACCATTCTAGACTGCACACCAGAATCGTCTTGATTCAAAGGAATGTTCATACCAGCCGTCACATCCATCATTGTGAATCCCGAAGTCTTGACGTCAGGATTTCGTGGTGAATACCCCAAAGCTCTGATGTCTGCTGAAAAAGTATCTGAATTTGAAAATGGCGAAATACCATTAAGTCCTTTCGCTCCATAAATTTTACCATAGACTGTTCGTAAACCACCACCATAAGGGTTCACGTGGCAAACCGTACACTGACTAGCCGCTGTCTTTAGTGCGTATTCAGGACGAGCCCAGCTGTTCACTGGGATCATCGTCAATGCGAAAACTGCGACCAAGGACAATAATGATGTCTCTAAAGTTGTTACAGGATAAAATTTGACTGCATTCAAAGATAAAATTTTAGTTTTCATATTTGTCTTTCACTTTCTTTATTGGACTTACAACTTGATTGATTTTTCAACTGTCCATTTCCTATTTTTTATTCGACAGAGCCCTGCTCAATCCATTTTCGAAACACGTCTAATTCGTCGACGCTCGGTTGTGGAAAATACGGCATGGGCATTGGCACTTTGTCTGGAGCTAGTGGTCCGATTAATCTTTCTTTTAAAGAACCACTGTCTGCGACTCTTTTAATGTTCGCATACTCAAACCAATTCAAAGTACCCGCCGAGTGGCAGTCTTTACAATATTTCGTAATCAAAGGAACAATATTTTTGGTGTAAGTGAATCCCGGTTCAACAGTTGGTGGAGCGGGAGTCGGCGCAGGAACCGGTTGAGTAGGAAACACAGCCTTGTCCCTGGTTTCTGCAGCACCTTGATCTAACCACAACTGAAATGTTTTTAACTCTAGATCAGACAAGGGGGTCTGCATATAACTAGGTGGCATATCTTTTATAACAATCACTCGATTCAAAATTTTGTCTGTGCGGTTAGAAAATATTTTGTAATCTAACCAATTGAGATCACCATTACTGTGGCAAAGGGCACACTTGTTTTCAATAATTGGTTTAATATCTTCGATGTAACCAACATAAGCTGATGGCACCACTGGCACTATCGGTGCTCCTGGATCTGGCGGGTTCGCAGGATCTGTAGGCTGTGCCGGATCCGCTGGTGTTTCGACCGAAGATGGCAAAGTTGTTGATGTTGTCGTAGTGGTTGTCACTGCTGTACCCGTATCTGCGGAATCTTTACATGCAGGGTCCGTTGCTAAACGACGACTTTCGGGCCCATTCAACTCAATCCATTTTTTAATTAAATTCATTTCGTTTTGAGTTGGCTTTTCGAAACCTGCCATCGGCATATCGCCTTTGATAAATACACGCGTCGCTAAAATCTGCAAGCGCCCCTCTTTGCTCATGAAATTTTTATAATCCAACCAGTTCAATGGACCGGCCGAGTGACAATCTTTACAGTAGGTTTGAAAAATAGGTTTGATATCCTCATCATAAGTAACCATATCCGAAGCGACTTCCTTACAATTGTTTGTGGCTGTGTTACCAGTGCTGCCGCCAACACCACCCGCTTTATCCTGCGCTTTCGGCTCCAAAGTTAAATGATCGCCTCCACGCATACATGCCGATAATCCTAAACTCACAACTAGCAACAATGACCATTTCATGTGTTTGTTACGAACTTGCCACATATTTCCACCTCAACAAAATTTATTTGATAGACAGGATCACATAGCAAATTAAAAATTCATCCGCTAGGTGGAGTCCAATTTCGAGAAAATTTTGGACAAACCAAAATATAATGAGCTTTTTTGTCTCTAGGTATTGGTTTTATGATTTGGTATTAGGCGCTTTTGGGAGTTGTGACCTTCTTAAGGGCGGCGGCGGTTTTGCTTAGATTTGTCTGTGCTTGGCTAAGATTTCTTTGTAGCTCTTTATTTTTATCAATTTCGCGTGCGTATTTTAGTTTGAAATCCTGAGTCTCGGCACGGACCTCTTCAAGGCGCTTTTCCAAAGAAGCAATTCGTCCCGCAAAAATTTGTTTTGCGTCTTTTTGACCTGAAAGTAAATCATCTAATTCACTTTTCATGATATTATGCTTGCGTTTTAAATCCTCATGATCGTCGTTAAGCTTATTTAACTCACTTTGAATTTTTGACAACTCTTCTATGCCTTTACGAATTTCTAATTCACTTTGAGCCAATTCACTTTCGTTGTCCTTTATGGCATCCGCATATTGCTCAATCTGATTATTCGCTGCTGAAAGTTTTTTTCGAAGATTTTCAATTTCGATTTTATCCGTGTTATCAACAACTTTTTCCATCGAGGCCGTACTTAAATCAATATCTTCATATAAAAATTTAATCAGATCGATGTCTTTAGGGTGCTCTGGAAATTTTATTTTTTCTTTGATAGCGTCCTTTGAATTCGCGTCAAGCTTTAACCCCAACTCGTTCATCATTTTTTGTACGTTGTATGGTAAAGCCGCCTTTTCAGGAAATAACATATTAAACAACTGTTGTTGTTTCTTGAATTGAGTTAATTTTTCGTTAGCAAAATTGGAGTTTAAAACTTGATCCACTAAGTCGACATAAAATCGATATTGTTCTTCGGTCACAAAAATCTCGAAGACTCCGGCTTTCATAAAAACTTGAAATAAATTTTTCCTGGTCGCCGTGCCCTTTTTTTGAAAAATAAGATAATGATTCGCTTGTTTGAGCTGAACATAACAATCACAAGGACTGTTTGCTGCCGTCAGTACAATCCAAGCCAATGCAGGTCTTAGCTTAATACCTTGAAACTCAATCGCATCTTTAGAGTTTTCATTCGTCATAGCCTAATACTAATTTCCTGCGGCCGAATACACAATAACAAATATCGAAAGGACTAGACCATCGTAAGGCAATCATCGATTTGAGTGATAAATGCTGTCAGATGAAAATATTTTTTTTATACTATTACCTGCACTACAGCAAAGGACCACACTTGTGAAAAAAAATTCTTTTTCTCTTTTTTTATTATTGTCTACTTCCGTTACGGCTTCGTATTTGCTTTGTGAAAAAACCGCCTTCGCGCAACATAAAGCAGTGATCCCCTTGCCGCAAAAAAAATCGAGCAAATCGACTGTGTCCGCGGACAATAACAACACAACCACACCGTCAGCAGCGTCGACGACTCCCACCACTGCGACATCATCGACAACTCCATCGACATCAAGTTTGGCGTCAACAGCATCAGCAAATTCCGCCAATATTGCCACCAACGAAGAACCCAAAAAATTAATCATTGATACCAAAAAACCCATTCGCTTAGATTATCACGCTAAGGCCTGGAATAAAAATCCAAACGTCTCAGAGTCTTACTCGCTATTATTTCGCGAAGCCAAGTCGGGTAAATTGGCGCGCATTGAAGTGAATGAAACTGGTCCTAATAGTGCACAGTTTGTGGGTTACTATAGTGTTTCTTGGGATGAATCTGAGATCACCCCTGAAGTCTATGCCCTTCCAACAGGTACCACTAAAAATTTTGAATCATCAAAAGTGGAACAGATGATCAATGATGGTTATTTAAATCGTAAACCATATTTTTTACGCAGTGAAAATGGTTTACAAACAATTTCAATTTACGACTCCAAAGAACAAGCTATCTCGGCCTTTGATTCCTATCGTAAAACTTTAAGTGGAAAACCTATTGTGGATGCCGCGGCTTTAGAAGCGCAAAGAAAAGCGCAAGCCCTGCTAGAGGCGAAACGATTGGCGGACTTAGCCAAACTACAAGAACTAGAACGCATGCGCATGGAACAAGATGAAAAACGAAGAAAAGAAGAACTTTTAAAACAACAGGCCTTATTGGATGCAGCAGAAAAAGCTAGACGACAAAAATTAGCGCAACAAATGGCCCAAGAAGCCTTAGTTCTGTTCCAACAATCCAAACTAGAAGAAGCCGAGGCGAAATTTAGCAAGGCCGTAGAACTGGATCCTTCCAACAATTCTTTTTATTATCAATACGGTGTCACTTTATATAAAAATGACAAATTCCAAAAATCGATCGTCGTTTTACAAAATGCAAATGGTGTTGGATTTAATTCCAATGAACGCGATTACTTTTTGGGTTTAAATTATATGAAGTTAAAAGATTACGAAAAAGCGCACTCAACTTTCACAGCGCTTAAAGACAAACAAGATAAAACATTAAGTCCATCCGCTGCTTTCTTTGCTGGTGTGATCGATTTTCAAAAAGAAAAATACGATCAAGCTAAAACTAGCTTTGAATTTGTTTTAGATAATTCATCGGATCCAAAAATGGACGAGCAAGCTGAAAACTACATCGAACAAATTGCCAACATCAAAGCGTTCTTAGCAGAAAAGGCGAAAAAATTCATCCTGACGTTTAACTTGGGTTTGAATTACGATTCTAATATTTTAAGTGTTTCCAATTCACAAGCTGAATCCTATCCAACCGATCTGGCTGGCTATCGATGGACTTATGGTGGTAGTGGTGAGTACCGTATTCTTTACACCGAAAAATATGAGTTCTCTGGAATTTTGACGGCTTCGGATATGTATTCGACAAACAAAAGTTTTGCAGCAGAAACTTCATTTCAAAATACCGATCCTTTGGTATTAAATTTAAATTTTCCGCTCAAGTATAAAGGCATGGCTTTATCAAAACCCTTTCAGGGTTCTGTGGCTGCGGGTTACGAAACGATTAATATGAATGCAGACGCCACTGGATCCCGAGAAGTTATTGTGAACTCAACCATATTAAAAACTGATGCAACTTTTGTCATGAGTGATGATTGGTTTTCTCAATATGGTCTAGAAATGCGACAAGATAAATCCTTGTTAACAACAGGTGAAGACGACAGCCCCTCTGCCAACAAGTTGACTTTCAGTACAACGAATACGTTATTTCAAGACAAGAAAAAAACCACAGCCTATATTGCAGAACTAAGCTATGCAGCCACAAATGCCGGCGGCCGTAATCAACGCAATACCAAGATCGATGCGGGACTAACATATATGTGGCCATGGAAGTGGGACACGGTTGCGACCGCTAAGTTAGGAGCCTATGTGGCCGATTATCCTGATCACAGCACGGGTAGAAAAGATACGGATTACTCTTTAACGACGGGACTAAGAAAACCCATCAATGAAAAACTAAGCGCTGTTGTAAGTGCTAACTACACTGTGAACGATTCGACGCAGGACTCGAGTGCTTATAAAAAGTATTCGATTGTGACCTCACTTAGTTGGAATACTTCATTCTAAGAAATAAAAAAACCACCAAGGATGACTAGGTGGTTTTGTTTGAGTGGAAGTGGTAGTATAACTGTCCTTTATGTAAATTACTTCAACGCGACTTTCAGTCCAAAAAATATAACTGCTATCAATACGATGGCCCAACTACCTAACTCGACAATGTCTTTATTATTCAAAAGTTTTTTCTGCAAAGCTGAATCCCGTTTATCTTGAATTTCATTATCGGAGCTGATTTTCCACAAACCACTTTGCACCCAACTAATTAATAACAGCTTAGTCAAATACGACAATAAATACCAGGCCCACGGAAAACTAAAAAAGCCAGCAACAAAGTAAGCTAAATTTTTACTGGGCGTTCGATAATAAACAGCGACTCCGATAACTAAAGATCCCACCAAGGCTTTGAATAAATGATCTGTGCTATCTTTTTCAGGGTCTAGATCTCCCGTCAATCGATACTGCTGACGAAGTAAGTAATAATAGTTTCTCCATTTAAGCGCATCAGACACTTGCAAACTGGTTTTGACATGAAACAAATGATCAAACACATGATACATTCTGAGATACACGGGAATCGCAATTTTTTTGTCTTCATTCATAATAATCGCATCTGGTTCAACATGAGCCACATCACCAGCCATGATCGGCTCTTCCACATTGCCATTTTCAACGATGATCCCTTGATCGATTAAAACATATTTCGTCAAATGCATCGTTTGTCGACGTCCAAAAATAACTAATACGATTCTGAGTGCAAAAAGAATCCCGATTAGAATCGCTTCATTTTGTAATGTCATCCAATCCTTGGTGCGTAACAAAACTTGAACTAGCACCTGCCCAATCATGGAAAGCACTAATAATAAGGCCACATACCAAACAAAATGTAAAAAAGAAATTAAACGTGGCCAAAAGGTTCCATTTTGATAAGCCAGCGCTCGCCTTTCTTTTATACTATCCGTCAGTGTTGCCATTATATTTTGTATCCTAAAAAAATGATTCCATAAGAGTTACTACCCGATTCCGCGCGAGTGCCTCCCAGCCCAACTCCGGCACGAAATTTATCTGTGACATCTTTATCTAGCTCCACACATAAATCATGACTTACGTTTTTTTCTACATAAGTCACGGCTTGTGAATAACTCACATTTAAATCTAATTTGGGTGAAAGTACAAAATCAGCAGCCACGGTTTTATACTCTGATACAATTTGCGCCAAAGATTCCGCCCAAGATCGTCGAGCCCTTGCCACTGGAAATCCACCATTTAAAGAACTTAATCGGTTTGAAAATTCAGCTTCACTAGAATATTTAAAATACGTTACATTCACACTGACCCAATCCACTAAACTGAAACCCAAATCTAAACCAACACCTCGAGTGGAAAATCGATAATCCGCATTGGCAGAGGTCGTAGAACCAGTTTGGGGATCGATACCTTGTTTATAACTCAGATTAGAAACATTCAGCTTCACTTCAATACTGGGTTCAAATTCAGAATCGGATTTAGAAGACAAGGGAAAATAGTAACCCAGTGTCGCTTTCGGTTCTGTTTTTGTGACTTTTTCTAGATTGGTGTGGCTGAACCCCATACCTGCACCAAAAATCCAATTATCTGTCGTTCTGGTTTCAAAGGAAAATCCCACATCATAGCCACGATCAGCTCCGTTGGTGCGTGATTGAAAGTGCCCAAATTGAAAATCAAACTTCCACAAAGCTTGCGGTGCAGATGACTCGCCCTCTAGTGGTTCGTAGTTCGGAGTTAAACCAACGTGTAGCTCATTTACACTTTCGTCTTTAGAGATCTGCCAGCGATCATCGAATTGAATATGCGACCAGGATTTCTGACTAACAACAGAAATAGCCACAAAGACGACTATCACCGTTGCCGATTTAAAGACATTATTTGCAGATAAATCTGTATATGGTTTTTTAAAAAATTTTAGTTTCTTCATGTTGCTAGTAAATACTAACAATTGATTTTGACCGAGTCTATCCATCCAAGGTATGTCTTTCAAATATGGACCAAAAACACCCAGTTATCTATTATGTTCGCCGTTATTATAAGGCCTTTAGTCTAGGTTTATTTGTATTACTCATTACGAATGCTTTAGATGCTATTTATCCTCTATACATCAAACAAGGCATTGATCAAGTCACTCATTTGGGTTCGACACAGGATCTGACTTGGACGGCATTGAAGCTTTTGGGTATTATGTCCTTATTGGCCATCACTCGTTATTTTTGGCGATCTATATTTGGACAATATCACACACAAGTAGCCGAAGATGTACGGAATCGTTTGTTTCAACATTTATTAAAAATGGGACCGCAGTTTTATCAAAAATACACAGTCGGTGAATTGATGAGTTTGATCATCAACGACGTTCAGGCTTTTCGCCAAGGTATTGGCCAAGGCTTGTTAATCTTATTTGATGGCGTATCGATTTTATTTTTAGTTATACCTTTAATGTTATTTCTAAATTGGAAATGGACTTTGTGGTGCTTAATACTTTTTCCATTAGTACCGCTGTTAATTTATAAAGTGAATCGACTGATACATGCTCGTTTTAAAAAGCAGCAAGATCAGTTATCTGAAATTTCTGGTTTCATTCAGGAATTAATCGGCGGGATCAAGGTCGTTAAAAGTTTCGCCAAAGAAGATCTTAAATTAAAACAATTCAATTTAAAAAGTAAAGAGCTAGAAAATATTTCGAATCAAGTTTCCCTAGTCGATGCTTTATTTATTCCAGTGATGCAGTTTGGAGTCGCTTCGGGCACCGTGGTTTTATTATTTGTAGCCGCCGATGATATCGTACTAGGTATCGCGACAATTGGTTCTTTAGTCGCCTTTCAAAGATTTATTAGTAAACTGACTTGGCCAATGACGGCATTAGGATTGGGACTGAGTCAATATCAAAAGGGCATGGCCGCATATGAGCGCATCAAAGAAGTCCTACATAGCCAGTCTGAAATCACAGATCATGGCAGCTTGGTCTTAGATGAAATTCAGTCGATAGAGTTTAACGACCTTAGTTTTCGCTATCCGGGAGCCAGCGAATATGTATTAAAAAATCTATGTTTTAAAATAGCAAAGGGTGAAACCTTGGCAATTGTCGGCCCGATTGCTAGTGGCAAATCTACCTTAATTCAATTATTAGCCCGAATGTATGAAATTGAAGATAATAAAATTTTTATCAACGATCAGTGCTATAAAAAATATACTTTGGATTCTTTACGGAAAAAGATCGTTATTATTCCACAAGAACCTTTTCTATTTAGCGATACAGTTGCCGAAAATATTAATTTTGGCGCAGATTCCAGTTTAGATTTTGATTTAAAAATAATCGAACTAGAAAATATTTGTGATCAAGTCGCTATCTTAAAAGAAATCCAAGAACTACCCCAGTCTTTTCAAACCGTGTTAGGTGAAAAAGGCGTGAATTTATCGGGTGGACAAAAGCAACGTTTGACGATCGCTAGGGCCATACGCTTACAAAGCGAGTTGCTTGTTTTTGATGATAACTTAAGTGCTGTTGATTACAACACGGAATCTACCATTCAAAAAAACTTATTCCGCAATGATCACCAACAAAAGAAAACACAAATCATCATCAGCCACCGTTGGTCGTCGGTGGTGAATGCTGATAAAATTTTAGTACTGAACCAGGGTGTGCAAGAGGCCTTTGGATCACTGGGATCGATCTTAGTCCACAGTCCTACCTTGCAAAATATGATTCAAACGCAAACTCACACAGAAAATTCTACCGTCGGAGCCTCGCATGTCTAGTTTTCATCATGAAGATAAAATCAAAGCGAATATTTCGTACTGGTTTTTATTTAAAAAATTATGGCCTTATTTACGTAAAAATTTATTTTTATTTGTTACAGCCGTATTAGCTGTTTTGATTTTAGCCTTGGTTTCCAGGTTGATTCCTGAATACTTTGGGAAAATCATCGACAAAGGGTTTATCGCCAAAGATATGCAGTTTGTATTTTGGGGAGCCATTTATTATTTAGTATTAAAAGTCATTTATACTTTATTGCAGTTCACGCATTTATTTTTATTTCAGAAATTAGGTAATCGAGTGTTGTATCAACTGCGAGAAGACCTAACGAAACACACGCAAAATTTGCCTTTATCTTTTTTTCAGAAAAATCCCACTGGGCGAATTGTCACACGTTTGTCTAATGATGTTTCGCAAGTTTCTGACCTGTTTAACGAGGGCGTGGTTTCTGTATTTACCGAGGTAGTGGTATTGATTGCCATCATCGCCTTTATGCTAAATATTTCTGTGCCACTAACGGTTTTGACTTTGTCTTTTACTCCCATTTTTTTAGCCGCCAGTTTTAAAATCAGTAATTGGATTCGTGCTACACAAAGGGAATCTAAGAAAAAATTGTCAGAACTAAATTCATTTGTTGCTGAAAACTTAAATGGCATCAAGATCATTCAGCTGTATCGACGGACTCGCAAATCGGAAAATCGCTTTTTACAACACTCCAATGAGTACGCAAAATTATCTTATAAATCAATTCAGCAATATGCGATGTTAATGCCTGTGGTAAATTTTTATACCGGAATCACGATAGCGCTGTCTTTATATTTAGGTGGACAATCTGCTTTAAGAGGGGAAATTGCGTTAGGTACTTTAGTGGCCTTCTTGTTACATGCCCAAGATTTTATTCCCCCCTTGCGAGAAATATTGGAAAAATACCAACAATTCCAGAACAGTCTAACAAGCGCGGAAAGAATTTTTCAATTATTTGATGAAATTCCCGAACCTATTTTGGAAGGGCAAAGCTATCAACGATTACAGCAAGGAATCACTGTTAAAAATCTATCGTTTCAATATGCTTCACATTTACCAATGGTGTTGCAAAATTTAAATTTTGAAATCCCTTATGGGAAATCTTTAGCTATCATTGGTAAAACCGGCAGTGGTAAATCCACTTTGATTTCGTTATTAATGCGATTTTACCAGGTACCAAAGCAAAGACTCTTATTTGATAATCAATGGATTGAAGATATAAATATTTCTTCGTTACGACAAAATGTAGGTTTGGTACAACAGGATCCTTTTTTATTTCGTGGTCGAATTTTAGATAACATCACCTTGGGTGAGGACTCTATCGATGAGTTTAAAGTCATCGAAGCCTGCCAAAAAATTGGTTATCTGGGATTACTGAAATCCGGAGGTCGATCCTTAGATACAATGGTGGAAGAAAAAGGATCGAACCTTTCCACCGGGGAAAAGCAACTGATTGCTTTTGCACGAGTACTTGTTTTTAATCCAGATGTGTTGATCTTAGATGAAGCCACAGCCAATGTGGACTCAACTACGGAATTAGTTATTCAAAAAGCAACCGAAGAAATTATCAAGGGCCGCACTAGTATTATTATTGCTCACCGTTTATCGACGATCGAAAATTGTGATTCGATATTAGTATTAGATCATGGTCAGATGTTAGAGATGGGGTCTCCGGCAGAATTAGTCGCCAACAAAGGCGCTTACTACCAGTTATTGAATTCCGGTCACAACGATGTCGACAAAGCGACATCGTTAGAGCTGCTGGATGCTTAATTAGATATTTAAGTAAAATGCGATCGCTACTTAATAATGATGATGCAGGAATATTTGGTTTCGATATCCACATCATCTAAATCGTGATAGAGCATAATTATACCGAAAAAGGCATAAAATGATATCAGCTCCGATATTTATACCCTTTAAGGTATACTTAAGGCTTGATAAATGAACTAACGGCTTTCTGCGGGATCGAAGTCAACGGTGATATTGGCGTTGGCGACGGGAACGGCATTGCCGTGAAATCGAATCAACATCGTCAATCCATCCTCGATGTACTCCCAACCATTTTCAGAACTTTCGGAAATGACCACCCCATTCACCTTGACGACCAAGGTGGATTTTTTTGGTTTGCGATCTAATTTAAAATCCGTCAATGCGTACATTATTAATTGTTGAATATTACTAACAGCCGCACCTAAGGAGCTTTCACATATGGATTCAATACGACCACCGGAAGCCTTGGCTAAATCCATCCATTTTTTTCCAGGTTCTTTATAACTTCCACCCAATGAGGTCGAACATTTTGATTCCAAATTGGGAACACCTATAAAATTCATCATCCATGCCCGGCCACCACCAAAATTTCCATTCTTGGGAAAATCCGGTTTTAGTTGACTAAAAAATTGTAGATAATCATCGGAACTACCGCGCGAATAATCATCCTCATTCGTCAACGCCACTACAGCCAACAAAGCTTCAGATCTTAAAAAAGCATTTAAATCAGGATTCGTTAATGATAAGGATTTTTTGACAGACTCTAAACCTTCCTCTAAATCAGAACCTTCACTGCCTTGAGCGATGCGAGCCTTTAATACTTCGCTGACATTCACAGTGGTATTCGTTATAACTTTCGGAGAGCCAATAAACTTCCCCCCTGTCGGATGTGAGCCCGACAAATCCGATGTGACAACGGCAATGTGATAGTCCATACCCAACTTATTTAAGACGTCTATCATTCCCTTGGTTTGATCCGCTAAGCGATTTTGATATGTCGTCATCGACGAGGAATTATCAATCATCATCAATACATCGACTTTATTATTATAGGTTACACTAGATGCAAACTGTTCCGACTGCGCCGGCATCGTATAATTTTGCTTACTGCATGCGGCTGATATCAATACTAAACCAATTAAATATTTTTTCATAAAATCCTCCTGATTTGTTAGAAGAACCTTTTCAATCGACACTAACTAACTAAAAAAATCTTACTTACTATCCAGCCGTCACTCTATCTATCCAACTTTCTGAATCAATCAACAATATATCTATCTACCTTAAGCGGATAGAGTAGCAGCCGACTAAGCTTAAGCTGCCGACTTATTTTTCTGCGACTCAGAAAAAGTTTTGATGGCCATTTGTACGTTCTGACTAACATTGGTGAATTTAACACCAAACTTAGTTTTGGCGCGTTCACCTGGATGTGTTCCCATTTTTACTGTACGATTCACCACCATGCAAACAGCATTAAATGGCGGAACACCATCACCGGCCTTGAAATGCAAAAATAAATTTTGTCCAACTTTGGCACTGACATCATCACCGTCTACATAAAACCCCGCACCACCTGGCGAGATCTCTAGCGACTGTCCCTTCCAAACTTTTTTGTTGTCATGAATTAAAATCGAAGCCCCATATTCAGTTCGCAAATAACGTCGACGAAAAAAAACTTCAGCGATTTCCAAATGACCCGAATCTTTCAAAGAACGAATTTTCTGTTCTGAAAAATCAGAGATCTCAGCCACAGTCTTCCAACCATCCATTCCATCTTGAAAAATAAAATCGTATTCCATCAATTGTTTGGTTTGTAACATACGTACTAAATCTAAATACGCATAAGGACCAAATTTATTTTCGTTCTTCAAAATGTACCACGGTGGTGGCAACACATCCGTATCCGCATACTCATGCACAGCGGATTGATGTCCCGCCGAATGTCCATGAATGTTCTGGTTAGGATATTCACGATGATGTTCGCCTGACGCTGATCCCACATACTCTGAATTTGAACCTTGAAAAAGATTTTTAGACATTTTATCGCTTAAAGAACGAAAATACTCGGCAAACACTGGCGAGTCGCAAATCAAAACCCATTCCTTGTGCTCCTCATCAAAAACATAATCTGTAATATGAATTTCTTTGGATTGAATTTTTTCCTGCACCTGATCTTTCGACCATGGTCCCAACTGCCCACCTAAATGATGAATAAAATAAGAAGACATACACACCTCATATCGACATAGGTCTGATCGGCATCTATAAAAATTCCTTAACCCTAAAATTAAATTTGCATAATAATGAATAAAAGTTTTACAGGACCTAAGAATTAGATCTCATTAGGTTTTTAAAAGCGCGATTAACTAAACACCGACAAACGTCACCGATTATGAAGAGCTTTTCGACAATTCCTGTATTTTTTTCGATTTTGTCGATTCATCTTCATTCGCAAATCACCTCTACCCTTGAAAAAATACTCAATGGGACAGAAATTGGCTTTCTATAGCTTTGGCACCATTCGTGCTAACTTCTGGACGAACACACTTGTCACACACTTGTTGTAGAGGAGTTGATTATGCAACCGAATAAATGGACGCAGATGTTGATGATAGCTGTACTATCCATCGGAGTACTGACAACCGCTTGTCAGAAAAAAGACGATGGTGGTGGAGGCGGAACTCCAGCCGCAACCCCTGCTCCTGCTCCCGTTGCGACAACTTTGCAATGTAATGTTCCTGGTAACACCACTTGCAACCCTGTTATTTACCAAAACAACTCATGGCCCGTTTACCCATATCAATGGAACTATTATAACGGATTCTGCGGATGTCCCGCTAACTATCGCCCAGTTTACAATGCCACTTGGGGTATCGGCTGTGCTCCCATCGGAACTTTTACAACAGACACTGCGTACATGGGTTGGATGTATCAAGCACAGAACAATCAATGGTTAAACATTCCACAGGTGACCTATTCAGCCACCGTCAGCACTTCAGGAAATTGTTTTGCAGATGCCGCACAGGCCTGCGACTCTGGAGTTGCAAATTCTTGTGGAGCCAATGCTGAATGTCGTAAAATTGGCCCTGCGTCTTCGTTAGGTTTATGCGTCTATAGACGAGGCACAGATGTGTATCAGCAAAATTATGGGTGCTATTATCAAGGAAGCGCATGGGTTTGCCCTCCTGGTTCTGGTTATAATGGCGGCTATAACGGCGGTTACAATCCCTACTACGGTGGTGGCTATTACGGCGGCGGTTATTACCGAGGTGGTTACTATTATGGCGGTGGCGGCAATTACTACGTCCCTCCGCGATAATCCTAACAGATATCTACTTTAGTTTTAGGCCTATTCTTGACTGAATTTATCAAGCAAGAGTAGGCTTTTTTAATGAAAAACAATAATACAAAATCCGAACAAAGCAGCAGCGAACAGAATATCCATTTGAAGACCAACACTCAAACTAACACACCATCCGCTTTTTGGAGTGGTTACTTGCAAAAAGGTCAATTTGAAACGCGTGATGAAAGCATCCCTTTTCAAAAATTGAAACCCGAAGAATTTATTCCAGGCTTACAAGAAGCCATTCAAGCAGCACGACAACAGATTCAAAAAATAAAATCTAATCCTGCGACCGCCGATTTTGCAAATACCATTTTAGCCTTAGAATCTGCGGGTGAATCATCGGAAGTCATTTCGGGAGTTTTTTTTAATTTATTCAGTTCCGAAGCTAATGAAGAATTTCAATCTTTAGCGAAAGACATTTCACCGATACTGGCCTCTTACTCCAGCGAGATTTCTTTGGATTTAGAATTATTCGAAAAAATTAAATCCGTTTATGATCGCAGACAGGATTTGAATTTAAATCAAGAACAAATCAAATTAACAGAAAAATACTATAAAGATTTTGTTCGCAATGGCGCTTTGTTACCGGCAGATAAAAAAGAAAAACTAAAACAGATTGATCAAGAGTTATCTGTGTTGGGTCCAAAATTTTCAGAGCATATTTTAAAAGCCACGAATGCTTTTGAACTAGTTATCACTGACAAAAAAGATTTGATCGGTTTGCCCGAAGGCTCTATTGAAGCGGCCGCATTGGATGCCGAAGCCAAAGGATATAAAAATTCTTGGTTGTTTACGTTGCAAGCCCCTAGCTTAATCCCATTTTTGCAGTATGCACAAAATCGCGAATTGCGAAAAAAAATGTGGATGGCTTACAACTCGCGTGCCTACAAAGATGCCTTTGATAATCAAGAAATCATAAAAACAATTCTGCGACTAAAAAAAGAACGCTCAGTTTTGTTGGGATTTAAAAACTATGCAGAATACGTTTTGGAAGAGCGCATGGCGCAAAACTCAAATAGCGTTTTTCAATTTCTAGATGCGTTGCTGGTCCCCTCTAAAAAAGCAGCTGAAAAAGATCTGGCTGAATTACGAGACTTTAAAAAATCATTAGATGGCAATGATGATATTAAACCTTGGGATTTTTCTTATTATGCAGAAAAACTAAAAGAAAAAAAATACAAGTTTAATGAAGAAGAACTGCGTCCTTATTTTAAATTAGAAAATGTAGTCGAAGGTGTTTTTGAACACGCTAGGCGTTTGTTTGGTATTACGTTCAACGAAATATTTGATGTTGAAAAATATCATCCCGATGTTCGTACTTTTGAAGTTTTAGAAGAAGGATCTGGTAAATACGTTGGATTATTTTATACTGATTTTTTCCCGCGTGAGACTAAAAAAGGTGGAGCTTGGATGACTAGCTTTCGCGAACAAGGGCTATTTCACGGGATCGCCAGACGACCTCATATCAGCATTGTTTGTAACTTTACCAAACCAACACCTTCGAAACCTTCGTTGCTAAGTTACGATGAAGTGCAAACCTTGTTTCATGAGTTTGGGCACGCGCTGCATGGCTTGCTGTCGAATGTAACTTATCGAAGTTTAGCTGGCACTAGCGTTTATTGGGATTTTGTCGAATTACCTTCGCAGATATTTGAAAATTGGACCAAAGAAAAAGAAGGTTTAGATATTTTTGCTAGACACTATCAAACCGGTGAAGCGATTCCCGCGGATCTTGTTGAAAAACTAAAACGCTCGCAGCGCTTCAATGCTGGGTACACCAGTTTGCGACAACTGAATTATGGATACTTGGATATGCAATGGTTTACGATCGACCCAGAGTCCATTCAAAGTGTGTCGGACTGTGAATTAAAATTTACAGAAAATACTCGCTTATTACCTGCCATAGAGGGGACAAATATGTCCTGCGCTTTTGGGCATATTTTTGGCGGAGGTTATTCAGCTGGTTACTACAGTTACAAATGGGCAGAGGTACTAGATGCCGATGCTTTTGAGTTCTTTAAAGAAAAAGGGTTATTCAATACAGAGGTGGCCACTTTATTTAAGACTCATATTTTAAGCAAGGGAGCGACAGAGCACCCTATGGAGTTGTACAAAAAATTTCGAGGTCGCGAGCCTGATCCACAAGCCTTATTGCGAAGAGATGGTTTGGTCTAATGAAAAAAACAAGTGCATTAAAAAAAATCGCCATTGTTTACCGTCCTGATTTATCGACTTCTTTGACGTTGGCAAAAACATTGGCGCAGTGGTTGCGTGAAAATGGTCACGAAGCTTATACGGCTCCGGAACAAAAACCCATTCGTGGAACCGCGCAAATCAGGCGTATTCAGGACTTACAAAAAATGAATCTGGTCGTGGTTCTAGGCGGCGACGGTACTTATTTGCGAGCCTCACGCTTGTTATCCGGTGCAGCGATTCCCATTTTAGGTGTAAATTTAGGATCGTTAGGGTTTTTGACTCCCATTCGAAAAGAAGAGGTGTTCACCGCAGTCGAACAAAGTTTATTAAATAAGATGGAGCTAACTCCCAGATCGATCATGCAGGTGGAGATTCATAAAAAGGGAAAATCAGCATCTAGTAAATCAGCCAGTAAATCTGCAGTAAAAAAATCAATTTACTTAGCGCTGAATGATATTGTTATTGAACGTGGAAGCTTAAGTCAGTTGATTAATATTTGCATTCATAGCGAAAGATTTTTGGTGAGTGAAATCAAAGCGGATGGTTTGATTATTTCAAGCCCAACGGGATCGACCGCTTATAACTTGGCAGCCGGGGGCCCCATTCTACATCCAGACGCCAACGTGGTGGTCGTTACCCCCATTGCTCCGCACAGTTTAACAAGTCGACCCCTGATTTTTCCAGATGATAAAAAATTAAGTTTTAGATTGGTCAAAAAGTTGCAACCCACGCAAAAACAAGTGCAAATGAAAGCGTTTTTAGTGCTGGATGGTACCAAGGTGGACGAGATCGGTCCGGAGGATGAAATCATTGTCCATCGAAGTCCGAAGGATCACTTGATGGTGACCTTCCCGAATCATAATTACTTTCATTTGTTGCGTGAAAAATTACGTTTTGGAGATCGATAGTTAATTATTTACTGATTCATCGACTGGCTTATTCGATGAATTGCAGTATATTGCAGTGTTGCAGTATTAGGAGTAGCCACGATCCAAATAGCTAGTGCAATAACAAAGTATTTTAAGGGGGGTTTTGATGTTACAAGAATTAAAAGTACAAAATTTTGCCATTATTGATAATATTCATATTCAATTTGAATCGGGCTTGAATATCATCAGCGGTGAAACCGGGGCTGGAAAATCAATCCTACTAAAAAGCTTAGGTCTACTGATGGGACAAAAATCTTCGGCGGACACAATTCGCACGGGCTGCGATTCAGCTACAGTTGAAGGAGCTTTTGATTTATCGGATCGAACGGACATTATAGAAAAACTAACTGAACATGATATCGAAGTCTTAGAGAATCAGTTAATCGTCCGACGAGTCATTCAAGGGGAAAAATCCCGAGTTTATTTAAACGGAACACTAAGCACCTTAAATTTTTTACGCGATGTTGTCTCCCCTTTGATTAGTGTAGCTGGGCATTCTGCACCCTTGATCGAAATGACAGGACAACACGAAAATAAAAATTTACTATCCACTAGCTATCACATGGATGTTCTGGATCAGTTTTGCGGCATATGGGAAAAACGTTTAGCTTATCAAAAAAAATATTCAGAAATGCAAAGTCTACAAAAAGAATTATCCCAATTGAAACAAGAACAAAATTTTAAAGAACAAAAATTAGATTTTCTTAGTTTTCAAAAAAAAGAAATTGAACAATTGAAATTGCAACCCGGAGAAGAATTAGAAATCGAATCTAAAATTAAAAGAATAAAAAATAGCCATAAGCTGATTCAGTTTATTGAATCCAGTGAAGAGGCTTTGTACCATGATGATGATTCTGCGGTTTCTCGTCTGAAACGGGTTTTAGCGAAGTCCTCTGAGTTTGCTGGCATTGCTCCGGAATTGCATGAAAAATCTGAAACTCTGAATCAAGCGATCAGTATTATTGATGATTATGTATTTTCGACTCGTCAGTATTTAAAGGATTCCGAGGCAGACCCTTCAGAATTAGAAAATTTAGAATCCACCTTAAGTCAATTTCGTAAATTACAAAAAAAGTATGGCGCCACTGTGGATGATATCTTGGCGCAATTTAAAAAAATTCAATCCGAAATTGACGAACTAAATCAAAGTGAACAGCGCCTGTCTGATTTGCAGATCAAAGCGCAAAAGCTGCATAAGGAATTATTTGCTTTAGCAAATGAAATTCATCAAAAACGTTTAAGCCAAAGTGAACCATTATCTAAAGCGGTGAATTTAGAATTAGAAGATTTAAATATGAAAGGCGTTCGCTTTTTTGTACAGGTCGAAGCTTTGCAAGATTTGTCGTCGACAGGTCTTAGCCATGTTGAATTCATGTGTCAGTCCTCATTGAAAGATCCATTGCGTAGTTTAGCAAAAGTAGCCAGCGGTGGTGAGCTTTCAAGGATTTTATTATCACTAAAAAAAGTGACTGGCAAACAAGGTGCTGAGCATATGCCAAGAACCTATTTGTTTGATGAGGTCGATACGGGAGTTTCTGGTAACACAGCAGAAAAAGTGGGTCGCAAGTTAAAGGACATCGCCGTTCAACAACAAGTGATTTGCGTCACGCATTTGCCCCAGGTAGCTGCCTTTGGCGATCATCATTTGATGATTCAAAAAGGTCCTGCAAAATCCACAAAGGGAAAGGATTCAGACTTAACAGAGAATGGATTTTTAACAATGGAAATTCACGCACTAAAAACTAAAGATCGTGTGCAAGAAATTGCCCGCTTAATTTCTGGCGAAAAAATCTCTAAAACTTCACTGGCTCACGCGGAGCAACTGTTGAAAGAAGCTCAGGCGTAACTCATACAAGGCCTGCGACGAATTCGGATCAAATTAACTGTTATTTTTATTTTTTCAGTTTCCAATAACCTGATTTATCACTACCTATGCGTTGTATATACCCCAATGCTTTTAATTCGTTTATGGCTCTGTGGATTGTCCGCTCAGATACTTTGATTCTTTTGGACAAAGAAAATGTTGTTATTTCTGGTTCAGATTTCAGTAACTTCAAAACAGCATTTTGCGTTTTTGATAACTTTTCTCTGACATCTTCTCTGACATCTTCTCTGACATCTTCTCTGGTTTTGATCTTCTTTAGTTGCGGGCGGTAAAGTGTAATTTTAAAAAAATCACTTATTTCTTCAAAACTTGGTGGCTTAAGTCCCTCTAACTTCATAGCTTCAAAAATTCGAAGAACACCAGTTCCTGCCTTTTCGACAATATTTAATCTTGCAAACATATCTGCAATAACTTCGTTTCTTCTAGACGAAATAGAGCCAATATTTTTAGAAGTAACTCCATTCGGCAAAAGACCGGGGCTAATAATTTCGATACGATCTGGGAAAATTTTAATAGTAACACTGGTGCCACTAATTCTGTAATCACGATGTATGATCGCATTTGCTATGGCCTCACGCCAAGCAGATTGCGGAATTTCATATACATTTTTGCGTTTTATTGAGGAACCATCAATTACCGCTTGCAAACTTAAATGTCGTTTAATAAAAAATTCAGCCTCTTTAAATTGAGTCAAAAGATCAGCACGAATCTCCTTGCGATCAAAAATTGTTGTTCCAATATAATCTTTAAATGCCAATAACATTACTTGCGAATTTAAAAAAAAATGATCAATTTTGTCGGCAAAAAACAAAACACCAGCATTCGTAATGCCATCGTTGCTCATCAGATTCAAACTTTTCAGAATATTTGGTGCGGTTTCAACATTTACAGGATATTTAATTTCAGCTTCTTTGTAGTAGTTTTTAATTTTCTTCAATGAAATATCAACTATTTGTGCGTTGGTATAAGCCTTCTTCGACCAGCACAACAACAACATCACCAACTTGTTTAACTAATACTTCAATTTTGGGCTCACAATTTCTAGCCAAGCTAAAAATCTCAGCTTTTAGCGCACCAGTAAGCTTTTCACCTTTGATCTGCCCGTCGTCACTAACCCCAAGAAGAATTTTTCCACCCTTCGAGTTAGAAAACGCAACGATATCTTGAACAATCTTGGATGTATATTTTTCTTTGAATTCGACAATAAGGCCTTCGCCCTCTTGAATCAGCAACTGTAGTTCTTCTATTTTCAATGCACACCTCTGGTTGTATAATATCTAACTGCATAATAGATGATAGCGATATGCGTGTAAAATATATTATTCTAATAAGTCAGCAGGCCCTAACCTAGATCTTATCAGCAATAAATTTCAATGGATCCGCTTCAAATAAATGATAATTTTCTTTAGTCACAAAAATAACTTTGGCGGTTGGGTATTTTTGCATAAATTTATCAAGGCTTGCAGATCTTCTACTACGACCGGACTTCACTTCGATAGCTATAATTTTTCCTCGATATTCAAATACAAAATCGACTTCGTAATCTCCTTCCGACCAATAATAAATATCCTCTTTCACTTTTAATAATTGTGCTCCAACTAAGGATTCAAAAACTCGTCCCATATAATCCGTTGTCAAATTATCCATTCGATGAAAAGTATTCAAGCTAGGTGAAAGTGAAATTATTTTTGGTGAAGATTGTCTTTTGCTAACTTCATTTTTTGAATATTTATGAATCGCTTTAAACAGGTACGCGCCTTCATATAATTCGATGTAATACTTCGTCAGATCTATATTTCCTTTATCTTGCAACTGACCTAAAATCTTATTATAGCTTATGACTTGCGCCGGATAATTAGCCAACACATAAAAGCACTGTCGAAATAACGCTGGAGATTTTACTTTAGCTTGCATTAAAATATCTTTGGCTATCACTGTCTCAACGATAGATGAGCGAATGTACCCTTGCCATCTGTTTTCTTTCTTTAAATATTCATACGATCCCGGATAACCACCATAAATTAAAAAATCTTCCAAACTCATTTTTTTAAGCTTAAGCGTTTGACTCAAATTCCAATGGTGACAAGACAGTTGTTCAAAACGACCAGTTAAGCTTTCACTTAATCCCCTATTCAAAGTTAACGAGCTAGATCCAAGCAAAATACATTTCATTTTTTCTTTTTTAGCTAAAGAAGCGTCCCAGCATTTTTTAATCTGTTCAGACCAATTGGGTATTTTTTGAATTTCATCAATGATCAAAATTTTATTTAATTGCGTGGCTTCTTGCCACTGTAACTGGATCCAATGTGGATCATGTATCCCATCTCCGGTATGATAATGAAATTCTGTTCGACCATGGTTTTTCATAAACTGTTCAATGAACGTGGTTTTTCCGACCTGTCGAGGACCAAGCAAGACTTGTATTCTAGGAGCTTTCTCTTGTAAGCGTTCACTCAGCTGTTTTTCCAAATTTTTTAGAACTTGCATGCTTAAGACTCCAATCCTAGAAACAACGTGAAGATGTTTGAAGATCCACCAATCTACAATATGTTATAGATTGACCTATAACAAATTATAGGTCAATCTATAACATATTGTAGATCAAATAATACAATCACTACCATGTAAATAAGCCCTCAGGCCACATCTATTGCCGTTGATAGTATAGCTTTTTGGTCATATAACTCATACTAAAGTCTAGCCCTGAATAAAGACCTCATGGATATCCATTGCTGAGAATACATATTCAAAACTAAAATAGTTAATATGATATTTAACTCGTTGCCGTTCCTTTATTTTTTTCCAATAGTCACACTACTATTTTTTCTGATACCAAAAAAGTGGAAAGATTTAGAACCTAGATTGTATTTTCTATTAGCAGCTAGTTGCTTTTTTTATATGTACTTTATTCCCATTTATATCTTGGTATTGTTTGCGGCGATCATCATCGATTATTGGGCGGGATTAAAAATTCAATCAGCTACTGATCCGACATTAAAAAAAAGATATTTATGGATCAGCATTATTTCTACCTGCTCACTGCTGTTCTTTTTTAAGTACATTAATTTCGCTATCACTTCATGGAATGACATACAAAATATTTTAGGATGGAACTATTCATTAACGGCTTTAAAAATCATTTTACCTGTTGGCTTATCATTCCACACCTTTCAAAGTTTAAGTTATGTTATAGAGGTGTATTATGGTCGTTTTCCAGCCGAAAGAAATTTTTTCCGCTATAGCTTATTTGTCATGTATTATCCACAATTGGTCGCCGGCCCCATCGAACGACCTCAGAATTTACTGCCACAACTAAAAGAGTTTAAAGATTTTGATGACGATAATTTTCGGCATGGTTTGCAGTTAATGTTATGGGGATTTTTTAAAAAAACAGTTATCGCAGATCGTCTTGGTATGTTGATTTTCAATGTATTTAAGCAGCCTGAATCCTATGACTGGAAATCGTTGATCATTGTTGGTCCAATGTTTTCCTTTCAAATATATACCGATTTTTCAGGTTATAGCGATATTGCCACTGGGGCTTCCAAAGTGATGGGTATTAATTTATCAAAAAACTTTATCA
>JBPOJH010000025.1:0-76533 GCA_052033755.1 Bdellovibrionota bacterium | reverse complement strand
TACATGCCAAAGTGGTTTCATCAGAGACCGAAAAATCAGACGTAAAAACTTCCAGCGTTGTTGGTCGTGAAATATTAAAGGGACTTAATCTAGAGGTCAAAGCGGGTGAAGTGCATGCGATCATGGGACCAAATGGTTCTGGTAAAAGTACTTTTTCAAAAATCCTAGCGGGTCATCCCGCATACGATGTGACCCAGGGTACGGTCGAATATGAAATCAATTTTAAAATGCAAAATTTGTTAGAGTTAGACCCCGATGTGCGCGCAAAAGAAGGTGTTTTTTTAGCGATGCAATATCCAGTGGAAGTTCCAGGTGTCACGAATTTTAATTTTTTACATGCGGCTTTTAATTCCATTTGTAAGCACCAGGGTTCTGAAGAAATGAGTGCTTCGGATTTTCAAAATTTTCTGACAGAAAAAATGAAAATCGTGCAGATGAAGCCAGGCTTTATGGAACGCCCAGTGAACGTGGGTTTTTCTGGCGGTGAAAAAAAACGTAACGAGATTTTACAAATGGCAGTGCTGTCGCCACGACTGGCTTTATTGGATGAAACAGATTCTGGATTGGATATTGATGCCCTTCGCATTGTTGCCGAAGGTGTTAATAAATTGCGCTCCAAACAGAATGCCATCATTTTAGTGACTCACTATCAAAGATTATTGGATTACATCAAGCCGGATTTTGTTCATGTATTAGCCAATGGACAAATCATTGAAACAGGCGATGCTAGCTTGGCATTAAAGCTAGAAGAAAAGGGCTATGATTGGTTGGTTAAACACTAATGGATTTTAAACAACTGCGAAATACAAATCAATATCAAGCGCGAGGAATTTGGTCGAAGATCCAAGCCAATGCGGAAGAGTTTTTTCAAAAAAATGGCTGGCCTCATCGTGGCCTGGAGGAATGGCATTACACATCATTGGCCTCGTGGAAAGATCGTGCTTTGGTGGGTTGTAAGCAGACGACAGGCGTAAAATTAAAAAAACATTCCGCTTTATCGAATGCCGATTTTTCTGCACAAATTCAAAAGGTCTTACAAAATTATTTGCAAAACTTTGCAGCCGAAAGCATTTCCCTGGTGTTTGTGAACGGGGTTTTTAGCAAAGAACATTCTGATTTAAATGAATTAGAACGCAACCAAGTTTCCATTTTGACTGGTCAAGATTTTTTAAAAAATACCAAAGAGCAAAGTTTTATTTATGAATTTATTCATGAAAGACGCCAGGTGCAGTTCCAACCCCAATCGGCTATGGAAGCTTTAAATTCTGCAGCTTGTTCCGACGGAGTTTTTATTCGCATCGATAAGGAGCAAGCTTTAGCTCAGCCCTTGCATATTATTCATATCAGTTTGCCAGGGCTACTTATGCAAAATTCGAAAGAGGATTTCGCAATTAGTAATAATAGCAAAAGCAGCTCGTCTAGGGTTGATTCTATCAACAATGCTGAAGTGGCGATTAAAGATTCGGGCCTTGTGTTAACTTCTTTGCCAAAAGTATTTATTGAGGTTGGGCCATTTTCAAAAGCAGAGATTTTAGAAAGTTACATCGGACAAGATACATATTTGATGAATGCAACTAGCGAAATCATATTAAGAAAATCCAGTAAAGTGAATTATTGCAAGATCGCACAGGACTCAACAGCAGGTACGCACATCAGTGCGACTCGCTTTTTTCAACACGACTCCAGCAGTTTAGATTGTCGTACGGTGGTTTTAGGTGGGCAATTAACGCGATTGAATTTAGAATTCTACTTAAGACAACCAGACGCGCATTTAGTATCAAAAGGTTTTTATATCGGTTCGAAAGAGCAACACATTGATCACTCTTCGCTGATTGATCATGTGGTGGGAAATTGTCAATCTGTGCAATTGTACAAAGGTTTGTTAGCAGATTCGGCTAAAGGAATCTTTGATGGTAAAGTGCAAATTCGTAAACAAGCACAAAAAGCCAGTTCTGATCAGTTGATCAAAAATTTATTGTTATCAAAAAAAGCGGAAGCCAACAGTAAACCGCAATTGATGATTTACGCGGATGATGTCAAAGCAACGCATGGTTCTACGGTCGGACAGTTGAATCCAGAAGAAATATTTTATTTTCAAAGCCGAGCCATTGATAAGGCCAAAGCCATACAGATGTTAAGTTTGGGGTTTGTGGAAGAAATTATTTTAGAAGTTGAAAATGCACAGTTACAAAAATTTCTGCAACGCCTGACTGAGCAACGTTATAAGGATTTAAATTGAATATGACTAATAACAATGAACGATCTCATTCATTAAATTTCGCACGTAATCTAACACGTATTCGGGCTGATTTTCCGGCTTTGACTCAACGAGTGCGCAACAAACCCTGGGTGTACTTAGATAGTGCGGCAACAGCGTTAAAGCCATGGCCTGTGATTGAGGCCTTGGGTCACTTTTATACGTATGGTGCATCGAATGTGCATCGTGGTGCTCACTATGTGGCGGATCAGGCAACGGTCAGGTTTGAAAAAACACGTGAGCTTACGGCTGTTTTTCTGAATGCGCAGCAAACGCAAGAAATTATTTTTACCAAAGGAACTACCGAAAGTATTAATTTGGTCGCGAACGCCTGGGGTGATACCAATATTAATTCAGGCGACGAGATTTTAATTTCTGAAATGGAACATCATGCGAATATTGTTCCTTGGCAGATGTTGTGTCAGCGCAAAAATGCCAAATTGGTCGTCGCAAAAATTACTGATCAAGGTTTGTTAGACTGGGATGATTTTGCAGCGAAGATAACTCAAAAAACTAAACTGGTCGCGCTAACACAATGTTCAAATGTTTTAGGTACCATTGTCGATGTTAAAAAAGCGGCGCAATTGGCACATGCTAAAGGGGCTAAGATTCTTGTTGATGGAGCTCAATATGTGACCTTTGCAAAAGTGGATGTTCAGGATTTAGATGTGGATTTTTATGTATTTTCCGCACACAAATTATTTGGTCCATTTGGTGTTGGTATTTTGTATGGCAAAAAACAATGGCTGGATGCTATGCCTCCGTATCAGGGTGGTGGTAGCATGATCTCATCCGTCAGTTTTGAAAAAACGGAATATAATGATGTGCCATTTCGTTTTGAAGCAGGTACTCCGAATATAGCCGGCGTCATCGGCTTAGGAGCCGCGATCGAATATTTAAATAAGATCGGGATGGAGGCTGTGAATGAACACGAAATCAAGATGGCTCATGAGGTTCAACAGGCTTTGCAAGACTTAGGTGGAATAAGAATTTTTGGAAATGCTTCTACGGACGTGAAAGCTCCTATAGTCTCGTTTCACTTAGAAGGGGCTCATCCTGCGGATGTGGGGCAGATCTTAGATCAAGAATCCATTGCCGTTCGAGTGGGTCACTTGTGTGCGCAACCATTGATGAAGCGTTTAGGAATTACGGGTACTATCAGGGCTTCATTTTCGATTTACAATGAAACAAAGGACTTGGAAAAATTAGTAGAGGCTTTGAAGAAGGCAAAGGAAATTTTATTATGACAGCTGAATCACAATCCACTCAAGATGTATTAGTTCGCGTGCAAGCCACTCCAAATCCAGGGGCTTGGAAATATATTATTAATAAGCCCGTATTGAATGAAGGCAAGGCCAGCTTTGCCACCAAAGAGGAAGCCTTTGGCAATCGCCTAGCAGAAGACTTGTTGGAAATTGAAGGTGTTAAGCATATTCACTTTTTTGGTAATGTGATCACGGTGACTTTTCATTTTGATATTGAACCTGAAGAATTACATCCATCGGTAATAGCTGTGATTCAGACGCGTATGCCAGTGCATAATCCAAATTTTGGTTTGCAGGATTCGAAACAAGCATTGCGCAAAGATTTACCTGAGGATCTACAAAAGATCGAAGCTATTCTAGATCGTACCATCCGTCCCGGATTACAAGGTGATGGTGGAGACCTTGATGTCGTTAAGTACGAAGATAATAAATTATACGTGTCGTATCAGGGCGCATGTGGCACTTGCCCCAGTTCGACGTCTGGAACATTGATGGCGATTGAGGGGATTTTGAAAGATGAATTTAATCCGCTGATTGAAGTGATTCCGCTGTAATCTTTAAACTGGATGAGTTCCCCATTTTGTAATGATTGGCAGTCGTTGTTGACGCTGAAAAATCAATGGTTGTGCCTTCGGGAACGATAGCTTCTAATTCGACTTCCATAACACCATTATTCGAAATCACCGCTTCTTGAAAATCTTGTGCTGACATTTCTTGATTGTAGGACCCACTAATTACAGTGGACTCTGCAGGTAAGTTCCATGCCAGCATAACGGAATTATCGACGTTTTGTAGAGTGGAAATATTGGCTTTGACTTTGATGTGATAGGCAGGCAGGCGTGAGCCCTCTATTTCTGTTGCGGCATACGACAAGACAGAAATCGAAGTTTCAAAGACCTGATTGTAAACACCTTTGCGAGTTTGAAATATTTTGCCAGAATTTGGATTTTGTGTGCTTTGTCTAGCTAAAATTATACCGACAACAAATCCAGCGCAGACCAAAGCGGTTAATTTATTTTTCAAAACTAGATACAGACTAGAAACAAATTTGGGAAAAATATTTTTTATGGGCATAGGCGATTCCCCGCGCTGGTAGATATATAATATGTGGATGTTCTTGATTTGTTAGCTTGGACTTCTGTGTTGACGCGAACTTCAAGCATGTACCAACCGGCGGCCACTCCCGAAAGCGAGATTGTTTCGACACCCGAGCTGCCTGATTCGGGATAAGTGTGAGCACTGCTAGTGACAACGCCGTAATAGGTTCCAGAAAACTGATCGATCGAGTAGTCTTGCGACATTATATAAAAATCCAAATCTGCGGCCGGTGATCCCGAGTAATTCAATGTCAGACTTGACAAAGAACCATCGTGATAGAAAGCAATATAGTCACTAGATTGATGCATGTGATGGTAACTATAGATACCGCTGGATAAGCGTGTATAGGCATTATTAGACCCAGAAATATTTGTCGTGCAGGAGCTAGATTGAGGTGTCCAACGTTGCGCGTACTGCGCCGTTGAGGCCACATGGTATTCATTCGACAAAACCGTATTGTAGTCCGTTTGTGAAGAGGAGCTGTAGCTGCCAACTAATGTATTTACGACAGAATTAAATAGACCTGCATTTCTAAAATGATTAGTGGAAGCAGCCATTCCAAAAGTACCATTTGTGAGTGAGTGCCACACATATGTGAAACCTAAGTTAGCTCCAACCCCATCAGCGCCACTGACACCATTGACTCCTTTGGGGTTGATCGTATCGATAAGCATTCGACTGACAGAGACTTCACGATAAATACCCTCACCACTTTGTGGCGAAGGATTGGCATAGGATCCATAAGTTTGTGGCATTTTATCTTGTTCCGCCGTAGGATTTTCTAAGTCCAAGGCCACGATTAAACTAGTACCGCTATCGCAATCAGAATTTCCAGTTGTATCATAATATTTGGTAGTACCTGCAACGGCGGCTTGAAAAAAGTTTCCCCATCCTTCGGACCAAGCCAATCTAGGATCAATGACAAAATTACCATTGTGATAGCCACCCGGAGAATCAGAAGTGCTGTAAGCGTCTTCGATATAATGACCATATTCATGTAGTATGACTGAATTATCAAAATGATCTGTATCGGTACAAAGGCTACCGCTGTGTCCACCGCCAATATATAAACCAGTCAAAGCGGCATTCGAAGACTTATAAAACATAGAGATTGTAGAGCTGTCATTACTGGTGCTGTCATCGACGAACTCATAAGGAGATACTCCCGGAGTCCAAAATACTTTTACTTTTGGAAGGACAGAAAACGTCGTGCAATTAGCAAAACTACCACAGCTGGAATTATTCCGGATGTAGTCATTAGCCACTAATACTTGATCAAAAATATTAAAAGCGCCGCCCTCGAGTGTACCATTGTATGAAGCGGGATTCAGAGTGACTGATTTTGTCGTGTCACCGCTGGTGATTGTAAAGCTAGTTGATATTGAATACGGAGTGCTATCGTACGGACTGTTGAGTACACTGATTTTTAAATGAGAATTATCTGCGCGCGAATAAACCTTTAAAGTGTATGTGCCTGCTGTTTGTGGGATTACAAGGCTGATGTTACCACTGGAGTCTGTTTCACCACACTGAATAATATTGGATGAGCTATCTAATACTGCGACCTCTGCATATCGAATATCTTTAGCGGAGCTAACTCCAACAAGTCCGCTAGTAGTAACAGTTCTTGCATAAAATTGAGCTCTAGAAGTAATTGTTGTACCACCAGTTACAGTTTGTACGGTGGAACAATAACTTGGTTCCGCTTTTGTGGAACGACTGCTGCCACCAGAGGGAGTGTCTGCCGAATTTCCGCCACCACAGGCTGTTAGCCATAATGATAAAGACAATCCCGATGTTGCTATGAATTTTTGTTTAGAGATAATCGACCGCATAGGTAACTTATCGGATGGGACAAATTTTAAATTTAAAAAAAAATACCGAGGTAATTCTTTATTGGAATTGGTTTAAGCACGGAAAAAATGAAAAAAAGTTAGACGGAATTCAGAGATTTTTATTTATAAACTGTTTCAAAAATAGAAATTATCGAAATGATATTCTTGTGAAGAAAATAACGAAAAAACAAAAAAAAAGTCCCAGGCAGGTGTGAAATAATAACCCCAGTTCACTAAGTGGGTGGCCGTAGTAACAACTTTAGGCTTCTCGGTACAAATGCCGAGCTTGCACACCGTTGTCAGGGACAGCCCCCTAATTAAAGCTTGTCGGGTTATTTTTCTTACAACTCCCTGAGACAAGACCATTCTAACCCTAACTGTGGGTCCTGTCTATCCTCTCGACTCAATTTATTTTGCTGAATGCCGAAAAGTTTTACATGGATTTAGTTAAGATTGATTATTATTTTCCTTTCTGCGTATTTTTATATGGAATAGTAAAACTATTTGTACTAGGGCAACCGCGCTCAACTGCCTGGGTGTGTCTATTTGTAGGGGCATTTTGGTCCTTACAAAATATTTGGTTTGACTGAGCCATTTTGCCTCATTAGCTTGTTGGCCATGAGTGAAGATTTATTTTCAAATGCCAGTTCTGCAGAAGCTTCCGTGCAAAGTAATTCCACTGTACAAGTTTATTCCGTTGAAAGTTTAAATCGACAGATTCGTCAATTGATTGAAGGTACATTAAGTTTGGTTTGGGTGCAGGGAGAGATATCCAATTTTAAACCGCACTCATCAGGACATTTTTATTTTAGTTTAAAAGATTCCAAATCACAAATTACGGCTGTGATGTTTCGTGGATTTAATTCGCGATTAAAATTTCGTCCCGCGGATGGAATGGAAGTTATTATTCGCGCGCGTGTAACCGTGTATGAGCCGCGTGGAAATTATCAACTGGTATGTGAAACGATGGAACCTGTGGGAGCAGGGGCTTTGCAAAAGGCTTTTGAGCAATTGAAAGAAAAATTAAAGGCCGAGGGCTTGTTTGAACTTTCTCGCAAACGCACAATTCCCAGTCTGGCAAAACATCTTGCGATAGTGACTTCGCCGACGGGTGCGGCGATTCAGGATATTTTAAATATTTTAAGCCGTCGTAATAAATCAATTCAAGTGACCGTGGTGCCGACGGTGGTTCAAGGTGAGGGCGCTGGTTTAAAAGTGGCAGAGGCCTTGAAGCTAGCGTTTCGAATTCCAGATATTGATGTAATCATCGTGGGTCGTGGTGGCGGATCGATGGAGGACTTGTGGTGTTTTAATGACGAGACCTTGGCTAGGACTATTGCGGCCAGCCCCGTTCCTGTCATATCAGCAGTTGGTCACGAAGTGGATTTTACGATCGCCGATTTTGTGGCTGACTTGCGTGCGCCGACCCCATCCGCTGCGGCCGAGTTAGTATCCAAAAATGTGGATGATTTATTGATTAAAATAAAAAGTTTTCAACGCTTAATGGATTTATCCATTCAGAAAAAACTAAAAACAGAATCGCAAAAATGGCATGGCTTGGAAAAGCGACTGATTGATCCCAAACGTCGTTTGATGGATTTAGTTTTAAGAAATGATGAGTTGCTAACGCGTTTGCAGGTCGGCTTTTTTAATTTAGTTAAGACTAAATCTTTGCGAGTACAAATTCTTGAGGGTCGGCTGGTTTCGCCGGTTGTGACTTTGAACAATAAAAAGCAAAACTTAAAACAGTTTCAATTGCGTTTGAAAAATGCGGTTTCGAATCAAATCGAAAAGCGACATCAAAAATTACGTTCTTATATGTTTGGTTTGGATTCCTTAAGTCCACTTAGAGTGGTTGATCGTGGTTATTCTATTTTGCGAAAAAATGGTGGTTTAATTCGTTCGGCTCAGCAAACGCAAATAGGGGATTTATTGGATGTGACTTTGTCTGAAGGAACGTTGCAGGTAGAAGTTAAAAGAATTAATACCAATTCCACTAAGTAATTATTTGAATTGATATAATATAACAAAAAGGGAAATAACATGGACTTTGAAAAAAAACTAACTCGACTAGAGGAAATCGTACAAAAAATGGAAAAGGGTGAAATGGGTTTAGAGGACTCGTTAAAACTTTTTGAAGAGGGCGTAAAGCTTTCTAGAGACTGTCAGTCACAATTAAGTGATGCGGAAGTTAAAGTTAAAAAACTAATGGGATTTGATGCTCAAGGAAAACCAGAAACAACTGATTTTAAAGTTGAAGAGTAAGCATGGATTTTCAATCCGAGCTAGCGACCAGAAAAGAAAAAGTGGATCAGTATATTGCTCAGTATTGGGCCGGTAGAGATTGGCCCAAAGTTATTGGTATAGATTCGCTAAAGCAATCCATCGAATATTCCGTACTTGCGGGTGGGAAAAGATTTCGGCCTGTGCTTGCGATATTGATAGCCGAAGGATTTGGAGCCCATCCTAAGCAGGTTCTGCCAGTGGCAATGGCGATCGAGTTTATTCACACGTATTCTTTAATTCATGACGATTTACCATGTATGGATAACGATGATTTTCGTCGAGGACAGCCGACCAATCACAAGAAGTTTGGCGAATCAACAGCCCTGTTGGCAGGCGATGCGTTGTTGACTCAGGCCTTTTCAGTCATCGCAGAAGCGTATGTGGATAATCCTTTGATGGGTTTAAAATTAGTTCGTCTGATCGCTGAGGCCTCTGGAGCTATGGGCATGGTGGGAGGTCAAGAAATTGATTTGCAGGCTCAGACACAAAAGGTCGACTTAAGTCTAAATGCTCTAAAGGTGATGCATCAGATGAAAACAGGGGCCTTGATTCGTGTTTCGTGCGAGGCGGCGGCTGTGGCCTGCGGTTTGCCAGAGGACAAGATTAAAAAACTAAGGACATTTGGTGAATTTTTAGGTTTAGCATTTCAGATTGCCGACGACATTTTAGATGCTCAGGAAAAAGAAGAAACAGGCAGTTATCCATCTATGTTAGGTCTAGAAGGGGCACAAAAAGAACTGGAATTAGCCTCGGAAAGAGGATTAAGTTTATTGACCGAATTGCAGCTAACAAACAGTTTACTGTCCCAATTAGTTCTATATAATAAAAGCAGATCAATTTGATCGAATATATAAAACATGATGGGGAAACATATGGGAAGTGACAGTAAACATCCTGAAAAAGTAAGAATTGATATTTACTTAGTTGAAAAGGGTTTTGCCCCCTCAAGAACCAAGGCACAGGATTTAATCAAGGGTGGTATGGTATTTATTCGTGAGCAGTTAAACCCGCGGTTGGTTGAATCAGCGAATGAGCTTATCGATGAGGCTCATGCTCCAGAAATCTTGGTGCAAAAAAGTCTAATGGATAAGTATGTATCACGTGCTGGATTCAAGTTGGAAGGCGCGCTTGAACATCTGCAATTGTCTGTTGAATCATTAATTGTACTAGATGTTGGGATATCGACCGGAGGATTTTCAGATTGTCTATTGCAGCGAGGAGCTTTGCGAATAATTGGTATTGATGTTGGTCATAATCAACTTAGTCCAAGATTAAAGTCAGATCCAAGAATTCAATGTCTAGAAGGCATCAACGCCCGAGAAATTCATATTAATGATGATGTTTTAGAGCATGTTCCTCCAAAGGGGTTTCATTTGGCGGTGATTGATGTCTCTTTTATATCGCTGACATTGGTGCTGCCTTCAGTGATCAATTTAGTAAGACGCTGGGGACATGTTTTAGCTTTAGTTAAACCTCAGTTTGAAGTCGGTCCAGAGGGGCTTGGCAAAAATGGAATTGTCAAAGATGAATCACTGTATCTTGGAGTGAAACAAAAAATAGAAAAATTGGCGCAGGATCTGGATTTAATTGTGAAGGATTACTTTCCTTCTCAAATAGAGGGAAAAGATGGAAATAAGGAATTTTTTATTTATCTACAAAAAAATTAGTTTCGTAATTGCTATCAGCGCACTTAGTAGTGCGCTTTTATTTTTGAATGCCTGTCAATCGGTAACGACTCGTCGGGATTCGGCGCGGGACGGAGTTAAATCCAGTCCGAAAGAAAGTAATCCCAAGGCAGAGGTAATTAAGCCCGAGTTGGTGAAGCCCTCAGCTCGCGAAGACGTTGTCAGTAGCAGCAATGCAACGACTGGAGTGACAGGTGCTGGTGGCCCACAAGGCCTTGGCGAGGTTAAGAAAGAGACACCAGACAAAGTTGATTCCTCAGACGCACTAAAACCAGCAGAACCCATTCGCAAAATGGATTTAAAATTAGGATTGATTTTGGGGCCGGGCTTAGTGCGTGGTTATGCCCATATCGGTATTTTGCAAGAAATTGCCAAAAGTCGCTTGACCGTGCGAGGGGTCACGGGATTTGAAATGGGCGCCTTGGTGGGGGGGATCTTTGCCAAATCGGGCCAACCTCATGAAATCGAATGGCAAATGATGAAATTAAAGGAAGAGCATTTTCTGCAAAAATCATTATTGGGTCAAGGCAAGTCAATTGATCCCGAAGACTATCGCGGATTTTTAAGTGATATATTTCAAAATCAACAAATGGATGATCTGAAGGTGCCATTCGCGTGTTCGTCTTTACACATTGGTCGACAGCAAGTGGCGTTGATGAGTAAAGGCCCGATGGTCGCTGGTGAGTTAAAATGTTTGCCCTTGCCTCCTAATTTTAAATCGTATCAGCAGCAGATGACTGGCATCACAGACATGAAAGCCTCGGTCGATTTTTTAAAATCTAAAGGAGCTAATTATATTATTTTTATCGACTTGTTGAATGGAATGTTGAACGAACAAGATTGGACATGGGCTTTGGTTCATCAAAGCCAATTACAAAATTTAGATGGAATTGATTTAGTCGTCCAAGTCCCACTTCAGGACGTATCACTGAATGATTTTTCTAAGCGACGCGAGATGATACATCGTGGTTCCAATGCGGGACAAAGTATAATTCAAAAAATCTACAAAAAGTTTGATCTATAAATTTGGTATTATGAAGGAGTGATTATGCGAAAACCTTTAGAGAACATGCGTATTTTTAAAGAACGAAGACAGCGATTGGCGGAAAAGTCTATGGGGGCAGCCGTGATAGTGGCTTCTCCAGAGGAAAAAATCAGAAATGGTTCCGTACACTTTCCATTTCGTCAGGACTCCAATTTGTATTATTTAACTGGCTTTGAAGAGCCAGAAAGTATTTTAGTGTTTCGTCCTGGTATGACACCAGAAACGGTTATGTTTGTCAGGAAAAAGAACCAAGAACGAGAAACTTGGGACGGATTTCGATTTGGCCCAGAAGCTGTCGAGTCTGAGTTTCAAATTGATAAATGTTATGCCATCGAAGATTTTAGTACTGCAATTGTGGGTTTACTTAAAGGTGTAGAAAAAATTTATTATCGATTATTTAAGAATCCCCATATTGATGCCAAAATTGAGGATGCTTTGCTGTCTTTGAAATCCAGTTTAGGCCGAACGGGCATAGGAATCTTGCCGATTCATGATGCGGATGAATTAATCGGTGAATTAAGAGTGAAAAAATCAGATCTGGATTTGCAAAACCATCGCATGGCTTGCGAAATCAGCGCGGAAGCTCATCTGGAAGTCATGAAATATATACGTCCCGGAATGAGCGAGCGTGAGGTGCATGGTTATTTTATCTATCAAGCGATGAAGCGTGGAGCGGCTCGCGAGGGTTACAATGGCATTGTGGCCAGTGGAAATAATGCCACAACTTTGCATTATGTGTTCAATGATGAGCCATTAAAATTGGGACAAGTGCTGTTGATTGATTGTGGAGCCGAGTACAATTATTTCACGGGTGATATCACTAGATCTTATCCTGTTTCGGGGGACTTTACCGTCGGGCAGTTGAAAATATATGAAGGTGTTTTGAATGTGCAAAAGCAAGTGATGAACGCAGTTAAACCTGGAATCACATTTCAGTATTTACAGGACTTAGGAACCCAGTTGTTGACAGATCTCATGTTGGAATTAGGTTTATTAAAAGGCCGACGAGACGATATCATCAAGGCCAACGAGCACAAAAAATATTACCCACATGGTATCGGTCATTTTTTAGGTATGGATGTGCATGATACGGGTTTGTATTATCATAAGGCTTCGATGGATCCACGTAAGATAGAACCTGGTATGGTATTCACGGTGGAGCCCGGTTTGTATATTCCCAATTCAGACAATGTCGCACCCGAGTTCATGCGTGGTGTAGGTGTTCGTATCGAAGATAACTTATTAGTGACGGAAGACGGTTTTGAAAACTTAACAGCTTTGGCGCCTAAGGAACCATATGAAATGGCCAAAGTCATAGGAAAGGCTTAAATATCTGAAATTTTATATCATTGCATTTGCTGTCATTCTGATAGAATTGACCAATGTCGCTTGTTGGGCTGATTCTTTTTATGATGCTAATAAATATGATGGAATTGTCGACTTACATCCAGATTTATTGGATCAAGATATTACTCCTTTTGTTAGTTATCAATTGCTTGCAGATGATAAAAATTTTCCAGATGACACCAAGTTTGAAAAGTTAAACCGTACCGAATTGAAAATTAATTATACTGACAAGACTTTATGGGTCTTGATCAAAATTCGAAATGATTTGAATCAACAAATTGAAAGAACTTTATCTGTAGATTCAAATTTGTCCGGTCATTTGCAATTGTTTCAAAAAGACAGTCAGGGGCGATATCAAAATATTGGTAATGGCGGTAGCTCGGTGCCATTTTATAAAAGAAATCTTCCGATGATGCATCCAGCATTTAAAATTAATTTACCAAAGGGAGTGAATGAGTTTCTTTTAAAAAGACAGTCGCACCATCGTTTGGATGCAAAAATATATCTAGGTAATTACGAAAGTTTTTTGCGGACAGAAGCCGTTGAGCAAAGTTTATATTTTTTGTATATCGGTGGTATATTGATTTTAAATCTTTACAATATACTGATATATTTTTCGTTTCGTGATCGTGAATATATTTATTACTCACTTTTCAGTCTTGGTTTTTTGGCGCTTGTATTAAATACCAAAGGGTTTTTGGACGAAATAATATCCTTTGAACACTTTACTTTTAGTGATTATTTATTAGTATTTTCTGCGTTTGCCATCTTTGCGGCAAATTTGTTTGCAATTAAATTTTTAGAGTTGCGTAAGACCTTACCGAAAATGATTTACGGTAATTATATATCCATGACTGGTTCAGTTTTACTGATGCTGTGGCCTTTTACAGCCTCTTTACATCCATATTATTATGTGGCGGGATACGTCGTCGATGCGTTGATTTTGTTATCAATGTTTTATTTAATCATCGAAGGTGTTCGCTTGTTTCGTCGTAAGGACCCCTCAGCATCCTATTTTTTAGTTTCATTGATCTTTTTATTTATTACCGCAGCTGTTTGGTTTGGAATGTATGCTGGAATATTTTCTAAATCAGTTTTTGTGAATAATATTTTATTAGTTGGTGGAGTTTTAGAAATGCTGACTTTGTCGTTGGGGTTGTCACAAAAAATTCGTGTACTTGATAGTCAAAAGAAACAAGCCGAAGAAAAAGCCCTGCAAGGAGAAACCTATCATCGATTATTAAAGGTGTTGGTACATGATATCGCCAATGGCTTAACGTTACTGCAAGGCTACGTCACTATTTTTGGTAAAGTAAATAACTCTCCCGAGGTGTTGCGATTCACTGACAAGATGAAATTGGGATTGAATAATCTAAGCACTAATTTAAATCAGGCAAGGTCTGAAGAAGTGCTGCGCAGTTATCAAAAAAATTTAGAACTAGAGCCTGTGAATTTATTTAAGTTGGTTCGTGATGCCATGTTGTTATTGGGTCAAGAGTTCGAAACAAAAAATATCGGGCAAATCGTGCAAATCAATAAAGACCACGAAGTTTATGCAGAAAAAACATCGCTGCTCAATCAGGTGCTATTGAATTGTTTAACGAATGCACTCAAATTCTCCAGACCAGCCAGTTCGATTCAATTGTCGTCTTTTGTCGACGGTAACGAAGTCTGTTTAGAGATTCATGATCATGGAGTTGGAATGACTCCTGAAGAAATACAAAAGATCTTTTATTCCGATGAGACGTACTCTAAATCTGGAACTAGTGGCGAACGTGGATCTGGTATCGGAACCTCATTGATCAAAGAATACGTTAAATTATATAAAGGTCGCCTTGAGGTTAGCTCGATACCAGAGTCACAGGATGCGCTGAACTCTGGAACCTGCATCAAGATTTATTTTAAATCTGCTAAAAGTGATGGATAATCCAATTGTTTTTCAAGGCTTCTTGTCGAAGTTGCTCTTCGGTAGCGTACAATTCGTGATCACAAGGGGCTGCGCCCACGGCCATCGAAAGCCCCTGGCTTCCTTTTAACAAATACAAGTCGCCGGTCGTATTGCCTGCACTTAAAATGGGTGCAACGCCATGTGTGTGCTTCAGTAAAGCTTCTAGCTTGCCTTCTTTGTACGTTATTGGAAATATTCCTTGGTCAGTAATTAGGCCCTGATTATCCACAGCCGTGCTGACACCTAATACATTTTCATTTGCCAATCCCAGCAAACGCGCTCCAGGTTCTACCGCCCATTTTACAGAGGCTGTAATGATATAAACTTGGACTTGGTTTTCTATTAACAATTGTATCAACTGTTTTTGAGCTTCAAAAATTGGTAAAGGTTTTATTTCATTTAAAAAGGCATCCGCCCATTGTCGCACTTGGGCTAACGAGTGTCCTTTGTTGATTTGCGCTAGCCACAAATAGGCGGGGCGAGGGTCGCCGCTCGCTTTCATTTTTCGATAGTAAACCCAAGGGTCTGTTTGAGCTTCGGTAGGCAAGACCAAGGGGCAGTTGCGAATTTGCCATTGAAAGAAGGCCTCACCTAAGTCTGTATCCCATAAGGTGCCGTCAGCATCAAAGGCAGCGACGCATGTCTGTTGCGAAGATTTCTTTTCATTCAACAACTTTTTAATTTTAATCCAAATATCATCAGGAAAGTTTTTGTACTTCATAGGCGATAACATTAGAATAATTTTATTTGAAGATAAAGAAAGAAAGTACATTAATGGAATATAAAATCGCAATTTTAGAAGAATCTGACGTTGAAGCTATTCGAAACTTGGAAAGACAAAAATTTTTAAACCAAGGAATTTCGGAAATAGAGATTTCGATGGAAGAGTGGAACTCGCGTTGGCGGACCGAGTATGTTGAGCATTATTGGAAAATCGGCTGGAGTTTTACAGTTCGAAATGAGGAAGGGCAATTGATAGGATATACATTGGCTCAGCCAGTATTGTTTTTCGAGGGACAGACACAGTCGTTGTGGGTGGATGTTATATCATGTCATGATGGTCCTTGTTTAAGTCTTTTGATCGATACGACTATTAAGTTAGGTCGAGAAAAACATCTGCAGCGAGTTTATTTTCCTGCCACAGCGGAAGTTCGTGCGACCAAAGAAATGGCAAAGTCATTGTTGTTAGATTCTAAAATCTGCTTTGTAAAAACCACCAAAGGATAATTATGATGTTAAAATCGTTTTCATTTTTCGAAAGAGCTCAGGCTTTATCTCACATGAACGAAGATCTTGTTTATGATTTGGTAATAATCGGTGGCGGCATCAATGGGGCGGGTGTGGCTAGGGATGCCGCTCAGCGTGGTTTAAAAGTGTTGCTATTGGAAAAATCAGATTTTGCCTCGGGGACTAGCTCAAGGTCTAGTAAGCTGATACATGGTGGGATTCGCTATTTAGAAAATTTAGAATTTAAATTGGTGTTCGAGGCGTTAAGTGAGCGCAGTAAATTATTTGAAATGGCGCCACATTTGGTGCATCCGCTGCGATTTCTAATTCCTCTTTATGAAGGGGGGCGAGTGCAGCCACTGATTATGGGGCTGGGTATGTGGTTATATGATGCCTTATCCTTGTTTCAAGCACCTGAACTGAATGAATACTTGTCGGCGACAAAGGCTTTGCAGCAGTACGAAAATTTGCGAGGCCAAGATTTGCTAGGAAGTTTTCGCTACTCGGATGCGTACATGGATGATGATCGACTAACGCTAGAGACATTGCGTTCTGCACATGATTTTGGTGCGACGGCGATAAACTATGCCAAAGTCAGTAAGGTCACGCACTTGTCGGCAAAGTTGTTTCAAGTGCAGTTGGAAGATGTTTTAAGTGGCGTGACTAAATCGGTCAAAGCCAAGCATCTGGTCAGTTGTTTGGGGCCATGGACTGATATTTTTTGGCAATCACAAGTGAAAGAAAAATTTTTACCTCAACCGATTCTGCGACCAACAAAAGGGATTCACTTAACTCTTAGTCAAGAGCGCTTTCCATTGCGTTCGGCGGTGGTGATGGCGGCAGAAAAGCGCATTGTATTTGCAATTCCTAGACATGACATGGTGATTGTGGGGACAACGGATACAGATTATGCCGGAGATCCAGGGAAGGTGCGGGTGGAGAATGAAGATGTTGAATACATCATTCAGGTCTTGCAGAATTATTTTCCAAAAGCGAATATTCAACGCAGTGATTTTATTTCTGGTTATGCGGGTGTGCGTCCCTTGGTGGCTGATGGATCGGCTTCTGAGGGAAAAACCAGTCGCGAGCACACGATTTTCTCTAGAGATGGAATTACTTTTGTCGCTGGAGGCAAGTACACGACTTATCGCCTGATGTCTGAGCAAATCGTCGATGCGTGTTTAAAAGAGTTTTCCATCGAGGAAAAATCCAGATGGCGTCGTTCGCAAACGCATTTGCCGATGAATCCGCTAGTAGATGTCGAATCGATGCAGATGAACCATTTGTGGGTGCAACATTTGCGGCGCATGACTCGTCTGCCGTTGTCAGAGATTGAATTTTTAGTCAGTCGATACGGCAAAGAGGTGACCACATTTGAAATTCCTTCGAAAGATCAGACTTTGTGGCAAATCGAAGCACGACAAGCGATTCGAAATACAATGTGCCTAAGTTTAGTGGATTTTATGACTCGACGAACTCCATTGTTTTTATCATCGCCCGATCATGGAATTTTCCATTTGCCACAGATTATGCGGGTGTTTTCCGAGGAATTGAAGTGGAGTTCCGCTCAGCAAGAGCAAGAGCGAAAAGGGTATTTAGAGTACATTCAGAACGAGTTGCATTGGAAAAATGATAACGCGAAACGGTAGTTCATTCTGAAAAAAGCTAACTTCGTGCATTGACTCTTGTTTTTACACTGCATAGACTATTTCAGCCGGAGTAGTGGAAAATGAGTATTTTTAATTTTAAAGGTTTAGTTTCAGAGTATTTATCAAATGACATCGCCATTGATTTGGGGACAGCAAACACTTTGGTATATTCCAAAGGTAAGGGGGTTATTTTAAATGAACCTTCTGTGGTGGCTGTTAAGAAAAATCATCGCGGTTCGCAAAATCGTGTTTTAGCTGTTGGTAAAAAAGGGAAAGAGATGTTGGGAAGAACTCCCGGCAGTATCGAAGCCATTCGCCCCATCAAAGACGGAGTTATTGCTGATTTTGAAGTAACGCAATCGATGTTGAAACATTTTATCAGTGAAGCCATGGGTAACAAAAAAGGTTTTATTCGTCCGCGAATCATTATCTGTGTTCCTTATGGAATTACTCAAGTGGAAAAGCGTGCGGTGAAAGAATCCGCGCAGTCAGCAGGCGCTCGTGAAGTGTATTTGATCGAAGAACCAATGGCGGCAGCGATTGGCGCAGGACTTCCGATTCGTGAACCAGGCGGAAACATGGTCGTCGATATTGGTGGTGGTACCACGGGTGTTGCGGTGATTTCGTTGGGTGGTATAGTTTATTGTAAATCTATCAAAGTGGCTGGCGATAAATTTGATGAAGCGATTGTGAACTATGTTCGTCGTCAATTTAATTTATTAATTGGTGAGCGCACAGCTGAAAATATCAAAGTGCAAATCGGCAATGCTTATCCATTCGAAGAAGAAAAAGTGATGGAAGTCAAAGGTCGAGATTTAGTCGCAGGCGCTCCGAAGACGATCGAAATCACCAGTTCACAAGTGAACGATGCTTTGATGGATCCTTTGTCAGAAGTCGTTGATGCCGTGAAGACAGCTTTGGAAAAAACTCCTCCTGAATTAGCTTCTGATATCGTTGATAACGGGATCGTGTTAACAGGTGGTGGAGCTTTATTGGCGAACATGGACGTCTTGTTGCGCGAGCGAACAGGCTTACCTGTTTCAATTGCAGAAGATCCATTGACGTGTGTCGTGTTGGGTTCTGGTAAAGTTTTAGAAGAAATTCATTTGTTACGACAATTAACGGTGGATTAGCATGGCGCAGTCGCCTATCCAAAGTTTAACGGCCGAGGCGGCTCGCGAAAAATTTGCTTTATTTTTTTTTCTAGTGTTTGGTGATGAACGTCGCGTGTATGCGGCGTCGATCGAATCATTTCAGTATATCAATGGTTTACGTGAAGAATTGAGTTCACAAAGATTTATACAAAAAGCTCAGAAAATTCTAAAAAAATTTAAAGATAAAACGAAAACAGAAATGTTTCATGAAGTTGAGTTTGTAAACTCAAGTCACAAAAAAAATCAAAACATGGAAAAGTGGAATCAAATTCGTCAGCAGGTCGATGCCGAGGAATTAGCGTTGTTAGTGTATATTCATCAATTTGGATTTTCTTATCAGGATGTTTCGCAGGCTTTAGAATTGGCGGAGGGTACGTTGAGGTATCGTGTTCGCAATCTACTTATATTGTTGGCACAAGTTCCAGTTGGAAAACTAGTTGGAAATTTGTCTGGAAATTTGAAAGTGATCAAGGGCAGTTTATGAGTATAGAGCTGGAAGGATTTTCTAAAAAAGATCATCGCCAGTTGGGAGCTTTTTTTGCCAAAGAGCTGTTATATGATTATCTTTTGGATCAGGTGGATGAACAACGGCGTGCAGGAATCGAGGCCGAGTTAAAAACGAACCCAGATCTGCAGTTACAATTAGATCAGTTAAAGCACTCTATTCAGTTTTGTGAAGAGCTAGTCGCGCAAATAAAAATAAAACCTGAAGCCATCGATAAAATGAAAAATTCGGCAACCTTTGTTGAAAGTTTTCTAAAGCGAATTCATTTTCAACATTGGCCCAAAGGAATCAAGATGAGTCTTGAGTCCTTGGGGTTGGCGATTATCATCATGGCTATTGGTTGGATTTTACCTTGGAATAAATTATCTTCACTGCGATTTGGAACTTCCAGTGAAATTATTTTGGCAGAAATAAACCATCAATACGCACCTAAGGATACAGATACCGAATCTACCTCAAAAACAGAATCAGAAATTGCTTTTCCTGATGAGGGTATATCCAGCGCAACGACAACCACTTCGACTTTGGCGGTAGTCGCTCAGATAAGTATTCCGGTGGTGTCATTGCCTAAAGTGACGATGACGACAACAACGACGATGGCCGTGGCTGCCAACAAAAAAGGTAAGACGAACGTCCAGTCAGGAGCGGGAGCGGATACTCATTCCACGACATCATTGCCTTCTGTTTCTACATCTGCTGCGACCGGTGCGACAGCGACGGCACCAGCACCAGCACCAGCACCAGCAACGGCACCAGCACCAGCAACAGCTGGAGTTGAAAGTAAGCGACAAGGTTATTTGTTTCGTGGCTCAGTTAATATATCAAACGTCGCGGCGATTTCGCCCAAGTTGGTTGAAAAATTAGAAGCTATGGGTGGACGCAAAGCGGGGGATGTGCCTTTGGGATGGCAAAAAGGCAGTGGTAGTTACTTTCACTTCACAGTACCTGAACTAAAGTATGATGAGGTCATTAAATTATTTGGTGAATACGGCAAGGTCCAAATTCAAAGGGAAAAACACGACAGAGTGATGCCAGAGGGTATTATTCGTATTATCATCAATGTGGATGAAGCTGGACAAAAATAAATAACCCCCTAACCGATTTTCAAAGGAATTTAAAGTCCGATGAGTAAAATCACCAAGAAGCCACAACGATCGTTACGGACTATTTTAATAATCTGGTTTTTGTTAGTTTCACTTGTACCATTGGCGTTTGTGACTGGGTACTCGATTATTAAATATGAAAAGGCGTTAGATAACGAGTTGATTGTACGTCTGCAGGGGAACGCGCGCGAAATTAAATCCATATTCAAGGATTTTGAAACGGGTATTAAATCTTCACGAAGTAAATTTATAAAAGATCCGACGTTGGTGTATTCCATTTCTGTTGAAGATTTGACGGCATTAAAAGATGTTTCAGAAGAATTTATTGCGAACGATATTTCGACCAATATCTCATTTTTTACCAGAGACGGCCGCTTGTTGTCTTCGGTTTTTCATGATGACAAGGGGGCTTTAAAGTCGTTCACACCGCCGATGCACAGTGCAGTTTTTTTATCCGATGATAACTTAGAAAAACTAAAACAGGACAGTGAGTATTCGTTCATAGATTTCACTGGTCCGCAAAAAGTTTCATTGGTTTTATTTTCCAGAGTCTTAGGCAAAGGCGGGCGTGTTGTAGGCTATGTGGAGCAGTTGATTGATATCAATGAAACTTTTTTAAATCGTTTGAAAGAGCGATTAAAGTTAGAAATTTTTTTAATCAAGCCGCAAACCACTCAAGTTATGGCAGGCACGCATGAAGATTTTTATTTATATAAAAAATCGAATTTGCCAGATTTGGATCCAAAAACAGAATTTTCATTTTTTGATTTAAGTTTGCGTGGGCAGCCGATTGGTGCGATTTTAACGCCTATCAAGTGGGGAAAATCAGAAATTATTTTAGGTTTAGGTGCCAGTAAAGCAGAAGCAAAATCCGTATTAAAAAATGTGAACTATGCTTTTTTCTCGGTTGTTGGTACAATTATTTTCGTATTAGTGATAATCATTTTTTTAATTTCCAATACGATATTGCGTCCGATCAATGATTTACTAGAAGCGATTTGGTTGATGCAGTCTAGTGACAAGCCAGTGGAAATTCCCATTAAAAATGAAACAGAGATCGGATTGTTGACAGAAAGTCTGAATCAAATGAGTCGTAACGTTATTCAGGCGCGTTCGGATTTGAAAAAGAAAATTCTAGAATTAGAACAAGCCAATTCAGAACTGAAGGAAACGCAAGCTAGATTGGTGCATTCCTCTAAGATGGTTAGCTTGGGTCAGTTAGTGGCGGGTGTGGCGCATGAGCTGAATAACCCGATTGGTTTCATTTATAGTAATATGCCACATCTACGTGATTACTCGGCCAAGTTATTAGAGCTAGCAGATATTGCACAAACGAATCCTACGGCGATTGCCAAGGCAAAAGTGGATTTAGATATTGATTACATTAAAAAAGACTTACCCAAATTAATTGCTTCTTGCGAAGATGGTGCGCGACGGACACGCGACATTGTATTGGGCTTAAGAAATTTCTCAAGAATCGAAGAAGCGCAATTAAAAGAAATAAATATCAACGAATCCATCGATAATACTTTATCATTATTGTCAGGAGAAATTAAAAATCGCATTCAAATTCACAAGGATTACGGTACAGTTCCTTTGGTGACTTGTTATGCCAGTCAGATTAATCAAGTGTTTATGAATATTTTGTCGAACTCAGTGCAAGCCATCGAAGAAAAAGGCAACATTTGGCTATCTACAAAAATAATTGAAAAAAATCGTAAGACATATGTGTCTATCTCATTTCAAGATTCTGGCAAGGGGATGACTCCTCAGGTGATGGAAAAGGTTTTTGATCCGTTTTTTTCAACTAAGGGAGTCGGTCAGGGAACGGGTTTAGGGATGAGTATTTCGTATGGGATTATTCAAAAGCATCGTGGTGAAATTCTAGTGAAGTCTCAAGTTGGCATTGGTACCGAGTTCACGGTGAACATTCCTGTCAAATACGATGAGATCTCAAATTAAGACATGGAATTGGTACAAATAAATTCTTAAATGCGCTTAATGATTATGGTTGGATGCCGATAAATCCAATATGGTCAAATCCCGTCAAAGCCCTAAAAATAACGATAGTTCTAGTTTTCTAGCAGCGACACTGGTGGCAGTATCGGCTTTGATCATTGCTGTCAGTATGTCAGACAGTGATGGACCGCATATTTTAACGACTTCGACAATTTCCTCAGCATCTAGTTTATCTTCTTCGGGGGAGGTGGCGGATGATGGAGTTAGGGTCAATAAGAACAAAGCGCAAGCAGACAAGCGACAAGCATTAGTGAACAAACATTTGTATTATACGAATGAAAAAATTCAAGCTAAGTCACGGGATCTACAGATCGAAGCTTATCGTGCACCTTCGGTTGGTATGGTGATTGATCCGAAAACGAAGGAAGCCAATGGTAGTATTGATATGCGAAGTGATTTGAATGAGTACTCTGCAGCTCAGGATACGGCCTCTAAAAAGGAATTAAATTATTACTCACCAAACGCTGTGATTCAGGGACAAATACAAGATCAAGAAATAGCATCGGCACAGCAGAAAGCTTATACTGAGGCTTATATAAAACAGTTTTTAGAAAATGCCAGGCAAAATGGATACATTGTGACTTTAGATGTTAACAATGTTGTTGTCGATGTAAAGCCGATTGCAAACCATCACAAGGACTTAAGAAAATCAGCTTCGGAGCGCAATCCAAATGCGATCAATTTTGATCAGAATCAAGATAAGAACTTTGACGGTGGTGTGCGATAGCTAGACTTAAAAATTCTTGCGCTGACCTAGGTTGGGTTTTATGATTGTTCCAGCTTATTCATAGGAGGCACAAGTTATGAAGTTTAATTGGAAAGCCGTTTTAATATTATCGTTATCATCTTATCTGGCCGTTTTCTTGGCAGCCTGCGGACCTAAGGCCTTTGTTAAGGGGACTTATGATGATCCAACGAAAGAAAATTTAATGAATGATCAGTGGTCTGAAACCGACATGCAAACAACTGCCAAAGCGATGGTGGACAGTATGATTGCGCATCCTGTGATTGCACAAGCAAAAACACCACCGATTGTTATGGTGACTAATTTACAAAATAAAACCAGCGAGCACATTGATACTCAAAGTATTATGGATATGATCCGTGTAGAGCTTATGAAATCTGGTAAGGTTTCTTTTATCGATAAAGAAGCGCGTGGTGATATCGCGGATGAGTACAATTATCAAAATTCAGGTATGGTCGGCGAAGAAACTAAAAAAGGACCAGGCGGCCAAGTGGGTGCTGATTTTATCGTGAATGGTCGTGTGGATTCGATCGTGCAAGAAGTGGGTAAAGACAAAACAGTCTATTATAAAATCACTTTAAATTTAACGAATTTAAAAACCAGTGTGATCAATTGGACCGATCACAAACAAATTCGTAAAGCCTTCAAGAAAAAAACAATTGGTTTATAAAGTATCTGTATTTTTATGAAATAAAGGCTTTATGAAAAATAGGTCGACATTTTTATTCATCAACATTTTAGTAGCACTTGTCGCTTTGTTTATGATTTCATGCTCGACCTATACTAGTAAAGTCGCTGAACCTAAAAAACTGATACGCAATGGTCAGTTTACAGAAGCTCTTGAGAAATTAAAAATATTGGCAGAAACACCCGGTGATGATCAGTTAGTGTATGCTTTAGATTATGCGACGGCTTTACAGATGGCCGGTCAATATAAGGAAAGCAGTCAATATTTTTTAAAATCCGATCAAATTGCCGAATCCAAAGATTATCATTCTGTCTCTAATGTTGTGGGCGCCACACTGGGTGGCGAGGAAATGATTCAGTACAAGGGTGAATCCTTCGAAAAATATTTAATCAACACTATGGCTGCCATCAACTATTTGATGATGGGTCAGCATGATGATGCATTGGTGGAAGCTAGGCGAATCAACGAAAAAATAAGTAAAATGAAATTAGATGGTCGTGAGCCATACGAGCTCAGTCCCTTTGCCAAATATTTATCGGCATTGATTTGGGAATCGGATCAAAAATACGATGATGCGTACATTGATATTTCTGGCGCTTATCAATTAGATCCTAGTATTCCGTTTATTTGTGGGGATTTGATTCGTATATCGAAAAAAGCTCGTCGCATGGAAGACCACGCAAAATGGAAACAAGAATGCAATTCGCAAGAGGAAAAAAACGAATGGTATGATAAATCCATGGGTGAGTTGGTCGTCATTTATCAGCAAGGTTGGGGTCCCGAAAAAAGACCTCGTCCTGATTCGCCAAGATTTCCGCATTTAGTTTCTGTATTTAGTGAAACGCAGTCCACGCGTTTAGTGCTGAATGGGGTCGAGCAATTGTCGCCTTCACAAGTGGTATATAATATTCAAGATATGGCGATTAAAACGATGAATGCAGATTATGGGGCTTTGATAGCTCGTCGGGTAGGTGGTGTTGTTGGTAAAGCCATTGTATCGGATCAGATTCGTCAAAAAAATGAATTACTGGGCTTTGTAGCTTGGGTAGCGATGAACGTGTCAGACCGCGCAGACTTACGACAGTGGTCGACATTACCAAGAAATATTCAAATGCATCGTGTGTGGTTAAAGCCCGGCGTTTATCAGATTCAATTAAAAGGTTTGGATTACTCCAACTCCCACACCGGCGAAGACTCTGCCGAAGTAAAAATCGAAATCAAACCTGGTCGCAAAACCTTCTACAACTGGCGCAGCTTGAAATAATATAGGGTAGTAGCGAATGGCGTTTACAATAGGTTAATCCAGGCAGGTATTGAATATAACTTTTTTGTTATATAAACAGAAATGGTCTGTATCATAGTCAAAAACCTTCGGGTTTTACCTTACAAGACTAAATCCGAAGGTTTACTATATTGTAATTATCGGGATTTATTAAGAATTTTTATATTTATTGACATATAAAACCTTCGGGTTTAGTCTTGACATATGAAAGCCGAAGGTTTTAAAGATCCCAGAAGTCCCTCTTTGCAGGAGCTCATTCAATTTTTAGAAAATACAGATCAGCGATCTGGTTTGGTGTATTTACGTGGTCGTCGTCGTGTTGGAAAATCAACTGTACTGCAATCATTTAGCCAGCAAAAAAAATATAATCTGTTTTATTTTTCAGGTGTCTTAGATGAAACCAATCAGCAAACACGGTTGCGATTTGCTAAGGCTTGGGCTGATTACAGTGGAAATAATTTAATTCAAAAGATTAAAATAAAAGAACTAACTTGGGATTTTATTTGGAAGGATATTACTAATGCAGCAGAATCTAAAAAAATTAATTTAGTTTTTGATGAAATTCAGTGGATTGCCAAGGGGCAAAGTGGATTTATTGGGACGTTGAAAAATTATTGGCTAAACCTTGAGCCGACTCAAAATTGTCGAATTATTATTTGCGGATCTTCAAATAAATTTTTTAAAACTTATACAGGCGGAGAAGAACAAATTCTTCGTGGCATAAAAACGCATTCAGATATAATTTTACCACCCTTTTCTTTATCAGAGGTTCATAAACAATATGGTCAAAAATTAAAACCAGAACAGACCTCTTTGTTATATATGATTTTAGGTGGAATCCCTTATTACTGGAATCAGCTGTATTTTGACTTGAGTTTTATTCAGCTATTAAACAAAGCCTTTGCTATAAAAAATAATATTTTTCTAGAAGAGGTCGATGAAGTTCTTCGCTTGGAATTTAACCAAGCTGGATTAAAAACAATTAAAAAAATTTTACGTGCAGTCAGCCTAAAGGGAAATACTTTAGATTCTATTCAGTCAAAATCGAAGTTAGCAACAGGTACATTGGTTGATTCAATTAATAAACTTTGCGAATACAATATATTATTTGAAGAAAGCTCTGTTTACCGTAAGCAACTTGAGATAAAACGCGGTAGTAAATTTTTTATGAAAGATTTTTATTTAAATTTTTACTTCAGTCTTATCAAACCGAATGAAACTAAAATTCGTAGAAACGAAGAATCACTATTAATTAATGAAATATTCAAATGGCCCACTTCTTTTTATTATATTGAAGGTTTTTCAGGAGAAGCTTTTGAAAATTTAATCGAATATACTCTTCAAAGCAGCTATCATAGGAATCAAAAAATATTCAATCTGCTTAGGCTTAAAAATGTTGATTTTGAAATTGGTAAATATTGGAGTAAGGATAATCAAATCGACTTGGTTATCCATAATTGTTCAGACCAGCAGGATCGATGGATTGAATGCAAGTGGACGAACTCAATAGATTTAATTCGGCAGCAAGCTTTATCTTTAGTTAATAAAAAAAAATTATTTATTTCCAATAAAAATACAAAATCTTTACCCGAGCTGTTTCTGGCTATTCCAATAGTCGCAAGTAATGGACTTATAAAATTTTGCAAAGATCTAAATATTACAATTATTGAAATAACAGATTTGTTGTAAGTAAACTTGCAACGCACGAACAAAATATTTGTTAGTACGCAGCATGTTTTGCCGACCGATAACTCAAAAAAAACCCACATAATTTGTGGGTTTTTTTAAATTCAATTTCGATTTTATTTAAAATTTTCTTTGAATGTGAAAACTTAAACTCTTAATTATTGCCTGTGTTCGTAGGATTCGGAGTTGTTGTAATATTCAGTGGAGTATTATTGCTAGATGTTGGCAAAGTCGGAGTTAAATCATCCTGAAATCCGCCTGGTAAAATCGTTGCTTTTTCAGCAGCGACTTTAGCTGTAGAATCAGCAGCCACTCTTGCCGCAGCTGAAGCCACGCGTTGTTCAAGGTTTTGCTTCAAGTCATCTGATGATGAGCGATCCAACTGCACCGGACTAGATTGAGCTTGTTTGGTCATGTAGTCTTGTGGGAATGCTCCCAACTTAGCTAAATAACTAGAAATGCTACCGTTACCATTCTGAATAATTTCACGCAATGTGAATAAAGGTGCATACTGAGAAGCTTTTTTCTCAGCTTCAAAAATAATCTGCGTTAAAGTCGCCGCAGTAATATCATTTTTAGATTTATTATCTATAACCATCACTTCTTCGTTGGTGCGGATCATTTTAGCGATATCATCCAAAGTTACATAACAGCTTTGTTGCGTGTCATATAGCTTACGGTTTTGGTATCTTTTAATGATTTTCACCTTTCCAGAATTTACTGGCTTAGATAAACCTAAGTTATCGTTTTGGTTAATCAAAGTGGCCTCCCCTGTTAAGCTCAAATAATAAAAATGATTAAATATTAGGTACTGATGCGGCGAAACTAGCCCTGACCGCCACATGTTGTCAAGCGCTCAATATGATCATTTAGACGCAAAGCAGGTCTTTTTGGTTAATTCTTTACTCAAGTTTTTTGGGCACATGCCGAAAGACTAGGTACGGACTTTAATAGAGAAGGGCTACCAAAGATGAATACACAGGCAAATCAAGAACTTAGATCATCAAATGGTTTGTTGGGTTTGGTAATTCTAGGCCTTAGTTTGTTCTTAATCTTACCTTTGGGTTTGGATTCTGCGGAGAACTCAGAGGTGGCGCGCAATCAGAAAAAAGCAGAAAGCTTAGCTTATCAAATAATCACAATCCAACAAAATCAAAACTCCACCTCATCGACATTAGGCGTGTCGAAAACTCGAAAAGATGACCGTAGCCCGGCTTCGGTGGCGCCACGTTTTCATCAAGAGGGCAGCATTGGTTTGGATCAATGGGGGCGCCCATTTCAATATAAAATGATTGAGCACTCCGGTAAAAAACAAATTGCAGTTTGGTCCTATGGTCCTAATGGTAAGCTCGACTCTAGTGTAGAAGATAATAATTTAAGTGCGACTCATACTTTTAAAGGGGATGACATTGGAGTGGTTATTACCACGCAATAAATGCGTCTATAGTCGTGTTTTTGATAAATCCATCTTTCTTACTTAATTTGCCTAGAAATGTTCCGAAAAGAAGCATCAGGAGGCCTGATGCGGATTTTAAGGACAACAGTACAGACATTGCATTTACCTATTTTACTCCTTCCTGTATTATTGGTGGCTTGCGCAAGTAGCGGCCCTTCGCACGCGCCAACCAGTTCGGAGGCGCATGGCGGGGTTTATTATGAATCAGCCTATAATGATCATAATCAGGCTCCACAAAGATTTCAGATTGATAGCAAAAAAATCTACAATAATGAAAATACAACTTTAGATCCGATGCACTTGCGCACGCAGGCTGATTATTATTTTTCCGTGGGCGAGGCTTACTCATTCGATGGAAATGTATCAAAGGCCATTGAGTCATTCAAAATGGTTTTGATTTACGATCAAAAAACCGCCAGAGTGCCGCTGCGTATATCTGCAGAGTATGCGAAGTTGGGTTTGCTTTCTGAATCACTTGAATATTGTCAAATGGCGATCGAAAAAGATCCTGCAAATGTCGAAGCTCATGTATTGATGGGCGGATTGTATTCTACCATGAAGCAATTTGATAAGGCGATTGAGCAATATGAAATTGTATTGAAATTGAATCCAAAAGATCATGATGCACTGATGTTTTTAGGTGCTGTCTATGCTGAAATTAAAGATTATCCAAAATCGATTCAGTATTTTGAAAAATTAGTTAATGACGATGAGGCTGAAAATTTACATCTGGCACATTATTATTTAGGACGCGTTTATACAGAGTCTAAAACGAAAGATTATTTCAAAAAAGCAGAGATGAATTATAAAAAAGCACTTAATAAAAGATCCGATTATGCTGAAGCTGCGATTTCCCTAAGTTTGTTATATTCAGAAAACAAAATGGATCAACAATCCATAGATATCTTAAAAGAGTTCACCAAAGAAAATGGACCTAATTTGCGAATAGCTGAAGTCTTAGGAGCCAAATATCTAGAAATGGAACGAACTGAATTAGCATTAGAGCAATATGAATTTTTAGAAGCTCATTCCGAAGATATTTTAAATTTAAAAGTCAAAGTAGCTTTATTGTTAATGGAATCAAAACAGTATTTACGAGCCGTCAATAAATTGAATGAGATCTTAAAAATAGTTCCTGAAAGCGATAAAATTCGCTTTTATCTGGCGGCCGTTTTTGAAGAATTAAACGATCATGATAAAGCGTTGGAACACTATCGCAAAATTCCTACCAGCAGTACTTTTTACATGGATTCAGTAACTCATGCGGTTTATCTACTTAGACAAGGTAAAAAAACAGATGAAGCCCTCGAGTTGGCGAAAAAAGCATTTACAGAAAAAACGGACCAAGCCCAAGCCGTGGCACTGTATGCTTCGCTATTGGATGAAAAATCGCAGTATTTAGAAGCCGAGTCCGTGTTGAATCAAGGTCTGACTCATTTTCCAAAGAATGTGCAATTGACTTTTATGTTGGGAACTATTTTTGATCGCTTAGGAAAAAAGAATGATGTCATTGCAACGATGAAGAAGGTCGTCACCATCGATCCTAATCATGTGCAAGGCTTGAATTACATAGCATTTACTTATGCGGATTTAGGAAAAAATCTGGACGAAGCTGAAAGATTGGCGCGAAAGGCCTTAGCCTTAGATGGTGATGATGGTTATATAATGGATACTTTAGGTTGGGTGATGTTTAAACGAGGCAAAGTGAAGGAATCCATTCCATACTTAGAATCTGCGTTTAAAAAGCAGCCGACCGAGGCCGTGATCGCAGATCATTTAGGGGATGCATATAAGCAACATCAGTTAATGGAAAAAGCCAAAAAGATGTATCAAAAAGCGGTTGAGTTAGAAATAGATCTTAAGAAAGCCGATGAGATCCGTATGAAAATTACTAGTTTAGAAAAGCAAGAACGTTTGCCGGCATCTAAAATAGAAGTAAAAAATAAAACAGCAAATAAGGTTTCCACTCAGCAAGGACCTTGATTTCAAATTTACTAAATTGTTTTTCAATAATTAAATGTTCAAGGCGCAAGTTTTAAGTTTTGTTGTAATACTACAAAAGCAGTGCGCCGCTTTAGAAGTGCCAAGATATTAGCAACGATGAACAATTATTTAGTGGAATTGGTATTAGCTAAAAAAGCTTTGATTTGCTTTTTAAACTCAGCGCTTTCGCGAACCTCTTCGATTTTGCTCCAAATTTTATTGATCAACTCTGGGTGTTTTTTAAATACTTGGTGAGAAAACATCAAATAATAATTTTTTGAAACCAAGGGTTTGTTGATTGCAACGACGTCAGTAAATTGAGGGTTTTTCAGAACCTCGTCGCCAATAGAGGACAACAATGCATAACCAAAAACGCGTTCAGTCTGTACTTTTTTAAAATTGGCTTCATAGTCAGCTGTGGATTGATCCAGTTTGTAGCCATTGTCTTTTAAATCTTTTTCGATCGACCATCCCGAAGGGGCGGCGATGACTCCATTTGCCGGCAGACCGATGATTTTAAATCCATCTAATTTGATTTTTTCGGCATTTTCTTTTTTGACGTATAGATTATAGCTCATTGTGTACAAGCGTTTAGAGTCCTCAATTGCATTGTTCAGCATGGGATATACTCCGAACTCTTTGCGTTCTTCGGAAAAACTAGCTGAAAAACAGCCATCAGCTGCGCCGGCTTTCATTTCGTTAAAACATCGCTTCCAAGGCACCGAGCGAAATTCAAATTGCATTTCCGGAAGTTCTTTCGCAACGGATTTTAAAAGTAAAAAATTAATGCCAGTGCCGTTTGTAAAATTCCATGGAGGGATATCAAAATTTTCATATTGTAAAACTAATTTAGTGACTGTCGTAGCTGAATTCATGACCGGGTTCGTTGCCACGTTTGCAGCCTGTGTCGGGCGTCCATAAGTCATGGTGATAAAAACGAATGAAATTAAAACTGTCAGGTTAAAAACATTTTTTTTCATAAAAATAAGTGTATGGTGATTATCTGAAGTATTTAACTGAAAGATGTCTGTTTGATATAAATCTAATACAATAGTCCAGGAACATCCAACAACATACCTAAACGATTGTAATAGTTTAGGTAAAGTTCTTTTGATATGGGCTGATTGTTTAACAGATATTGTGAAGTATCTTTTTGTAAGGAGTCGATATCGTTCCAGTTGACATCCTGACTGTTGATGTTCGCTTCGATCATTTTTACCGAAGTGATTGACCTCAGCGTGATATCTAAATTTGAATTTTTAGCCACAATTCTTAATATTCTTTCGCCACTCATGGCTTTTGCTTTTCCTTTGATGATCTGTTGATTTTGTACAACAGAATAATCCAAGTTAATCAATCCCCAATTAGCAGAGTGAGCGGTAGCTTTAATGCCTATGTTGGCTTCTAAAGTGGATGAAGAGCTATCAATGATCGTGTTTTTAAGTCGACCATTTCCTTTCAAATCAATATCTTTGATAATGTTTAATGCCGCCAAGTTAGAATCTTTGATCGTAAGGACGGACTCTATCTTATAAAAGGATCGTTTTGGATCGATCGACATTTGAATTTGTCCCTGTAAATCGCATTCTAAACCGCTTATACTTAACTTAGAAAGTGATGAAGTTTTCATCTCATCTGTGGAGCAAAATGAACTTAGTATATGTTCTTTCATTTTAATAGTAACGGTATCTGCCACAAGTAAATTTGAAAACTTGGGGTCTCTGGCAAGTCGTACAGAAGATTCAAATCTTCCAAAGCCATCGATAAGTTGATCAAAGGTTAACTCTCGAGTTTGTTCATCGTGGACTGGATCTTGTGAATTCACTTCATTAGGTACGGAATCGCTTTTATTGCAAGCGGTTAGCTCCAATGCGATCGATAGCAGTAAGAAATTGCAAATCCACTTTAAGCCAGTCATTGTGATCATACTATCCAAAGGAATTTTGATAAAACAAGCGAAATCTTGTATTGTAAGTTGCAAAAGGCTTTGGCATCATGAAATAGATGATATTGCGTAAGTTCTTTATTTTTAACTGTTTGTGTCTAGCGGCAAGTATGATGGGTTGTGCAACCCACAAGGTGATTAATGAGATGCCTCCTGACAAAAATAAAACAATTGGTCAGTGGGAAGCGAAATTAATCGTTGAAAATTTGCGCCAGGATAAAACACATTCTTTGAACTTAGATGTGATTGCAGAAAATCCGACTCGAATGAGGATGGAAATCACCGGCACGTTAGGTGTGAATGTGGCCAGTGTCGTTGTGTTGAACGATGTAGTTAAGTATTCATTGCATACACAAAAAAAATATTTTGAAGGTCCTGCGAGTGATAAATCATTTATGACTTTCCTAAAAGGTTCCTTAGATCCACGTTGGTTTTTTGCTATTTTTTTCGATCAACCAATTCCTGATAAAAGTTGGATTTGTAAAACAAGTGCACAAACACAATTGATAGAGTCGTGTTTACGGTTGGCCGACAAAATATTAATTCGTTGGTACGAGCGCTTAGGGGAACTTAAAAAAGTGGAAATCACGGGGACTGACTTTAAGGTAAATATCGAAGTGACGGACTTCAAGACGAACGTCCAGAATTTAGATAAGGCCTTTCAATTAAAGATACCAGAAAGTTATAAGCATTATAAAATTCCCTAAGGGGGGAATGTGTCATTTATAATTTTCTATATTTGTCGTTTCCCTTTTGTTTGCAAATAAGTGTTATAATTAAACAGAAAACATCTAGTCATAAATCAAGGAGCGATTCATGGCCAACAAAATTGATCTAGGAAATATTTATAAATCATACCAAAATGCTCATGGTGCCTTTCATGCCACTTGGCAGGGATCTTTTTCAGAGTATTTAGATCTAGTCAAAGCTAACCCTAAAGTGACTCGCAATGCTTTTCAGCGCATGTATGACATGATCATCGAATCTGGAACGGAAGAATATCTTGATTTTAAAAAACATGTTGTTCGCTATAAATTTTTTGATGACGTAAAGAATAACGGTAAGGACGCTGTTTTTGGGTTAGATGTAGCCATCATGAAATTAGTTAACGTCCTTCGGTCGGCAGCACTTGGTTATGGAACAGAAAAACGGGTTATCTTATTGCATGGACCTGTGGGAAGTGCCAAGTCCACAATCTGTCGTCTGTTGAAAAAAGGTTTAGAGGCTTATTCAAAATCAGAATCTGGTGCGATGTATACCTTTGAATGGGTGGATCCAGATGGAACGCTGGATGGTTTATTCGGAAAAGCGATACGGCAATTTCCAACTCCGATGAATGAAGAGCCTTTGTTGTTGATGCCCGATGAGATGCGACAACAATTGTGTGATGAAATCAATCGCGGCCAAGAAGGATCTTATCGCGTGAATATCGATGGCGAACTAAGTCCTCCTAGTCGATACATAATGAAAGTTTTGTTAGACAAATATCAAGGTGACTTAATGAAGGCGTTAAGCCATGTGCGAGTGAAAAGATTATTACTTTCTGAGGCCGATCGTATTGGGATTGGAACCTTCCAACCGAAGGATGAAAAAAATCAAGACTCCACAGAGTTAACTGGTGATATCAATTATCGAAAAATTGCTGAGTACGGTTCGGATTCCGATCCACGTGCATTTAACTTTGACGGTGAATTCAACGTTGCGAATCGTGGTATGATTGAATTTGTCGAGGTTCTAAAGTTAGACGTGGCATTCTTGTACGATTTATTAGGCGCTTCACAAGAGCATCGAATTAAGCCAAAAAAATTCGCGCAGACTCATATTGATGAAGTGATCATTGGTCATACGAATGAACCCGAGTACCGTCGATTACAAGACAATGAATTCATGGAAGCTCTTCGTGATAGAACCGTGAAAATTGATATTCCATATATTACTCGCTGGAGAGACGAAATTAATATTTATAAGAAAGATTTTAATTCGACAAAAATGCGCGGGATTTCCATCGCACCGCATACGATTGAGATGGCAGCTATGTGGGCGATATTAACTCGTCTAGAAAAACCGAAAAAAGCCAACTTGACTCGTTTACAAAAACTAAAATTGTATAACGGTAAGACTTTACCGAATTATACGGAGGATAACGTAAAGGAATTAAGAAAAGAAACCATTCGTGAGGGCTTGGAAGGCATTTCTCCTCGATATATTCAGGATAAATTATCGAATGCGATGGTGGCTTCACAGCAAAACAATCGTGGCAGTGTGAATCCATTTATGGTGTTGAACGAATTAGAGTCTGGATTGAAAAATCACTCGTTGCTATCTAACGAAGAAATCAAAGCTGATTATCGCGAGTTGCTGCAAGTGGTTCGACAAGAATACGAAGAGACTATCAAGGGTGAAGTGCAGCGAGCGATCTCGGCTGATGAAAGTGCTTTGCAAAGACTATGTGGGAATTATATTGATAATGTCAAAGCCTACACTCAACGTGAAAAAGTCAAAAATCAATTTACCGGTCAGGACGAGGAACCAGATGAGCGGTTAATGCGATCGATCGAGGAAAAAATCGAGATTCCAGAATCTAGAAAAGATGATTTCCGACGAGAAGTTATGAATTACATCGGGGCTTTATCACTAGAAGGCAAAAAATTTAATTATAAAATGAATGAACGTTTACATAAAGCCTTGGAATTAAAATTATTCGAAGATCAAAAGGACAGTATAAAATTAACATCCTTGGTTTCTTCTGTTGTTGATAAAGACACACAAGAAAAAATTGATATTGTTAAAACAAGATTGATCAAAGATTTTGGATATGACGAGATTTCTGCGACAGATGTTTTGCACTATGTAGCTAGCATTTTTGCTCGTGGAGATGTGAAGAACAAGTAGAGGTTGCATGTCGATCAAAGAAGATCACAATCGGTTCCGCGACATCATTAAGGGAAAGATCAAAGAGGACTTTCGTCGTTTTATCAGTCATGGAGAAATGATTGGTAAACGCGAAAAGGACTTTGTGAAAATTCCATTGCCTCATATCGAAATTCCTACGTTTCGCTATGGTCCGAAGCAACAAGGTGGCGTTGGACAAGGGGAAGGAAAACCCGGTGACTCTGTCGGCGATCCAGGGGATGGCAGTGGTAAGGCGGGTGATCAACCGGGTGAGCACTTATTAGAAGCTGAAATGACTGTGGATGAGTTGGCCGAGTTGTTAGGTGAAAAATTAGAATTACCTCATATTAAACCCAAGGGTAATAAAAATATCGATACTAATAAAGCTAAGTACACAGGATTAGCTCCCGTTGGACCAGAAGGCTTGCGACATTTTAAGTCGTCCTACAAACAGGCTTTGAAAAGATATATGAGCACGGGCAATTATAACCCTGATGATCCGGTGATTATTCCGATTCGTCGAGACATGCGCTACAAGACCTATAAAACCGTCACTCAACCACAGACCAAGGCCGTGATTATTTATATGATGGACGTTTCAGGTTCAATGGGTGATGAGCAAAAAGAAATCGTGCGCATCGAAAGTTTTTGGATTAATGCTTGGTTGAAAAAGCATTATAAGGGAATGGAAACTCGATTTATTATTCATGATGCGGCAGCCAAGGAAGTGGATGAAGAAACTTTTTTTCGCACCAGTGAATCTGGCGGTACATTAATTAGTTCTGCGTACAAATTAGCTCAAAGTATGATTGAAAGTGATTATCCACCAAATGAATGGAACATTTATCCTTTTCATTTCAGTGATGGAGATAACTGGAGCGGTGAAGATACAAAGCATTGTATGAAAATATTGAACGATTTCTTTTTACCCAACTGTAATGCCTTTTTTTATGGGCAAGTAGAAAGTAAATACGGCAGTGGACAATTTTTAAAAGATCTACAAAAAGAGTTCGCTGGAGATGAAAGACTTGTGACTTCTCAAATCGAAGGACGCGATAAAATTTTAGACTCCATCAAAGACTTTTTAGGTAAAGGTAAATAGCTTATGGCCAATTTAACTCCAGAATTAGAACAGCATCGACAGCGTATTTGTAAAATCGCCAAAGACGCGGGTCTGGATTTTTTTGAAACTATTTTCGAATTGATTACCTATGATCAAATTTGTCAATTTGCCGCATATGGTGGATTTCCGGTGCGTTATCCGCATTGGAAATTCGGGATGGAATATGAACATTTATCTAAGTCTTACGAATATGGTCTTTCCAAAATTTATGAAATGGTGATCAACACGGATCCATGTTATGCCTACTTGATGGAAGGCAATGCGATGGTCGACCAAAAATTGGTAATGGCACATGTGTATGGTCACTGTGATTTTTTTAAAAATAATATTTGGTTTGGAAAAACCAATCGCAAAATGATGGACACGATGGCCAATCATGCCACACGGATTCGTCGTTATATGGATCGATATGGAGTGGATGTTGTCGAAACATTTATTGACCAATGTCTTAGTATAGAAAACTTAATCGATAAATATAGCGTATATCACGAAACATCGATTGTTCCGAAGCAGGAAGAGCCTGAAGACCCCAAAAAACAAAATCCGTTTATGCTAAAATATGAACGTGAATACATGCGAGATTACATTAATCCGCCTGCGTTTGTTGCGGAACAAAAACGAAAAGCGGCAGAAAAGGCAAAGGCCAGTCATCGATTTCCAGTCGAGCCAGAGCGTGATATTTTAAAATTTTTATTGCACTATGCTCCGTTGACAGAGTGGCAGCAAGATATTGTTTCAATCATACGGGATGAGTCCTATTATTTTTCTCCACAAGGGATGACTAAAACTATGAATGAGGGATGGGCCTCATACTGGCATACAAAATTAATGACAGAAAAAATAATGAATGATTCTGAGGTCATTGATTTTGCGGATCATCACAGTGGAACAGTGGCGATGAATCCACAAAGTTATAATCCTTATAAAGTTGGCATTGAGTTATTTAGAGATATCGAAGATCGCTGGAATAAGGGGCGCTTCGGTCGCGAGTGGGAAAGTTGCGATGATGTTCGTGAGCGCAAGAACTGGGATCGAAAAACCGGCCTAGGACGCGAAAAAATATTTGAAGTGCGCAAAATTTATAATGATGTCACCTTTATGGATGAATTCTTAACAGAGGAATTCTGTGTTAAAAATAAATTTTTCGTTTATAAATTTAACAAAAAAACTCAGCAGTTTGAAGTGGACACGCGTGACTTCAAAGCCATCAAAGCAAAACTGTTGTTTCACATGACTAATTTTGGTCAGCCAATTATTAAGATTGCGGATGGCAATTTTGAAAATCGTGGTGAGTTATTAATGACGCATTTGTGGGAAGGCATAGATATGCAGCCTGACTACTTATCTGAAACTTTGCGAAATGTATTTGCCTTGTGGCAACGGCCAGTGAATTTTGCTACAGTTATGGATGGTGAGGGGCAATTGATTCGCTATGATGGCAAAGAGTTTCGTACTCTGAAGGCCTCGACGGAGCCAGCGGATGGTAGTTCTGATAAAAAATAAATTTTAAAGTTTAAAACGAAGCAGGATATGAAAAATAAGTTAATTTGGTCGGATGATCCGAAGGATAAGAAGTGCGCTGAATGCAATGAGTTTTTAGATCAATGTGTTTGCGTTGCAGAGCAAGCGGTCAATGAAAAAACAAAATTTATCGCTGTGTTTAGAATTGAAACGGGTGGCCGTGGGGGTAAGACGGTCACTGTGATTGATAAATTACCAAGAAATGAAAACTTTTTAAAAGAAATGTGTAAAGAGCTTAAAGCCAAATGCGGAGTGGGTGGTACTTACGATATGAATAAGGACCATGGATGGGTTGAAATTCAGGGCGATAAACGAGTTCAAATTAAAACCATTTTCGATAAGAAGGGAATTAAGTACAAAGGAATGTAGTTATGAAAACCATCAGCATAATTTTGATCATGTTAGCAATTCAATTTTTAATAGAGACATTTGTTTTAGAGGCCAACGCGGTATCAAATACACCTCAAACAAATTCGAATGCAGTGTCTGCGGACAGTTCTAAAAAAAGGGAATCAACGACAACAACTCTGGGCACGACAGTTAAAGATTTAAAGGGTCAGTGTATTGTAGAGGGTAAAAAAGGGGCTGAGATCCCTGATTGCGTAAAGGAAAAATCCAAGTAAATGCATGTCATCGAACAGTCTGCGATTAAATTTTTGCCTCATCATTTGGGGACATCTAATGGGGTGCATTTCGTAGAAGTCAGTAGTTTGTCGAAAAAATTTCCGCTGACTGAATTGCAGAAACAATATTTTGAATTTTTAAATAGCGGACAATCCATCGAAGCGTTGGTGCAATTTTATCTTTCGCAGGGGTGGTTGGTTAGTTTTAAGGAACTATTCAAATTAATTGAAACATTAAGTATCGAAGGGGTTTTAGTCAATTGGGGTTTTAAAGAATATTTTTTGAACTTGCATCCTAAGACGAACGAATCCTTAACCGATAATGTGGTTCATTTTTTTGAAAATGTTTTATCTAAATTGACGGACAAAGAAAAAAAGTTCACACGTGAAGATTTGGGAAGGCTACCTTTTTTTAAAAATTTAAAACCAGAATTATTAGATTTATTTTACTCGCAATCGGAATTAGTACCAGTGAACGCTAATGTTCGTATCTGTACGTTTGGAAAAAAATCTCGTGATTTATATGTTTTAGTAAAAGGTGAAGCTTGGGTTTTTAAGCCACTAGCTGATGGTCAGCGCCAGTTTGTTGTGAAGTTAAATGAAAACGCTGTGTTTGGCGAGGCCGGATTTTTATTAGGAACGCCACGATCAGCAGAAATCATTTCAAAGACAGAGTGTGAGATTTTGAAAATTAAATTCATTCCAGAATTTGACGAGATCATAAAAAAAGATGTGGCTCAGGCTTTACATCAAAGATTTTGGATTTTCCATGCTTTAAGTTCATCCAAGTTATTTAGCGAATTTCCTATGGAAGTTTGGGATGATTTGGTGTTTAGCGGTGTGATTCGGGAGTATCAACCGGGTGAGGCTTTATTTCATCAGGGGCAGCCGGCGCAGGGATTTTATTTATTGTTGCAGGGGCAAATGGATTTTTTGCAAAATCAAAAACTCATAAAACCTTTAGAGCAGGGTGAGTGCATTGGGGAAGTGGCCCTGTTGGTTAGTGGTGGACAGCGTACAGGGACCGTGATGGCTCGAACTCCAAGTCTTGTGTTAGAGATCTCGGCACAAAAGTTTTACTCTATATTAGGCCGTAACTTATTTTTAGGCTACGAGCTAGAGCGTTTGGCTCAAAAACGCGTCCATGACGACCAAACCCGCCTAGCAAAATAGTACATACTCATTTTATAATGACAAGACGAACTGAAAATTTATTAATTCTAAGAAACTATACTGCGAATATTCTTTTTATTTAGAAATAAAATCCTGAAATCAATTTAAAACGAAAGAATTGAAATTTCAGATGGCCCCATAGTTGCTAAGGAGGATTTGCTCGCGTTCGTTTGGATCTCGAGTTAATTAAAAGGGGGTATTATTATGGGTAAAGCAAGAACTGAAATCAGCACTGTTACACCACAACCGACATCTAAATAACAAGTATGAGATGGATAGTGCTCGTAATCACTATCCATCTCTAAGCTTCTAATCTGAGTTAGAGGAACAAATGAATTTAACACCAAATAATACAATCAAATCATTACAAGAATTATTAGTCACTTGCTTGCAAGACTTAAATGCTAAAGCAAATGTTTTAAAAACCAGTTCTGAATATAAAGTCACAATGTCGCAAATTCTAGATAGCTCAGATATTGAACTAGCTGCAGGAAGTGGTAACGGAGAAAATTCAGAACAAAAATCAATTGCCGAGTCAATAGAACACTATTGCTTTCTAAATTCCAGGCCAAATTATTTTCAAACTAATATTGAACAAGTTAAACAACAAAAAGAATTCTGCAATTTCAAACATATTCATACATTTGATACGAATGCCACCATTGATGTTACTGAACTAAAACACTTAACTAATCCAAGCCGTACATGTTTAGTGCCAACAAATATGATCGCCTTTGGACACGCGCAACGTACAAATTTACTATTGAAAGAATTTTCATCGTCATCAGGGTGTTCGTTTCATCGATCTTTTGATGAAGCTATTAATCATGGACTATTAGAATTAATCGAAAGGAATCACGTTTCATTATTTTTACTTAAAAAATTATCAGGTAGTTTTATTACCTTCGAAGAAGGACACTTAGTAGCACAGAAAATCAATTTTATTAACTCTAGTTTCAAAGGCACAGTCGAGCTAATAAAAATTAACCAAAATTCAACAGTACATACAGTGGTAGCAATATTTCGAACTAGCAATGATCAGTTCCCATTACCCCAGTCAGCACATAAAACGGCGTGGACTATCTGCCAAGCGATTGATGGTGCCTTGTCAGAGCTAACACAGATTCTTTATTTATATTCAGAAGAAGAAAAATCAGAAGACTTAAATGCTATTGAAATTTTAAAAAACGATTTGCAACATCAGGATGCTCTTTGGCTAGAAAATCTTTTACTTGAAGATGGTTTTCACATAACTAAAGAGTTATATGCTGCTGACAATGAAATAACTGATCAAATTAAAAAAGAAAAATTCGTTAGAACTGTTGAGCAAGTTCAGAACGATGGTTTTTCAATATTATTTCAAATTTTAAAACAATTTAATAACGGATGTTGTGTTGTTCAGGTGGTTATACCTGGTTTTGAAAAATACAACTTAATCCGTTTGGGAACAAAGGTACCTACGCATGTATAATTTTAAATATATATTCAGTCTAATTTGGGAAGGATTACGAGCTAAGAAAAGTCATTTTTTTAGTATTGTGATCGGAGTATTAGTATTAAAGCTAGCATATAGCGCCATAGTTTTAAAATTTGGAGCAGCTATTGATGATCTATCTCAAGGAAATAAAATATATAATAATATTTTTGAAATCGGATTTTTAACATCTGTCATATTAATTTTTCAGCCCTTGGTTTCAAAAAGACAAAGTTTATTCGTTCAGACGATTGTTTTTAAAAAGACAATGGAATGGTACAATTGTCTTTTTCAAAAAGAACTTAACTTTTTTACTGAAAATAATGCAGCCAGAGTTTCTAGTGTCATTAGCAGGTCAGTAGTAGCTCACGAAAAAATATTGATACAGTTTATTGATATTATTTTTCCAGTACTAGTGGAATGGATGATAGCCCTATTCTTTTTATTGAATTTGTCTGGTGTAAGTGCACTTATTTTCCTAGTGATAAGTATTGCTTTGCAAATATTAGTTACTCTTAAAATAATTAATTACCGAAGGCCACTAATATCCAATATCAATGACATAGAGGATCTGTCTGCGGAAGAATCAAATGAGTTATTACAGAAGGGAATTTTATTTCAAATTAATAATACAATTCATTTAGCACTTGCCAGACTACGAGTTTCTTTTGAAAAGTATCTTAAGGGTTCCGTAAATCTGAGTGTAAGCGCTTCTGCATTAAATATGGTTCCATTTAATTTTAATATTTTTGCACAATTATTTGGTTTGATGACAGCTGCTTATTATATTCCTAAGGGATTAATGACAATAGGAGAAGGTGTCGCATTCATTACATTAGTATCTAGGTTTTCTTTTTCAACAGGCGAAGCGATTAATGCCTTAAGATTTTTAGATCAGTTTAAGATAGATATCACACAATTAAAAATATTGTTACAGCAGCCATCATTTTTCAAGACAGGAGTAAAGATCGAAAGCATTAACGAATTTCGTATCGATGCAATAGCTTTTAAAAATAATAATTTTCAAATAAATATTTCTGATTCAATGACCTTTAAAAAGGGGGATAGAGTAGCAATTGTAGGTCCTAGTGGGCATGGTAAAACGACATTTTTGTCTTGTGTCTCTGGTATGGCGCCTGCATTTAGATCCAATCTTAACTTGAATGGCATACCGCTGAACCAAGTTTCGAGTGACTCACATTTGGGTCTAATTAAAGTTTGCCCACAGGACAGCATGATCTTTCCTGGGACTATCAAAGAAAATATTTTTTTACAAAAAGACATTAGTGGCGATTATGCTCACCATGTCTTGTTCAAAAATCTAGGTTTAGACAATTTACTTGCACGTCTAGAAAGTAAAATTGATGCAAAACAGATTAGTGGTGGAGAAGCTCGTCGTCTATCGCTTGCAAGAATTTTTCTTAGACCTGCAGAAGTAGTCTTTTTTGATGAACCAACCACAGGTTTAAATGATTTTTTAAGAGAAAAAGTTTGGGATTCAATCAAAATTTTTTCACAAAATAAAATTGTCTTTGCTGTAACTCACGATGAAGATGCAATTAAGTACTTTAACAAAAAAATTCTGATTGAAAATGGAATTGTCAGGCTTATATCGCTTTAATGTCCCTTTAACATGCGGTCTTCAAAGGCGGCCAAAGCAAATGTTTAAAAACAAATTCTGAATTAAAATCAATTGCAGAGTCGATTGAGCATTATTGTTTTCTTAGTTCCAGGCCAAAATTCGTTCAATCAAATATCGAAAAAGTAAAACGACAAAATGAATTTAGAATGTTTAAATATATGAACACAATGGATGTGCAAGCCACGATTGACGTTACTGAATTACAACATTTAACAAATCTAAATCGTACATGTCTAGTTCCTACGAATATGATCGCATTTGGGCATGCACAACGTACAAATTTACTATTGAAAGAATTCGCCTCATCATCAGGATGCTCTTTGGTTAAAAAATCTATTTCTTGAAGAAAACTTTCTACTAACAAAAAAATTATGTCTAGCAAACGACGATATAACTAACCCAATGAAAAAAGAAAGATTTAATAAATTAGTTGAACATATTCAGAACGATGCTTTTACCATTTTATTTCAAATATTAAAACAGTTTAAAAAAGGTACCCACACATATTTTTTGATGAACCAACCACGGACTAAGTGGGTTTAGGTGTAAAAACTTTGTAGATAACAATGTAGTAAGGTTCGAGCATAATGACTAAGTCGACAATGTCGACTCCGTCTTTGATTGATGATCAGTTAGTGCGGCGATTTGTTGCATTAATCCCAATTGTAACGGAGTGTAGTTGATTGGACCTAATTGTTGAATTAGCTTATCAATGCAAATCGAGTTTTTTTGAACTGGGGATGATACTAGATTTTTTAAAATTGGTTTTTTTATAACACACTCTAAAACATTCACTATCTGTGAAATATTAAGACACTGGCCCGATCCTAGATTTAGTATCGTTATCGCATCAACCATATTTTTTTCGATGCCCAATCCAATGTATTTAATTACGTCATCTACATAGGTTAGATCAAACTCGACTTGACCATTTCCATATAAATCTACGGGTTCAGCATTTAAAGCTTTATGACAAATTGTCGCGATTGCGGAGTTGTAAAAGGGTCTACTTTTGGGGCCATATATATGACCAGCTCTGAAAATTAAAGCTCTAATGATACCAGATTCTGCAGCCTGGGTAATTAATAATTCCTGTGCATATTTCATAGAGCCATATGGAGAATTAGGCATTGGATGTAGTGACTCAGTGAAGACTGTATTTGATTTATCATAGACATGTATAGAAGACATAAAAACAAACTGAGGTTTTTTTTTATTGAATGAACGAATAGCTCTTAATAATTGCGATGTTACAAACATATTACCATCAGACAATTCGGCCACTGTGGGATTGTAAGAAGTACCGCTATTGACTCCAGCAAAGTGAACGACGACATCTACATCTTCAATTATATGTTGAAAGGACGAAATTTCATGGATGTCATATTTATTACGATCAAATATAATAACATTCGGAAATAATCTTAAGAAATTACTACCAAGAAATCCATTGGCTCCCGTCAAAAGTATTTTTTTATTAGTGTTAGTATTTTTTGATAAAAGATTCGTAAATTGAGTCTGACTGTTAAGATTATTTGTTATTTCAGTTATTGAGGGTTTTTGAGTATTGCTTTTTGTAAGTAGATTCTCAATTAATTCTTGGAAAATAATGCAGGAATCATATTTTAGTATTTCATTCTTAAATTTAACTGCATTATTTTTGTAATTCGAGTTAAAAAGAATTTCCTTCACTGCTGCATACAAAACACGGTCCTGTAGAATGGATTCAGGACGTAGAACTTTTGCAACACCTTTATTTTCTAAGGCTTGAGCAAATTGAAATTGATCTAAATTTGAAGGAATAGCAAGTAATGGAACTCCTTCGCTTAAACAAGGATAAGCTGTAGCACTGCCACCACTACAAATAACTAAGTCAGCGATTTTAGAAATTTCAGAGATAGAAACATATTTTTCAACTTTAACATTCCTGGAGTTAAATTCTTTTATTTTTTTTCCAGCAGTTGAGACGATAATGTTTAAAGGTAAGTGTGACAGTTCTTCTATGATTGGTTCTAGCATTTGAGATGGGCCTGATGATCCCAAGGTAATACATACTATAGGGCGTTCTACTGGAAAGTCAGCGTATTGTATTGTGTTCGAATTTGGAAAACTGAAATTAATTGGACCGCCAACAACGTGATGAGACGGGAGTGTTGAAGTAGGTAACAAATTATCGACATCAGCAAAAAAAACTCGATCTCCATCGCAGTAAACTTGAAGTATTGATTCAAAATTTATTTCTAGTCCTAATTTTTTGCTGACAGAATTGAAAGGTTTTGCAAGGCTTTTATAGATATTTGATTTTCCTAATTTGAAAATCAGTTGGCTAATCAGTAATCCCCATTTGTGTCTTAATTCAACGTTTGGAACGATTGACTTCTGTATTGCATTTGGACTCCAGCAAATATTGTTAATATTGATATAAGGCACTTGTGCAAGTTTGGAACTAAAGCTTAAGGATAGTCGAAAGTCACCGACGACTAGATCTGGTTTGATGTCTTGTATTATTTTAATGTCTTCTTGAACTTGAGTAAGTAACACCTCTTCTGTAAATGGCAATGATCCTTTTTCTAATTCAGTAGAAAATAATTTTGAATCTATACTAGTTTTTAGTTCAATTATTTTCACATCCCTCACATTGTTTTTTAGGTTTGATGGTAAATCAGATACAGCAAAGTATACTTCAAAGTTTTGGTCAGCCAAATATAAAGCTAATGTCCATGGTCGTGTGACATGGGCCAGAGTCAGTGATTCTGCAAAAAAAAGAATTTTATGCTTTTGAAATTTCATTTTTACCCCCTAGATCTAGTTTAGAAGAAAGGTGGATTAGATCCCATGAACAAAAATAAATCTGAAAATTAATAAATGGATTAACTTTCAAGTAGATATCAACTTTGTATCGGAATGAGATTTCAGGTTTTAGACTGAATAAGCCGATAAGTTTCATATGAACGATAATAGCGAAAAGAAGAAAATTTATCAGATTGAAGAGCTAATAAAGGCTGGCAAGATCATTGCGGCAAGAAGAGAATTAGCTAAAATTCAGATTAAGAAATTACCTCGATCAGATAAATTGCTATTAGCAAATTTGTGTAGAAGGTCTGGAGATGTGTTCAGGTCTTTACGTATCCTAAAGCCTATGATTGATGATGAAACTGTTTTGCCTACGAGTGCAGAAATTAGTTCGTATGCTGCTGGATTAATTTCGATTGGAGCCGATCAAGAAGCTATTCGTTTAATACGGTCACAAGTAAAAAATATGCAATCAGACGCACTTTTGCATATCAGTTTGTTTCATATCAGGCAGTGGAATTATAAGTCTGCTGTCTACTTTTTAAAGAAGTACATTAGAATTAATAAAAGCCACATCTATAACAGCTTGATTGGGCAAGTTAATCTTATATCTTGTTACATAGTCTTGAATCAAATCAATAAGGCTGAATTGATGATCAATAAATGCAAACAGATAGCAAGCAAGGAAAATTTTCATTTTGCAATGGCACAGCTCTACCGTATGCAAACTCAAATATTTCTAGAAAGAAAGCAATACAAGTTAGCTTATTCCGAAATTTCACACATCATAAATTCAGAAGAGATTAATACAATTTCAGAACTAATAAATGCTAAATGGTTGGCTGTAGTTCTGCTGAATGAGAATCCAAATCATGTGCCATACATAAAAAAAATTCTTAAAATTAAAGACAAAGCCATACAACTCAAAAGTTGGGAAACGGCTAGGGATTGTGATTTTCATCTGGCTACGACTAGCAAAGATTTAAGCTTGTTGTATCGGTTATACCATGGAACTAGCAGTATATTTTTTAAACAAAAAATTATTAATGAACTAAGTGCAGATCTCAAACAAGGATTTATAGCAAAACTGGACAGTTCAATGTATCGAAAAGAAATAGTTCTAAACTGTAAAGAAGCCAGTCTTGTGTATAGACTTATTCAATTGTTGAATACCGATAACTATAGAAGTTTTCCAATTGGAGAAATTTTTAGTAAGCTATATTTGGACGAAAAATTTAATGCAATAAGCTCGGTAAGTCGAGTATTTCGATTAATTCAAAGAACAAAGCAATGTCTGCGACAAGCTAATTGTGGGGTCGACATTTTGCTTATAAATAATCAATGTAAAATGATAAATAAAACGAATTCTGCAATAGAATTCAAACCAATATTGAATTTAAATAACAAAACCATATTGCATTCAGAAAAGGATTTGCTAGCTCAATTACGCAAGCGGTTTAAGTTATATTCATGGACAAATATGCAGATACAATTATATTTAGGAATTTCAAAATCAAAGGTTAGATGTCTTCTTCTTAAGTATCTTAAATTAGGCGTTGTTAGAAAAATAGGGTCAAAACGTGACGGCAGATATATATTTAATAATTATCGTAAATTATCACAAAACATGTATCAAATTGATACAATCATCTAAACATCTAGCCAGTTTAGACCGATATTTAAGTAATGATTTTAAATGGGGAATCAAAACTAAAGTTGAAATTTGGATTAGTTCTTGTAGGGTTTATTTTCCTAATATTTTCATTTCAAAATTGTTCGACCTCCTTACGAACTGCAACACGTAGCTTAGATTCTTTATTGGCGCAGTCTGAATCATTATCTACTACCGATAAGGGGGGAGGGGATGGAACCGGATTTGAAGGTAAATTAACCGCAGCATATATTCGTACTTTACCAAGTCTGTCTTGTCAGTCATCAGTTGAAGTTAAGAATGAACATACATATCAATGGTTAAGCATTGATCAAAATTCGCATCAAGCCTTTGTGAGCACAGTCAATTCTTCAACTTGTCAGGCAAATACAGAAGTCGGATTAAACAGTAAGTTAGAAGCATCTAACTTACAGTCGCAAATATTAGTTTATAAAAATTCTATTTTCTATAGTGAGAATATAACTGAAAAAAATAACAATTTTTTTATTGAAGCATTTTGTTTTGATAATGAAATCAGTGATGCAACAATTCAGATTGCATTACGTGTAAATTATCTGGCGAACTTTACAGAAATAAAATTTTGGAAAAAGCATGATAAAGAGGTAAGTACAAATCAATTTTTAGTAGCAAACAGATCCGTTGTATCTACATGGCTTAATTATTCGAATGAATATTTTGATATTTCGATAGATACTGAAAGAATGAAAACAGGAGCTAATTCTTATAAGGCCGATCTGAATTTATTTGAAAACGGAAAATCCGTATCTAAAAATGTTACTTGTAGGCTTGGTGGAGAATATGACGGACGGATATGGCCAGCTGAAATGTTAGATGAAAAGAAAGTTCATCAGTTTAAAAAGTTAAAAAATAATAATCTCATCTTTATCACTGAAGACAATAAATTGTTATTGAAAAATCAAGCGACAAATGCAGTCGAGATTTTATTAACGGATTTTAATTTCCAAAAAATTTACCGATTTAACATTACAGATCAAGAGGATAAAATCATATTCACTGGAAAGGCTATATCTAGTGAGATTAAAAATCTATATCAATATGACCTAAGAACGAAGGAGCTTCGGCAACTTAATGGCGTGCTTACGCAATGGCAGGAAGGCGTAGAGGATGATTTTTTATTAAGTCCAGACTCTAATTTTGTAATCTATCGAGATGGACAAAAATTACTACCCGGTAAAAGCGATTTAGAATCGAAATATTTAAAGAGTGTATCACTGCAAACTTTTAAAGTGACACAGCTGCATCCTAATCTTGAGCCAGACCTTGAGGTAAACGTTTTTATTCCATTTGGTCACGATTTGATATTTTTTAAAATTTATAATGACCTTTATATAAATAACTATGCAGGTACAAATTATAAAAAAATCAGTCTTTCATCTTTGGGAATAATAAATAGCAGCATTTTAGATATTTATTATTCTGATGGAACTGCGCTAGTTAGTAAATTATTTAACAAAGACCGCATCCAGACTCCATGGACCCCAACTAACGCTATATTAAACGACTTTCTAATGATACCAGTCGTTGGCTCAACGTTTCAAACTTTAAAGCTAAAGGGCGAACAACTTAGTCTATTAACTGATAAAGCAATATTATATGATATTTTATATCCTGAAATATTTTTAGGTAAGGATATTGCAAACAACAGTGTTATGTCTCGCAATGGAGAAACGATTCATTTATCTTCTTCTATTGCTGATTATCATTCTGATTCAGAGGCGAAGACTACTTATTTGATAAATACGGATATAAATGAAAATCAAAGTATGATGAGTCAATTAACTTCTACCACAGAAAAAAAACTGCTATTGAGCGCAGATATACAAAAATTTATGGTTATGCCAAGATCCTTTTTGGATGCAGTTATGTTTTGGCAATATGATCCTGTAGATATACAGACTGGTGAGGCTGGTTTTCATTTAGAGATTTTGGACAATCAGGGGCAAGTTAAGAAGATACCGAAGGCGTTTATTCGGGCCAATCATTTAAGTGGATTTAAAATCTTACCAGGATTTAAAAAGGCAATAGTACTAGCTGCGCACATAGACACGAATGATTATACTATTTTGAGCGACATGAAAAATGTGGATTGGAACATTTTTCAACCCACATATGATCTGTATATAGTATCCTTAGATGGAAGCGGTATTCAGCGCATCAACCCATTGGCAGAAGTGCCACACGTAGGAGTACAAGACGTGTGGCCAATAAATGATGAAGAAATTTATTTCAGCATGGGTACTTCAACCGACACGAATCAAGTGTATTTATGGAAACAAAAAAACTAATGTCCCTTTAACATGCGGTCTTCGAATGCAGCCAAGGCGGCTTTGGCGCCTTCGCCCATGGCGATGATAATCTGTTTGTAGGGAGTGGTCGTCACGTCCCCCGCAGCGTAAATGCCAGGAACAGAGGTGTGACCTTTGCCATCGACGACAATTTCTCCAAATTTTGTTAGTTCTACGCCAGAGTCTTTTAAGAAGGACGTATTTGGAACCAATCCAATCTGTATAAACACCCCATCTAAATCTACTGGAATTAATTTGTCAGTGGAGCGATCGATATATTCTAATTTAGAAACCTTTTGTCCATCGCCAACAATATTCGAAGTTTTCGCGTTCGTTACAATAGACACGTTTGGTAATGATTTTAATTTATCCACTAAAATTTTATCAGCTTTCAATTGATCCATGTATTCAAATAACACAACTTCACGAACGATACCTGCCAGGTCAATCGCGGCTTCGACACCGGAATTTCCGCCGCCTACAACTGCGACTTTTTTACCTTTATAGTAAGGCCCATCACAGTGCGGACAAAAGGCGACGCCGCGGCCGATGTATTCTTTTTCACCCGGGATTCCAAGTTCACGCCACTTAGCACCTGTTGCAATAATAATTGCATTCGCGGTTAAGTACTCGCCGGATTCTAAGTGAATTTTTTTAGGCTGAGCAGAGCTTGCTGATTTCGCCAGTTCTTCTTTGTTAATCTCAATATTTTTAACGCGGCGATGTTCTAGTAATTGAATGGGATAAGCGGCGACATGTTTTGCTAATTGACCAGCAAGCTGCGGACCTTCCGTGTAGACAACGGAAATTAAATTTTCAATCCCTTTGGTTTCTTGTACTTGGCCACCAATTTTTTCTGCCAACAAAGCGGTTTTCAAACCCTTACGTACACTATATATTGCAGCGGATACGCCAGCGGGACCTCCGCCTGCAACTACAACATCAAAATGACCAAGATCCTCGTTGACAGTCAGTACATTGGCAGCTGACGAGTCTATACCAAAAGTTTTTTCTAACTTATCAATCAAATCAATCAAGGTGATGCGTCCAGAGTGAATCATTTTATTGTTCACAACAATACTAGGTACGCCTTGAATTCCTAATTTTTCAATATCATCTTGAACGTATCCACCATCGATCATCTCATGTTGAAAATCTGGATGCAGTAAGGCCATTTGATTCAAAGCCTGAACAACGTCGGGACAATTTTCACAGGTCAAAGAAATAAAAGTTTGAATTCGAACGGGGCCTTTTATTTTTTTTATGCGATTTTGAATAACGACATCGGGTAATTTGCCTTTACCATCGGTATTTAGAATAGCTAATATCAAAGACGTAAATTCGTGCCCTCCAGGAATACCCTTAAAGGTTATGCCGACGGGTTTGCTATTTTTTTCTATAAAGAATTGTGGAAAATCAGCCTTGTAATCACTAGGTTTTTTTAATTGAATTTTATTATTTACAGAGGCTAATCCCTCTAGCATTTCTATCAATTGCGATTGATCATCGTGATTGGATTGGGCAATGACTAAAGTGACTGTATTCGCTAATGATTTAAAGGCTTCGGTTAATTGTTCTTTAAGATCTGAGTCAAACATAAGTTCCTCCGCTGAAGGGTTCAAGAGCTTCTTGGCTTCGAATATTTTCACAAATCGTAAAAATATTCGAAGGCAAAAAAATATTTTTGAATACCGGACCCGAGGGCCCGGTATTCGGTGAATGGATTATAAACTAGATTTTACCTACTAAGTTCAAACCTGGTTTTAATGTTTTTTCACCTGGTCTCCATTTAGCTGGACAAACTTCGCCTGGGTGAGAGGCCACAAATTGTGCCGCTTGCACCTTACGAACTAATTCATCAGCATTACGACCGATTCCATTGTCATTTACTTCCGCTAATTTGATTTTACCTTCTGGATCCACCAAGAAAGTACCGCGATAAGCTAATCCCGCTTCTTCGATGTGAACACCAAATGCGCGAGTTAAAGTACCAGTTGGATCTGCCAACATTGGGTATTTAATTTTCTTAATTGTTTCCGAAGCATCATGCCATGCTTTGTGAACAAAGTGAGTGTCAGTACTGACAGAGTAAACTTCTACGTTCATTTTCTGAAGCGTTTCATATTTGTCAGCTAGGTCTCCTAATTCAGTTGGGCAAACAAATGTAAAGTCTGCTGGATAGAAAAAGAATACAGACCATTTTCCGTTTAAGTCTTTTTGAGACACTGTTTTGAAAGCGTCATTGTGATACGCTTGCACTGTAAAGTCTGGAACTTTAGAGTTGATTAAAGTTGTCATTTTATTTCTCCTTTTTTGGGGTTGTTGTTGTCTACATTTTTTTGTTTAAGTTAACTACCGTCTGCATTCAGTTTCAATAGTTGTTTGTAAATTTAACTACCTGCTTATAATTCACTTTACGGTAATTTTTGTGATTATTAAAATCGATTAAATATTTCTATTGATAGATTTTACCTATTGAGTTAAAATTAAATCGATGAAACTCAATTTCTCGTTAACACAATTAGAGTACGTATTGGCAGTTAATAAATATGGCCATTTTGCCAAAGCAGCAGAAGCCAGCGCCGTTACTCAGCCGACTCTTAGTATGCAAATTCAAAAATTAGAAGAAGATCTGGGGGTCGTGCTATTCGATCGCTCCAAAAAGCCCGTTCTGTTAACCGAGGCTGGACGGCGAGTCATCGATCAAATTCAGTCGATACTATTTGAGGCCAAAAAATTAGAAACCTTAGTCCAATCTGCACAGGATGACAAGACCCATGGTAGTTTAATCTTGGGAGTTATTCCGACAATTGCTCCTTATTTACTACCCAAGTTATTACCTTATTTAGAGAAAAATTTTCCAGACCTTGAATTGAAAATAATAGAATTGCAGACTCATCGAATAATTGAAGCCTTGAATAATGATGAAATCGATGTGGGCTTATTGGCAACGCCCTTAAAAACACCCAAAATATTTGAATATCCTTTGTATTATGAAATCTTTTCTGTTTTGTGTCGTAAGGATCATGAGCTGGCTGACCGTAAACGTCTTAGTTATGACTCGCTAACTTTTGATGATATCTGGTTGCTAGAAGAGGGCCACTGTTTGCGACATCAAGTGTTGGATGTTTGTTCAATAAAGAAAAATTCTGTTCAGACTCGCAAATATAAATTTGAAAGTGGTAGTTTGGAAACATTGAAAAATTTAGTGAATTCCTATGGTGGTTATACTTTGTTACCAAGTTTGGCCACTGATGATTTGGGTTCAAAAACGGTACTGATACCATTCGAACGCCCCATTCCTGCCCGTGAAATTGGTTTGGTTTATCGACGAGAACATTACAAATCAGAGCTCATCGAAGCATTAGGCGAGGGAATTTTAAAGTGCATACCCGAAGAAGTTCGAAAAATTCGCCCAAAAGACTTAGATGTTTTACCAATTGAATAAGAAAATAAAAGCTTATTTCTTCAATTTTTTTTCATGGCGACGTTTTTTAAAAAAATCAGATAAAATACAAGAGCACTCGCCTTGTAAAACGCCGCTGGTGATTTCGAAACGATGATTCAAGCGTGAATCCTGGCCAATTTGATAAACCGAGCATACGCCACCGGCCTTTGGATCGGTTGTGCCAAAAACCACGCGTGAAATTCGAGCTTGCACTAAGGCCCCGGCACACATCACGCAGGGCTCTAACGTCACATACATCGTGCAATCTAATAATCGCCAAGCCTGCTTGTATTTCGCGGCTCGCTGCAGGGCGATCAATTCCGCATGTCCAGTCGGGGTTTTCCAGTTTTCTTTGCGGTTGTAGCCCCAACCGATTAATCCCAAGCTGATTAGGAAACTTTTGGACATACTGTCACTTTTGATAAGGTTTTGTTGGTCGATAAGGTGGCCGCTTAGTTTGGTCCGATCCACAATTAGAGCGCCGACGGGGACCTCCCCCTGTTTTTCAGCCACTTGGGCTAACTTTAGAGCTCGTTTCATCCAAAATTGGTCCCAAATTTCATCCCTAGCGACAGTCAAACCCATCAATACTCCGCATTATTCTGCTTGATTCTGCATTATTTTTTTAAAATTGCAATTTGTCCTTATGATTTAGCAAACTTAGCTTGCCCTTGGAAGAGTCTTTTTGCTATACGATGCTGTAGTACGAAATTTTCTATGTTGATGCTCGCCGAAAGGGTCATCAATATTTTCAAGCCATGTTAGAGAGGTTGGTGATTTTAAATGGCAATGACACGAATCAAAGACGGAGAAAGTTTTGAATCAGCGTTCAGAAGATTTAAAAAATCTTGTGAAAAAGCAGGAATTTTATCTGAAGTTAAAAAACGTGAACACTTTGAAAAACCAAGCGTTCGTTTGAAAAAGAAGTCAATCGCAGCTCGTAAGCGCGCTGTAAAAAAAGTTAGAAGAGGCGAATAGTCTTTTTGCTTTTTACAAAAGTGGGAAACCTCCGTATAGGGGTTTCCTATTTTTTTGTCTTATACCGGAGGTATCCATGGAAATTCGTGAAAAAATTTTAGCAGATATGAAAGAGGCAATGAAGGCGAGAGATTCTGTTCGCCTAGAGGCCATTCGATTTTTACAATCTCAAATCAAGTACAAGGAAATCGAAGTTCGCCCGAATACCATCACGAACGATGAAGTTTTGGGAGTGATTAAAAAACTAGTCAAACAACGAAAAGAATCTATCGAACAATTTCAAGCGGCGAATCGACAGGACCTTGTCGACAAAGAAGCAGCTGAGTTGAAAATTATTGAATCCTTTTTGCCAGCTCAAATGTCCAAAGAACAAGTAGAGGCTATCGTCGCAGAAGTGATTGCCGAATTAAAGGCGACAACAATCAAAGATATGGGACCTGTGATGAAAGCGGTTTCTGCTAAGACAATGGGTTCTGCAGATAATAAAATGGTCAGCGAAATTATCCGATCGAAGTTATCGTAAGCTATGCGATTTACGCCTGAGTTTATTGAGCGAGTGGCCGAAGCCAATAATTTGGTGGACGTGATTGCTCAGTACACGCAACTAAGACCAACTGGTGGCGGCTATATGGGCCGCTGTCCTTTTCCGGATCATCCCGAAAAGACGCCTAGCTTTTCTGTATCGGAAGCTAAGCAGGTGTACCATTGTTTTGGTTGTCACAAAAAAGGAAATATTTATTCCTTTTTGCAAGAATACAATGGCATGTCTTTTCGTGATGCTATCGAGTATTTAGCAAATCGCGCGCACATCGCGATGCCAGTGATGGATCAAAAACGTAGCGAACAAGAAGACCAGCAGGCTCGACAAAAAAAATTATTATTACGTGTGAATCAATTGGCGCAATTTTATTTTCGGGAAAGTTTTCGAAGATTACCAGCCACTCATCCAGCTAAATTATATGTGAAAAAACGAGGACTGTCTGAAGAAACTTTAGAAACGTTTCAGATCGGTTATGCCACAGATGAATGGGATGGGTTAACCAAGTTTTTAGAATCTAAAAATGTTCCGATGGAATTGGCTGAGCAGGCTCGATTGATTAAAGCTCGATCGCAGGGAAAATCTGGGTACTTTGATATTTTTCGTGATCGATTGATGTTCCCCATTTTTTCCGCCATGGGGGATGTTGTCGCTTTTGGTGGGCGAATCATTCAGCAGGGCGAGCCTAAATACCTCAACAGTCCCGAGACATTGGTGTTTTACAAAGGCAAAACTTTGTATGGATTTAATGAATCAGCCAAGTACATTCGTTCGGAGGATTTAGCGATTGTCGTTGAAGGATATATGGATTTGATCTCGTTATACCAAGCGGGTATCAAAAATGTGGTTGCGACCATGGGAACGGCATTGACCAGTGAGCATGCGCGTTTAATTTCTAGATCGACAAAAAATGTGTTGGCATTGTTTGATGGTGACGCTGCGGGGCGCGAAGCTGCCGAAAGAAGTCTTCCGATTTTGTTGGGAGCGGATTTGTTTCCAAAGGGATTAATTTTGCCTGACGACATGGATCCGGATGATTTTATAAAATCGCAAGGTGTGCAGCCGTTGAAAAATCTGATTCAGCAATCTGAGGATTTGTATCGACAAATACTAAACCAATGGTTGTTAGATTATCGTGGTGAGGCTTCTCGCAAAGTGCAAGTTGCAGGCCAGATCGCACAAATTTTTGAAAATATTAAAAATCATAGTTTAAAATCATTATATTTAGCAGAGGCCGCACAAAAACTAGGTGTGGATGAAAAATGGTTGCGAGAAGCCATGGCAAAAGCTGCAAATTCGCAGCCAACAATGACTCAATCAACGAGTGTGCCAACATCAATAACGACTTCTGTAATAAGTGCTGACTCGACAAAAAAACTAACAGCATCGGACTTTATTGATGGGGATCGAATTCGATTAATGGGGGCTTCAAAAGCAGAAATTGGACTGTTGGGGTTAGTGCTAAAGAACTACAACAACATGGAACAGTTTTTGAAGGCAGAAGTGCAAACACAAATTCTGCACGAAGGCGTTCGCGAGGTTTTAAAAAGAATTGAAGGAGTTTATAGACAAGCCCCTGAAAAATTTGGTAAATTAACAAGCCTATTGACAAATTTTGTAGATAAACCGGAGTACTTATTTCCTCCGGATATTTTGAATGTTTTATCGGTTGGAAATTTTTCCGCAACAAGTGCGGCATCAGACACAACGGAAGCGATTCAAAATGAGTGGGATGAAACCACAGAGGTAAGTGAGCAGGAATCGAAATATCTTGCAGATTGCATTTTGAAAATTAAAGAGCAGTTCATTGAACATCAAATTAAAACTCTGACGCTGGAATTAAAACGGCAAGCTGATGTTGAAAAACTGCAAAAACTGCAAGAGCTAAAAAAGGAATTTTTAGCGATACGAATGAGATAAGAAATCGCAAATAGTTTTTAAAATCTAAAGTTTATAAAATTAAAAAAATGAAACGGCTTAAATAATCTAAACAGAAGGAAATAAGCTTAATGAAATCCACTTCTAAGAATGAACCAGTGAAAGAAATTAGCTTAGCAGAGCAAGAAGCGTTGATCAAAGAAGAGATCCAGCGTTTTTTGAAATTAGCTAAGGAAAAAGGAAGTCTTTCAATTGAAGAGATCAACGATCTTTTGCCGCCTGAAATTATTGCGTCCACTGTGTTGGATTCATTTATGCAGGCTTTGGAAATCAATGGTGTTGTCATCACCGATACTTTGGATGGTAAATCTGACGATGAAAAAGAAGCGTTTCTTGCGGATCCGGACTCTGAGGAAGAGGACGAAGAGGAAGAAGAAGCGGCTGAGGATTTAAAGGGGAACGATCCAGTACGTTTATATTTGCGTAAAATGGGTTCGGTGTCTTTATTGACTCGTGAAGGGGAAGTAGAGATTGCTCGTCGTATTGAAAAAGGGGAGCGTGAAATCGTGCGTGCGATTTTAACTTCACCGATTGGTACGGTCGAAATTATCAACTTGGGTAAGCGCTTGGATCAAGGGCGTATCAAAGTAAAATCGATTTTCCGTGGTCTTGAAGACGAAGACACTCAGTACGATGAAAAAGAGTACATTGATAAAATTCATCAGTTAATCGGCAAGGTGACTGAGTACCAAAAAGTCGTGGCTCCTTTTTTTGAAACACTAAAATCAGAAACGATCACGACAGCTCAACGAGAAGCCGCTATGAAGGAAGTTCAAGCCTTGAACAATGATTTGATGGCGAACTTTGAAAGCATCAATTTCAATCGTAAGACGATCAATCGTGTTGTGATCAAGTTTAAAAACTTAGTGAATCGTATGGGTACATTACGTCGTCGTGTAAAGGACGGTATCGATCGAACTTTTTCTAAAGATTTAAATGCGATGTCTGAGCGATTGAAAGTGATTGAGTCGAATGAAAAAGAGTTAACCAAAACGACTCGCGATACAGGTTTAAATTATCACAAGTTTCGTTCGTACGCTGTTGCTGCACAAGATGCAGCGGGCAGAATGGATCGTTTACACAAAGAAACACAGATGAATTTTATTTGGATTAAGGACACGTACACGGCGATTTGGAAGGGCGAGCGCGAAGCGGATGCTGCGAAGTCTGAGTTAGTGGAAGCTAACTTGCGTTTGGTGGTTTCGATTGCGAAAAAGTACACAAATCGTGGATTGCAATTTTTGGATTTAATTCAAGAGGGCAACATTGGTTTGATGAAAGCCGTTGATAAGTTCGAGTATCGTCGTGGTTACAAGTTCTCGACATATGCGACTTGGTGGATTCGTCAGGCGATCACGCGAGCCATTGCGGATCAGGCTCGTACGATTCGTATTCCGGTGCATATGATTGAAACGATCAATAAATTGATTCGTACCTCTAGACAGTTGATTCAAGAGCTTGGGCGCGAGCCAGTACCTGAAGAGATTGCGGAAAAAATGGACATGCCTGTGGATAAAGTTCGCAAGGTCTTAAAGATTGCGAAAGAGCCTATTTCTTTAGAGACTCCAGTGGGTGAAGAAGAAGACTCACACTTAGGAGATTTTATCGAAGATAAAAAGGTGATCAATCCTGCTGAGGCGATTGTGAACTTGAATTTGGCAGAGCAAACTCGTCGTGTGTTATCGACTTTGACTTCTAGAGAAGAAAAAGTTTTACGTATGCGTTTTGGTATAGGTGAAGAAAGCGATCATACTTTGGAAGAGGTGGGTCAGGACTTTAACGTGACTAGGGAGCGTATCCGTCAGATCGAAGCCAAGGCTTTGCGCAAATTACGTCATCCATCTAGGAGTAATAAATTAAAAACCTTCATGGATAGTTAGCATTATTAGAAGGCCTCTAGCGGAATTGCATTCGTTTTGTTCGAATGTGATCATTTCATAGGTATAATGGAAAAAAACTTTGAGGACCTAACAAAGATTTGTTAGGTTCTAATTAATAGAAAAAAGAATATGAAGTTTGATTCTTATAAATAAGTTGAAATTATGGTGGAATCGTAAATGGAGTGTTCGATACATTAAAATAAAAACCAAATGGGGAGTTAGCTTAGTTGGTTAAAGCAGCCGGCTCATAACCGGCGGATCGGGGGTTCAAGTCCCTCACTCCCTACCAATTTTCAAGTTTTTTTTCAGATCGACTCGTTATGATCTTTCAAATTTCGGACCACAGACAAGTGAGCCGAACTTTTTATGGCGTCATTTTTAGCCTGTTTGATCCAAGGCTTTCTAAGCCCCTACTTTGAAGGGGCTGGAGCTTTACTTGCGTTGAGCTTCAAAGAAGCCTGGACAAGCTCTTTGCAGACTCTTGCAGCCGCAGGAATAAAATCATCTGTTATTTTTTTACCTTTGTTAAGGCGGTCCTTTGCGACTGGATAGAGCAATTTTGCGTAAGTACTTATCCATGGATTATTATACAAAGACTGGTCCCACTCCAGGCGAGTTGGATTGAATTGTTCTAAAAAAATAATCTGTCCGAAAATGACGGCTAAAGGTTCCTCTAAAATTGTGAGTTTTTTCAACGAATCTTTTACATCACAAGTTTTCAAAAATTCTTCTGTTAACAATTTCTTTTGATCAAAATTTTGCTGATTGGAAATAACATGAACCACTTCATGGAACGCAATATCGCTATCTTCTTCTGCAATCTTGAGAGCTTTAATTGGATTGTAGCGCATAACTAGATATTTTCCAGTAGGCGAAGCGTTGCTACGTTCTATTGGCGGAAACCACACATAAAGAACTCGATACTCGAGTGACGGTTCCACATTATAGAAGTTGGCAACTTTAGAAAAGTAACTTTTCACTTTGTTACCAGTTAACGATTTTCTCATTTTTGGCAGGATGGTACGAAATGCTTCACTTTCTTTCAGAAAAACTTCAGCCTGAGATTTAAAATGTAGATAAAAAGATTTTAGAAAATCGATTTCTTCCGGTTTTAATTTATTTTCTAGTTTTTTATAGGCCTCATCCATAGTTAATGATGAATAAAATGCTTCAGCTATAGGATCAGCTGTTGCACTCGAACTCATACTAAAAAAGCCATTGCGGTTTTTTATTGGATCTATTTCTTTTTGATCGGGATCTTTGTAGTATTTTTCTCGAAGTTCCGCATATTTTTCAAATAATTTTATATCCTCAGGTGATTTTACACCAATACGTTTTTCCCATTCTTTAGAGTATTCAATTTCTGTAAAACCATCCCACCAATTCGATACGTTATCCATAATATCAAAGTAGTTGGCAGACTCAGAGTATTCCACTGAAATTTTAACTTTGGCTTGCGCAATTGAAACAAATAAAAATGAAAACAGAATGAATTTATTTATCATGAATTTAAGGCTAATAGTTTTGCTAAGAAAAGCAATCATTGTTTAAATAGACTGCCCACTTACATTTACTCGATTTCACAAGTGCCTATCTTGTTTCAATGTGATACATTAACGTTAAAATATGGCCATTTAAGTCAAAAATACAATTATTTTACATAAAAAATTGATTTTTATGTAAAATAATGCGATATTGGCCTTAGAGGTAACATATGGCAAAAGAAACTCTAGCTGCTCAAGTCATTGAAGAAATAGCGCAGACTCTAAACTGCTCTCAAAAAGTAGTAGCAAATTTAATGGGGCTGACGCCTCATACTTTATCGAACAACCGAGATAAGCCGTTAAATGAACTGACTCCGCGAACTTTGAATCGTCTTTTGCCTTTGTATCGAATCGTTGTGGATATGTTGGGTACGCATCGACCAGAAATGATTTATGAAATTTTAAATTTGCATATTTTCGCGGATCGCAAAGGTCGAAAAGATTCTGTTGTGTCGGCGCTTCAACAAGAAAAATATGAATCTGAAATGTTAGAACAAATTGCCGCTCTTGCATTAAAGCAATATGAAGAAAAACGACGCACAAAATTGATTGAGCTTCCCGATGTCAAGTCTGCTACGGCATAAATTATCTGCATGGCTTGATGCTGAATTTGATCGTTTAGAATCCGGTACTTCTGCCGAAATGCAACGTTATCGTAATGCGATGTCGGCCATTGCTAAAGTTTTATCAAACCCACTGAATACGGATTTTAATAAAGATCTACCTTTAAATTTCAAAGCAGTGGATGTGCTTCAGCAATACCGCCTGTTTTTTAGAATCGAAAATGATTCTGTCATCGGTGACCAAGTTGTTTTCTTCGTTTGGATCAATGACGAAAATTCTATTCATCGCAGCGGAAAAGCAGATGACTGTTATCAAATTTTTAGAGAAATGCTTTCAAAAAATGAAATAGAAAAATACCAGCCCGATCCGATTACGTCTGGTGCATATCTTCGTCATGACAACTGGGGTAATGAATTTATTTATATCAGTTACAAGAACACGGTTTTGTCAGTACCGCCACGTCTGCAATACGCGGATTCTCATTTAAGTTTAAACAAAGTCACGGAGCAAGAATATGTCATCCAATCTGTCACAGTCTCAAATGAGGATCAGGGGCTTGCTTCAAAATTGTTAGAGCAGCTTTGCGCAGATGCTGATACCGCGAATATTACTTTGACACACGAATTATTTACAGGCTCTGAAAATACAAATAAAAGTCGTTATTTACTGACAAAGTTTAATTTTATAATAACCGACATTATTGATGATGTCGAAATCTGGCAGAGAAAAAAATAATTTTACTTAGCTGTCTTTGGATTAACAAAATACTGGCTAAAAAAATCAGGACTTCCCCATGTTGAAGTCTTTGATTCATATAAAAGCTTCGCCCGAGCCACATAGACCCACTTTGTAAGTGAATCTAAGTTTCCCGCTAAAACTGCGGCTAAAACAATCATGATTGCGAAATCAGTTAATTTATCGAAGTTCAAGTTGGCCTCCTTTAAAGATAATTTGTTTTTGTTTAAATCGGGTTATGATATTTACAATGGAGTTTCTGTTCCAAAACTTTGCGGTTCTAGGAACAATTTTTTTCTCGTTGAGCAAGTCAGAAATTCTATTGGGATTGGTGTTGGTCTTCCAAAGTTGATAGATCAGCATCAGATTTTCATACTCCTTCTGGTCGGGCACAATTTGACCTTGAAAATAACAAAATCCATATGGCGGTTGAGCATTGGTCTTTCCTTCTTTGGTCTTCATCTTTGAAATGGGTATCGCGACGTTGCTACGCAATTCTATTCCGGCGCGGGCTAGGTTCTCGCGGATGACAGATTTGGATTTTCCAGTCTGCTTTGAAATATCAGATAGCGAGAGACCTTTTCGGTAAAGTTCGGCATAGGTTTCAATAATCACTTGCGAGTCATATGAAGATAGTTCAATCTTTTTATGTATTTGCAAATGTTCGGGTAAGGAGTGATCCAGGCTACCAAAAAACCACCGATCGGTGGTTTTTTTATTTGTGGTTGGTTATACAGAAAAATCATGAGGCCTTTTTAATTGGAGTCAGAGTTAATTTAAATCCCATGGTTTTTAGAATAGAAGCTAATGTATCAATGGTGGGGTTTCCTTTTTCTCCGGCTGCTTTTGTTTTCACTGCCTTTATCAATCTTGGCTTTTCTCGTCGAGCAATCCTAAAATTCGTCAAATCAATTTTAAAAAAATTAACATCAAACTTTTTATGAAAATAATCACCATCATACCAATCAAGAAATTCCTGATGACGTTCATGGTTCTTATCCGCAATTGCCGCCTTGAATTCCTCAAAGCCTGGGGGACCGCCAACATCTTCAGGCGGTCCTGCGTACTTTCCGCCAACACAGACCGGATATTTTTCTTCTGCATCAGCTTTTAAAAATCCTTCAAAGATCACTTTATGCGACCATCAGTCACCAAAATCATAAATAAATTCAAATTCAGGGTGGGCTTCGATAATTTTTCCAACTTTAAATTTAGAATCATCAAGCCATCCTTGTCCTGTATCAAACTCAGTATCTGAATATTCATCTTCACCAATTTTAAACACGTAGCTGTGATCGCCCTTCCACCAAAACACATCTTGAATCAAATAATGCAAAGTACGAAGTGACGAGCCTTCCATGATTTGAACTCGTCGCCAAACTTCGGGATTGGTGCTGTTTAAAATAATTTTAAGTTGAACAACTCGTTGAAACATACTGACCTCAATGTCACCAAAGTACTCGTGATTTATTTTTGTTTCAAGACACATCAGCATAATGAGCATGAGCTGAAGTCATGATCGGTCTGTTTGTTGATCATTGCAGGATATAGGCTGAGGAATTAACGTCAGAACAAAATCTTTAAAGGCTGAAACGAATTGGATTACTTGTGATGCTGGCCAAAGCTTTGGACAATGGCCAGGTTTAAGTGCGACCAGGTATCAGATGATCGCAAGGTAACTAGTGTTTTCCGAGCATAACTTCTAATGCGCTTCTGTTCCATAATATGTACATTCAAAACGAAAAGACTCATACTGTGCAATAAAAGTAGTTGGGGTGTTTTCACATAGCGGATTAAGCCCAGCAATGTTGTCTTCTGTAAGTAAAACGGCTGGAGTATTCGGGTTATCGAATACTCTCCAAAGCGTAATTCGTGATTTCCGTAAGCTTGTATTTGTCATATCAGTGCAATTGTTTTTGTCAGATACTTCAAGTTGATAAACAATCTTAGAGTTTACCGTTTCGGTGACATAAATTAAAGGATCATTCGGCTGCTGACTTAGGCTAAAGCGATAATTTGTTAATGATGAATCAAAAAACCATCTTTGTGTAGAAGTTCGCAGTCCAAATTGCGAAGCCCCTGACTTTATTTGACAGTCAAAGCTATCTCGTAAAATAAAATCATTTCCAATGCGTCCATTTTTTAAGGCCACTTTAACTATGGCTGATGCCACGGAATCAATAAGCAGTCTTCCATATTGGAAAGGTCCTATAGGATCATTATCTGTAGGATTTGCTCCTCTATACAATGATTTATGTTGAAACTCGTGAGCGACTAAATGAAGCATTAATTTTGGCGCCATTAACTTTATTGAATCCAGATTAAATTCAATAGGGCCAGATTCTCCAAGTTCTGTTCTTGCGGCTACAGGCATTGGCTTTCCATCAGGACCTGTAACATATAGTGGTTCTTCACGTAGAACAAACGGGACTATTTTAGACGGAATATTTAATGCGATCATTTGATTTATAATTTCAAAGATATAATCACGGCAGAATTGTTGTTGCGATGTTGTTAATGTATTTTCTTCGCTACAAAAAGACTGTCCCAGAAGCGAATCATTATGGATATCTTTTAAAGTTTCAACAAGCGCAAATCTTGAGGCTTCTAAAAAGTGAAGAATAGGGTCGCCACCATTTCCAACAACTGTACCTGAAGCGAAAACTATATTTGGTAAAAATAATAAATATGTAAAAATAATTTTAAGAATTTGCATTTTGTCCTCCAATAGGAGTCATGTGAATAGTCACTTGGACTAATTCATCTTTATTTGGGGGGTGCTTTTCAATAAATGTCGTCAAATCGTTTTGAAACTTATTTATAAGCGCTTTAAGTTCGTCCTTGGTATCAGAATTGACTGCCACCAATACAGTTGATGCTTTTCTTCTTTGAACAGGAAATTCTTCAATTCCTTTTGCGGCAATTTTTAAAGCCTGTTTATGAAAGCTTCGTATTTTATCGCTAGGAATTTCATTCGTCGTAGTGACTGCGGCCTCTTCTGGAACAATTTTACCATCTGGAGTTTGTCTCCAGAAACCTTCCTGTAAAAGAAACTGAATTGATTTTTCTATTTTTTCTAAAGGAGCTATTGGACCTAAATGTTGAAGAATCCATTTTGCATTTAATTTAAAATCTTTAAGCTCGACTAAATCCTTAACATAAGGATTTAGCCAGTGTGCCAGCAAATGATTTTTTGGAACTCTGACTTTAAGAGTTTTTTCATCAATTTGACTTTGAGGAAATAGGTTTACTTGCCCTGCTTTTAAAAGCTCATCAATGTGATTAACTTCTGTAGCATTCAGTCCGAAAATTTTGGCGAAGTTTAGCAATTGGTCACGTTTTAATTTCCTTTGGCCTTTAATAACTTGAGAAATTAATGCGGGCGAACAGCCAGATATATTTTTAGATTTTGATCTAATACTAAACCCTCGGCGAGTTTTTCGGTTATACTCGCCGATATCGCGGAAAAAATCCGCAGGGTTTTTATAATCAAACACGATGGGTCTTTGCATTTAGAAATATGTGCCAGTAAATTTACAAGAAACTGTGACATGAGCACCATTTGGATCGTCTTCACTGATCGGGATAATTGTATTTAGTGGCCTTAACAGTTTTTCATTAAACGCTGGGACATTGTGAATGAAGTCGTTAATTGGAGTCCATCCATAAACAGGATCGAAAGGATCGGGTTGAACAAAGCAAACATTGCTAGCAACTGAACAATTTGAATTAGGGTTAGCATTATTGTCGCATCTTTGAAGGGTAACCCGATTACAAGTGTATTGTCGTGCTTCAGGTCCATTAATTGATCTTTGAGCAAATCCATACTTTACGCCAAAATCAACTCGGTAAGAACTATCTTTCCCATTTAATCGAAGACTTAGACTTGTTTCTGACTGCGTTACTTCTGTGCCATTTGGATAAGGCTGACCAGTTACAGAATTAGGCGTAACCATTCTGTATCCTGCAACTTGACCCACACTTTCTGCAGATTCATTTGTCTTTAAATCGACGATCTTGGCAGTACAATCGAAAATATCAGTGATTGCAAATGCCTGAGGGTTCCATAAACTAAGGCCTATTAAAATTATAGTTGCGGTTCTAAACATAAAGACTCCTTCTGATAAAGTTAAATTTTTGTTGTGCGCACAAAGTAACGTTACGGAATATGTATCGAGCAAACAAGGTCTAGCTGTTTCTTTGTGTTTACAAAAGTAAATGATAGCGTGGCACTGAAAGCAAAAAAAATTCTGTGACGCACAGTTTGGCTGTATATTTAGCTAATGTCCAAAACCCATACTGCGTTATATTTGATCTGACGCTTCTATACAATTCTCAAATGCTTTAGCGCCAGCCATAGCCCCGTTCAACAGCCTCGTGCTTTCTAGGGCGTGGTTAACCAGATCCTTGGGGATTACCATAAACTGATGCTTTTGAGCTGCTGTCAGTAGTTCTGAGTTTAAATAGTCACTCGTCATAAATAGATAGTCTGTGCCCAAAGGCAGCTTGTGGATAGCTTCTAGGGCTTTACGATCGGATTCTAGATGCAAATCAAATATGATCGTTTGACTATGATCAATTTTTCCTTGCTCTTGAACTTGTTCAAACTCACCAAGGCTTTTTAGCACAATTGGCGAATTCAGCAGAATTGCATTTAACTCGTGCTCCATTGGATGATCGTCAACCACAACACTATTTGAAAATCCAGTAAGTACATTGGGATGAACGAATGCTGCCGTTTCAACAGTTGCAGGTAATTCGATTTCTATTCGAGTTCGCTTAGAATTTGGAATGACACAAATTGATCCACCCCAACTTCTGATTTGTTCAGAGCAATAAGAAAGGCCAAGCCCTGAACCAGATTTTTTAGTGGTGAAGCCTTTAGTAAACAACTTTTCAAGTGCTGATTGTGAAAACCCAGCGCCACTATCTTCGATAGCAATAAGCACTTTATCTAACGAAGTTTTTTTCACAAAAATATCAATAAATCCTGAATCTGCAATGGCCTCTATTGAATTTCTCACAAGGTTTGTAAATACTCTTTTTAATGCTGAGGAATTTATGGCTACCAAGTTTAAATCATTTGTCTCTAAATTCAGATGCAATTTGATTTTTGAATTATTTCCTAAAAATACTTTTTGCTCTGAAATGACCTCATACAAAGAAATTTCTATAATTTCTTGAGGATTATTATCAAATTCAATATTTTTGTATTCTCGTTCTTTTAAATCTTCGACCATATATTCAAGGCTTGAAATAGCACTTGATAGAATGTTTTTCTCGCTTTGCCCTGCGGTCAAAGTATTCACTGCTGATTTAATAACACCCAGAGTCTGCCTTAAATCATGTCGAACTTGATGAGCTAAATCTTTAAATTTTTTTGCTTGCGTTAACTGAATTTCATTACGAACTTTTTCTTCAGCTTGATTTTTAATTTTTTTTGATTGCTGGCTGACTTTTTTCTCAAGTCGATTAAGCTGATTTTTGAATTCAACTATTGATTTTGGGTTACTTTTAAAAAGCCATTCAATCTAAATAGGCGATTTAGTGTTTTCATTATTTGAAATTCCAAGAATTTCAGAAAGACGCCGATCTGTCTCTGTAATAAATTTTTGTTGCAACTGAGCTAAAAAAGTTGAAAAAATAATCTTAAGTCCAAGAAGTGCCGCAAGCGAAAATAAAAGCGTCACCGCAAACTCAGAATCAAAAAATTTTAGCCTAGGAAAAAAACATCCATCTGAATATCTTCACGACCTTGAGTGACACAAGAAAATGATTCTGCTTTTTTTATGTCTAATTCTGGTTCAATAAAAACTTGATTGCCAACTTTAAGAGCTAGTTCTACATCTAGATGACCTGATGCTATTAGCGCAGCTTTTGCTACATCAATGACTTCACGAGTGGCACCGACTTGTAATCGAATTTCTGAAACTTTGCAGACTTGATCACTTATAACTTGATATCGATACTCTTCTAATAAATTGCTGATTCCTTTGAAACCAGCAGAAATCACAAATGCCAACACTATTTTAAATATCATAATTGACATATCAAAGTAGATATATTATTCCGCGCGCATATGTGGTTGGTTGAGTTCGAAAATCTATCAGTGGAAAAAGAAGCGGCTTCGCTTATTAAAGCGAAAAAACTGACCGCCGAGGATCAGGTGATTATTCATGCTTGGATTCGACAAGTATCAGCTCATGGGCCAGAATCGATTCGTGGAGATTTTGAATGGGCCGATCATGCACTTAATGGTGATTAGGCTGGTTATAGATCCTCAGCTTTTTCAAATCGAGGAAGAATTATTTATCGAATCATTGATAAAAAAGTAGTTATTAAAATAGCTCGAATCACTGATGAACATGATTACAGGAAAGGTCGAAAGAAATGAAAAAGCAAACAAAAAAACCTATCAATATTTTTAAATCCGCTAAGACGACCGGTGATCTTATTAAAGCCTTTCGTGCTAATTATGGTATCAAACAAGATGATATGGCTCATGCATGTAAAATTTCACAAGCTAATTTTTCTGCCATAGAGAAAAACCGTCGCGAAGTAGGTCCTCGTGTGGCCTTAAAGCTAGCTGCATTTATGGGATTAAGCCCCGATATTATTCTTTATCCGAATGGCTATGAGGTCGAACCAGAATACAAAGAAGTTCGTGAACGAATTGCTTTAATAGTCCCTATTGCAGCAAAAGGCCGCGGTTAAGATGAGCGGATCCGCTATGCAGCATTGTGATTTTGCTTCTTTTGAACTTAGCCACCAAAGCGAAAGATATGGCTCACAATGTACAAACCGGAAAGAGTACCAGTACTTAAATTAATGCCAATTGGTCATTACCTAGACCTTTACACACAAAAATGACTATTTCGGCTTATAAACCGAAAAAGTCTTGACTATTTCGGTTTATAAGCCGAAAAAGTATTATGCGCCGAAATATTGAAAAATTTATACTCAATGATTTAAAACGTAAAATAGTTATTTTGTCGGGACCTAGGCAGTGTGGAAAAACTTTTCTTAGCCGGCAATTATCAACGAAAGAATCAGTTTATTTGAATTATGATATTCTAGATGATCGAAAAATCATTATTAAACGAGATTGGGATATTACCCAAAAACTGGTTATTTTTGACGAGATTCATAAAATGAAAAAATGGAAAGCTTGGTTAAAAGGAATAGCAGATCAGACTCAGCGAAAGTATGACATTCTGGTCACAGGAAGTGCTAAAATAAATACCTATAAAAAAGTTGGGGATTCTTTAGCTGGCAGGTATTTTTATTATCGTTTGTATCCACTGGATTTAAAAGAAATAAGACAAAACGATCGTCTCAATCTAAAAGCTACCTCAGCTAAGCAAAATTTAGAACGACTTTTAAGTGTCTCAGGATTTCCTGAGCCTTATCTGGCCAATGATGTCGGATATTATCGACGTTGGCAGCAAACGCATTTAGATATAATTTTAAGACAAGATATTCTAGAAACAGAATCAGTTCGTAATATCAAGCAAATTGAAACTCTCACACTACTTCTGACGGAAAGAGTGGGATCACTATTAAGTTATAATTCTCTTCGGGAAGATCTTTCTACGGATGATAAATCAATTAAGCGATGGATTGATATTTTGGAAAATAGTTATGTCGTTTTTAGAATCTATCCTTTTGTACACAAATCCTTGACCAGAGGTCTTAAAAAAGCTCCAAAGCTTTATTTTTTTGATATAGGTCGCGTGACAGATCCTGCGAATAGGATAGAAAATTTGGTGGCGCTTTCTTTATTAAAAGAAATTCATTTGCGAATGGATACACTGGGAGAAATTTTCGATCTTCATTTTTTACAAAACAAACAAAAAAATGAAATTGATTTTATTCTTACAAAGGATCGTAAGCCCTATATGATGATTGAGGTAAAAGAAAGTGACACTCAGGCGTCTGCAAATTTTGCCTACTTCGAAAAAGCTTTACCTGGATTAAAAAAAGTTCAACTGGTGAAAAATCTAATTCAAACTCGTCGAACAGCTCAAGGGGTTCTGATTACCCCCTTGGCTGATTGGCTTGAGAAAATGGATTTTTAATGAACCATAAAAACTTGAATACAGAATCATCTTTAATTAAAAACTTAACAGATAAGCAACAGGCGGAGCTATTTCAGCAGTTGAATTATTTAAACATTAGTGAATATCAAAGCTTTTGTAAAAAGCATCGAATACCTTTTCATATTCATATCGAATTGCCAAATGGGAAATTAAAAAAAACGTCTGATAGATTCAAGTCTGGCGATCACATCTTGGTTCTCTAAAACAGCTTTGATTTCTGTTGCTGATTGAAAGAACGGAGGTAAAGCGGCGAAAGCTGAACCTGAAAGCACTAAGATAGCGACGGTTAATAATAATTTTTTCATAAAACATCCTTTGTAAGTTTTGGCGGAATTGCCGAAAACAAATCTAACAAAAGTTTGCTAAGTTCATAGTTATTATATAATCAAAAAAGCGATGTGATTTCTGAAGGTAATCACAAGATTTTAACTAAATATTCACCCAAATAGTTCAAATAATTTTGGCAAACTCGGAAAAATGTTATTTAATCATCCGATCCATCCTTAAAAATTACTTTTTATGAAACGATTTCAATTAAAGGATGGATAAAATGAACAGTAACCAAATAAAGGAGATATTGTGTCGAAAGGTCAAAAAAAAATTGCAATCATCACGTTGCTCATATCTGAATTTATTTTATTTTCTGGGTGTGGAACACATCCAGTGCTTCCAGAAGCAAAAGATATTAAAGTTTCAAGGGAAGCCCCAAAGGCCAGCTGTAAATCTTTAGGCTTTATTGAAGGTCGTGTGAATCGAGTCAGTGCTAAGACAGAAGAGGCCATTGAAGACATGAAGCAAGAAGCTATTCGCAAAGGGGCGAATTATGTGAAGATGGAAACGATTGGAGCATTGGGTGGCTCTGTCAGAGGCGAGGCCTTCTACTGCGAATAAATAGGTTTATAGCCTCAGTTCGTGGACAAAAATTGTCATTTTGTCTAAAACGCTACAGTGGAAATGATCAGGTAGAAACATTATAATAAAAGCACCATGTTGTTGCGATTTCAGTGGAACTATCTTTTTATCTTTCTAATTGCGGTGCTACCGCAACTGATTTTTTTTCAAGGTCATGCTGGTACTATCTGTAGCATGACCTTTAATAGCAAAGAAGAAATCGAGTTATTCAAAAAATATCACTCGCAGAATAATGATTTTATCGAACTTCTGCCCAGTAAGACTTCTGAAGAGGTCTATGACCTAACTTCAAAAGAATCATTTATATCAAAATTGTTAGTTAAACCTTCAACAGAGTCTTGGGTAGTTGATGCGTGTGCGAAGCCGATTGCATGTGATACGTTAGTCATCTCGGGTCATTTTGCAGGGGAGTTCTTTGGAGATGAAATGGATCATGAGCTGCAACTGGAAACTATGGAAAAACTAAGCTGTTCTCGGAAATGTTCACCTATGTTTCAAAATGTAAAAAAAGTTTTTTTGTTTGGTTGTAACACATTAGCAGGTAAGCAACAGGATAAACGGACACCTAAAAAGTATTTTACTGATTTGATAGACGAGCATGGTTTTAACATAAAAAATGCAGATGTAATAGCTGCATCCAGATATTCAGCTTTAGGCGGGTCGAATAATCAACGTATACGTAATGTGTTTCCGAATGCTAAAGAAATTTATGGTTTTAATTCAAACGCTCCAGTTGGGTCAAATATTAAGAATAAATTATCTTCCTTTGTTGAAACGTTTAATTTAAGTGAAATGCAGGGTAATTTGTTTAAACAAAAATTAAACGGATTTTCAGCCGATTTCATTAATTTAGATAACGAGGATTCAAAAATTGTGAGTTCGCAAGAAAAATCTTTAAACTGCATTGTTAGAAATAACACCGGATCAATACCACAGAAATTAGAATTGCTTTTAAAGCAGATTGATATTGATTTAAGTCAGAAAGATCCGAAATTGAAGCTGGCTCATCATCAAGAATTATTTGATCTAACTGCTCAGGCCAAAAAAACATACAATATCGATGATTTCAATTCGAAATTTTTGAATGAATTAAGAAAATTTTATCGTTTTAGGGAATTAAAGGATGAGTATTTTGCAGTTTTTAAATCATTAGATGATAATCCGTATTCTAAATTTAAACTACTGCACTTTTTTTTCGAATTAAACTGGATTTCAATTAAAAATATTTCTGATGTCATGAGCAATATGATTTTAAAATGGATCAAAGAAGCCTCGCCCATTAATGAATTGCAAGCTATGGCGTTTTGCTTTTCGATGAAAGAATTTTCAAGTTTCAGAAATATTAATATTAATATAGATCCCGACGAGTACGAATTAGACTGGTATAATCCAGTGGTTTGGAAGGTAATGTCTTGTTCTAATAATACTAATGATAAGTATTGGAGGATTTTAGTTTCAAAAGTTCAAGATAAAACGAATTCTAGTCTTGATGAAGTCATTTCATTGACTGCATTAAATGGAAAACGAGATAAGGATTTATGGAATATGGTATTGCAGTTAAAAGATGATAAGTTACTATTCACAATATTGCATGCTTTTCGAAAAGCAGCGTATCAAAGTACGTCATTTATTGAATGGTCTGAAAGAAAACTGCAAGATGAAAGTTTATCAACTGAATTAAGATTATTGATTGATCGATTAATAATCTACCAATCTGAACTCAATAAGCGTAATTAGATTACATTTCAATAGATACAACTAGATCATCTTCGGATGATTTTTCTTGAAGAAGATCTTCTATTCTTGAATCAATTTTTCCGTCTGCACCTGTGGACCAGATAATTAGTTTTTTCTTGTTAGCTTGTTCAACGGTTTGAAATTGAAATGGCTGGCCCCATGGGTCTCGACCGATTTCACCCGATGTTTTTATGACTTTCCTAGGTTGGATTGGTTCGTCTTGTAGCTCTGCTTGTAACTGTGTTTTTATTCCGTTGTTGCTAGCGGTGGATTCTGATGCTGAGGCTAAAGTTCTGGATTCGGGTTCTTTTCTGGGGCCTTCATAAATAAGGACTTCAAAATTATGTTGAATTAAGTTTTTTCCTAATTCACGAGCGCGCTCTTTGGCCATACGACTTAGTTTTGATTCAGGTTTAGTCAAACGATAAACCATAAAAACAGACACAACGGCAATCAACAATATAGCAAGCAATGTTTTGTTTTTATTATTACGTCTCATGATTAAGAACCGCTCTCCTTAATAAATTAAATACCACATCTATACTTCACATTGACTTTAGTACCCAGATTTAATGCTGGTGTGAATATCAACTGATTACCTTCTAACTTAATTTGAGTTGTATTACCTAGATCTGTTGTCACTGTTCCATTCAAAGGACTGCATGACAGTGAAACGCTAGAAACTGTTTTTTCTAAATCCTGCTTAAAATATTGCAAGGATGTCGAGTAATCTGTTTCGCAAATGCTAGTAATGGGACCAGCGGTCATATTTGAAAGCTCCATATATTTTGTTCCAATGAAACTAGGAGTACCTTGAGCATCTTGAATCTTTTCGCAAACATTATCTTTAACAACGATCGAATTAACTTTGAATTTTGGAATTGAATTTTGAAAACTCAATTGATTCTTAACGACATTCAATAAATGGCTAGGATAATTTTGCGGTTCTAATTCCTTATATTGTGCCGAGCTTAACTGATAGACGCCACCTACGCTGCGTTCGTCTTCATCGGAAATAATGATCACAGCCGTAGCGGCACCTGATCGCATACAATGAGAATTTGTATTATTTAAAATAGCTAAAACCGTCGCTTTGATTCCTTGTTCGTCATTGCTATATCCAGAACCAATGTCAGAAATGGTTTGTTGAAAAATGGCTGGTAAGTATCCTGCGCTCTTAGTTAAAATATGTGAATTTGTATTAGACCATTTGATTGGTCGACCTTCATAGTAACTAGTATCCGTTGTGGTCACACACATTTGCCAATCGATATTTACATTTTGCAATTGGCTAACAAAGCCACCCAGTCGGCCAGCCAGTTTTGTGTTATCTTCGATCATTGAACTAGAATCATCTAAGACTAATAAGATATCTAGTTGGCTCATCGACGGATCGACATAAACTTCTTGTGTGACATCTTTATAAGTCGCAGGACAACTTTGTGTGTTACAGGACTGAGTTAGCGCCGGCTTTGCCGCAGTACAAAGTGTATCTGCTGCGATACCTGTAGTTGTTTGACAAAATACGGAACGTGTTTGTTGGCCGCCACCGCAGGCTGCAGAGCAAGCGCTCCAAGCGCTGGTATTCCAGTAATAAGGATTTGTTGTTGGAGCACAGGCATCAGTATTACAAGCTCGTGAACTTGTAACGGGAGTTCCGCCGCAATTACTTTCAGTAACAATCTGTTTTTTTCCATCTTTACAAGTGACAGTTCTGGTTTGCGTGCCTCCGCCGCACTTCTGGCTGCAATCGCCCCAGTCCGTACTGTCCCAATAAAATGGGCCCTGAACTTCTACACAGCTTTTATTCAAACATGGATCTTCAGGTGTGGGAGTTGTTGCAACAGAGCCACGGTTGTCACCTGTAAAAAATACGGGGGCACAAGAGGACAAAATTACTCCGGTGGTAATTACGCCAATCGCGATTACAGGTTTTATCTTTGTCGATAGATTTAAAATTAATCTTTGCATTGGTTTTAGTATATGTCGTATATAGTCGATATGCCAAAAAAAATACTATTTCCTAGTTACATTTACCAGACTAAGCTCGAGATTCCACGACTAAAAAAGTTCAACCAAGACTTGGCACAAGAGTGTTACCAAGTTCAAAGTCTAGATGAAGCTGGACAAAAATGGAGTTCTGAACATTATCTTGGGGGTTATACTTCGTACGGATCATTGTGTCGAATGTATGAGTATTCTTCGACGTTTGATTTTTTAAGAAAAAAAATCAATCCTCATGTAAAAAAATTTTTAAATGAAATGGATTATGAAACTAAAGGTAAAGATATTCAAATGACTGATTTTTGGATGAATATTATGGGACCACGCACAGTTCATACGATGCATATCCATCCTCATTCTGTTATTAGTGGAACTTATTATGTACAAATTCCCAAAGGTGCAGGCTGCATTAAGTTTGAAGATCCACGATCGAATTATTTTATGGCTACATTAGCTAAGAAAGCCAATGCCCCAGAAAAGCATCAAACTTTCGTCAATGTTCAACCTCAAGAAGGTGAAATTGTATTATTTGAAAGTTGGATGCGACATGAAGTCCCTCCGAATGCATCCGATTTTGATCGGATCAGTGTCAGTTTCAACTACGGTTGGTTTTAAAGAGCATATCTAGATAGATCTAAGTAACCTGCAGATATTGGATCTAAATGTAGAAAGTCTTTGGAAGTGAAGTCATAGTATTTCCAAAAATCAGGATGCATGCGCTGTACACCAAAGCGTTTTATTAGTTTTTCAAACTGTGAGGATTTTTGAATACCTTTGACGGCATCGACAAAATCTTGCAGCTCCGATTCTTTAACACTAAAAAATTGATTGGGATAAGAACCATGATATCCGCGTGCCACACTTAGGGTGTCCTCTTCTGGCGATAACCTAAGGGATTCGCCCAGTATCCATGAAATACTAGTATGTTCTTTATTGTGTACTATAGAATATGCCGACAGAATTTGATCGTCTTTGGTAATAAATAAAATGGAAAGATCAGGGAAGTTTTCATTAAAGCTGCCGGTTGTGGATGTGATTTGACTTAAAGTTTTCTCGGTTAAGTTATTGAGTGTTGTTTCAGTCAACTTTTTCCAATTTATATTATCGATTGGACCTCGTACCTTTTTAGAAAAGTGCTGAAAGATAATTTTTTTTAACAAAAAAGCTTTACTGGATTCGGCCGCAGATAAGTTGGATTCTGCATTTACATTGAATTCTGTAAATGCAATACCAGCGGGAATAGGTGAGAACTCGGTTTCTTTATAAAGGTCTAACTTTAATTGCGTAAAGGCACCTTGATACCAACTGTTCTTAAGAATCGCACGATGTTCAGTTGGTAAAAAATCTAGAAAATTATTTTCCGCCTCCATACGAATTAAATCCATATAAATTCTAGTCAAATATTGATGTCCTACATTTCCATAGACATCAAAGTTAACTACTAAATTGTAAACCAATCTTTCTAGTATCGAGTAGTCGACAACAAAAACTGTTTTTGAAATATCTCCAAAAGCGCCTTTGACCACACGTGAACTTTGATCGTGCCTTAATATTGTCAACAGCGCATTGTCATTAGTTTGCTCACCATTCCAGATATCATTTAGTGTCAGTCCATTGGGACGATGTTTTTTTAGAAAGGCTTGTTTGGCTTGACGAAAATCATTTCGTTTTTTGACTAATTCTTTGTTTAGCGAAAATAATTTAGTCGGGTGAACCTCCGTGCCATAGATACCGGGTAGAATTAAATCTTCTTCAACTAAGTGAGCAAATTTGCGATCAATCGCCATGAGCTCTGATTTTGGATTAATAAAAATAGTATAAAACTGATCTTGTATGGAGTTAACGGCTTTAGTTCCATTGCAGACTGGACCCTTAATAAAGGTCATTACATGGTATAGAGCATCGTTAAGTAAAAACTGGTATCTAGATATAACTGGCATTTCACGAAAAGTAATGAACGGATTTCCAGCGACTTCAGGATCAAAAGATGGGAAGCGAGTGGCTCGCCATTTTTTACGAATGAAAATGCTTTCTATCCATTTTAGTTTTTCAGTACTGAATTCGTAGGGGATATGTGTCTTATCGACGATAGTGTTTTTTTCTGGAACTAGACAGTAATACCATTGTTTAACACCAGGATCATCATTGGGTTTACGAGTAGGAATTATCTTTGGTCCCTGTTCGCAAGCTGTGGAAGAGCGAATCATTTTAAAAAATAGTCGATTATCGTTTATTGGCTCGAGTGCTTCAGTCGAGCCATTTCCCTGTATAGCTAATTGATCCTGAAAATAAATATGTGCTAAAAACAAATGTTCATACAAATACCTAGCCGTGATCTTATGTTTTAAGGAATTTGCGTTTAAGAAGTTTTGCCATTTCTTGATTTGGTCTTTTACTTTATTAGGAATTATTTTTTCTGAATTCGTTGGACCGGGGGCGCCTTTGGAAAGCCAGTAATTAATCTGTCCTCGTTGTTCCGGAGTAAGGCCAGGCAATCCGTATGGCATAGATAATCGATTGAATTCTTCTTCTGAATTTTCAATAGATCTGTTCCTGACATCGAACTCATCTTTAACACAAATTTGGCTATCCTCGACACTAGTGTGCGGAAGCCCACGTTGTGGGATAGCTCCCATGGTGATCAAGTGATTGATGATAGAAAATTGTGAATTTCCAATGACATCATGAAAACCTTTGCTGCGCCATTCTTCAGTGGTCTGAGCATCTTC
>JBPOJH010000007.1:0-10159 GCA_052033755.1 Bdellovibrionota bacterium | reverse complement strand
GCAAGATTTCACCACTAAGTTTGTTGAGGGTGGCGTAGGAACATTCGGTTCTGGTTGGATCTGGTTATGCAAAGATGCCGCTGGAAAATTATCTTTAGTTAGTACATCGAATGCCGAAGTGCCATTCACAAAAGGTTTAATTCCTTTGTTGACAGCTGATGTTTGGGAACATGCATATTATGTGGATTACAGAAATTTACGTAAAAAGTTTTTAGAAACTTTTGTTCAACATATCAACTGGGACTTTGTGGCAGAAAACTTTGCTGCTAAAACCGAGCGTAATTTAACCAACACCATGAAGTAGTTTTTTGAAATCCTAATTTAAGTCTCTGACTTAAATTAGGATTTCTGTCTTAACTATCGTCTTCGTTCTTGTTCAAGTTATTTTGTTTAATCTGACTGTAAAGTGTCTGTAGTTGTTTTATTTTGAGACGCTATTACTAATGTGAGACTTCATTATTAAGAATTTATGGAAGTAGAATTTAGATTTGGTCTAGTTTTGCCGACAAGTTAATATGTATAAATCATTGTTGATTCTATTCATGGGATTGGGACTGGCCGGATGTTTTGTAAAAGGCTCGATCACTGAATTAGAATCGGAATTCAATCAAGAAAAAAGCGACAGAACAGTCACGACCACAACAACACTGGCAACAAGTCCAACAACAACAACAACCACAACGACTTTACCCGCTGATTTTTCATCTGGTCCTAACGTGACCTCAGCGGTTATTGCAAATCATAGTACGTCGATCGTATCGACTCATACACCGGTTTTTCAAATTTCAGGATTTAGTGCCAATTTAGACCCAATATCTAAATATCAGCTAGCATTAGGGACAAGTTCGGGTGCAACGGATATATTAAATTGGACGGATATTGGTAGCGATAGTCTATTGAGTCGCTCAGGATTAACTCTGACTGAAAATCAAAACGTCTATCCACAAATCCGCGCCGTCGACACGATGGGAAGATCCTCATCTGCTGTCAATGGAGAAACTTTTAAATATAAAAAACCTTTGCCTGCGCCTAATGGTCAGGTCAGCACATTAAAAAAATATGGTGATAAATTATATGTTGGCGGAGATTTTTCTTATGTGGGAACACCCACCGGTGGTGGTAATGTGGTTTCTGTCGACAGCGGAACCAATAAAGTTTCCTTTGTTACGTCAAATCCTAACATCGCTGTGAATGGCAAAGTATATGCGGTCGCTAGTGTCGGAACAGGTGTGGTTATAGGTGGAAGTTTTACGAAGATTGCGGGTTTAAGTGGATTTTCTAATTTAGCCTTCATTAGAAGTGATGGTTCGGTTGCGAACTGGAAGCCGCAAGTGAATGGAGTTGTTAAGTCGTTATTTTATCAATCCGGAAATACGCGTTTATTTGTGGGGGGATCATTCACGTCAGTAGACAGTAATGCTCGTACAAACTTAGCAGTTTACACGCTAACAACTTCGGGAACTCCTGAAAATGTTACAGCTAGCATTGGAAGTTGGACTCCCAATCCCAATGGCGAAGTGCGAGTGATTAATGAAAATGTCACTTTGGCATTTGGTGGTGCATTTACTAATTTTGATGGTTCTGCTAGAAATTATTTTGCTCGCGTGAATAAGTCGACTTTAGCTGTGGCCGTATCTGACTTTTTACCGAATGCAGCAGTGAATACCATAGAACGAAATAATTTAAACTTCTATGTTGGAGGTGAATTTACCACAGTGAATGGCAGTTCACGTGGTTATGCAGCTAGATATAGTGATTCTGGAAATGCCTTAGCGGCATGGGATCCAGTTGCGAACGGATTTGTACGCAAAATTTATTGTTACTCAAGCACCTGTATGATTGCGGGGGATTTTTCAACTGTTCTTAGCACCAATGTCGCACGACCTGGTTTGGCGATGGTGGATCAAACTACCGCCAGCGCCGACGCGAACTTTAACGCGTTCGTGCCTGCGATTCCAGCTGGTAGTAAGGTCTATGATATTTCATCAGCTGGTAGTGGCTGGTTGATCGGTGGAAATTTTAACGATTATACAACAGGACGCAAAAATATTGCGATGTTAGATTCGACAACTGGAACATACGTCGGTAATGTGATGGCCGCCTCTGATATTGTGCGAGTGGCGCAACCAACATATATCGGTGGTGATTTTATTTCCATGGGAGGTTCGGTTAGAACCAGTTTGGCTGCCATTGATTTAACAACGATGACGTTAAGCAGTTTTAATCCGAAGCTAATTTACGAAGTCAATCGCCGCGGCAGTGTACAAAGCGTAGATGTTTCCACTGGTAGTTTAAGTGCAGGACGGTTGTTTATCGTTGGTAATTTTACTTCTATCAACGACACGAATAGGCCGGCAACAAATACCATAGCCGAACTTGATAGTAGCGGCAATTTAGTGGCTGGATTTGTACCAACTATTTCTGCTGACGGCAGTGTATTAGCCCACAAATTTTTTAATGATACCATGTATGTCTATGGAAATTTTCAAAGCATTGAAGGCCAAACCGGAGGTGGCTTAGCTAGATATAATGTTCCAGCAATAGGAACTCCTCCCAGTATTGATTCTAGCTTTTTACCAGATGTGGATGGTGGTAGTACGGTGTATTCCGTTTATGCCCTAGCTGGAGGACAGGTTTTAGCTGGCGGTAATATTATGACTGTAAATGGTGGTACCCCTGCTAGTGATCTGATTCGATTTAATAATGATGGGAGTATTGATAATACAATGACGGTACCGACTTCGTTAGCGCCACCAGCTTCGGTCGGAACGATGGTGAATGTGATCGCGCCCAGCTTAAACGCGGGCTTCACATGGTTAGGTGGTTTGTTCACGCAGGGTGGTATGCAGAATTTAATGCAGTTTGAAACTAACAATACAAATTCCATCAACCCTTTTGATTTCATGACTGGGGCTGTGTACGACGTATTACATGATGGAAACAGTTTATACATCGCAGGTGCGATGACAAGTATCGGAGGATCATTTTTACCTGCTCCTACGGCAATCACAGGACTAGTCGCAGTGAATTTGTCAAACTCCACAGCGCATTTTAAACCTACTTTAAGTTACACACCGACTCCAGCCATATTGGCGGTGAATCGCATCGAAAAATATGCAACTGGGCAGTTCTTTGTGGGGGGAGTTTTTGATACCGTGAACGCGAAATCCACTGGTAATATTTTATTGCTGGATACATCAGGAGAGCCCATCACGGGTTTTCCTTGGTAAGTTATTCAGTCAATTTTTCGGTGACAAGTCGTTGTTTTTTTCGGCGCTGAATTTCTTTCAGGTAACCCCAGTAGTATTCCATCCCACTAGAAACCGATAGGACAACACTGACCCACAACACCCAGTAACCGATTCTGTCAAAAGGTAATCCCAACCATTTTTCATCAATCATCACCGCTGGTATTGCGATCATTTGTAATGCCGTTTTCCATTTTCCAGTGGGCTTAGCATCGATAATGATAGAATCTGCAGCGGCCACTGAGCGTAAACCGCCAATAAAATTATCGCGAGCCAAAATAACAATCACCATAATAGGGTCAATTTTTTGCAGATAAGATAACATGGTCAAAATGCTAGTTACTAAAATTTTATCAGCAATGGGGTCCATGAACTTGCCAAAATTACTGACAGCTTGAAATTTTCTGGCAAAATATCCATCCCAGTAATCAGTCACTGATGCCAAAATAAATAAAACTGCGGCTATAACGTTCGATGTTAGGTTGTTAAAATATAACGAAAAAACAATCGGTGGGACGAAAAGCATTCGACTGACGGTGATCCACATAGGCAGCTTCATTTTCCAATGAGCTTTCTCGTCCAATGGATTATTAGGATTATTACGATTGTTAGGATGACTGTGACTGCTGGATGGGGATTTGTTTGATGACATGCTTTGGTTTCCTATCTGTAAGAGTCACTGTTGCTTATTCAATTCAGTCTGTAAACTAGGAAGTGAGCTCTAGTTGGTAAAGACCGCTTGTGTCGATTTTTTTAATGCAAAATCTTGCGGCAAATAAGTTTATCAATTGCGAGGCCTTGCTTTCTGTAGATATATTGTCTGATATCACAAGGGAAGCGTTATGAGTCTTGAAAAAAATAGTTCCGGTTATCATTTGCAAAACTCGCCCAAAACTTTAGGGTTTTCACAAGGGAAGAAAATCTCGCGTGTGAGTTTATTGGATGGTGCGATTCAAGTGCCGATGCACGTAATGAACTTATCTTCTTCCGAAGAAATTCGTTCGAGCATGTCCTTAAGTGCGCCTACTGGGGAGCCCTTAATGGAGGGGTTAGAGTTTGTCTGGTCGGATCGTAGTCTTAGTTTTATCAAAGACATAAGTTTTTCAGGAATTACGATTCATGGACGGGGACATATTGGCAAAGCCAAAGTTGGCGAGCCCATTACGGCCAGATTGCGGTTAGAAGACGGTTCTTATTTGCCACTGCAGTTGTTGATCCAAAAAATTTCAGCCAATCAAATTGCGTTTGAATTTGAAAATCCCGTCGGTGGTCGAATCACATTAGAGCAAAGTTTAAAGGATCAAATCATCGCACGAAATATGCGGGAATTAATTCCGACGAAGTTATTTGGGGCACACAAGCCAGATTTGTGGCTGCATGGTCCTTTTGATACGAATGTGTTAATTTGGCAGAATGAGGATCGTCAGTCTTCGAAAAAGTTTATTATCGAATATGATCATTTGGTTTTAATCGATCAAGTCGAGGAAGCGATGACGACCGCAGGAGTTTCCACTTTAACAATGACTAAGTCAGAACCATCGACGTTATCGATGGCAAAATCACAGCCATCGATGCTATCGATGGCCAAGTCATCGCCATCGACGCTATCAATGGCTAAGTCGCAATCGAGTTGCGAGCCCACGCAAAATTATTTTTCTCCATTATTTGAACAAAAAGTATCTCGAGTCAGTTTAGGGTCCACATATTATCCGCGGTTATTCCGAGTATTGACCTCGGAAAAATTACAAAAGAACCTCCAGCCAGAACAAAAACAGTTGTTAGAATCGGTGATTCAAAAGCTGCGTGCGAACCCAGCCTAGGTGGGAACTGTATGAGTCAGGCAAAGGTGTTTAATTATTGGCGTCGAGTGAATTTTTACGAGACGGACTTGATGCGAATTGTGCATCATTCGAATTACTTACGATTTTGTGAAGAGGCGCGAGTGGATTGGGCTCTTAAAAAAGGATTGATCGAATATCAACAGCCTAATAGCGCCTATCAATTAGCGGTGCTTGAGACTCGCGTGCAACATGTTAAGCCTGCGGTTTTTGGTGATCAGCTTAAGATTTGTGTGCAAGCTAAACTTGAAAAAATTCGAATTATTTTTCAGTATCAGATTTATAAAGTAATTGATAAAGAAATAGAAAACAACCAGGATCAACAAACTGCTGACTGCGTTTTGTTGGCCCGAATAGAAACGAAACACGTGGCGCTCGATCTGAATTTAAAACCGATCAAGCCGCCGCAAGAAATGCAAAGCATATTTAGAAAGGAATTACCATGGATAGAAACCTGGCTTTAGAATTTGTAAGAGTCACCGAGGCAGCAGCATTAGCATGCGCTAGACATATGGGGCGTGGAGATGAAAAGGCGGCTGATCAAGCTGCTGTCGATGCGATGAGACGCGCTTTCGATACAGTTCGTATTGATGGCACTGTCGTGATTGGAGAAGGTGAACGTGATGAAGCTCCAATGTTGTACATTGGGGAAAAAGTGGGTTTAAAAACCGAGGACTCGCCAAAGATTGACATTGCTTTGGATCCTTTGGAAGGAACAACGATTTGTGCCAACGGCGGAGTGGGATCTATTTCGGTAATTGCTTTGGCTGAACATGGAAAATTTTTGCATGCTCCTGATACTTACATGGATAAAATCGCATGCGGACCGGATGCAAAGGGTGTGATTGATATTGATAAGACACCGACACAAAATGTACAGGCAGTAGCGAAGGCTTTGGGTAAAGACGTCAGTGATGTGACGGTGGTGATTTTGGATCGTCCTCGTCATACGGATTTAATAGCCGAGGTTCGCAGAACTGGGGCGCGCATTCATTTGATCTCTGATGGGGATGTTTCAGCGGCGATTGCATCGGCGTGGCCGGATTCGGGGATTGATTTATTGATGGGTATTGGTGGTGCACCAGAGGGTGTGATTTCAGCGGCAGCCTTACAATGTTTAGGTGGAGATTTTCAAGGACGCTTGAAATTTAGAAACGAAGAAGAAAAAAGTCGCGCTTTGAAAATGGGAATTAAGGATTTAACAAAAAAATATAATATTGATGAATTGGCTTCGGGCTCGGTGATGTTTTGTGCAACAGGTGTGACGGATGGACCATTTTTAACGGGAGTTAAAACATTACCTGGTCGCCGTGCAAAAACTCACTCTGTTGTGATGCGCTCACAGACGGGAACCATTCGCACAATTGAAGCTTTGCATGTTCTTAATAAAAAGCCTTCGGTTTCTTAAGGACTAATACTGTAATAAATTAGGCGCAAGCTTGAAATCGTATTGTAATACTACGAAAGTGCTGCGCCGATTAAGCAGCGCCAAGCAAACAGCAACAATGGACAATTATTTAGTGGAATTGGTATAAGATTATGAAAACGACGAATTGTTATCAGTGTCAGAAAGAAATTCAATTGTCGTCCGACAAAGTGGGGTATCGTGAAGAGTGCCCCTTTTGTCATGCGGATATTCATAGTTGTAGAGGCTGTGGATTCTTTGATCCAAAGGTGTACAATGAATGTCGTGAAACCAGCGCGGATCGGGTGAAAGACAAAGAAAAATCAAATTTTTGTGACTTCTTTCAAGTGCGTTTGTCGTCAGCTGGGGTGGGTGGAGAAAGTGCCGGTATGACCGAGCAACAAAAACTTTTAGCAGCCGCCGAGGCCTTGTTCAAAAAATCTTAATTGACAAGGTCGCATTTATCTTTTGCAATCATGCTATATGGCAAAAGCAGAAACAACCGAAGTCTTTGATTGTACTCCCGAGCAATTTTTTAAAATCGTTTCCGATTATGGAAAGTATCCTGAATTTTTATCCGAAGTGAAGAACTGTGTGGTTCTAAAAACAGAAGGAAATAAAAAATTGGTCGAATACACAGTGAATGTCGTGAAGAATTTTAAATACACTTTATGGATGCATGAAACTCTGAACGAAGAAGTGAAGTGGGAGTTTGCATCCGGAGATTTATTTAAGACTTCGAAAGGTTTTTGGAGGTTAAAAGAAGAAGGCGGCAAGTGTCGTGCGACTTACTGTGTGGATGCTGAATTCACGTTGTTTGTACCAGGTCCAATTGCCAAAGCACTAGTCAGTGTGAATCTTCCTAATATGATGTCGGCTTATCATAAACGTGTGAAAGAAGTTTATGGACGCTAATTCAAAAAGATCTGACAAAGGCGGAAGTCAAAAAACGACAGATCGATCCGAGTCTGCATCGGCATCGGCGGATTCCTCTTCGTCATCAGCTGCGGGTTCTGCTCACGGTGCTGCTGGTTCTAGTTCTGGGCATGGAGCGGGGCATGGTTTTGGAAGTACGTCCAGTGGTAGCTCTGGTGGCGGAATTTCTTTAGGGGATACAGTCAAAAAATTATTTACAGCAGGAGTTAGTGCCGCATTTATGACGGAAGAGGGACTGCGTGGGTATTTGGCCGAATTAAAACTGCCGAAAGAATTATTGAATATGATTTTATCGAGCGCGAATAAATCCAAAGATGAAATCACTCAGCGAATTAGCAAAGAAGTGGTGGCGATGATTCAAAAAGTCGACATGGCCAAAGAAATCGCCAAGATCGCCGAAACACATAAATTCAAAATCACAGCCGAAATCGAATTGATCAAGAAAAAAGACCAAGAATGAGAATAGAGATCAAGAATAAAGACTAAGACTAAGTAAATAAGCTTAAGTAAAATTGTCTTTCGTTTTTGGAAGTCCTGTTTGCATGCACTTGAAATTAATCGATTTTTCACTCAGCTACAGTTACTACTGCTGCTAAAATATATGGATGTGTATTATATCACTTCCACAGCGGAAGTAGAGATTGGTGTACTAACTTAGAAAGCGGTTATGGGGCTAGATCTGAACCCACCCCGATTTACTGGACACTTTTTTCATGATGTGGAACTTCAGCATTTCTTTCGAAGTTTTCCCTCTGAGTAGACCGAGATAAATCCTTTCTTGATAATGAAAGAAAATCATCCCCATTGATAAATTATTTACTTAAAAGCAAGTCCACTTATTAGCATGTTCACTGGTGCAAGTTTACCGACTGACAACATAAACGCAGTTACACTTTTAGCTATAGTACGATGAGATCGCGGCGTGTAATTTATTTAAGCTTGTAAAAATATATTGACCGATTTTTTGGAGTCTTTAGGAGTGTTCTGTCGAATGAAAGTTCGAGATTTGTTTTTGCAAAAGCCTAGCAAGAAACTCTTCCTTCCTTGCGCCGATAATGAGTTTTATTCACCTAGTAGTTCAGTGTTTCATCAGTCGAGAAAAAATCAAAATAAAAACCTATGTTATTATACTTTTGTTGAAATGAGTATGAAAACACTATCGAACAAACAGCAGGCTTTTATGAATTATGAATTATGAATTATGAATTATGAATTATGAATTATGAATTATGAATTATGAATTATGAATTATGTGCATAAATTTAAATAATTCTACTAAGGATTTTACAACGAACTGAAATTAACAAACTGAATTACATAAATAAAACAGAAATTATAAGAATAAGAATAAGAATAAAACTAATAACTCTAACAAAATAAAATAAGGAAAGACAATGAAACTACAATATTTGAAAAATCAGGACTTGGATCAAAAAATAAAATCATTAGCTGCCAAAGAGCGTGAACTTTTGACTGAGATTTTAGAGGTGATTAAAGAAATTGACGCCAGGAGAATGTTTTTAGATTTTGGCTTTCCAAATTTGTTTGAGTATCTGACTTGTGGAGTGGGATATTCTGCAGGCAGCGCGCAGCGACGAATCGATGCGGCCCGACTCTTACGAGAAGAGCCGGTTTTGGCAGAAAAAATTCAATCCGGAGTCTTAAATTTAAGTCAAATTTCGATGGTGCAAAAAGCCGCTCGTCAGGTTGCTAAAGAACGTCATCTAAAAGTGAGTTCTGAAGAGAAAATCATGCTTTTGAAAAATCTAGAAAACAAAAATCAACGGGAGGCGGAAAAAGCAGTGGCTAGCTTTTTTGATTTACCAATCCAAAACGAGTTTAAAACTAAAACTCAAAAAGATGACAGTGTTAGGATCGAATTAACAATTTCCAAAGTGTTATTTGAAAAAATACAACAGGCTCAGGCTTTGCTTTCACACACAGTAAAAGGAAATGATTTAATCGATTATTTAGAATATGTAACAGATCGTGTGATCCAACAGAAAACGCAACCTAGTATACAAATTAAAACGCAAGACTTCGCTATTCCTAGTAGTGGGAATGATTCCAAAAACGTGAATTCACTTCATGAACATATTGACAGCCAATGTTCCACTGCCACGGTGGCAGTTAAATTATTACCAGCTAAGCAGTCAGGCCTTGAAAGCAAATTAACTCCAGCGAAATCAGGGAACTTCATTCCATTTTCGAATCGAATAAAAAAACAAACACTCGCACAGCAAAAATGTTGTCAGTACAAAGATCCACGAACGGGCCAACAGTGTCGTAGTCTTTGGTTTTTACAAGTGGATCATAAACACTCGAAATGGGCCGGTGGAGACTCTTCCCAGGAAAATGCTCAAATACTTTGTGGCGCGCATAATCGCAGAAAGTATCACCAGGAGGTCGGCAGAGTTCGCTAGGAATATGCTTATTGTCCTTACTAATAATTTATTTTCATTGATGAGGATATTGTGTTTTCGCTGATGATGAAACGATGAGTGCTGTTGGTACAGAGTTAGTTCGTACGCAGCAATTCCATCAACCCTGGGATCCGTCCGTTCCAAAATGTGCTTACAAGTACGGGCAGCGTATCGATGCTCGTGATGTTTCGACAAATATTGGTTATTCTTTTGGTACTCCAGAAGAGCGATATTTAAGTGTGAAATACCGCTGGAGCCTAGAAGAAGATCTAACAAAATAACGAAAAAGGTGCCAGGCCGTGTTTCTTT
>JBPOJH010000119.1:0-4231 GCA_052033755.1 Bdellovibrionota bacterium | reverse complement strand
GATAAAAAAGCGCCTTAACAGTTCCATTCACTTGCGGCTTCCAGTTCGCAACCGAACCGTCACTTCTGATGAAGGCCAAATTAGAAAATCCACTTAAGCCCGCAATCTTCGTAAAACTTCCACCTATCACCAAGCCAGTACCGACACTAGCAATCGCATAAACTTTTCCGTTCACTGCGATATTTGGATTTGAAGTAACTATCGAAACATTATTGGTTCCGCTCTCGACAGAAACCACATTACCACCACCGGTGGGTGTTCCCACATAAGAAAAATCTCCGCCGACATACAAGGTATTATTATATTTTTTTAATGTGTTGACCTGACCATTGGGTGCTGGCAAAGGTTTTTTATATTGAAAAGTCACTCCATTCACTGCAAAAGATGGCCTTCCCGTCGTGTCGACCGCGCGGATTTGTGGATAGACGTTTTGATTTTCAGTCAGAGTTAATCCCGAGCGACTCAATAGACTATCGCTGCCAATATCCGTCCAATTCAATATATCCGTCGCACCCGAACTTGTCCCTAATGCTAACTGATATTTAGATCTTGGGTCTAAATTGGCAGCAAATCCTGAAATTTGAAAAATCGGTGTATGAGTCGAAACGATCGTCGTACTATGATTTGTAATAACTGCTGAACTCACGTTAGGGCCAGAAGAAAAATCTATAGGTAAAGTAGTCGTCGTCGTGGATGTTGTTGTTGCTGTCGTCGCCAATGTTGTGGTCGTTACAACACTGTCGCCTTTTCCTAGATTTAGCTCGGATTCTAATTCAGTGATCGAACCCTTCACAAAGCAACCGGCAAGTCCCACTCCCATGATTAGAATCAATAATGATTTGCACATAGTTACTTGTCGGTAAAACTAGACCAAATCTAAATCCTTCGACCACTTATTCTTAATAATAAAGTCTCATATTTATAATACTGTTTCAAAATAGAACAATTACTTCATAGTATTTGTTAAATTACGCTCTGTCGCAGCCGCAAAATTTTCAGCCACAAAGTCCCAGTTGATATGTTGAACAAAAGTTTCTAAAAACTTTTTACGTAAATTTCTGTAATCCACATAATATGCATGTTCCCAAACATCAGCTGTCAACAAAGGAATTTGTCCTTTGGTAAATGGCACTTCGGCATTCGATGTACTAACTAAAGATAATTTTCCAGCGGCATCTTTGCATAACCAGATCCAACCAGAACCGAATGTTCCTACGCCACCCTCAACAAACTTAGTGGTGAAATCTTGCAAGGAACCGAAATCTTTTTCAATGGCTGCTAACAAAGCGCCAGATGGATTTTTCTTCGTGGCAGAAATTCCTAACCAGAAAAAGGTGTGGTTCCAAATTTGTGCGGCATTATTAAAAACACCACCAGTTGAGGTTTTAATAATTTCCTCTAAAGATTTTGTTTTTAGTGTCGCGTCTTTTTCAGCAAAGTTGTTTAAGTTATCGATATAGGCTTTATGGTGTTTTTCATAGTGAAAAGTCATTTGCTCTTCAGATAAGAATCCGGCTAAATCCGTTTTTGCATAAGGTAATTTAGGCAATTGATACATAGGTGTCTCCTTTAGTGATTTCGTTTTTTCCACCCCTGAGCCTAGCTGATACCGTCGGAAAGTCAATGGCTGACTGACGCGCAACTTCTTCGATCGGTGGCTAAACTTTGATACGCATTTATATTTTCATTCCACTAAGTGTCATGTAGCAAAACTGGTTTTAAAAGTTGAACAAGCCGTCGTCTATTGAGAGCCTACTTTCGAGGTTTACAATGCAAAAACTTTCCTTCATTCCCAAAAATAATTTTAAACGTCATTTTACACGCAATGATAAATCTGTTCACTATGCTCTGTGCGCAGTTCGAAGTCTTTGTCTATGTTTATTATTCATGATGATGACTTCCACTGTATGGAGTCGTGAACAATCCACAAAGGTAGCAAATATGAAAAACACAGAAACAAAAAAATACAATGCCGACACTTGTTCCTTTCCTAAAAACGATGATGAGCTTCGCAAATTGCTCACTCCCGAGCAATTCGAGATCACCAAGAAAAACGGCACGGAACGTCCGTTTCAAAATGAATTTTGGGATAATAAAAAACCTGGGATTTATGTCGACATCATTTCGAAAGAACCCTTATTTTTGTCAAAAGATAAATTTGATTCCGGCACGGGTTGGCCTAGTTTTACTAAGCCCATTCAAAAAGATGTTGTTATGGAAAAATCAGACAAGGGTCACGGCATGACTCGCACCGAAGTACGATCCAAAAGAGCTGACTCCCATCTTGGTCATGTTTTTAACGACGGCCCTGCGGATAAAGGTGGCCTTCGTTATTGTATTAATTCTGGTTCTTTGCGTTTTATTCCCTTGGATAAGATGCAAGCCGAAGGCTATGAAGATTATTTAAAATATTTTGACACTAGCGATTGGGACCAATTCAAAAAGACCTCAAAATAAAATATCACTCGCACTGAATATGACAACGTTGACTTTGTTTTTATTGATTTCGCAAAAATATAAATCTAATATTGATCAATGACATTGTGTTGATGTTAGATAAAATATGTCAATAAATTTACCGGCTACGTACAGCAATTTTTTAATAGGTCTAAAATTAAGAATTAGGTCAGCGCAGTCCAAAGCAGCATTGGCTGTGAATCAACAAATGATCCATTTGTATCATGAAATTGGTATTGAAATTCTAAATCGTCAGAATCAAGAAAAATGGGGATCAAAAATCATCGACCGCCTTGCTTTAGATTTAAAAGAAGCCTTTCCCAATTTAAAGGGTTTTTCTAGTCGTAATCTTAAATATATGCGGCAATTTGCAGAAAAGTGTCCTGATTTAACAATTGGGCAGCAACCTGCTGCCCAATTACCATGGTTTCATATAGTTACAATTTTAACCAAAATAGATCGTGCTGAGCATCGGGAATGGTATGCTCAGCAATCTGTGCAAGAGTCTTGGTCAAGACTAACCCTGCAGAAAAATATAGAAAATAAACTTATCGACCGACGCGGCAAGGCAATCAATAATTTTGAGCAAAACTTAACTCAAAATGCAAATACAGCAAGAGAAATTCTAAAAGATCCATATATTTTTGATTTTCTGAGTCTTACAAACGAAGCTAATGAATCTCAAATCGAGAACGCTCTTGTAAAACATATAACTCAGTTTTTACTTGAATTGGGTAGTGGTTTTGCTTTCGTCAGTCAGCAATATCAAATCAATGTTAACGGGGATGAATTCTTCCTAGATCTATTATTTTATCACATCAAATTAAAATGCTATGTTGTAATTGAGCTCAAAAATGAAGAGTTTAAGCCTACTCATATAGGACAGTTGAATTTTTATCTTACAGCAATAGACGCAAAACTTAAGACATCTGTGGATGAACCAACAATTGGTATTTTACTATGTAAAGAAAAAAATCATCTTGTGGCACAATACGCCCTTAACGGCGTTCAAAAGCCGATTGGAGTTGCTGAATATCAGCTAGTGAAAAGTCTTCCTGAAAAACTAGCCGACAAATTACCAAGTGTCGAAGAGCTAGAAATTCAACTTGATGAACAATTACATAGATTAAAATAAGAGGACTTTATTTTGGAAGAACAAGCTAGTTTTTTTGATCAAATTGGCGGACGAGAAACCGTCGAAAAATTAGTAAATATTTTTTATAATTATATGGATCAATTACCCGAAGTGATCACCATCCGTCGACAACATCAACAAGACCTTTCCGAAGCACGTTGGAAATTAACCTTGTTTTTAACTGGCTGGTTGGGAGGCCCACAAGAGTACACAGCCAGGTTTGGCCATCCCAGATTGCGCGCTAGACATTTGCCTTTTCCTATCGGCATCAACGAACGCGACCAGTGGCTGTTGTGCATGTTTAAGGCCATTGCGGATGTTGCAGAAATTCAAGAACCCGTACGATCGGCTTTGCAAAAATCGCTGGCTCATCTTGCTGATCACATGCGGAATCAACCCGAATAAAATTTTACAAATTCTGTTAGTTAAAAATCCCAGCCTATTCAAAAAATTGACGATTCACCCAATATGCATTGAAATATACTTATCAATAGAAATAAAGGTTCTTAATATGAAAACTACGAAAAAAAATATTCCTTATGATTTTGTGATTGAGGCCTTGGAATCCTTAAACCCTTATGTGAAAGCCATGTTTGGCGCTTATGCTGTTTACGTCGAAGACAAATTAATTTTTATCCT
>JBPOJH010000011.1:0-103109 GCA_052033755.1 Bdellovibrionota bacterium | reverse complement strand
GGGGCGGGTCCGGAGCACCCCGGCGTCAGCGGGAGCCGGACGCAGGCGCTGCGTCCTTACGCAAAGAAATCCTTCGATAGCAAACCGGTGTGACAGAATGAAAAATTGGAAGATTGACAAAGTTTAATTCGAACCCATGATTACAATATATAGTAGTGATCAAGCAGGAGGATAACCATCATGAGCGATATGGAAAAAATGACCAAGAAGAGTCAAGAGGCTATGCAGGCAGCAGCGCAGTTGGCAGAAAAACGTCAGCATCCTAGTGTCGAGCCCGAACATTTGCTAAAATCTTTATTAGAACAATCCGATGGTGGAGTGGTTCCTCGAATTTTTGAAAAAATGGGCGCGACCGTGAAGACCTGCTTACAGGATTTGGATAACAAGCTAGAGAAATCTCCTAAAGTCAGCGGAGCTGGAGCCAGGGTTGTAGCTAGTCAACGTTTGGTCAAAGTATTTAATATTTCCGAAGAAGAAGCTCAGCAAATGGGTGATACTTATATTTCGACAGAACATTTTTTGTTGGGCTTATTTAAGGCCAATGATTCTGAGATTGGTGCTTTATTTAAAAAATGGAATTTAAAACTAGATGGGATTGCGAAAGCGATTACTGAATTGCGTGGCAATCAAAAGGTCACTGACGATGAACCAGAAAATAAATATGAAATTTTAAAAAAATACGCTCGCGATTTAACAGCACTAGCCGCTGAGGGAAAATTAGATCCCGTGGTTGGTCGCGATGAAGAAATTCGCCGAGTGATGCAGGTTTTATCACGACGAACAAAAAATAATCCTGTGCTAATTGGTGAGCCAGGCGTAGGTAAAACTGCCATCGCCGAAGGTCTTGCATTAAGAATTGTAAAAAAAGATGTGCCAGAAACTTTACAAGGAAAAACTTTGATGTCTTTAGATATGGGGGCATTGATCGCTGGCGCGAAATATCGTGGTGAATTTGAAGATCGATTAAAGGCCGTCATCAAAGAGGTCACCTCTAGTGAAGGACAAGTTATTTTATTTATCGATGAGTTGCACACATTGGTTGGTGCTGGAAAATCAGAAGGCGCCATGGATGCAGGTCAGTTGTTAAAACCAGCCTTAGCGCGCGGTGAACTAAGATGTATTGGCGCCACTACTTTAGATGAGTATCGCAAGTACATAGAAAAAGATGCGGCATTAGAGCGTCGTTTTCAGACGGTATTGGTGGATGAGCCCAGTGTGGACGAAGCGATTACTATTTTGCGAGGCCTTAAAGAAAAATACGAAGTGCATCACGGCGTTCGTATCACAGATGCCGCTATTGTTTCTGCTGTGAAATTATCGCATCGATATATTACATCTAGATTTTTACCAGATAAAGCGATCGATTTGATCGATGAAGCGGCCTCGAAAATGAGTATCGAAATCGGAAGTGTTCCCGAAGTGGTCGACGAAATCGACAGAAAAATACTGCAATTAAAAATCGAAAAAGAAGCGTTACGAAAAGAATCAGACCCAGGAGCAAAGGATCGCGTGGTGTTGATAGATAAAGAATTAAAAGATCTTAGTGGCAAAGTGCAGTTGCTACGTGAACAGTGGGAGTTTGAAAAAGGTGGCATTGATGAAATCAAAAAAACCAAAGAGGCCATCGAGCTAATCCAGAATGAAATGTCCAAGGCCGAACGACAAGGGGACTTAGGCAAAGCGGCTGAATTAAAATACGGAAAATTGCCAGAGCTAGAAAGAAAATTATCTTCCTTAACAACTCGAAGCGAAAAAAAATCAGTCTCTGCAGAGCGTATGTTGAAGGAAGAAGTTGGCCCCGAAGATATCGCAGAAGTTGTTGCAAAGTGGACTGGCGTGCCCGTGCAAAAAATGTTAGAAAGCGAATCTAGTAAATTACTTTCGATGGAAGAAAAACTAGCGCAACGAGTGATCGGTCAAGACCATGCCTTACGAATAGTTGCGGATGCGATTCGCAGAGCGCGTGCGGAAATCTCAGATCCCAATCGTCCCATCGGTACATTTATGTTTTTAGGGCCAACGGGTGTTGGTAAAACCGAAACCGTCAAAGCCTTGGCCGAGTTTTTATTTGATGATGAGCAAGCTGTAGTTCGCATCGATATGAGTGAGTACATGGAAAAGCACTCTGTATCAAGATTGGTGGGAGCGCCTCCGGGGTATGTGGGTTACGAAGAGGGTGGTCAGTTAACAGAAGCTGTTCGTCGTCGCCCTTACAGTGTGGTGCTGTTGGACGAGGTTGAAAAAGCGCACACGGATGTATTTAATATTTTGTTACAGGTGTTGGATGATGGTCGATTGACAGACGGTCAAGGGCGCACAGTGGACTTTAAGAATGTCGTATTGATCATGACATCGAATGTGGGATCGCAGTCGATTTTAGATCCTAAGATGTCGGATAAAGAAAAACAATCGGCTGTGACTGACGCCTTACGATCGCATTTCCGCCCCGAGTTTTTGAATCGCATTGATGAAGTGGTGATGTATCACTCTTTGGGAGAAGCACAAATCAGTGGTATTGTGAAGGTGCAATTGCAGCAAGTAGAAAATCGCTTAAAGGCGAAAAAAATAAATTTAGATATTACCCCGGCTGCGATTCAGTACTTAGCTCGCAAAGGATTTGATCCATTGTACGGTGCACGTCCTTTAAAGCGTGTGATTCAATCTGAATTATTGAATCCACTGTCACGTGAGTTAATCAGTGGTCAGATCAAAGCCGGCGACACTGTCAAAGTCAAAACCGATGGTGAGTCTATCAAGATCGAGTCTTAATTATAAAACTCCGCGATGTTATCATCATCGCGGTTGTTATTATTTATCTAAATATTCGAAAAAATAATATTGAAGACTATTATAGTTTTTTGAGTAAAACAGAATTCGTCTCTGCTTTTTGGGTAGAATTTCCAGTTGTGTCCCCTCGGACAAATCATTTGAATCAACGAAATCAATGACACTGCCGTAGTCGTTAAATTGATCACTAAGTAGTATAGGCTGTTCTCTGTTTGGTTCGTAAAGGTAAAGTTCGTTCAAGTTGTCATTATTCGTGTCAGCTAGAATTAATATTTTACTTGAGCCTTGCATATATTGAATTTTTTCCAAATGATAAAAGCCGATGTTCATTTGAATATGACATATATTAGACTGATTAATTATATCGTGTATGCAAATCTGAGATATGTGATTTTCAGTATCAGAAATGATAAATTCGAATTTGTCAGAGGTGTTGGCATTTAAATTTGTCAAATGAATAGACTGTTTGAAGTTATAAATTTTTCCATTACTAAAGTCCCAATAGCAATTGGCGCTATTATTCATTTTGTTGCCAATCCATAGATCTTTATTTTGATTGCACAAGCCGATAACTTTTGAGTTAGTAATGTATTGTAGTGGAATAAAGTTAATTGGTGCTGGATGAAGTAAATTATTTGTTATGTCAAAGTAAAACCAATGAATTTTAAGGTCCCAACTGCCGGCTAAGAATAAAAAGCCAGAAGCATCTTTATTTACTAATACTTTTGAATTTAAAACAGGATCAATAATTGCGTTAAAGTTAAAATCAGGTATCCAAACTGCACCAGAACTTTTTAAGTTTGAAGTTTTAAAAGGAGTTAGGTCTATAGGTAATTCTTGCATTTTTAGGTTCAGATAGTCGATGATATAAAATTTATTACTGCCATTGACGTTTAATGTAAAATTAGCTGGTCCAATTCTCGCAAGTAATGTTGTAGAGTTTAATTCATAATAATCTTTAACAGCAGTTCCTTTTATTGGATCAAGAATGTCTCCATGAAGTGCATCGACTTTATTAGAGGTTAGATCATAACTTTGTAAAAATGGTAAGGCATTAGTAAAATTGAAGCTTTCTTCAAACTGTAAGCGTTGTGCTTGCAGCTCTTCTGACTCTATCAAGCGATGCGAATCATCTTTGAATAGCAACTTAGTTCCATTCGATGAAAATGCAAAATCAGAAAAAGTATTTAACTTGAGTCCTATGTTGTTAATTAACGAATTTCCTACGTGTTGTAAATTTGTTAACCCTGGAAATGTGATGCTGAAAAGTTCATAAGTATTTTCTGCATTCATATTGCTACGAAAGATTATTTGATTTTCGAAAGGACTTAATTGAAAATTGCTTATTGTTTGCTTGTAGGAGCTACTTTTATTGGCTTGGTAAATTGAAGTCATTTTGTTTTGAGTCCAGTCAAAATAAAATAGTTCATCTATTTTATTTTGATTATTAGCCAGGTTTAAATTTGTATTTGATACCAGATTTTGATCACTTAGGGCGATAATGCCAGGATAACTTTTCAAGAAAGTTAATTGTTTAATATGATTAACTAATTTTAATGGCGTCGGCCAAGCAATGCTATCCAAGGCTCCACTCATTTTGCATATCAGCTGTTTGTTCTCAATATGTTCTTTATTGTTTTTCAATACCCCTTTAAAAGTCCCTTGCTGGTCTCTGACTAGTTTGGAAGATGCAATTTCAAGTTCAATATCGGAATTAAAGTATTTAATGAAATTAGGATAAATCTGACGATTTAAATTTAATGACTGAATCAAACTCGGTGAACCATTTAAATTAGCTATTGATGGAGGCTGCCACGATTTATATGAAAATGTTTCAGCGCTATTGTATATAATATAGTCATTAGGGTTTTGTATGCTTGTGGTCTGGCACCAGACTTCAACAAAAGTTAACTTAGACAAGTCGACTGTACTAAAATTGTAATTACCATCGATTAAATTAGATTTTTTTTGATATTCATCTTTGGACCAAAAAACTCCATCTTTATATGAGATAACTTCATTTTGTAGTGGAGACTGGCGAAGATCTTTTAAATCTATTTGTGTTAATTTGGGTTTGCAGTCAATGACGTCTTTTTGAATTAACTCTGCATGAGTTGTAAAAACATTAAGTTGAGCAAAAATTGGATCGTTTTGTTCGCAATATTTATTAGGAGTTAAGCGAAAGTAGGTGCTAATCGGTTTTCCTTCGATGCCACCGCCATTTCCTCCAATGCCACCGCCAGATGAATCAGTTGTTGAAGTTTTTTCTTCTTCGTTATTTAGACGAATAAAAGAAGTTGGTGACTGGGTACAGTTCTGAAAAATAAAGACTAAGAAAGTAGATAAGAATAATACCAATACTTTACTTCGCTTGATTCTACAATTTATTATCAAAGAATTGGCAGACTTTTTCCCCATGTGAACTTGTCGGATGAAATCACTAATATCATTAGTAAAAATCTTAAACTGAGACAAGGAAATATTTTTTATCTTTATAAGTTCCTCGGGTTTTGACCTTGTTATTTTTGATTAATTCATTTAACCAGCGATGCACCTTCGCTTTTGACCAACCTGTTATTTGTATTAGTTCAAGACAACTCAGCCATTTTTTGGCTATAGGGCTAATTATGTATTTATGCTTGATTGAGTTGACTAGTAACATATCCAATGAAACGTTTGCTTGAAGTAATATTGGCTGCTTGGCGCTAAAATAAAATGAATTAAAGTAGGCTTGAATGCGAAACTGAAATCCTAATCGAGCTAACTTTTTATTAATACCCCATAAATGTTTACGAATTCGAGCAGAAGATGTAAGTGGATCAAAATGTTCATCTTGATGTATACAAGAAAAAATTTCTCCGATAGTAAATGATCTATATTGGTCGCGCAGTAATAATAAAATAGTTTTAGTTTGTAGTGAACTCCAATGACGTAAAAAATTATCATCTATATGGATGACGATAGGCAAAATTGAGTTGTCAGTTTTGCTACTTTGTAAACTCCAACTCCACTCGTTTTTTGGCTGAAAATTAGGACAATGATAAAGTAATTTTTTTTTAAAACCGTTGACAGAAGTTCCGTGAAATATTTGATTCAGTCTGTTTTTGTCTAATTTGAAAAAAGCAAAATAAAAGTCACAATCTCTTTGTAACTCGATATATCTATTCGTTTTCGCGATCTGTGACAGTTCGGTTAATCGCGATAAGTTTTCAGCAATATTATAATTTTGATATAGATTATTAATGCATATCCATTTAAGTATCTGTAATCGTTGAGTCGATAATTCTGACAAATGAATAGTCTCTTTATCAGCTTGGTTAAGAACTGTTTTGGCACCAACGAAATCTTTTTGATAAATCTTTATTTGTGCTAAACCATCCAGGCATGAATTTTTTAAAACCGAATAGTTAGCAATGTATTCCCAAGCTAATATTTGGTTTAATTTTTCCTCGGCTTGAACTAACTTTCCATAAAAGATATAACAACTACTCAAATTCATCAGTGATAAATAGAAGCGGTAGTTTTTGATCATTTCAGGTCTAACAAGTTTTTCAAAATAATGACTTGCTTTATGATAATTCCATTCACTCATTTCTAGCAGACCAAGATGAAATAGAACATCTGATTTTTCAAGAATGCTTAAGTTCGAATTATTATTTAGAATGTTAAGTAATCGATTTCTAGCTTCTTTCGATTGTCCAATTTGATACAGTCCTGCACTGTAAGCGATAATTTCTGCAGGGCTCGGTTTTGCTAATTCTTTTAATACTAATGGTCGTAGTATGATTAAAGATTTATATGGTTGCCCCGCTCGACGCAATAGATTTGCAATTCTTAATCGTTGTGAATCAAGTTTATTTTTTTTGATAAGATTATTTAGTGCCTTAGCGGCAGTAGTTTTATTTCCTGTTTGTATTTTTAATTCAATTTCTTGAAGAATTTTATCTTGAGCTGCTTCGAAAGTAGAAGAATATTTTTTCATCGGCATGAAAGACCTATCGGCAAAAATACGTGTATTGTTAATGATTTATTTTGAGACATCTTTATAAGTTCCTGAAGTTAATGAGTTAATCTAATTTACGTTCCAAATATTTCAAAATTAAAACTAGTCTTTAATGGTTAATCTATAAGTATGAAACGATGAATTGGAGGAACAATATGTTATTAGTAAACTATTTTAGTGAAGACAAAGTTGCAATTTTGGTAGTTACAGTTGCTTTCCTGTGGGGACTTGTGCCAGCTATTTTGAAGTTTAAATTTGAAAAATTCAGGAAAGAATTAATTCAGATATTTCCAGACCCCAAGACATTTAATTTTCCTAAGATCGCTGTTATTATGCCATGCAAGGGTATCGATGTTAGCTTTGAAAGTAATTTAAATAAGGTTTTGTCGCAAAGTTATCCCGATTGGGAGTTGCATTTCTCGGTCGCAGAAAAATCGGATCCCGCATATAGTTATTTAAATAAGTTATCTATGGATAACCCACATAAAATTCAGCTTCATGTAGCGGGCATCAGATCCGGTTGTGGCCAGAAGATGACAAACATGGTAAAGGCCATAGAAAATGTATCTAACGATGTAAAAGTTTTGGTTTTTATCGATTCAGACACTTCTATACATATAGATTATTTAAAGAAATTAATTTTAGGTCTGTATTTACCGAATGTGGGTGCAAGCACTGGGTATCATGTATTTTTGCCTCAGGGGAAAAAAATTGGCAGTTATGTTAGAACAATTTGGGCATTAGCTGGTTGTCTTATATTAGCAGATCAATCTAAAAACTTTGCCATAGGTGCAGCCACTGCGATCCGTAAAGATGTTTTTGAAAAGCTAAAAATAAAAGATCAGTTAGCAACAACTTTATCAGATACATTTGTTTTTACAAATACGATCAAAGCTGCAGGATTGAAGGTTCTTTTTAACCCGGATTGTTTGTTTATTTCACCAGATAATTCAAGTTTAAAGCAAGTTTCTGATTGGAGTGATCGACTGACGTTGCTATCGAAAACATACTCAATTGATTTTTGGAAACTTGTTAGCGCGTCTTATGCTTTTGCAGGCTTGTTTTATTTAACTTGGATCTTATTTTTTGTTTTTAATAGTCCATTATGGATACTTGCGACTGTAGCTTTGGCTTTATCACAAATTATGATGGGAAGTTTATTGATAAGTTACACAAGTGATTTACTACGAAGTAACTATCCGACTGAATCTATTCAATTACGAAATTTAAAGTGGAAAATGAGCATTTTTTCTCCTGTGACAGGGCTTCTAATGATCTCCTCTACTATCAAATCAATCTTTATAAATACAACTACTTGGCGAGGTATCTCCTATAAGCTGTATTCGAAAGAACGAGTCGAAGTCATAAATAAAATTTAATTCAAAACGAGTATTTAAGAGTTCAAATACAGCAAGGTTGTAGTTAATTCGAAATGGGGACAATATGGATTTTAAAAAAATATACAATAAATTAAAAAGCAATCGTCGCAGTCTTTTAAGGATAATTATAAGTATATTTCCAACAAAGATTCGACATCGTTTTATTCGTAATCATGTTCGTGTTGACGCAAATGTTGTAAATGCTTTTGAATTTAAAATCGCAGATACAGTTGATGAATTAGAGCAAGCTTTTCGAATTTTGCACGATGCTTATGTAGAACAAGGGTATATGCATGAATCTAAATCGGGCTTACGATTTTTGAAATATTTTGCTTTACCTTCGACAACAACGATTATAGCCAAAAAAGATAATGAAGTTGTCGGTACGATGTCGATAATCCGACGATCCAGAATGGGTTTACCTATGGAAACTATATTTAATCTAAATCAATTGACACAGTTGGATTCAGAAGTGGCTGAGATTAGTTCACTTGCCGTTGGAAAAAAATATCGTGGACAAAGAGGCGAAGTTTTTTTACCTCTTTGTCGATTTTTACATCAGTATTGTGTCCAGTACATGAAGATCAGATACATGGTGATTGCGGTACATCCCTCTATGTCCGAGTTGTATCGAGCGCTATTCGGGTTTCAAGATCTGAAAAACTTTTTTTTAACAAAAAGAGACTCAGAAGAATATCAAGTTAAACAATATAGTTTTGCGAATGGTAATCCTGCGGTGCCACTAATACTAGATTTAGAAAATCTATATTCTTTTTTAAAAAAAGCTGGATCTCAATCTATTATGCAAAATAGTTTGTTTACATTTTTTTTCAAGAGACAATTTCCTAGCATGCAATTTCCGATACGTTTTTCCGAATTAAATATTGATCCTGTACTTTCTCTAAAATCTATTCAGTATTTTTTGCAATTAACGTTAAAGGACGGATGGTTTCAGCAATTAAGCCCCGAAGAAATTGATTTATTAAACAAGATATATTTTGGAAGGGTGCAGCAATTTGCCACAGCAAAATCAATGTTTTTTAGACAATCCAGATTGATATATTCATTCAAGGGCAAATTAGAAATTCATGGAAGTAGCAGATTGACTCAATCGTTATATCTAAATGTTGAAGTGATGGATATTTCAAAAAATGGACTATCTTTACAAATTATAGACGTACCAACTAAGGAATTTATATTTAATAACGAAAGCTCGACATATACTTCAAGATGTACTTTTCGATTTTGGTCGCTAGCCAATAAACATATGCAAATTAATGCAGAAATTGTTTGGTCAAGAAATAGTCGCATTGGTCTTAAATTAAATGATGATAATCTGGATTGGATACAATTTTTTAATATTGTTAGTTTCGGTTATGGCGTACCAAACAGTCTTGATTCTGAAATCAATTCAGAAAAGTACATATAATTCATCGAAGACGAATGATGTGCTAGTAGTCAATTTGCTCATTTATATCTGAATTTAATCCTGATAAAACTCCGCGATGTTATCATCATCGCGGTTGTTTTGAGTAAAATCTGCCGACACAAATCCCGATTCTGCGATGATTCCGCGTGTGCATGTGGAAATGCTTTCTTTTTCGTTTTCACATTCATCAGTGCGAATGGCGTCTTCTTGGTAGGTGATACGATAAGCGATTAACTGATTATTTTTATAAATTCCAATAACAGTGGAAAGCTGAGTGTCACCAAAAGCCATATAATCCCCTTCCAAAATGGTATCAGCCCATTTGCTGGCTTCACTGGTGGCTATTTTTAACAACTGATTTTTATCGGTAGTGTCTAGTTTGTTTATTCCGGAGCTTTGATTAAAAAGTATTTTAGTCGAAAATCCATTTTTGCAAATCTGTTCATTGTTAATATTGTCAGGGCCACAAACTGTTTTAAACTTTTGAATAAAATTGTAAAACTGTTCCTCACCATTAAAAATGGTTTTTGCGTTGGCGGACTGTGATAGAGTTAAATAGGCGCCAATAACTAAGACAGAAAAAAAATGGTTCATGTTCATTCCTTTTTTATAAAATTTTTTAAAGTAATAGCCGTTTAATATTTCGATTCTTATTAATTCCATACGGTCAGAATAAATGTAACCGTATCTATAACTTATTTCTGACTATCTTGAAATGACTAATTTTAAAGTGACATTTTTTGGCTCGACTCGGGCATAAATTGTCATACTGTTAGAATCTTTACATCTATATTTTATTCAGTCTGTCGATTATATTATCGTCTAACAAGAGTTCGCCAACATTGCAGGAAAAGTGAAGGAGGCATGATCTATGCGTCGCCAATATACTTATAAGTTCCCTTTGAACACAAGTTCACAGAAAGTCAGTTCACGTTTGTTAGCGATTTCTATATTTATGACTATCAATGTATGCGTACAGGTAAGTATTGCGTCTGAAAATTTGGTGTGTCAGAAGATCTATCAGAACCAACCTTCTAGTGCGAATCTGTTATTAAATGGTCAACTTTTGGGACGATCTTTGATTGAAAATAAAAGTTCCGTACAAATCGACACAAAAGTTTTAAAAAATTACTCAGTTGAGCTGGAATATATACTACATGGAAATCAATTCGATTGGGGTCGTAAAATTAGTAAGCTATTAAAAGACACTTATTTTTCTGATATTTCCAAATCAGATGTTAAAGGTGTGATTGTGTTAACGTATGAATTGTTGTTAAAAGCAACTATTCATGAAATTAAAAATAATCATACTCAAAAGAACTATTCCAATAAGTACGTTGAGGAAATGCGCAAAAATCAACAAACTGTTTTAGCTGGATTAAGAGCGTTTTTTTATTCAAATAAAGAAGCATTTTCAAATGAAGATATTTTAGCTATTAAAAAAGAATTGTTGGCACTAAGTACTTCGAATCCAAATGAAAATATTTTTGAAAATACGATTGTATTAAGTTTTTTAACTGCCAATTGGCGCTTAAATTCCGATATGCAAACGCCAATGTCAAGATACTCGTTGGTTGCGGAAGATTTAGAATTTCGTGTATTTGTATTGGATTCAATGAATCAGCAAAAGTATCCAAAAATTTCTAACAGTAATTTAATTTTTATAAATCAAGTTCTTGAAGAGATCTTAAATCAACCGGATACATACAGGCGGCGAAATGGTTCAGTCAGTGAAATAGATAAAATAGTTTCCAGGGTTGTAAGTTATTTCAGTGGTAGCGTTTATAGTGCTTCAAAGTCGAAAGAAGTTGTGCGTGCATATTATTTTAGTGAACCTAGAAATGCATTAGTTGCCAAAAAATTTATACAAACAGTCCAAGACCTAACGGATAATCGTATCATCACAAGGCAACAAGAAGATAAGTTGCTAAATAGTTTAGAACTTGAAGATTTTCCAAAATCGTTTTTTGATGAGGAACCAGAGTGATTACGCAAGTGATGGACTGTCAATTTACTTTTCAAACATATAAAAAATTCTTTTATTTAATGTATGTTTAGTTATTATTTTAATTAAACTTTAACAAATAGTGTTTTCTAGTTAAAAGAGAACGCGATATGAAAACCTCATTTACAACAAAAGTAAAAAAAGCAGTTCCATCCAACTTTATTTTCTTTAAGGCTGTTTGTACGAAAGTGATTTCAATTATAATTGGCATCCTATTTTTTACGGCAGTGGAATCATTTCCTATTTGTGCGCAAGCGTTCGTGCCTTTTCAAAAATCACCAATTACTGATGAATACAACACTTATGTACCTTCTTATATTCCAGATGGGAGTGATGCTGGGATCAGTGATCCGCAGTGCTCCGCCTATCAATTAAAAAAAATCATGCAAGGTCATAATGGGTTTGTTCCAACTGAAGAGGATCTGCAAAATAAATTGAAATATTTTTTTCAAGTTTGTACAAAAAATAATGTGCCTGCAAAAATGAAGTCGTCATTCGGACCATTAATTCGTTTTGTAAGAATCAATTATCCATTTCAGGATGATTCACGATTTAAATATATTACGGCTAAGCTAAAGGATGGTCGTAAAGTAAAGGGAATTCTTGGATTGAAGGACTCGCAAAAACCACTGCCGTTAGTAATTTTTAAATGTGGTGTGTTTTGCGATACAAATCCGAACGCCAGCATCAACAGCATGATTTATCAATTATTCGATGAAAGTCCTTTTCATATCTTAGCCGTGGGTAACTTAACGGGTGAAGAGTTCGTTTTAGAAAATATGTCGCCAGGCTTAGGTGGCTTTGATGAAGGCCAACAGTTGTTTGAGATCGCTGATTGGATTCAGGCGAAAGACTCGCCACTCCAATCCAAAGTCAGTTCCGTTCATGTTGTTGGGGCCAGTTTGGGAGGACATGCCGCTTTGTATTCGTCTTTGTATGCTTCATCTAATTTAGGGACTGAATCCCACAAACCTGTTATCTCCAGTGTGATAGGTATTTGCCCTGTGGTAAATTTAGAAAAGGCGATGAGTCGTTTTTTTAAAAACGATTTACTGTCCCGTGGTGCAGCCATCATGGCTTCTCGTCAGTTACAGACTCAGATCATGATGTTACCCATTCTTAGAAACTATTATAAGTTAACGGGGAACTATAGTGGCGAAGAGGCTTTGTCTGCTATGTCGAATGGTAGTTTTGAATTCTACAAACAGTGGACAGAAAAAAAACCATGGGACTTGCAACCATTTCAGGGAACGACATTTACGAACAAACAGCAATTTTGGGACGTTAATAATTTTCCGCTGTATAGTCAGAAGATCAAAATTCCAACAATGGTTGTTCATTCTACGAATGATATGATTGTGGAAAGTGAAGACAATGCACTCGAGCTTGAAAATCGACTACAAACTCCTGAAGGTGCAAATCCATTAATGTTCACTTTGGATTTTAAGTATGGCAATCACTGTGCCTTCAGTGTGGCTCAAGGATGGAATCGCATTGGAACAATGTATAGGGAATGGATCTTAAGAAATTCTCCGGAAATGCAACAGCGTCGTCACATACAAACTATTCAACTACCCAAAAAAGTGGGGTTAAATGCTTTTGGACGATGGGCAAAATATAAATGGGTCGTGACCGCCAATAATCCAACCGCGTTGCTGACTCTTATCAGCTTTAATCCCATTGGCGAAGCCTGCTATCAGTTAGATCCATTTGAATTTGACGAAAGCGGTTTTGATAACTCGACAAAAGGGGCCTGTGCAGTGACAAATTTTGCTCAAATTCCTCTGAGTGTTTTTAACCAGTTGGGAATTAAGGGAACCCCACGCACAAACTTCGAGGCCGAATCGATGGCAAGAACATTGAATACACATGCCGTAGTGACGGATGCGAAGGGTGTCGAGATTTACTCCTCGCAAAATGCAGCCAGTGCAATCTCTTATGAATATTATCAATAGTTTTTAACAAGAAGGATGCACAATGAATATGTTTTCCCCAAGCACCAACTTTATGTCGCGATGGATATTATTCAGTATGGTCAGTGTATTCCTGCAACCATACTTTGTGTTGGCTCAAAGCGATTCACAGAATGGAAATTCAACAGCAGATACAAATTCGATCGTATCAGTTAATAAGGTGAATTCGATTCTAGGTCTAGAGAAAATTAAATTTGATCAGTGGACCACCTTTCTATTTCAAGATAACAATGAGTCAGATCACTCGCTGAGTGAAACGAACTATGCAGCTGAGATTAAAAAACTAATTGGCAAGTTTAAATCAGACGTCGAATTATTTCAAAATTTGCAGTCGGTAACAAAAAAATATAATTTATCCTCAGCAGAGGATTATACGACAGTGGCTAAAGTCTTATTAATAAATCGTCAAACTGTACGACAACGAAAAAATATTAATTTTGATACTAAGAAAGATACTTTATTTTTACTTGAGTTAATGGCTGAAGAGGCTTTGTACGTGATGAGTGAGCGTTTTCCTGATTCGGCTAAAGAGTTTTCGATAACTACATCCATGAAAACAGTGCCAGTTGCACGTACAGGTTCGTTGCGTGGGTTTCAAGTTCAAGTGGGTGATGTGATGGTATCGAAAGCTTCTGGTAGTGGATCTAGTAGCTTCATTGCGTTTTCGATGAATAAACCATCGATTTTTTCGCATTCGACTCCCATTTGGAAAAAGGATAAGAATTCTGATTCCCCTTTGATGTCTCCAGAAGCTTTTATCGAAGATGGTGTTAAATTGCGAAATTTGAAAAAGGATTATGTCGAAGGTTCAAAAACAAGACTGTATATTTATCGCTATCATTCGTCCAGACAACAACGCAATGAAGCGGTTTACAATACTGTTGAAAGTTATATGGATTTGTTTGTGGATGGCATGAATCAATTAACAAATGGTAAGCCAGAAGAGGTGGCCTCTTACGCCTATGATTTTTCAATGAGTCCATTTTATTACGGACCAGGTGGGGATGCTCCGGCAAAACAGGGACCTAAAAAGTTTTTATGTTCTGCTGTTAGTTATAATTTATATCCCAGTATGAATGGTGATGAAAATCCCTATGCCAAAAAATACTGGAGTCAGGTCAATAATGATCGTTCAGCTTTATTTCGTTTTATCGGTGTGAACTCGAAAGCCATGCCGTCGCCAGGGGATGTCGAATCAAATCCATTTTATTCTATGGTAGGAATGCGCATTGATATTTCTAAACTGGAACAGGAACGTATTGAAAATGCCATCATCGACGTTTTTTTACAGTATGTTAAGGCCAACAAAAATAAAATGGAAACCATAGCAGAAGAATTTAAGAATGTCGGTACCTCTGCAATACGCAAAGAGAATTTACAAAAACTTGTGGAATTTAAATTTTTAACGGACGATAAACGAAAACAACTGCAAGCGATGGTAGAACAAGTTCCAGATGGAGTGAATATCAAACAGTTGATGTTTTTTTATATGATGAACGAAGTTGCAACTCCAAATCTGCGTGCTCAGGTTATGCAAAAAGTAATGGATGCAAAACAGCAAAAGCAATATATGGGGCCACAACAGCTAAGACAAATAGTTAGCGAGTTTGCGGCACCTAGTTTTGAAAGTTATTTTCAAAATATGAAAGCGATGCTAGCAAAATTTAAATAGCCTGTCTGAATTAGTTGAATTAAAGAATTTTGAAAGTAATAAATATCAATGAATTTTATTTAAATTATCAAATTAATACATTAATTGTGTTTTTTTTTTAGATTGTTTTAAAGTGATTCATTTGCAAATACAAAAGCACATAAAAAAAATAATAGTTTTCTATAGTTTCAAGTCCCCTTAGCCGAATAATTACACAGAGTGGCCTTAATTAAGTTGGGTGCTTTTTATATGCGTTAGCTTAGTTATCGCCATGTTTTTGCTATTTTGGTTTTTTATTTTCCATGTGCTGAAATTGATTTCTTAATTGGAGTGCGCGTTCTAAGGGGATAGAAATAGATGAAGAAAAATCAAAAGGGCTTTACCTTAGTAGAAGTTCTGATGGCCGGACTTATTATGCTGGTGGCGGGAATGTCAGCGGCTGGGTTTGCGTCTTTAATGTCTAGAACGAATTCGACAGATCAAACTAAAATCGATATTTTATCCATCAAAGCGCAGATGGCACAAAATCTTTCCAATGAACGAATATGGTTGTCGACGGTGGCTAATTCCGCTTTTGGAGGAATGAATAACCGGCTGTTTCGTTGTTTTCGATTAATGCCGAATGATAGCAATCATGATTGCACCCAGGGGGAAGAACTTATTTTGTATTCTCCCGACACGAATGCTGTTTTGTACGATGGACGAACAGCCTCGACACAGGGGTTTTCGTCAAAGGGGCAACCATGTAACACTTTTAATCCCACAACTCCAGATCCCAGCTGCCCGATAAAATTCAATTTAAGATGGCAACCCATTTGTCCTGCGGCGGTTCCGAACTGTCCTATTCCGCAGGTGCAAATCAACGCCGACTTTATTTATAACAATACGGTACAATCTATAAGTGTGATTAATGATGCTAGTGCGGCCGAGCGAATCAGTTTTGCCAGCGTGGTGCGAATTCGTGACTCGATGAATCCGGTGGCCGTGAATGATGTGGCTTACACAAATATGTATGCGGACAACACGGTGGGATTACCAGCGGCTTACGCAGGAATGTTTACATTGGCAGATTCAAAATTAACTTTTGATCCTTCGGTGAATGATTACACAGAAACAGGTGGTCCTGTTTTTTTAACTAATGTCGTTGGCTCTGTGGTAGTGACGGCCACAACCAAGCAGGCCGCTACAACAAATGGAGGAACTGCTTTAATTGATTTAACGACTCGTCAAATTACTTACACACCGCCCTTGGGGTTCTACGGCATAGACAGCTTTAATTACGAAATACAAGACGCCTATGGAAATGCGACTACAGGAAATGTGCGCATGAAAATTATGACTCCGTACACATGGACGGGGTTTGCCAATAACACAAATATGTCGGATCCCAAAAACTGGTGCGGCAAAGTGGTCGCTGGAGTTTGTGACGGCAGCACTCATTTAATAGCGTTATCTGCAACATCGCAGTCGGATATCTCGCATTTAGTATTTGATGATACGTGTGAAAATACCTGTGCTCCACAAGTGAATGCCGATATTCAAGTGAAGTCTATTGAAATTCGAAACTTTATTGGAACTGTTAGTTTTGCACCTGGAGGGCCTTTTAACTTAAAACTTGGATGGGATAATTTATCGGCTGATCCAGCAGGTCATCAAGATGTATTCGGAGCAAAGACTTTTGATGGTAGTGTTGCTGGAACGCCAGCCATTAAAACCACAGCGGGCAGTTTTATTCAAAGCGGTGGAGTCTTTAATGGAAGCAGTGGAAATATGACGGTGATGGGACAGTTGATAGTGACCGCTGGGAACTTTCTTGCACCAACTGTTTTGGAAGTCCAATCTCATTGGCGAACTTGGCCAACCAGTTTTAATCATAATAATGGTACCGTAATTTTGGGAACCTACGGTGCAGATCCGATGGGTGAAAACATGACTTGTATCAATAGTCAAATCACTAAAAACTTTGTCGGCTTTGGAACTTATTATTGGTGTAAAGGTGATTCTGCTTGGTATTCCGCCGGCAACTTAAGTTTTAATAATCTTGAGTTACGTAAAAATAGCTACCAATCTTTTCCCTCTAAAAAGGGAATGTTCGTTTGGCCTTCTGATCCTACTATTGTAACGGATGATTGTTTGATAAATAATCGAGCCTTTTGTCCAGGATTATCTGGAGCTATTGTAGATAGCACCAGACCCAACGAGGGATATTTTATTAACGGGACTAGTTTTGTTACAACGGTTGCTGGTCAATTAACAATGTATTCCGTGAATGAGTGTGCCTCTGTTTTTGGAGATATTTTAGTATCAGGGAATATTAATGCAAAGGGAACAGGGTGTGGTTCTGTCAAATTTTATTTAACGACAGGTAGTTGTCCCTCGGGTGGCTGCTTTACTGATGTAAATCCATCAGGGAGTGGATTTTTTGTATTGACAAATACTCAAATTAAATCTGTCGGAAGTGGAGTTAGAATTGTAGAAAGTGATTCTGCAATAGCAAAAATTCCCAGATTAACGATACAGTCATCAGGTGGAAGTGTAAGATTTAAACCCATAGTGAGTGTATATGGAGACTATAAATTACTATCAGGAGCTTTGATTCATGATGTTGGAAGTACTTTTTATTTTGATTCGGGAGGTTTGCAGAATGGCAGTGCCAGCCCAGCAGGTACATTACCTTACTTAAATCCAGGTTCCAGTCTTTATGAAAATGTAGTCATTTCAAGCTTAGGATATCATTTAAAATCACATTTTCAAATTAAGGGAAGCGCAAAGCTAAAATCAACCTGTATCTGGTGTGGGGACGTCTATGCTACGGGGCTCTTGGCACCAGAGCTGCTAACTGCAGGGTTGAATCTTAATCAAATGGCCTTTAAGGTTTTAGGTAATGTTGAAATGGATGGATTTCCTGGGGATCCAGTTGGTCATTCTTACTTACCAAATATGAGTGTTGTGATGACCGGTGACCAAGATGCTACGTACAAGGCTACACGACTTTATGGATTTAAATCATTGTATGTATTTAAGGCTGGTGGTGTGGCTAAGGTAGAGTTTTTATCAACTAATAATTATTTTCCACGTCGATATTACCACGCCTCTGGGGTAATTAATCAAAATCCCATTATTATCAGAGGCTCAGGATTAATCCCCAATGATCCTCAATTGATCAATGAATATGATAGTAGTTTAAATGGTTGCTTTGCTGATCTAAGAATTGAAACTGGCGGAGGTGCCTTTGGCTATGATGTGGGGATGTTGGGCACAGAAAAAGTTTGTGTGAATGGAAAATTAGAAATAGGTGGTAGTTATGCGCCTAATTTTATGGGGACTTATAATCGATTTAATTTTGGCGTGGGATTGAATTTATATGGTAATTTAAAATTGATTAATTTTGGAATTTCCTCAGGTACGGTTGGGAATGTTTATTTGGTAGGAGGTAATAATTCTACTGTAGATAAAGATGGCGATGCAAGTATTACTGGCTTTACAGCAATGAACCCAGCTACACAGATGAATTTTAATTTGGTTGTAGATAAAAACATTGGAAACAAAGTGACCGCATTAAGTAATAATACCAATTCAGATATCGGAATTGTACAGCTAAAATCAGGAGAGTTCGATATGAGTGGTAAAACTTGGATATTAAATACAACCAATGGTACCGGGTTTAATTTCATGCAAACAGGTGGGCTTTTGAATATTAACGCAGGCGTTTTCCGATCTGACTTTTTAATTAATGGTGGAGTTGTTAATATTAATGGAGGAAGAATGGAGGTTGATTCTGATTTTTTCTCACCAACAGGTTTAAGAATTAGGAATGCGAATATTGTTAAAAACGGAGGATATCTGCAATTGGGTTATATGGGAACGAATATTTTTACTGGCTTTTCACAAAGATTTCCATTGGCTGGATACTATCAATATTCAGAATCTGCATGTCCAGCGCCACCTACATTACCCTTGGTGAGCGGTGATACAAGTGGAGGTCCCTCTTCTGATCCAAAATGTGTTTTTTGGAATCCATCAGCTATGCCAACACCAGAGGTTCCATTTGATAATTTTTAAGGAAATTTGCTTTATTAAAAAAATTGAATAGTCCTGCTAAATAAAACATGGAACCATTAATTATGTTTTTAAAAATTATTTTTATGCAATTGGAAACGAAATTCATGCAGTGTATTTTTAATAAGAATTTATTTAATATGAATCTATTTAATAGGAAATTATTTAAGCAGAAACCATTTAAGTCATGTTTGGCTATATTAGTATCAAGATTAAATAATCAATCCGGTTCATCAGTGATGGCATTTAGTTTGGCTTTGTCTATTGCCGCTGTCACAACTTATTATGGATTTCAAAAATATTTAGAATCACAAAATCAGGCTATGCGACAAATTATTATGTCGGGCAATTTAGAAATGATTACATCGGAATTTTCAGCGAATGTTTGGTTTCATGAATCTTTTCTGAAAACGATTTCAGACAACAGCAATCCTGGCAATGTCAATTTACTCAGTTGTTTGAATAATCCTGCTTTTGATTGCGCTGCAGCCGGTGTTGTTAGAAATATCAACTTATTTGCACCCTCTGGAGCCATTTATATCGCGGCCAACGGCAGTGGGTTTAATCAGTTGGGTCAACCATGCACGGTGGGGTGTCCATTTACGGCTCGTGTGCAATGGGTTCCTGATTGTCCAGCAGCTCCTGCGGTTTGTGTGCAGCCTCCAGTAAAATTAGAACTGACGATCACTCAAGATACATCGGTGGGGTCGGCCTATCCGATAAAAACGGATCGATTTACCACTAAATTAAGGGTGAATTAAAATATGTTGGGTGAGCGAATGATTTTAATTAAAAAAATTAAAAACTTAAAAAATCTGAATACCAATGGACTGTCATTGGTCGAAGCCTTGGTGTCCATTGCGATTTTAATGGGGACAATTGCGGCCAGTACAAGAATCATGAATCAGATTCAGCAAAATCGAAAATACTCGGAACATTTAGTGGCTTTGGCGATCACTAGAAATAATATTATTCATTGGCTTAATAACAGACCAGCATGGGAAAACATGGTGTTTTATAATGCCAATTTGTCCTGCTTGCGAGATCGATTAGATTGCAATGGCTTAGCGAATACTCCGATAGATATTTTTGCAATGAACTATGATGGCACGGCGGCCAGTGCAGGGGTTGTGTATAAAACAACAGAGGTCGCACCGAACATCAACGGATTAACATTATTTGGTGGGGTTGGAAATTTTGGAGTCGGGCAGCCTAATCGTATTGGTTGTCAGGGGTATTCAGCGGCAACGACGAATTTAAATTGCCCCATTCGTTTGGATTTAAATTGGCAGATGGTAACGGATCAAGTGACGGCTCCGATTTTTTATCCATCGGTATTGATTCAGGGGCGATTTCAAACTCCGACGGATAATCAGATGCGTATTCCCAGTTTAGATACTTTGAGTTTTAATTTTCGAGTGCCATTTTCTTATTGTAAAGCTGGTGATCCGGCCTTGGGGATTTTTCCTCAAGCGGTGTTTCAGCCCTCAGCCTTTGCGAACATTGTTTATGCGCCAGCCTTGCCAGGGATTCCAACCAGTATTCAGAACACGACGGCTGGCAGAAATAATGGAACAGACAGGGCTGAAGTTACAGGATTATTTCCTTGTCATAAATTATCGTTAAATTTTGTTGATGTCGGTGATACGACACCTCCTCCGGGGCCAGTTTGTAATGTTAATAATCCTTGCTCCAAAATTTGTGTGGGACCAGCTGCGAATCCCTGTCAATATGAATACAGAAAATATTTTTCCGGTGGAGTTGGTGGGAGTAACACATTTAGTTTATATCAAAAAACAAATGCGGTTGCTCCCGCTACCTTGGTTTATACAAAGCAGGCTGGATTTCCGATGACGGGGGTTGAGCTTTCAAAGTTTATTATCAACAAAGGTATTGTGCAGTTTTATTATAATGATCGCATTGTGCAAACTTTTACTGTGGGGATAAGGGATACTTATCAATTTCAATTTTATCCGGGAGCCAAAGCCGGAGTGACGGGGTTATTTAACTCCGTTCAGTTTAATTATGGTTTATGATGTTAGGTTTATATTTTTCAAGCTTATTTGACACTGATTCTGCTCTGATCAATTGTTTTTCAATACTATTCAGTTTGGACCTAGGTCCTGTAAAAAACTTTTTCACTTTCTTGTGAAACATAATTTTTTTTATTTACCCCTCTACTTTTTTCCAGATCCTCCGAAACTTAAGTCGAGGCTTCGGCCTTATTTGTTTGATAAGAAAAAATAGCCTAGAGGAACTAGTGCGAATTTTTTCCCACCAAGCAAAGAGCTTTTTAAAAAAGTCGAAACTATAAGGAGGATTCCGATGGGATCATGTCTTTTTAAAGTTCTGTTCCGTACTTCTGTCTTGGTTGGTCTAGCTGGACTATCAATGGGTAATAAGGGTTGCAAAGAGGTACCCACACAACCCGAAGCTCGTGAATTAAAACGTCGTGCTCAGATTGGAGAAATCACTGCGCCTCAAGGTATGGTAACTTCAGGTGGATTTGATTTTAAATTCGCTGCGAATGCTCAAATGTATGAAGCTCTACGCAAAACAAATTCTTTTACAACGGCATTAACTGATTTATTTGATCCAGGTCATTTATCTGAAAATGATAAAGATGCATTTTATACTTGTGAGGATGATCGACAAGTGGGAGTTGATCAGTTTTCAGCGATGGGAATGCAAAAGGGTGTTTTCTCGCAAAAAGCTGCGTGTCTATTTGATGCACCAGCAGCTGTTATAAGTGGAGCCGTAACCAATTTTCAACTGACAAGTTCAAAGGGTTTAACATTAGATATTCCAAAATGGTCTGGCTTTGGTGCTAGTGTGGATTTAAAGAAAGCCACGTTAACAATGTCGTTTCGAGCCAAGCATCCATTAATTCCAGGATTGAATATGGCGGCCACAACCAGCCGAGCGAATCAACAACAGCGAGATATTTCTTTAAGAATCGGTATTGGTGATTTTGGAATAGGGCCTCGCTATTATTTTCAATCGGATCTTTCAAAAGTAGTTTCTGATGCCATGGAGACAGCCTTGGTGGATCTGAAAGAGCAATTAAGTATTAATAACGATGATTCATCTTTATGGTATGCTTACGTCACTAAAAATTGCGACAAAGGTATTTTAATAAACGCCGGCGGAGCCGCAGATTCTGGTTTGCGAGTGGGAGATATGTTCGAAGTATATAATGTTTGGTATCAGTGGCAGGATCAGGCTTGTACTTCGGATCTAAAAAGTAGCTTGCGAGATGCAAAACCATCTCGTTTAGTTAAAGTAGTGACTGTTGGTGATACGATGTCATTTGCTGAAGTGGTCGAAGATTATGGTGGCCCATTATATCCAGGCGCAAGAGTGTATATTAAAAAATTAGTGGATCCAAATGTGCAGCCCTCTGCGCCTGAAAACCCTAAGCAAAAATTATCCTCAAATCCATAACTTCTAGAGTTATGGATTCATGCTTACAATGGGTGTCTGGATGGGTGTTGGTGACGAAACATTATTAGATGTGCCGTTGCTATTTGTTGGATTCAGAATCTTGATGGATTCCTTTAACCAATCCAGGTGTGCGGCCAAAACTGTGTAGATGGAGCCTTCTAAGCAGCTAACCGCGCCGCTCATTGTAGCTGTTCTGCTAGTGGCACCGAAGACAATATCGCGACCATTTAGGTTCACAAACGCGGGGCCACCGGAGTCTCCGTGGCAAGCCCCGTGTCCGGCACTGGGTGCGATTTCAACCTCTGTGGCGCTGAATTTAGCATCTTTGATTTGTACGGTCGTTTTCATCAAATTTGTCGACGATAGTCTTTTATAGCCATCAATGTATCCGAAACCAGCCAGCGTCACATCTTGTCCATTTTTAAGCTCTGCCGAGTTGTTTAGAATCATGGCTGGAGCAAAGCCGGCGGGAATAGTTCCTACAAAGCGGATAACGCCCACGTCGCCCCAGTTGGCAGATCGTGGGTCGTTTGCTTGAGCTTTCGTTAGTCGTAAAAATGTGGAATGGATTCGTCCACCATCAACTTTACGAAATTGAACTTTTGTGGGACCGACGTCTTTACCAAACCCCACTAATACTTTTGATGGAGAAGATCCCGTCAAGCAGTGTGCCGCTGTCACAACGATATTCTTAGTTAACAAGGTGCCGGTGCAAAATGCTCGTTTAAAAAGTGGATCATATAAACCAACTGTCGATGACAAAATAGTATCGCCAGAGTCGACCGGAACGCCGCCAATAATACCGTTATTTTGGGTGGCGTCTTCTGTATCCAAAGATATAATTTCACCTTTAGCCAAGGCCTCATTCAAGGCGTTTGGTTTGTTTTGGCAAGCGGCTAAAGATAACGCCACTAAAGCTAGCAAATGTCCTTTTTGTATAAGATTTGCTAATGTTAAGCTAGTTTTGTTTGTAGCCCCATTTTTTCCATTTTGTGTTTTCATCATACCCCCTCCTGATTGACGAAAGACCTTGTTACCATCTGTGGGAAAGGAAAATTCCATTTCCGTAGAAGTGAATAAACCATAGACAGGAATTTTTTTCAAAACGATTGTTTCAATTTTACGTATAACGATTTCTTATGGATAAGTGCTGGCATTACTTGATGAAATAGTTCTTGCATGTTCGCGACGCCAATTGGGAAATAATAGTCGCTTAGCAAAATTAGAAAATTCTCTTTTCATTTTAGGAATTTAGGTACACTTTGTGGCAAAGAAGATGGCGGAGAAGATCATGTTTTCAGGAATTATCGAAGAAAAACAAATCATCACTCGTGTTGAAGTTCGGCCAGAGGATCAACAACCAGAGAATCAACAACAAGTTGACTCAGCAAATGAAGCCAAAGACGTAAGCGCTGTGACCATCGAGATAACCCAACCAAAGTCATTTGATGATTTGAAACTAGGGGACAGTATTGCCGTTGATGGTGTGTGTTTAACCTTAGAAAAGTTAGTAGACTCAAAAATGCAATTCACTTTGGGATATGAAACTTTGCAGGTGTTAAAAATCCCGTCCATGCAGGCCTCGCAAAAGTTATTGGGAAAAGTAGTGAATTTGGAACGTTCGTTGCGTTTTGGTGATCGCATTCATGGCCACTTAGTGACAGGGCATGTGGATACGATGGGTGTAGTTGCTCGTTCGCAAATGTTGGGTGGTTCCTTATTGCTGGATGTGCAAGTGCCTTTGTCCTATCAGCCATGGGTGTGGATTAAGGGTAGTATTTGTTTGCACGGAGTCAGTTTAACGGTGAACCAGATTCAGTCCAGTTCAAAAGGTTCTGGGTTAGTGATTTCGGTTTGTTTGATACCAGAGACGATTTCTAGGACGAACTTAAGTTTATTCACGATAAACGATTTGATTCATGTGGAATTTGATTATTATGCAAAGGCGATCATTAATTATGAAAAAAATAAAGTTTAATACTCCCGAAGAATTAATAGAAGATATTCGAATGGGCAAAATGGTAGTATTGGTGGACGATGAAGATCGTGAAAATGAAGGTGATTTAGTTTTAGCTGCCGATCACGTGAAACCAGATCTAATAAATTTTATGGCCAAAGAGGCGCGTGGTTTAATTTGCCTGGCTTTATCAGCAGAACAAATTGAAAAATTAAAATTACCATTGATGGTGCGTGAAGATCAGAACCACTCGCCGAATAACACCGCTTTCACGGTTAGTATCGAAGCCTCTACCGGAGTTAGCACAGGTATTTCTGCTGCTGATCGTGCGCATACTGTGTGGGTGGCATCTCGCCCGACAGCTAAACCTACGGATGTACATACGCCAGGTCATATTTTTCCGATTCGAGCGCAAAACGGTGGAGTTCTAAAGCGCGCGGGGCATACAGAGGGTAGTGTGGATTTAGCACGCCTTGCAGGATTGAACCCAGCAGCTGTGATTTGTGAAGTGATGAAAGAGGATGGAACGATGGCGCGAGTTCCAGATTTATTTCAATTTGCAGAAAAGCATCATTTAAAAATTGGAACGATTGTGGATTTAATTGAGTATCGTTTGCAACGAGATCAACTCGTGGAAGAAATTTTTTCGAAAGAAGTTTCAGAGTTGCTAGGTGGTGTGACATTACGAGTGTTTAAAAGTCGTGTCGATGGAATGGAGCATTTAGTATTGCAAAAAGGTTCATTGCCTGCGGATCAAACTGTTTCTGTACGAGTGCATCTAGATTCTTTTTCGCGCGAGTTTTTTCAGTTATTAAATCTCAAGTCCAATGAACAAACGGGAACAACTTTGCCTGCGGTTTTAAAAAAATTGGAACAAGTAGATACTGGAGTCTTGTTATTGCTTCGAGGTAATAATAAGGCGACGGGATTGGTCAGCGAAATCTTCGCGTTTTTGGGAGAATCCGTTCCAAGTGAAATGGATCTGCGAGATTATGGAATTGGTGCGCAGATCTTAAGGCAGATGGGAATACACAAAGTCAGTCTGATTTCAAATCGTGTGGATAAACGAGTGGGATTAAAGGCCTATGGAATTGAAATCGTCAGCTCGGAACCCATTTAGCGTGATGTTTAAGTACAAAGTTTAAAAAGCAACACATAAAACTAATTAATATATTAATAAATATAAAGTCAGAAAAAGAAGAAGTAGGTTAACAATGAAAACAAAAAAATCTAGTTTTAAAAAGAATTCCGTTTCACTTAAAAATAAACCGAAAGTTGCCAATAGCAAACGGCAATCGTCTGTTGTTGTATTGAAGATCGGTGTGGTAACGGCGCGGTTTAATGACGAAGTAACTTCTAAATTAGAACAAGGGGCTTTGGATTTTTTAGAGTCCTTCAAAGGTGCTTTAGAAATTTATAATGTCAAAGTTCCTGGTGCTGTGGAAATTCCATTGGCTTGCCAAGCATTGCTGGACAAGGGTTGCGACGGTGTTGTGGCTTTAGGAGCTGTGATTCGTGGCGAAACCTCTCATTATGATTATGTCTGTAACAGTGTTGAGCGAGGGGTTTCGCAGCTTATGTTGGAGTATAAAAAACCAATCGGCTTTGGCGTCTTGACTGTTGAAAATGACGAACAGGCTATGGATCGTTGCGGAGGCAAGCATGGTAACAAAGGTTACGAAGCGGCTCAGGTGACGCTAGAGATGATAGGTTTATTACAAGATTTATCTAAGTAATAATTTAACAATTAAAAGAAAAATTTGGTCCCTGATTTGCTAACTAGATTGAAAACTCAATCTATAAGCGGGAGGGGCCGAATGGCAGATTTCACTAAGAAATATTTTCCTAATCTGTTAACGATATCAACAGTACTTTTAGTGGTACAGGCTTCGTCGGCAGCACTAGATACGCAAGCACCTTTTTTTCATAAGACTTTTTTTACGACTGCAATGTCGGGGAATATCAATAGTACGTATTTAGGTTGGCAGCGAGATGGTTCCGAGCAAGAGATGACCTATCGACTGACTTGCGAAAGCAGTGATGGCTCGAATCCAATCAATTCAAAAGATGATATCAAGTTACAAAAAAAGCTTTATCAAATGTTAGCTAAAGATAACTTTGATAAGTTTAAAAAAATGTCTAAATGCAAAGTATGCGAAGCGCTTTCATTTGGTGTATACTCAGGTGGGGCCTCTGGAGTTTATGGCGCTGAATTTATTCCTTGGGATAAGACCTCGCATGCGGTTCGTGAAAGTTTAGGTTACTTACCTTTGACCATCGAAAAAGAACGATTAATGCCAGAAGGAGTCAGCAATCCGGTCAAATTGTCTTATGGATCAGATTTGATGGATGATATCTACTTTGATTCCGATGAATTTATTGCTTTTAATAATAATTATGGTCTACGAGCTAGAAAGCGTTGGGATTCTGCTGGATTACTACAGCCAGCTTCTATGCGCAGAATCCTATTTGGTCTGAAAAATACATTACCAGTTGATCCAGTGACAGGCATGAAAGTGTCTTTAAAGATTGACGATCGTTTTGATAGTCCTTCAATGGAAGATATTAAAAATAGTTCCAACGCGATACCAACAGGATTTTTCAATGTAAATGGTCAGAATAGAATTATACCATCTGCTTATCGGTTGTATTCGCAATTATCTGAAAAAGGTGTTCTTGCAAGTGAACAAGGTTATGAAAATATCCTGCAATTGAAAGCCAAAACATTTTTGCGTTCATTGCGACTGCGTTTCCATTATGGGACAGTGGATGAGTCTGAAATTTTATCGAATTTTAATTTTGGGAAAAGTATTTTGGCTCTAGTTGTGAATGAAGCGAAGGTCATCAAAAAGCAAACGACTAATCCAGCAGAATTACAGATCTTGCAAAAACTAATTAATGAAGGACAAATCTTGTTAGACCCAACAAAAGATTTCGATGCGAAGGGATATAACACTTCGTATTTGAATTTACTTTTTATGGTGGGTGGAGTTAATCCACAAGACAAAGTTCTAGATAGTCGCAAGCTAGCAGATTATTTTAGCCAGCGTTTGCATAGACTAGGAAACTTAATCGAAAGAAATGCGAAACTTTTGTCGCAAGTTGGCTCAGGTTATGACTCCAAAACAATTGATATGAAAAAAATATATTTTATCAAAAAGTATTTTGGGATTTTCCATGATTTGTCGGATAATAAGATGTTTCTTATTCAAGCCTCAATGAAGCATTATGCCACTCTTAAAAATTTGTTAGCCACCGATGCGAACGCTTTCTTGGCTAAATTTAACGCCAGTGGAAATACGTTAAAAGCAAATAGGAATATAGCGTATAAGGACTATGCTGAATTCCAAGATTTCACTATGGATGACATGCAGCAGGCACTCAAAGACTTACATTGGATGGCAATGGATGAAGCTGGAAGACAAGTAGAATTAGCTGGTAGTTCTGTTCAACAGCTGTGGTTTCATAAGTTATATACCTCGGTTATGAACACTCAATTTTGGAGTTATAATATGTTTATCGATACAATTGATTTCGTTGGTATTTACACGGCCAATGATTTTGTTGTTGATGAATATGATCCACAAAATCCAAAAAACCCACCAGTACGTAAAACCATTTCTTATTCACAGTTGACGAATAATCATTTAATCACAGAAGAGTCCATGGATGCCAATTTACTTGGTTCTTATTTATCCAATGATGTGCAGCTCGAATTAGGATTTGAAAAACCGTATATCGATCGCAAGGCGCAGTTAAAATCGGCGGGAGAATCGACGGAGTGGGTAGAATGGATTGAATCACAATTAGTGAAATTTCAAAAAAACTTGTCCAAAATAAAAATGATTCAAATGAATGATCAACTTAAAAAAGACAGCTTTGCAAAATTGAAATGTGCAAAGTGGCGTTGGAAACCAACCGATCTGCCTAAAGGTGAAACTAGTTTAAAACTTATTTCGGAAAGGAAATAAAGATGAAACCAATGAAATCATTAATCTGTAAAACTCCCATTCAAGTATCGATTGCGATAGCCGCACTCACAAATTTTGTGACTGTTAATTCAATGGCTGAAACAACAGCTTCGTATTCTGAAGAATACACGATCGCGGGAACAAAAATTCCAGCCGCTGTTCAAGAATTATTAGCAAAGGCCAAGGCGGCAGGTGCTGAGAGTTATGATATTGGTGAACGAAATAAGGACGGAGATTTAATTTACAACCATTATTCAGCGACCTCAGAGGCCGAAGGAAATATGGAGTTTTCTTACACGGAAATCACTCCTGAGAAATTAGAAGCAGATTTGAAATTCAAAGGTGAAAGTTTGTGGATGTCAGGTCAAGCGAATCGCGTGGTCGAGTATGAAACAAAATCAGGTGGCACAGGGAATGTTATGGCGGTTTATGATGAGGCCGCTCATACAGCTCCCTATATGGCGCGTGGACCGCAGGGACAAATTTGGGCTAATAACTGCGGCATATTGGAAGATGGAAGTATTCATTGTTTACCAGCCGAGCGTCGCAATGATACCTCTGGTTACATTATGACCAATCCCGATTTATCACGTGGTCAAAAAATGATGTACAATGGACATATCGATATTGAGTATGGCGTGGTTCGATCCATCGAAGTCTCGGGTGTGATCAGTAAGCGCGTAGCCAGCGGTAAAATTAAAATGATAAATCCATTAGCTTTATTAAAAGCTTGGGGATTTAAGTTGGCACCGGGTTTAACCGTTTATTTTAGCAATACCTCTAAAGGTGAGCCTGTTGAAGACGCTGCCGATGGGATTTTTATCGAAGCTAAAAATTAGCCTTGAGTCAGTAAAAAAATTTAGCTTGTTAATTTGTTGCCAGCGCTTTTTTTCTCGTTTCTAATTAAGTGATGAGCGCTGATCACTCCAAGAAAAAAAACTTAAATTTGTCGATGTCACCCTCTGATGAAACGCAAGAGGGGGTGACAACATCCGAACTGAAAAATCAAGAAATGAAAAAACGTCGCCGCGAATTGATCACAATTTTTGTGATAGCTTTGGCCGTTTTTGGTTTAACTTGGTTCGAAATACGATTGTTTTCCATCAGTCAAAAATTACCCTTTGTGCATTCGATCTTTTTTTTCGGGCTTGTTAATTTTAATTTAATTTTATTGTTGCTATTGCTGTTCATGATTTTCCGTAACCTAGTGAAGGTTTTTGTGGAACGTCGTGGAAAAATATTTGGTAGCTCGCTGAAGGCCAAGTTGGTGGCGGCCTTTGTTTCGTTCAGTACTGTACCGACTGTGCTGTTGTTATTTATCTCGGTGTTTTATATCAATTCCAGTTTTGAAAAATGGTTTAGTATTAAGATGGCGGGAGTTTTAAAAAGTTCATTGGAAGTCACAAATGCGTACTATTTTAATGCGAAAAAAAAGAACTACCATTTTGCCCATCAAATCGCATTAGAAGTGCGTCGCATGGACAACACTAAAGAGATCCAAGAAAAATTAAAATATCTTCGTCATTTGTATTCGTTAGATGCGGTTGAGTATTATCCGTCGATGTTTGGCAAGCGCCAGGTGGTGTACTCGGAAGATGAAAGTATTCCCGTAGTGCCGCCTGTGGCGATGGAGTTTTTGCAAAAAGGGATTAAACAGTCGTCGGACTCAAGTACGATTCACCAGTTTGGTGAAGGTAATTTGGTGCGAGTCATAGTACCAGTTAAGGAAGGCGAAGCCAAAGGGGCCATCGTTGTTTCTAGTTTTGTGCCCTTATCCTTGATATCTAAAATCAATGATATCACCGCAGCCTATGATGAGTTTCGAGATTTAAATCCCTTGGAATATCCAATTAAGTCTATTTATGTGACGATTTTGATTTTAATGACTTTGGTAATTTTATTAGCGGCCACTTGGTTTGGTTTTCACTTGGCTAAACAATTGGCGGTGCCATTGGTACAGTTAGGGCGTGCGACTCGTCGTGTGGCTGGAGGGGATTACGCTCCTGTCGAGGTGCAATCCGGTTCCGAGGAAATTAGTTTTCTGGTGGAAAGCTTTAACCAGATGACGATGAATCTAGAAAAAAGTGAAAATGAAGTCTTGGCAGCTAACTTTCATATGAAGCAAAGTCTAGCGGATGTGAATAAGTATTCTCGTTATGTGGAAGTCGTTTTGGCCAATGTTAGCGCCGGTGTGATTTCAGTAGATCAAGTGGGCAAGGTGACAACGATCAATCGACGCGCAGGAGATTTGTTAAAGATCGACCCAACAAAGTATATTGGTCGTCCGGTGCGTGAATTATTGACGCTGGATTATTTTCGTATGTTTGCCGAGATGTTAAAAACAATGGTCTATCATCGTGTTGAAAGCATTCAGCGTGAAATTAAAATTACGATCGAAGGTGAGGCGATTCCATTTTTGATGACTCTATCGATTTTAAAAGATGACCAAGGTGTCGAGTTAGGAAAGATTGTCGTGTTTGATGATTTGACTCCGATTGTGAATGCTCAGCGAGCCGTAGCATGGACCGAGGTTGCACGACGTATTGCTCATGAAATTAAAAATCCACTCACCCCCATAAAATTATCTGCCGAACGTTTGCAAAGAAAATTTGGAACGCAAATTCAGGATGAGGCCTTTAAAGAGTGCACAACGATGATCGTGAAGCAGACTGAGGATCTAAAAAATCTAGTGAATGAGTTTTCACAATTTGCCAGAATGCCTCAGTCCAAGCCGGTGCCTGGTGATATTCATCAAGTGATCGAAGAGTCGCTGACATTATTTCGTATCGCACATCCGCAAGTGGAATTTATTTTTAAAAAAGATGCAGCGGTGCCTGTATTTAAATTTGATCCCGATCAAATGCGTCGCGAATTCACCAACTTGATTGATAATGCAGTCGCAGCGGTGGGAAAATCCACAGAAAAGCAAATACAAGTCTCTACGCAATTTGACGGAGATTTAAAAATTTTACGTCTAGTGGTGCAAGATAGTGGTGAGGGCATTCCTAAAAATCAAAGATCTCGAGTTTTTGAACCTTATTTCAGCACAAAAGAGGGCGGGACTGGTTTGGGGTTATCGATCGTGAAGCGGATCATTGAGGATCATAATGGTTTCATTCGAGCCTTAGGCGCTGAACCGCACGGCACAAGTATGATGATTGAATTGCCTATTCCTTAAAGTATTGTATTATCATTTTCACTTGCTTCGTATACCTTCGTTGTCGTCGTCGTCAGCTTGTGCGACGTCCAGGAAGGACGCCTCCGGGCTTCCTACTAACTGCCTCGGTCTACAAAGCAATTGAAAATGATAATTTATAATAATAGGTTTGAGGTGAGCGATGATTTCAGTAACTAAACCCGCAAAAATTTTAATTGTTGATGACGAATCGCCGATTCGTGAAGTTCTTTCGGCCAGCTTAAAGGATGAGGGGCACGAGGTATTTACAGCCTCTGATGGCGAAGCGGGTTTGCGAGCCATGCGGGAAAAACAACCCGAGATTGTGTTTTTAGATATTTGGATGCCAGGCAGTTTAGATGGAATTGAAGTGTTGACGAAAGCTCGTGCGCAATTTCCAGAGGTCGACTTTGTGATGATCTCGGGGCATGGAACCATTGAAACCGCGGTGAAGGCGACCAAATTGGGAGCGTGGGATTTTATCGAAAAGCCGCTGTCGATGGATAAAATTTTAATCGTCATTTCCAACATTCAGCAATACCAATCCGAACGTGATGAAAAAAAAGCATTGTTAAATAAACTTCGTAAAAGCATTGCGATCATTGGCGAGACCGCACCGATGGTGCAGTTAAAGCAAATGATAGCGCGCACGGCTCCAACACAGTCGTGGGTGTTATTGCAAGGTGAAAACGGTTCCGGTCGTGAGTTGATTGCGCAGAATATTCATTATCTAAGTTCAAGAGCCAGTCGTCCATTTGTCGAAATTAATTGCGCGTCGATTTCGATGGATTTGATGGAAGCGGAATTATTCGGTTATGAAAAAAGCGCTTTTCCTGGAGCTGAGCGCTCACAAAAAGGAAAGCTGGAATTAGCACACGGTGGTACAGTTTATATCGAAGACATCGCAGATTTAAGTTTGTCAGCACAGGAAAAATTATTGAAGGTATTGCAAGAGCGTACATTTCAACGTCTAGGTGGTAGCGAAAAAATTCCTTTGGATATTCGCTTAGTGGCAGCGACGAATGAGGATTTACAAGATAAGATCAGTCAGGGATTATTTTTGGAATCGTTATATCATCGTATGAATGTGATGCCGATACGAGTTCCATCCTTACGTGAGCGTCGTGAAGATATTCCTGCGTTGATTTCTCATTTTGGCGATATTTCTGCCAAAGAAGATGGACAGCGAAAAAAATTCAGTGAAAAAGCCATTCTGTGGATGCGGGAGCATTCATGGCCGGGCAATGTACGTGAATTGAAAAATTTCATCGAGCGCTTATATATTTTAACTCCGGGTGATTTTGTGGATGTGCACGATGTGCGTTTTGCGGGATTAAGTCATGGCAGTGATGGCGCGGATGAAAGTAGTTTTCGTGAAGCCCGCGCGCAGTTTGAAAAAGAATATCTTGTTAAAAAATTAGCAGAAAATAACGGGAATATTTCCAAGACGGCAGAAGTGATTGGTCTAGAGCGTAGTTATTTACATCGTAAAATTAAAACTTATGGAATCGAAGTTCAAAAAGGAAGTGAAGACAATATATGAAATGGTCAAAATCGTTTATTTACACATTAAAAGAAGCTCCTAGTGATGCAGAAATTATTTCGCACAAATTATTAATGCGTGCGGGATTTATGAAAAAACTAGCTCCTGGAATTTATACTTATGGAAATTTGGCATTGCGAGCGATTCGTAAGTTTGAAAAAATTGTTCGTGAAGAATTAGACTCTAGAAATTGCATCGAAGTGTTAATGCCGATGGTGCATCCGCGCGAATTGTGGGAAGAAACTCATCGTTGGGACGAAATGGGTGCAGGACTTTTGAAATTTCAAAATCGAAATCAGCAGTGGTATTGTTTGGGTGCAACTCATGAAGAGGCAGTAACAGATTATGTGCGTAACGATTTAAAATCCTACAAAGATTTACCAAAAAATATTTATCAAATTCAGACGAAATATCGCGATGAAATTCGAGTGCGTTTTGGTTTGATGCGTGGTCGTGAATTCACGATGAAGGACGCTTACAGTTTTGATGCCGATTCTGCGGGAGCATTAAAAAGCTATCAATCGATGTATGAAGCTTACCGTGCGATTTTTGATCGTTTAGGTTTGCAGTACCGTGTGGTGCAAGCGGATGCAGGAAATATTGGTGGATCGCAAACGCAAGAATTTCAATTGTTAGCCGATGCGGGAGAGGACCATTTGTTGGTCAGTACGGAATCTGATTTTGCGGCTAACATCGAAGTGTGTCCGGCTTTTGATGCGCAAGAACCTACTCCGAATGAAAGTGCTGCGGCCGCATGGCCAGCTAGTGGTCGAGTATGGCAGGATTCCGATGCAAGGCAGTCATCGAAGGCGACAGAAAAATTTGCGACTCCCGGGCAAAAAACAATCGCTGATCTTTCTAAATTTACCAGCGTGGCTGAAAAGGAATTAGTGAAGACATTGTTTTTCTCTGCAAATGAGGGCTTGGATCCGAAAGATAAAAGCTTAAAAGCCTTTGCAGTTTTATTACGTGGTAGTGATGAGGTGAATCCAATCAAAGTTAAAAATATGTTGGGAATGTCGAATCCTCCTTTGATGTTGACGGAGCAAGAGGTTCAGCAAGTGACAGGAGCATGGCCTGGCAGTTGTGGTCCTGTGGGATTAACCATTCCAGTGTATATGGATAAGGGTGTGCTTGGTTTGGTGGATTACATAGTTGGTGCTAATCAAGATGGATTTCATTTGAAGAATGTGAATCATGGTCGTGATTTTAAGGTGACCAAAGTGGGCGACTTACGAATGGCCAAAGAGGGCGATCGTTGTCCAACAGGAAAGGGTATTTTAAAATCGTACCGAGGAATTGAAGTGGGGCATATTTTTTATTTAGGTACAAAGTATTCTAAATTAATGGGGGCTAACTTTTTGAATCAAGAGGGGAAAGCGCTACCATTTGAAATGGGTTGCTATGGTATTGGTGTCACCAGAACGGTGCAGGCATCGATTGAACAGTCTCATGATGCGGATGGAATTATTTGGCCAAAGGCGATCGCGCCATTTCATGTACATATTTGCGTGTTGGATCCTAAGGATGAAAAAGTCATGGGTCCTGCTGAGGAAGCCTATCAGACATTACAAAAGTTGGGTTATGATGTATTGATGGATGATCGTGATGAACGTCCTGGTGTGAAATTTAAAGACGCTGATTTGTTGGGGATGCCAGTGCGTTTGGTATACGGTAAGCGAGGACTGGAAAACAACGAAGTGGAATTTGTGATTCGTAAAACGAAACAAATGACGAAGGTGGCTCCAGCGAATGTTATTGAACAAGTGAAAAATTATTTAAACTAAATAAAATCCGATTAGGAGGAAATCGATGATGACAGATTATTCAAAATCCAAATTTTCTCCTTTTTTGAATCCATTGTGTGTGGCTTTGGATGTAGATACGGCCGAGCAAGCGATGCAGATAGTGCATTTATTAAATCCACAAAAAATGCCGTTCAAAATTAGTCATGACATTAGTTCTGATAAAATGACTCAACAAAAATTACAGTCGACTTTTCCTAATGCGATTCCCAGTGCAAATCCGAATATAATTTTGAATTCCAACTTGGCGGGTGGTTTTAAGTTAGGTCCAAGGTTGCTGTTGAAATACGGTCAATCCTTAATTCAAGAAATAGCACAATATGCACCGGTATTTGTCGATTGTAAATTTTTTGATATCACAAGTACGACGATGGCTGCAGTTCGTAGCAGCTTCGAAGCCGGTGCTAGTGTTGTGACTGTGCATGCATTAAATGGTAAGGAGTGCTTACAAGCACTAGCAAAATTAGAAAAAGAATTGAATCAAATACGACCATTTAAAATTTTATGTGTGACGATTTTAACTAGCTGGTCACAGGGAAGTTTTGCATTTTCAGCAAGTTTTAAGGGTGAAAAAAGAATGGGACTCGAAAATGATTCTTTGGTTGCTTCAACTGGTCAGTTAAATTCCTACACAAAAAACTCTCGATCCTTAACCACTACTATTTCAACGACTCCAATATCAGATCAAGTTTCAGATTTAGCTCAGCTAGTGATTGAAAGTGGCTTGAGCGGTTTGGTGAGCTCGGCCGAGGAATTAAAAGCACTTACACAATTGCAATCCTTAACTCAATCTCCCTTATTTTTCCTAACTCCGGGAATTCGTTTACCCGAGGATGACACTCAAGATCAAGCACGAGTGATGGGCCCACAACAAGCGATACAAGACGGCTCTTCGTGTCTAGTAGTGGGTCGTCCGATCCTGCAGGCGCCCGATCCACGCGCCAAAGCCCAACAATTTTTAAATCTAATAAGTTAGAAGCTCTATTCACTGAACGAATCTTTTATTGCTATTTCGATCAGACAGTTGCCTGGATGCCGGCAACTTGTGGCTGCTTAGGCTCGCATTGTTGAAGCTAGGGGAGGGGGCTCTTGGTTCCCAAAACAGAAAGTTTAAATTTGATGGGAAATTTTTTTTAAAAATTATCTAACTGTTGATGTAGGAGCGGTTGATTGACTCCGAGGTGAGGCTAAGAGTTCTTGTCGGCAAAAACTTTCAAGGTTTGCAATCGTATTGTTGAAATGGTTTAAGCCAACAAAGTGAACGCCAGTTTCATATCTGCCGACTAAATTTCTTGCTGATTCGTAGTCTCTTGCAAAGTTGATTCTAACCCGCTCTTTTAATGTCACTAAAAGGTTCTCAAGAGAGGACTTAATCCAAGGCGGAGATTTTTCACGTAATCCTTGTATCATTTCATCAATTGTTTGATATGAACTGATGTTCATATTCTGCACTTCAGAATATACGTGCATCAACAACGCACCGAATGCCAGGTTTGTAGGATTTGCTTTGAAGGCCGTTTTTTCTTGCTCAGTTTTTGACTCCCAATAGTGGTCATCATCTTTAATAAGCTGTTGAAGGGCGTCGTTCATTTTTTGTAATGGATCAACACGTTGAGATTCATTCCCTGCTGCTTGATCTTCAGATCCGAACATTGGGACTCGTCTAGATAGATCTGGATTTCTAATATATGTATAGGTATTTCCATTAGAGGATGACAAAATTAGATTTTCGATCTGCGCTTGAGTAAAGCGAATTTGTCCTCGGCCTTTCCTTATATAAAACTGTTTCAACAATTCTTGTCTAGCCCGTAAATAGTACGGGAAGTTGCCGTTCCAAGTTTCTTGAGTTCCTTCATAGCCTACGAATTGTATCTTTAAACGTCCTTCCAATTCTTGCGATAAAAATTGAAAATCAGCAATGGCATGATTTTCAACGGTCATTGGAGGTAAATCTAGTCCATTTTCTGGATGAACTATCGAGCTCACATCAACACCGTATTGCGATTTGAAATGCTCAACAAACCGCTCTTTGTCTTGACGTGTAATCATGCCTTGATAGGGCTTACGATTTTCATCCATTATGTTGGTGAGTAGTTCGTTAAATTGACTATCCGACATCGATGCTAATTGGCCATTATCTATAAGGTCACTGATTTGATAAATTTGGCGTTTTCCGTGTAGGTGACCCACTACGGTTATAGTTCGCCCATCCGGGAATGTAATGCTCTTAGATCGCCCTCGCACCAGCGGATTTTGACTGGCCTCAGCGTTACATGCCGGTGCCGTTGCACGGGTTTCAACTGTCAAAAGCATAGACAGTATAGCTACAAGGGACATCGAAATAAGACTTTTAAAATTACTCAAATTCATAACGCTGTACCAGAGCAACTACCATGCCATTTTGAGATAGCACGAATTGGATCATAGGGAATCGTACCGAAAACGGCAGTTGCTTTAAGAAGCAGAGGCCACTAAAGGCCTCGGTAGCATCATAACCGGCATACCCAATAAGATTTTAGTTACTACGCTAAAAATCAGTCAAAAGTCTGTCCATTAAGGCCTTATGGAATTTACAGTACCTGTAAATTCAAGTAACCCCTTATGGATTTTACAGTACCTGTAAATTTGACAAGGGCCATTATTCTTGCTTAAAATAAGGTATGGCACATATTCGATCACGATATCTCAGTCAGACATTAAAAAAATTATTAGCCTTCAGCCCCCTTGTTGGAATTCTAGGGCATCGACAAGTTGGAAAGACGACAGTTCTTGAAAAGCACGCTTCTTTTTATATTACTTTGGATAAAAAAAATGAACTGCAACAAGCTCTTTTGGACCCGGAAGCTTTTATCGATAAATTTCATGGTAAATCGAATGGAATCGATGAAGCACAGATGGCTCCTGGAATTTTCCCTGCTTTGAAAGAGCGTGTACGAAAAAATAAAATTCCAGGTCAATTTTTACTTTCCGGGTCTGTTCGCTTTACTAGTCGCAAAGCCATTCGTGAATCGTTAACTGGACGTATTGTGAATGCAGAACTCTTACCATTTTCTGTGTCGGAACTTAATCAGGATGCGCCATCGACCTTGCTTGAAAAACTTTTAATGGCAAAAGATTTGAATCGCTATATCTTAGAAAATCAATTCGAACTAAAAGAAACAAAGAAATACAAAGCGTCCTTGCAAAAATATCTTCAACACGGTGGACTTCCCGGAATTTGTTTTATTCGAGAAGAATCCATTCGAAACTCTCGAATTGTCGAACAGCTAGCAACCATACTAGATCGCGATTTAAGAACAGTCTATCCAACAACTATTCCCTATAGTCAGCTTTTTGATTATTTGTCGGCTCTTTCTGTCAATGAAGGGCTTCCTATCAAATATTCTGAATTCAAAAAATCGACAGGGATTTCGGAAGTAACACAAAAAAAGCTTTTATATGCTTTAGAATCTATTTTTTTAATTCGAAGAATCCCTTTAGGAGCTGGCGGACAAAAAGGTTTCGTTTGTTATTTGGAAGATCAAGCGGAAGCGCTTTTTCTAGATCCAGAAAAATCAATTTCAACTCAGACAGAAGGACTTATTTATCGAAATTCACGAGTTCACTTTAATTACCAGATAGGAAGTAGTTATCGGTATTTTCACTATCTGACTCGCAGTGGGGCTAGGGTTCCTATTGCTATCGAAAAAAATCAATCTATTTTGGGATTTATCCCCTTAAAAGAAGACCAGCCAAGCAAGTCGGATCTGGCCTCTGCAAAATCTTTTTTAAAAACTTACGCCAACTCAAAGATTGTGTACTTAAGTCCATCTTATCAATGTGAAGTCTTAACGGACCGAGAAATAATTCTCCCCCTAACATGTATAGGGTAAGTAGGTAATTAACCTTGGTAGTTCGGATTATCAATTCCCTAAGCATGGACATATCCAAATCATAAACTATAAAAACTTTTTAGATTTGTTATGGGCTCGAAAATTGGTTTAAAATTTTTTCCAGTACTTACTTTCACGAAGTGCATTAGAAAAATCTTGTTTAAATTTTTCTAATCCCGGTTTTTCTTTTGGCCAAACTTCGTCAGCAAATTTTAAGGCAAATTCGAAATGTCCTGTATAACTGAATTCCATTAATGATTTTAAAAAATCAAAAGGTAGATTGGGTGAATTATTTTCTTTAAAAGAAAGGTTGATTTTATGTTTTAAGTCATCAAGTTCTTTCTGATTTGGAATAGGTTTTGCCATTAAGTGAGTGGCTACTTCGTAATGATCCTGATTGAATTTTAGCACCACTCTGCCGCCAGGTGATCCTGCATAAGAGGCAAATAAATAATCAATGGCTCCATCGTGAAATTCAATTTCAGGGTAGCCATCATTATCTAAGTCCACTAGCCGAATATCCGAACTTTGAGCGTCTACGGTAACCAGATGTTTAAATGTATTACCAAGTTCAAAAATTTGTAAAGAATGACAACAGTGAGCACCACCAGTCCAATTTGAAATTATTAGATTGGGAATTTTATTTCCTGTAATGTCATGTCCAGAATAAATATCATGATTATTCAGATCAGGATCGAAATGGTTACCGAAATAGTAATGGTAATCAATCTCTGACTCTTTAAATAGTATTCGATTTTGCTTCATGATAAGCAATGATGCTTTACCGTTATTAAAGTTCTGATTAAGTTGAACTTTATATGATTTAAATAGTTTAGTTTCAATTTTCCCATCCACTGCGTAGGAAGCGAAGGGAATATAAAAAATTAGAAAAAATAAAATTGAAATGGAATTTTTGCTAATTTTCACACCTTGCCAACTTGTTTAGATATTTATTAAAAATGTTTTTTTGTTTTATAGCCTCGGGATCATCAGTTTTACTTTTTAATTTACCTTTGTAATTCATAACAGCTTCTTCCCATGAAGCATTTCGACCTAAATAAAGTGAAGCTAATTTCTGCTTTTGAAAGAGCCAACGAATTCCAGCGCAAATATTGGTGCTGGGATCGTTCAAATCCGATTTTGTAGCAGTGATAAAATGATCTTTGAGTTCGCCCTTTTCATCACCCAAAGTTTTTCGCGTGGAATTTAAAAGCTGCATAAGTCCACGAGCGCTATTTGAATTCTTTTTATTTGCGAGCATTTCAGGATCAAATCCTGATTCTGAGGCGATTAGGGCTTTAACAATATTTGGATTCAAGGGTATTTGAGGTTCAAGAACTTCATTCCAATACCTAGTCCAGCCAGCAATCAAATCGTCATATTTAGTGCCATTTTGCTTGAAACCTAAATCAATTTTGCAAGGCATTGGCTCTAAATCATCAAAGGCGTGAATGGTCATTTCTTTGATTTCATCCGGATATAGTTGATCTTTTCCTGTAGGGTTTTTAGCGCAGTGACCATGTCTTAAAGTTGTATATCCATTTGGATGATCTTTACTTGGAGGAATGCGCATGGGATGTGTTGAAACCCAATGCTGTCCCGAGGGACATAGTCGCCACGGATGTAATTTGTTTGTGGAATCTTTTGTTTTTTTCGACATCGAATATACGCTAATACAGATAATATGTAGACTCAATAATAAATATGAAAAAGATGTAAATATAGTTTACGGATTTTTTTTCAGACCGCTCTTATTTCAAAGGACAAAAATAATTTATTTATTAATTCAGGTGGCTCTAAATTTGAACTTTATCGACAGACTCGAGTGATGCGATCCGCATCTATAAATAAACAGATCCAAGCAACTCTGCAGCAGACTGTGCAAATTTCTGGGGGCTTGGATTGAACATGGGAGGTGTTAACCAACCGCTTTTTCTAATAGTTGAACGATAAATTTATTCAAAGATTTATAACCATGTTTAGCGCTTTCGATGGCTATTTTTTTATGTAGTTCAGGGGTGGCGCGAACGATAAACTCACCTTTGAATTTTTGTAAGGCAAATGGTTTAGGAATTTCGACGTTGTCTTTAGCTAAACCTTCAATGTGACACTGAACGGCCTCATAACCCATTTTTAAAGCTTCAGTATGCGTTTTCCCATGAGTCATACAGTTAGGTAATTCCTCTACGCTGACGATAAACAATTGATCCTCATCAGACCATTCAATTCTATAGGTGTATAGTGGAATCATTTTTAAAATGTCTTTTGAAAGTTTCATTTGTCCTCCAGTATTTTTATAACCAGTTTGATTTGATAGGACGGAGATCTTTTCCGTGCGTCGCTATTGTGAATCGCTTGTCGTCGCAAACCCATTGTTCGTGTGAGCCAACTTGATTGCGTAGTTCCCACCCTAATTTTCCTAGCAACGTTCGTAACTCAGATGCGGAGATAGATCCGTTTTTTAACTTGGTTAGAAGTTTTTCGGTTTTGCTCATGTAATGATGATATCAAAACTGATATCAAAAATAAAGTGTTTTATTTAGCCAGTCCAGTTCAAATGTAATTCTAGACTTTTTCGGCAACCGCGCTGGGCCCATTCTTTGAATGGCTATAAACAAGGTAAAGCAAAGTCTCTATTTTAAGTAGAGTTTAAGTTTTGCGCGTAGTAATATCAAGGAGTTGGAAGTGGTGTGGAAACAGTGGCTGTGCAGAATAGTGATGTCTGTCAAACAATTTGACAGTTTCATTAACATTCTATGTAAGTATCGAGATATATCCAGCACGTCAATTCTACTACGATGGATGATTTTGATTATCAGTCAAATTGCATTGAATTTCGCGCAAGCCGATTTAATTCCAGCATCCCCAACATTACGATGCGAGGGAATTTATTTATCTACTTCATCTACAAAAGTGACCACCATAGAAGAAACACCGATATATCTTCAGGGCAAAGTAAAAGTGCGTCGCTCTTTTGCGGACGAGGAAATAGCCAGCTATCCTGCGGATTTTCAACCAATCTTGAAAGAGATCAACGAAATTGAAACTCAGGGAAAAGCTTCACGCGAAAGAATAGAGCAAGGCAAAAATTTTTTAATCAGTCAAAACGCGATAGAAAAATTTTTAAAGTACTTACCGATAGCAGGAGTCAATGATGCCAAGATGAGTGTCGTTGATTCGATCTTTCTTTTCTTAAAGTTTTCATTTTTAAAAGTAAACATGAACGAAAAGCAGTTCGCATATTTTCAAGACTTTTTAGTTCATGAAGTCAAGTTTGATGAGCTTACTTATTTAGATTTATCACAATTTATGGCTGAATTAGATTTGCAAGCCGTGCGGTTAGCACGGCTATATGGTAATGACAATATCAATGAAAGAGCGCAAAAGTTTTTTAATCAGAAGTTATTTACATTACTTTCTAAAGCCTGGATTAAAGAGTTTGTAATTCTATCGAAGCGTTTTCCTAGTGTTCCATCACAAGGTTTGGTGAATAATACGAATTACGCAATTGGAGCGATAAATCGTCATTTTTATCGGCTCTTGCAAAAAGATGAAGTTCGCGACTCGATGATAAGGGTTGTACCATACTTGTTAAATCGGGGGCGTAAAAAAGACATTAGTTTTTTAGTGAACTACTTAATGGACTCCGGCTATTTGTTAAAGGGGCGAAAAAGAGATATATTAGTCGAGCGTTTATTTCAGTTAGTCAAAGATCCCGATCCATTCATTGCCAGTAGTGGATTATTCAATTTATTGAATTTTTATAGAATCGCGAATTCATTTCATGCCAATACCGAAGAGAACCAGCGAATGATACAAGAGGTTCACAGTTTAGCTGCGGATTACTTTCAGAGTCATCCAACCAATGCTGGAATTCTAGTTAGCATGCTACGATTTCTGATGCACATGAATCCTGACGCCTTAAAAACGCATTGGAAGACATATCAACAAGCTTTAAAAGTTTTTACAAATGAAGAGTTAGCAATGTATCCGTCCTTGATTTCAGTCAATCTGTACTACAAGAACGTATTAAGGATTCCAAACCAACCATTGTATAGGAAATCGATTGAATTTAAGTTAGATAAGCACGGCTTAAATGTAAGCCGGCAACAACTTTATCTGTATGAGTATTTAAAAAAACAAATGTTAGAGCTAAAACCTGAACTTAAAAAATTGTCAGCATCTGAACTTGAGACTCAATTGCACGAGCATTTAATTATGGAGTATCCGATTCCAGATACTGAATACGTAGCCGATTTTTTTATTCCTGATGGTAAGCTGATCATCGAATACAATGGCCCAGATCATTACTCGTATTATCAAAGACAAAATAAAGATACCGGCAATTGGGAATCCGTCGAAGAGTTAAATATAAAATCGAAACGTCGCTTAGAGATTCTGGAAGGAATGGGTTATACCGTACAGATTATCAAGTACGATCAGTTGCAGGGTTTGTTGGGTCGCCCATAAACTAAATACATACATAAAAGCAAGCAAAAGCCCATATTCTGTGGCAAAAACAAGCGCCCTAAAAACGGGCGACTATAATGCGATGTAAAAAGAAATTATTTTTAAAATCTTATAATGATCAAGGACTTTCGTTGTAAGATTCTTTTTTTTTCATTAAAAACAATGAGCTATCGATCTTGTCCTTGTTGGGACTGCAAAATAGAACCCCCCGCTAGAAAAAAAATCTGTAAGTTCTTGTTATTTTTTTCTGGATTTTCAGGACGCTCATGCCCGAGTATTGATTTATCAACACAAAACAAATCAGCAATTCATAATTTGAACACGACAAGGAACCACAATATGGAAATGGAAACGAATGCGAGCAGCAATCAGGACTCATCTTTGATGACAAAAGCAAAGACAAAAATGACAGAAAACAAAAACACATCAGAGCCAGCAGTGAAAAGCATCGTGATCAAAAAACGCAATACAAAATTCACGGATTCCTTTTCCGAAGAAATTTTCAATGCCACTTACAAATTCGCAGGTGAAAACGACATCAACGATCGTCATTTAGCTGTGGCCAAAGATATTTCTTCCGTGGAAAAGGCTGAACTACAAGATTATTGGACGGATAAATTTTTAGATATTTTAGAGGACTTCAAATTTGTTCCCGGTGGCCGTATCACTTCGAATGCGGGTACGGGATTAAAAGGCACGACTTACATTAATTGTTTTGTCAGCGGTTTCCGTGGAGAAAATCAAGACTCGATGGAAAGCATTATGGATGAATTAAAACGTCAGGCATTAATTCTTAAATCCGAAGGCGGTTATGGATTTTGTGCAGATGTGATGCGCCCTCGTGGAGCTTATGTCGAAGGTATTGGTGGAGATTCTCCTGGAGCGGTCAAGTTACTAGAAATGTGGGACACACAAAGTGGTGTGATCACTGCGGGTAGCGGCATTAAAAAAACAGAAACCAAAGGAAAAAAGAAAATCCGTAAGGGCGCGCAAATGGTGACGATGTCGGTGTTTCACCCTGACATTGAAGAATACATCACTGCAAAGCAAACGCCTGGACGCTTAACAAAATTTAATATGTCTGTGCTGGTTTCAGATGATTTTATGAATGCGGTAGAAAATAATTTACCTTGGAATTTAGAATTTCCGAATTATGAAATCGCCAAAGACGATTACAAAAAACATTGGGATGGTGATTTAACAAATTGGAAATCCAAGGGACTTCCCGTCAAAGTTTACAAAACTTTTGAGAACGCGAACCACTTGTGGGATTTGATTATGAAATCCACCTACAATCGCAATGAACCAGGTATTTTGTTTGTTGATACAATTAATAAATTAAATAATTTGTATTACACGGAACATATCAATGCGACCAATCCGTGTGGCGAGCAAGTTTTACCTGTGGGCGGAGCTTGTTTGTTGGGTTCGGTGAACTTGACTCATTTTATTGATACTAAAAATAAAAATTGGAATTACGAAAAATTGGCCGAGGTAATTCACACGGCAGTTCGTTTTATGGATAATGTGAACGATAAAACTTTGGTGCCATTGCCTGAGCAGGCAGAAAGTTTAAAAGCGAAACGTCGTATTGGCTTAGGTATTTTAGGATATGGTTCTGCACTTATGATGTTAAAGGTTCGTTATGGTTCTGACGAAGCGATTCGTTTAACTGAACAACTGGGGCAGTTCATGATGAACGAGGCTTACAAAACATCAGCCTTGATCGCAAAGGAAAAAGGCGCATTTCCATTGTTCGATAAAGCGAAATATTTAAAAAGTCGCTTTGTAGAAAAATTAAATCAAGACACGAAGGATTTAATTGCTAAATATGGAATTCGTAACAGTCACTTGCTTTCGATTCAGCCGACAGGTAACAGTTCTGTATTTGCGAATAATGTTTCCGGTGGTTTAGAACCTATTTTTATGGCTGAGTATATTCGCACCGTAATGCAGCCATTTCCTCCAGAGGGTTTAGGCATTCCAAAAAATATTAATTGGGAAGCTAAGACTTATGATCTTTCGGGTCCGCAAACAAAATGGGATTGGATCAAAGAGGGCGATGAAAGTTTATTAATGACTCACTTTAACGGAGATGTTTGGAAGTTTGATGCGAATCGCGGTTTGCTAAAAGAATCTCGCGTGCGTGACTTTGCGGTTCGTTATCACGAAGAGCACAATAGTTGGGACCCTAAGGCCGAGTGGGCAGCGACAACTTACAATTTAAGTATTGATGACCACATTCGTACGATGGGTGTATTGGCTAAATACATTGATTCGGCGATGTCAAAAACTGTGAACATACCAGAAAGTTATCCCTACGAAGATTTCAAGCGATTGTATTACGAAGTCTACAAAACAGGAACCATTAAGGGTTGCACTTCTTACCGTGATGGCACGATGACGGCGGTTCTTTCGGGAACCAGTGCGGCTGCGAAAAAAGATGATGGTGAGTTTATTCGTACCAAGGCGATACCTCGTTCCAAATCATTGAATTGTGATATTCATCAAATTACTTCAGGTGGAAGTAAGTGGGTGGTGTTGATTGGTTTGATGGGTAATGATCCATATGAAGTATTTGCAATGAAGCAGAACAGTTTGCATTTACCAACGGAATTACGTCATGGAAAATTGGTGAAGGAAAAATCAGGAGTGTACAATCTAGAAACCAAAGATGGTTGGGTGTTGACGGACATTCGTAAATTTTTCGAATCGGACGAGCAAGAGGCTCTCACACGCATGATTTCCACATCACTTCGTCATGGTGCTGACATTGAATTTATCGTCTCGCAATTAATTAAAAGCGAAGGGACTATTAATTCATTTGCAAAAGCGATTGGTCGCACCTTAAAGACCTATGTGAAAGAAATCAAAAGCATGAAGTGTTCTGAGTGCGGTGGTCGCAATCTAAAAATCCAAGAAGGATGTTTTGTCTGCGGCGACTGCGGCAGCAGCAAATGCGAATAATTTTTTAGTGCCAGGCCCTGTTTCTTTGCGCATCGCCCAAGAAACAGGGTTTAGGTGAAGTCAAAAATTTAGTGCAACAGTAGCGAAACTTTAGTGTTTTTGTCTCTTATAAATTAACAATCAGAACTCATTCGATCATTAAAGTAGATACATTCAATCAAATAACCTCTGACAATACGGAGAAACTCTTAAAAGCCAATGTGCATTGGGAAACTCTTTAGCGGCTCTATCATTCCACTGAGTTTCCATTAATTGGTTATCACAAGCTATTAATTTAATGTCTGCGGTACATTCACTAAAAGCAGTCGTCCAGGGGATTATTTTTTTAGTCATTTCCGCTTCAATAATCGATATCAGATCTGTGTAAAAGTCTGGTAGATTCATCTCTTTTCCAAAATTTTTATTTTTAAGAGTCGCGGTTTCGCAATCGTTCACATTGGTTAGAGGAAAACAAAAATGAATGCGACTACAAATCAGTTGTCCCAGTTGGGCAGTTTTTGAATTGGAGGGAATCATAGTGACAGGTGAGGGCATCGCTACCAAATCAGGGTTGCCAGTTTCCGTACCGGGTAATTTTAATTTGCAGCCGGCCATAAGAAAGCCGATCAGAAAACTCAACGCAATTATCTGATTACTTAGTTTCATTCTATATTTATTCATTTTTTTACCTTGTATATATATTTCATACTTTACCTCGCTCGGGGAGCTTATTCCTTAGATTCAAAATCTAATTCATTTTTTATCAATCCATACTCTAACTTAGTTCGTATTAATTTTTTTTGATCTGCATTTTGAAATTGGAAAAATTTGAAAATTGAATTGATAAAGTCGTTCTTTATTTTTATCACTTTCAGCCAGTGCCATTAAATCCCTTCTTAATTCTTGTACTTTTTTTCTAGCTGTGTCGAATGATTTTTCAGATAAGGCGATTGTCACGGATGATATATCTCGTTCCTTACCCGGAAATCGATCCAAGGATTGACTTGCCAAATTCAACATGGCTTTGTGAAAATTAACCACGGCCATTCGGGAAATGGGGCCTGAAACTTGATTTCCAGTGCTGATGCTTTCATTTGTTGGCTTCCACTTTTTATTCGATTTATTATTTGTTTCAACATTTTTAATATTTGTCTGTGGCTGAATCAACTCAAGGCGAGATAAAACTTGCAATGCTAGAGTTAATTCTTTTTCACTGACTTCGGGTAATAATTGTAAAGCCATGTATTTAGGATTGTGTGATTCTAATTCCAGATTCAATAACTCTCGAACGGCCACATAATACCATTTTTGATAATATTCGTACTGCGTTTCAGCTAATGGGTAAATATTTTGATATCCTTTAAACTGCACTAACTCGGCTGCGACTTTTTCTTTTTGTGATAGTGTTTTGGCTTTGTTGAATTCAACCAGTTTATAGAAAAAATCCGCCTCTGAACGATTGAGCTTCATCACTTTGCCTAAACGTATACTAGCATCACTGGATAGATGCCTTTTGCCGTGAATGACCAAATGTAAATAGTTGGGCGAGGTAAATCCAGCGCGCTGATTGAGCCAACGATATGAAGCGGCCTCACCGATCGCCTGGCGATTCTTCAAAAAATCTTTCAAATATTCACGGTAATCCGTATATGTAAAAATACTCATGTAATTACTAATCCCAATCCCACTTATTTATTTTCCTACATTGTTACAGGCTGGGTGCTGCTAAAATGGCGCAGTATTTTCGCTGTATTTCAATACCGTTTTTAAATGGTGCCATGGATAGTTAATTCTCCGTCTGTATTAGTTTGTTAAAATTACAGCTTTAATCTTGCCTTAAACTCTGTATACAAAAAATAGCAAAAAAAACCAAATTTTGCACGCGCATACTAATAACTACGAATGAAAAATAAATATTACTGTATACAAGCGTATACGGAAAAACCCCAACTAGACTATCCTAACTAAGTCAATCGTGCGATAAAGTATGCACAGTTACAGTGATCTAGACTTATCTCCCAGAAAGGATACCGTCTATGTGCAATTATTTTTTAGACTCCATCAAGAATCTTTTACCTTCACAACCTCAATGGCGATTTCAAAGTCCAATTCAAAGACAAGTTCAAAACCCATCTCCAAGCCGATTTTCATCTCTAAATTCAAGCCTAACTCCAGGTCCAAAGGAATCTTCATGCTTAATCCTATCCCAAAGTCAAAAAAATCTAGGGTTATTCATCTTACTTGCGTTGCAACTAGGTTGTGAGCCACTGAAAAAAAATCAAGATAAAGATGCAGATCGAACGAAAGATCCCAATCCTAAAGACGTGCAAACACAGACTTACTCGCTCCCAACATTTGAACATCTGCAAAAATATTTTCACACCGTTGGTCGTCCATATGACCTCACTTATACCTATTTTACTTGGGAGTTAAATTACCAAGGTGAACTGAAGGTCATCCAGACAATAAATAATTTAGAAAAAACAAACGGGCTAGAGTCCGAGTTGATCGATCATGATTCGCAAGCGGCTTCGACTTTGACTCGTAATTTTCAAATGAAACAATTTCAAGGGTCGCCTAATAACAATGACTCCTGCCAGTCTCCACCAAAACCAATGGAATTGATACAAAAGACCAGCTTTAAGATTTCTAGTACTGGTGACGCAGATGATTTTTTTATTTTTTATTACTATAAAGATCGCAAGCTCAGTTCTATTAAAGCGAAAATAGACAAGGAATCCAGGCAAAGCCTTGTTCTATTTCTGCAGTCCTTCAATCAGTTTCTTAAATCCACTAAGGTGATAGAGTCTACGCTTTCTAATTCGAACATAAGTTGCTTGTCAGTGCCGCCTTCGCAGCAAGGCGAACCCCCAGTTGAACAACTCGAGCCCGCTCCTATCGTGCCATCCGAAACAACGCCTCCCCCAGTTTTGCAATCAATAAAATCACCAAGCTTTTGGTCTGGAGTTGGTAGCGATAAAATTATCAGTCTCTACGTACCCGATAAAACAATGATGAATCTGTATTTAGAGCCAGTAAGCCCCAACGATTGCCAACCCGAGGTTCGTTATTTTAATCTGTCTGATGTAAAAACAAATGTAGATTCTCTGGAGGTCTATTTTAAGTACTTTATTTTAAACCTCAGCAACCTTGTGAATAAAGAAACGCCGTCGACAGAAGAGATTTATTAACCCATTCAAACGTAAGAACGTTAACTTACTTTCGAATAGGTTAATAAATACGACCAAGGCGGCCCAGTCGATTCATCATTGGCTATGTCTTTCGCGCCATTATCCTGTTCTAATCATTGTCATCTTTGTCATGATCGCGATCAATCGCTTTGTTGTTAGTATTATCATCGGACTTGTTGTCTCCAGTGTCTTCCTTGTTTTTGGTAGTTTCATTATTATCAGCCTTATCGCCTTCTTCGTTCTCGGTCAGTTGCAAAATCTTACCAAAAAAGTTTAGCTGACCGGTGCTCGTATCGAAATTCTTAACAAGATTTCCACCAAAAGCCGCGACAAGAATGACAAAAACAACACCTAAAATAGCATGGGAATTTGTGATCCCTTCGCTTTCGCTATGGCCGTCTTTCTTTCCACTGATCATGCTTAGGCCGATCATCTCCTTGTGTTTAACACTGTGAACGATCACACCAACCACATGCGCGATTGCGACGAGAACAAAAATAGTCGAGAATAATTCGTGAATATCTTCAAAGGCTTCCTTTTGTCCGCTGATCATTAGAAGTCCAGTGATGGTTAGGCCCAATCCACAAGCGATCATTATGACAGCTGCCCAACTTGAGGCAGGATTATGGCCATAATATTTTTTTACAGATTTTGCGTCGTTGAAGATAACACCTTTTAAGTAGTCGATCAGATCTTTGAGGTTTAAGGAAAAAGAACTCCATTTGGCATGTTTGCTACCGACAACTCCCCAAAGCAATCGCATCAAAATTGTGAATCCCAGTGTTAGCCCCAAAAGCATATGGTAGGTAAAGACGATGGATTCATCATCCACGGTTTTGCCGATGATGAAAGCGATGACAAACAGCACTGCGAAAATCCAATGAAAGGCTCTGGTTGGAACATCGTACACTATTGTTTTGTGCGTACCTTGGTCGCTATCCAGTTTTGAGTCGGAGTGGTTACTGTAGCTTTGACCAGTGCTTTGATTGTTTTGATCGTGTTGGTTCATAATGTTTCTCCTTATAGGGTTATCAAAATACACATTTTGACTGTTGATATTGTGAGAGGTCTTTAACGTTTTGGCTATAGGGCAAACTACCTATATCAAGGAATTCAAGCTCTTAGGTCGTTTGTATTATAGACAAAAACCGAATGACAACGATACTGACCTTACAAAAAGGAGACAGTTTATGAAAAACAAAACAGCATTAACCGTTATTTTCAGTTTAGCAACCATCCTTGGGGCATCAGCTTATGCAGCTAAAAACTGCACGACTGAACCCAAAGAAAAATGGATGAGCGAGGAGGCTTTTAAAAAAATGGTTACCGAGCAAGGTTATACTATTAAAAAGTTTAAGCAGCCGGGAACGTGTTATGAAATTTATGGGACTGATAAAGATGGCAAGAATGTCGAGATTTATTTCAATCCAGTAGATGGCAAACCCAAAACAAAATAATAGCAACTCCATCTACTTTGTAGGTCTTCACGACGTTAGGCTGATCGCGAGTTGAGCTCTCTGTGCGAGCAGCTTGGTCGGCGTCTTCCTTCGTCTTGCAAGGTCTACCTTGTAACTGGAATTGGTATAATAACTAAAATTAAGGGCTGGAATTACCGGCCTTTATTTTTTTCAAGGTGGATAGTCATCCTAATGACGGTAATCTCAAATATCAATTAGGTGACTGCTAATATCGGCTGGATTTATTTCTATTTTTTATGCTAAATCAAAGTGGATGTTTCTATTTCTGGACTATTTATGGTTATCAAGCTAAAGAAGCGATCATAAAAAGGAAGTAGAAAAATGAGTTCAAATAAGCGATTTGGTGGGTCTTCTTCTCGGTTTTCGTCAAAATCTAAGAAAAATGATTACGAAGCAAAACCGACATACAAGCGTGCCCCCTCTGGTGTTAACAAAGCTGGCTTCGCCAAAAAAAGTCAGGATGTAGAAAAATTTCTAAAAGGTGGGCGAGTCGTGGTTGGACACCATGCAATTAAAGAAGTCTATAAAGTCCATTCTTTTGGTGTTCGTTTGTTGTTGTTACGTACAGGATATGAATCCTCCAAAGATTTAAAAGAAATTTTCGATTTGCACGAGTCTGTGGAAGAAGGTGTGGTGCAAATCATAGATGAATCAGCAATGGAGGCTCAGTTTGGTCGCAACCAAGGGGCTGTGTTAATTGCTGATCAATTGCCAGAATTTGAATATCAATCCGTGATGAACGATGACGAGGCGATTATTCTTGCTTTGGATGGGGTAGAGGATCCGCAAAATCTAGGAGCTATCATCCGAACTTGTTGGTTGATGGGGGTAAAAGGGATATTGATCCCTAAGGAGCGTTCGGTTGGACTAACCTCAACAGTGCACAAGGTGGCTTCCGGCGGTGCTGAGCATGTGTTAATTGGGTATTACAACCAATTTGGACCCGTTTTTGACGAGTTAAAACAAGTTGGCTTTTGGGCTTATGGTTTGTCTCACTTGGGTAAAAGCAATATCTACGAGCAGAAATTTCCGAAAAAAATTATTTTTGCGCTGGGTGGTGAGGATTCAGGATTGCGCACAACTACCGAGAAAGCGTGTGATGAGTTGGTGAAAATTCCGCAGATTGACTCAGAAGCTAGCTATAATGTGTCTGTTGCAGCAGCAATTGCCTTGACGGAGGGCTTCAGACAGATTCATTTTAAAAAGAATTAAATAAATCTTTGACACAATATTATTTTATCCATAGAACATTTCGGTCGCTAGAAAAAGTGCTGGCTTAGCTCAATTGGTAGAGCAGCTGATTTGTAATCAGCAGGTTGCGGGTTCAAGTCCCATAGCCAGCTCCATTTTTATTTTTAACTAAGTGGAGGGATGCCCGAGTGGCTAAAGGGGACAGACTGTAAATCTGTTGGCTTCACGTCTACGAAGGTTCGAATCCTTCTCCCTCCACCAAACTTAGTTCGCAGTAAAAGATGGCTGTTTGTTATTGGAAACTACATGATTATGCCTAGTAAAAAGGGCTTGCCTCAAACTTTCCTTTAGTAGATAGTAATTTTTCAGCATCAGGGCGGGAATAGCTCAATTGGCTAGAGTATCAGCCTTCCAAGCTGAGGGTTGCGGGTTCGAGACCCGTTTCCCGCTCCAATTTTAATGAGCATTTTGAATCGTTGTGCTTTTTGAAATTGGATGATTGATGGTTTAAAAGCATGGATCGGAACTTTACTTAAACTTTAAGGCGAGGCCCATGTAGCTCAGTGGTAGAGCACACCCTTGGTAAGGGTGAGGTCGCCGGTTCGGCTCCGGCCATGGGCTCCAGGTGTTTGAGTCGTAATGTGAATATAGGTAAAATATACTTAGTTAAAAGTAGATAAGAATATTGAGTAAAGAAATTAGATTTGATTGTAAAAGTGATGAAATAAAAGTTTTAGAAACAAGTTTAAGACTAAATTAATTCCGCAGGAGGAAGCTAAAATGTCAAAAGAGAAATTTAACCGTTCGAAACCACACGTAAACATTGGTACTATCGGTCACGTCGACCATGGTAAAACTACTTTAACTGCAGCTATTACAACTACTTTAGCAGCTGAAGGTAAAGCGCAAGCGATGAGTTACGATCAAATCGATAAGTCGCCAGAAGAAAAAGCACGTGGTATTACGATTTCTACTACTCACGTTGAGTATGAAACAGAAAATCGCCACTATGCTCACGTTGACTGTCCGGGACATGCCGACTACGTAAAAAATATGATCACTGGTGCTGCTCAGATGGACGGAGCGATCTTGGTTGTTTCTGCGGCTGACGGTCCTATGCCTCAAACTCGTGAGCACATCTTGTTGGCTCGTCAAGTGGGTGTTCCGGCTCTTGTTGTGTTTATGAATAAAGTTGACATGGTTGACGATAAAGAATTGTTAGACCTAGTTGAGCTTGAAGTTCGCGAATTACTTTCTAAATATGAATTCCCTGGCGACTCTATTCCAATCGTTAAAGGTTCTGCTTTAAAAGCATTAGAGGGTGATAAATCTGAAATTGGTCGTCCAGCGATTATGGCATTGATGGCTGCTTGTGATGCATACATTCCGCAACCAGCACGTGCTACTGATAAAACTTTCTTAATGCCAATCGAGGACGTTTTTTCAATTTCTGGTCGTGGTACTGTTGTTACTGGTCGTATTGAGCGTGGTATCATCAAAGTCAATGAAGAGGTTGAAATCGTTGGTATCAGACCTACTCAGAAAACAACTGTTACTGGTATCGAAATGTTCCGTAAGTTGTTGGATGAAGGTCAAGCTGGTGACAACTGTGGTTGTTTACTACGTGGTACTAAGAAAGAAGATGTTGAGCGTGGACAAGTTCTTGCTAAACCAGGAACGATCAAGCCTCATAAAAAATTCAAAGCTGAAGCCTACATTCTTACTAAAGAAGAAGGTGGACGTCATACTCCATTCTTTAATGGTTACAGACCACAGTTTTACTTCAGAACTACTGACGTAACTGGTGTATGTACTCTTAAAACAGGTGTTGAAATGGTTATGCCTGGTGACCGTGTTGAGTTAGCTGTAGAGTTGATTTCACCAATCGCTATGGAAAAAGAATTACGTTTTGCGATCCGTGAGGGTGGTAGAACTGTTGGTGCGGGCGTTGTTGTCGAGATCATGGAGTAATGCCGACCTAGTATTTATGAATCATAAGATGGGGACGGCTCTTTTGAGTTAGTCCCCATTATTTTTTAACTGCAGGGCAGTAGCTCTAATTGGTAGAGCGAACGACTCCAAATCGTTAGGTTGTGGGTTCGAGCCCCTCCTGCCCTGCCACTTTTTAGGAATAAATATGGACAATAAGTTAAATCAAAAAATTGTTACTGTTTCGTTTGCTTTGTTTGCTGCGATTCTTGGGTTAGTTGTTCATTTGTTGATAGGCACGTTTGCAGCCTCATTTGGTTTTATTGCAAAAGTGGCTGATTCTGATTTTGTACGTCACATTCTGCCAGTTTTGGTAGGCTTGGTTGTCTTTGGTTTGTTGCAGTTTAATCGTTCTGCAGTATTGTGGGCGGATCAAATTGTACTTGAGCTTAAAAAAGTAACATGGCCAGCTAAAAAAGATGCTATGTACACTTCTGGAGCCGTAATTTTAATGGTTTTTATTTCTAGTATTATTGTTTCGGTATTTGACTTTCTTTCTAGTACTATTTTGAATAAGCTTATAAACTAAACAAGGATGTTGTAATGGAAAAAAAATGGTATGTGATTAATGTGCAGACCGGGTGTGAGGCTACCGCTAAAAACGCGATAGAAGAGCGAGTTAGATCTCATAAAATGGAGCCTCTTTTTGGGGAAGTGCTTATTCCCTCTGAAAATGTTGTTCAATTGGTCAAAGGGCAAAAGCAGACTAAGTCTAGAAAATTTTTTCCTGGTTACATTTTTGTCAAAATGGTTCTAAATGATGAAACCTGGCATTTGGTAAGGCATTCATCTAAAGTTTCTGGTTTTGTTGGAGGGAAAACGCGCCCTCCAGAAGTACCTGAGGCAGAAGTTTTAAGGGTGACGAATCAAATGTCGTTGGGTGTAGAAAAGCCAAAATCTAAAATTAAATTCACGATGGGCGAGCAAGTGACAGTAATTGATGGCCCGTTCAGTAACTTTAATGGTACGGTCGAGGAAATCAATGAGGAAAAAGGTAAGCTTAAAGTGTTGGTTTCTATTTTTGGACGTCCTACTCCAGTTGAGTTGGATTATGTCCAGGTTGAAAAAGCCTAATCATACCAAGTTCGCTAGACAATTTTTCTTCGTTGCTATGTTCTGATAGTATTTCAGCACGACTTCAAGATTGTGTCTTGGGTAATTGATAGCAAGAATTGATATAAGTCATAAAAAAATAATTTCCAGTTGTTGCAAAACGGAATTTCATGGAGTAGACATGGTTGCTTAAAAGCGTGTTTGCTCCTTTTTTATTTGTAAATCTCTATTCGTGAGATATTCATTTTAAACATTCGGAGCTTAGGAAAAGTAAATTTTTTATATAAAGTTTGTACTAGATAGTACGTTTAAACCATATAGGAGTGGGATTTATGGCAAAAAAAGTAACAGGAATGATTAAGTTGCAAATTCCGGCAGGGAAGGCAAATCCAGCGCCTCCCGTTGGACCGGCACTCGGACAGCATGGGGTAAACATTATGGAATTTTGTAAGCAGTTCAATGCAAGAACTCAAAGCTTAGGTGATTCTATAGTGCCGATTATTATCACTGTTTATCAGGATAGATCGTTTACCTTTATTACGAAAACACCTCCGGTTTCTAGCTTGATTAAAAAAGCTATTAAACTTGAGTCTGGTTCGAAGATGCCTCAGAAGGACAAAGTTGGAAAAATCAAAATGTCTGAAGTAAAGCGCATCGGAGAGCTGAAGATACCGGATTTGAACTGTTTGAAAGTTGAATCTGCGGCATCACAAGTGGCTGGTACTGCGAAAAGCATGGGCGTAGAAGTAATCGATTAAGGGTGGTAATAAATGAAACAAGGTAAAAGATTTAAAAAAGTAAGTAGCCAAGTTGATTCTCAAAAGAAGTACTCTGTAACTGAGGCTTTTGATTTGGTTGTAAAGACAGCTCAGGCTAAATTCGATGAGACTATCGATGTGGCTATTCGTTTAGGTGTAGATCCAAAGCAAAGTGACCAGCAGGTTCGCGGTGCTATTGCGTTGCCGAATGGATTAGGTAAAGAAGTAAAAATCTTAGTTTTTGCTAAGGGCCCAAAAGAAACTGAAGCTAAAAATGCTGGTGCTGACTATGTTGGTGCGGATGATTTAGTAGCTAAGATTAATGGTGGTTGGTTGGACTTTGATAAGGCCATTGCAACTCCAGACATGATGTCTACTGTTTCTAAAGTAGCAAAAGTGTTGGGGCCTCGTGGTTTAATGCCAAATCCTAAAGTGGGAACAGTTACTTTGAATATCGGTGAAGCTGTGGCGACTGAGAAAAAAGGTAAGCTTGACTTTCGCGTTGATAAGGCGGGAATCGTTCACGCTGGGATTGGTAAAAAATCAATGGGTGGAACTAAATTGAAAGAAAACTTTGATGCATTAATGGGTCAAGTGGTTAAGATGAAGCCAGCTTCAAGTAAAGGTATTTATTTGAGAGGCGTTTCGGTTTCATCAACTATGGGTCCAGCTATTAAAGTTGATTCTAACGAGATTGTTAATACAGTATCATAGTTTTGTTTTTGGTCAGAGAAAGTAGGTTGCGCAAGCTTTAATCCGTTTGGGCCTACCGAGACCTACAGTGGGATTTCCTCTGGGGTAACTGACGTTAATCTAAAGAAAGGAGGAAAAAGTGATTACTCGAGCTGATAAAGAACAAGAAGTTAAGGCAATTTCTGACAAGTATTCTAAGGCTAAGGGCGCTTTCATCGTAGATTTTAAGGGGATGAAGGTGGAACAAGTTACAAATCTTCGTAAAAAATTGCATCATGCAGATGCAGAGATGAAGGTTGTTCGTAATACTTTGGCAAAAAGAGCACTTAAATCTTATCCAGAAGTGAGCGCGGCATTTGATAAGTCCTTAAAGGGAACAAATGCGTTAGTGTTTGCGTTTGGAGAAGTTACGGCTGCGGCTAAAACACTTGCTGATTTTGCGAAAGACGTAGAGGTTTTGCAAATCAAGACAGGTGTGATGGATGGAAATCCATTAGACGAAGCTAAAATTAAGTTCATCGCGACATTGCCTGGTAAAAATGAATTACGAGCTATGTTTTTGGGCGTTTTACAAGCGCCAGGGTCTAAATTGGCAAGATGTCTTAATGAATACGTTAAGAAAAATTCAGAAGCATCTGCAAGTTAAATTTAATTATTTGGAGGAAATTTTATGTCATTAACAAATGATCAATTAGTAGAAGAATTATCAAAGAAAACAGTTTTGGAAATAGCTGAATTAGTTAAGCTTTTAGAAGAAAAGTGGGGCGTTTCTGCTGCCGCTCCAGTGGCGGTGGTTGCTGGTGGCGCTGCTGCTGTTGTTGAAGAGAAAACAGCTTTCGACGTTATTTTGAAAGACAGTGGAGCTAACAAAATCAACGTTATTAAAGAAGTTCGTGCAATTACAGGTTTAGGTTTAGCTGAAGCTAAGGCTCTTGTTGAGGGTGCACCTAAGACAGTTAAAGAAGGCGTAACTAAAGATGACGCTAACAAAATTAAAGAAGCACTAGAAAAAGCTGGTGCGAAAGTTGAAGTTAAGTAATAATTTCTTATAAGAGCCAAGCGAAAGCTTGGCTCTTACTTGTGGGGTTTTTCTACTTCCTCCTCTCAAAAAGTTTATTTTATTTTTAATTTTTTAAATTTGAATCTAAAAACTTAAAGGAGAATAAATGGGTAATACTTCCATTACTGCCTCTAATATTCGTGTACGTAAACTTTTTGGAAAAAATAATCAATCTATTGAAATTCCCAATTTAATTGAGTTGCAAAAAAGCTCTTATGAGGCATTTTTGCAAAAAGAAGTAGATCCTGATAAACGTGAAGATGTTGGTCTTCAAGGGGTTTTTAAGTCTGTATTTCCTATTTCGGATTTTAATAATACAGCTTCTTTGGAATATGTGTCTTACACGCTTGAGCCAGCGAAGTATGACGTAGATGAGTGCCGTCAGCGTGGGATGACATTTGCGGCTCCTATTAAAGTTACTTTGCGTTTAATAGTATTTGATGTTGATGAAGTGACTGAAAGTCGCTCCATTCGTGATGTAAAAGAGCAGGAAGTTTATTTGGGTGAGATCCCATTGATGACTGCGAACGGATCTTTCATTATTAATGGTACAGAGCGCGTCGTAGTTTCTCAATTACATCGTTCGCCCGGTATTTTCTTTGATGATGATGGCGGAAAAAACAATGCGAGTGGTAAATTAATTTATTCTGGTCGAGTGATTCCGTATCGTGGATCTTGGTTGGATTTTGAATTTGACCAAAAAGACCTTATTCATGTTCGAATCGATCGCCGTCGTAAGTTTCCAGTAACAATTTTGTTAAAGTCTTTGGGGTTAACTGGAGAACAAATTTTAGAATATTTTTATGACTTAGATGAAGTTGTTGTAAAGAATAAGAAGTTTTTTAGAAAGTTAGACATCGAAAGATTATCTGGTCAAAGAGCAATTGCGGACATCGTTGATCCTAATTCTGGTGAAGTGTTGGTTAAAGCGGGTCGTAGAATTACGCGCGCAATCGTTAAAAAAGTTCAGCAACTAGATTTAAAAGAAATTGAAGTTACGATCGAAGACCTTGTTGGGAAGGTGTTGGCGAAACCATTATTTGATGAGTCCACTGGAGAAATCATTGCTGATGCGAATTCTGAAATTTCGAAATCAGATATTATGAAAGCTGTTGAAGCTGGAATTTCTTCATTTTTCTTGATTTTCTTTGATGGTTTGTCAGTAGGACCATACTTAAGAAATACATTATTGGTAGATAAGGTAAATACCAAAGAAGAAGCTTTGTTGAAAATTTATCAGCATCTTCGTCCTGGTGAGCCTCCAACAATTGATTCAGCTACTACGTTCTTTGGTAGATTATTTTTTGATCCTGAAAGTTATGATCTATCAGAAGTCGGAAGGATTAAAATCAACCATAAATTTAACATTTCGATGGATGAGTGTCCTCCTTCTTTCCGTACTCTAACTCAAAAAGATATTTTATTAACTGTTAAGATGTTGATCGACCTTCGAAATGGTCGTGGCGAAGTTGATGATATCGATCATTTAGGAAACAGACGTGTTCGTTCTGTAGGTGAGTTGCTTGAAAACCAATATCGTGTTGGTTTGGTAAGAATGGAAAGAGCGATCAAAGAAAGAATGAGTCTTCAAGACGTTGAGACGATGATGCCGCATGATTTGGTTAATGCTAAACCTGTCAATGCAGTTGTTAAGGAATTTTTTGGATCTTCTCAGTTATCACAATTTATGGATCAAACGAATCCTTTATCGGAAATTACTCATAAGCGACGACTTTCTGCTTTGGGACCTGGTGGATTAACTAGAGACCGAGCTGGGTTTGAAGTTCGTGACGTTCATCCGACACACTATGGTCGTATTTGTCCAATTGAAACACCAGAGGGACCAAACATCGGTTTGATCGCTTCTTTGGCTACGTATGCTCGTATTAATAACTATGGTTTTATCGAAACTCCGTATAAAAAAGTCGATAAGGGTGATATTTCCTCTGATATTACGTATATGTCAGCACTAGAGGAAGCGGGTCATAGAATTGCACCCGCAACCAGAGACGCTAGTGAGAAAATTCAACAAGAAAGTGTGATCTGTCGTAAAGATGGAGAATATGAAATTATCGGTAAAGATAATGTTTCTTTGATGGATGTGTCTCCAAGTCAGTTGGTGTCGATTGCAGCCAGTTTGATTCCATTCTTGGAACATGACGATGCGAACAGAGCCTTGATGGGTTCGAACATGCAACGTCAAGCGGTGCCTTTATTAAGATCCCGTGCTCCATTGGTCGGAACAGGTGTTGAGCGTCTAGTTGCAAGAGATTCTGGAACATCAGTCGTAGCGATGAATGATGGTGTTATTGAAGAAGTAGATGCTTCTAGGATTGTGATTCGCCGTTTAGCTAAAGCCGGCGAATTAGGAGCCAATGTAGATATTTACAATTTAACTAAATATCAAAGAACAAATCAGAATACTTGTTTTAACCAGAAGCCAATTGTGAAGTTGGGTGATCGAGTCAGTAAGGGTGATATCATTGCGGATGGTCCATCTACTGAGCTTGGAGAGCTAGCTTTGGGGCAGAACATTCTGGTCGCATTCACGCCTTGGATGGGATACAACTTCGAGGACTCAATTTTAATTTCTGAAAGATTGATTAAGGACGATGTATATACTTCGATCCATATTGAAGAATTTGAATGTGTAGCCCGTGATACAAAACTTGGTAAAGAGGAAGTAACTCGCGATATCGCCAACGTTGGTGAAGAAGCTTTAAAAGATTTAGATGCTTCTGGTATTATTCGAATTGGTGCGGAAGTTAAGCCTGGTTGTATCTTGGTCGGTAAGGTTACGCCAAAAGGTGAAACGCAGTTGTCTCCTGAGGAAAAACTATTAAGAGCCATTTTCGGTGAAAAAGCCGGTGATGTGCGTGATACGTCTTTGCGTGTTCCATCTGGAGTTTATGGAACTGTAATCGACGCTCAGGTTTACTCACGTGAGGGTGCAGATCGTGATGAACGATTAAGCTTAATTATCGACGAGAAAAAGAAAAAGTTAGAAAAAGATTTAAGTATCGAGCAAAACGTAATTAAGAATAACGCTCTTGGAAAATTGAAAGAAATTTTGGTTGGAAAGAAAACCACTGGAGTTCTTTTGAATGAAGATGGAAGTCAAAAACTTTTGAATAAAGGCCAAGAAGTAACATCTGCAGATTTAGAATCTATTCCATTCGAGTTATTAACGTATATTCCACTTGAATCTGAGTTAGAGTATCAACTTACTAAGATTTTAGATAACGCTAGAAACCAGCTTGATGCAGTGAAAATGATCTTCAATGAGAAAATTGATCGATTAAGAAAAGGAGATGAGTTACCTCCTGGTGTTATTAAAATGGTAAAAATTTATGTGGCTATCAAGCGTAAGTTACAAGTTGGTGATAAGTTTGCGGGACGACACGGTAATAAGGGTGTGGTTTCAAAAGTTCTTCCTGTTGAGGATATGCCATATCTGTCAGACGGTACACCAGTTGATATGGTACTTAACCCACTAGGGGTACCTTCACGTATGAATATTGGTCAAATTTTAGAAGTACACTTAGGCTGGGCAGCTCGAGAGCTTGGAAAGCAGCTACAAAAGCATCTAAGTACATTCAATATAACTGAGGCGAAAAAAGAGTTGAAAGAGGTTTTCAACAGTCCAGAATTGTCACAAAAAATTGAAAATGCTGATGAGGCTTCTTTAAAAGAGATCATTACGACTATGAAGGATGGTATTCATGTAGGAACTCCAGTTTTTGATGGAGCGCATGAGGCTGATGTTAAGTCATTATTGGGTAAGGCTAATCTTCCTTTAAGAGCGCAAGCTACTTTATTTGATGGTCGAACTGGTATGCCATTTCAGAATGCGGTAACTGTTGGTATTATGTACATGCTTAAGTTACATCACTTGGTTGAGGAAAAGATCCATGCTCGTTCTATTGGACCTTATTCTTTAGTCTCGCAACAACCTTTGGGTGGTAAAGCTCAATTTGGTGGTCAAAGACTTGGAGAAATGGAAGTTTGGGCGATCGAGGCATATGGTGCAGCGTATTCATTGCAAGAATTCTTGACGGTCAAGTCGGATGACGTGGCTGGTAGAACTCGAATGTATGAAAGCATTGTTAAGGGGGAAAATATTCTTGAGCCAGGATTGCCAGAGTCCTTTAACGTATTAGTTAAGGAACTTCAGTCATTAGGTATGAATGTAGAGCTTGTTGAATCAGATATTTTAAGGGATGATCCAGAGGCAGAAGAGGAAAATTTAGTTGATGGTGATGGATCTGCAAATTCTGAAACAACTCATTAATATCTAATTTATTAATTTTAATTAAAAGAGGTGACACTTGAGAGATTTATTAAACTTTTTCGATAAACCAAAAGATCCACTTTCATTTGATGCAGTTCGAATTTCGTTAGCATCTCCAGAAATGATTAGAGATTGGTCTTTTGGTGAAGTAAAAAAGCCAGAGACGATTAACTATCGTACTTTTAAACCTGAGCGTGAAGGTTTGTTTTGTGCAAAGATATTTGGGCCAATTAAGGATTACGAATGTCTTTGTGGCAAATACAAGCGAATGAAGTACCGTGGTGTTATCTGTGAAAAGTGTGGTGTTGAGGTGACTCAGTCTAAAGTACGTCGAGAGCGTCTTGGACATATCGAGTTAGCAACGCCAGTTGCTCACATTTGGTTTTTGCGTTCATTGCCATCTCGTATCGGAAATTTGCTAAATTTGTCGCTTAAAGAAGTGGAAAAAGTTCTCTACTGCGAGTCCTATGTAGTCATTGATCCAATGGAGACAACTTTATTAGAAGGTCAAGTTTTAACAGAAGAGGTGTATCAGAACTCATTGAATGAGTTTGGTCCAAACTTCAAAGCTGGTATGGGCGGAGAGGCTGTACGTGAGTTATTAAGACGTATTGATCCTGAATATCTATCCAGAAAACTCAGAGTAGAAATGAAAGACTGCAAATCTGAAGCGCAAATGAAAAAACTTTCTAAGCGTTTAAAGGTTGTAGAGGCATTTAAAAACTCTATTAATAAGCCAGATTGGATGATGTTAGAGGCTTTGCCTGTATTGCCTCCTGATTTGCGTCCATTGGTACCTTTGGATGGTGGTCGTTTTGCAACATCAGATTTGAATGATTTGTACCGCCGAGTAATTAATCGAAATAATCGATTACGTCGCCTTCAGGAGTTGAATGCTCCGGACATTATTATCCGAAATGAAAAACGAATGCTACAAGAGGCTGTCGACGCTTTATTGGATAATGGACGTAGAGGAAAAACTTTTACAGGTCCAAATAAGCGACCTTTAAGATCATTAAGTGATATGTTAAAGGGTAAGCAAGGCCGATTCCGTCAGAATCTTTTAGGTAAGCGCGTGGATTACTCTGGTCGTTCGGTTATCGTAGTTGGTCCAACATTGAAATTGCATCAGTGTGGTCTTCCGAAGCAGATGGCTTTAGAATTATTTAAACCATTTGTTTATAACAAATTGGAAGAGGCGGGTCTTGCAACGACAATCAAACAAGCTAAGCGTTTAGTTGATCAAGAGACAGTTGAGGTTTGGGATATTCTTGCTGATGTTGTTAAGGAACATCCAGTGTTATTAAATCGTGCGCCTACCTTGCATAGACTTGGTATTCAAGCATTTGAGCCAATTTTGCATGAAGGTAAAGCCATTCAATTACACCCATTGGTATGTACAGCTTTCAATGCTGACTTCGATGGTGACCAAATGGCGGTTCATGTACCTCTATCAATAGAGGCGCAAGTTGAAGCTCGTGTGTTAATGATGTCTACTAATAATGTGTTAAGTCCAGCCAGTGGTAAGCCAATTATTAACCCTTCACAAGATATCGTGTTGGGTATGTATTGGTTAACACGCAATAGACCTGGTGCGAAAGGTACTGGAAAGATTTTCAGTTCTGTTGGTGAGGCTTTGTTTGCATTCGAAGCTGGAATGGTTGATTTACAAGCGACCTGTAAAGTTCGCATCAATGGCAAGTTGCAAGAGACAACCGTAGGTAGATCTTTATTAAGTGAAATTGTTCCACCAGAGGTACCATTTGAAGATGTGAACCTGGTGATGAATAAAAAGCAATTAGCTGCGTTGATCGATAAAACATTCCGTTTATCTGGTGCAAAAGCGACATGTATTTTGGCTGATAAGATTAAGGAAATGGGATTTAAATATTCTACCAATGCTGGGTTGTCTATTTGTGTTGACGATATGGTTATTCCTGAAAGCAAGAAAACTATTTTGAGCGACTCAGAAAAAGCAGTTAGCGAAATTCAACAACAATATGATGAAGGTCTTATTACTGATGGAGAGCGATACAATAAGGTTGTAGATATTTGGGCACAGGCTGCGGACAAAGTAGCAAAAGAAATGATGTCACAAATTGAAAAACAAAAATTTGTGATAGATGGTAAAGAAGTTTTAGCTCCATCTTTCAATTCTATTTTTATCATGGCTGACTCTGGAGCGAGGGGTTCTGCTGCTCAGATAAGACAGTTAGGTGGTATGCGTGGTCTGATGGCGAAACCATCTGGTGAAATTATTGAGACGCCAATCACAGCAAACTTTCGAGAGGGATTAACAGTACTTCAATACTTTATTTCTACTCACGGAGCTCGTAAAGGTTTGGCAGATACGGCACTAAAAACAGCGAATTCGGGATACTTAACTCGACGTTTGGTGGATGTAGCTCAAGATCTTATTGTTTCTGAGTTTGATTGTGGAGTGCAGGATGGTTTAGAGGTTGCAGCCTTAATGGAGGGTGGAGAAATTGTACAACCGTTGGGGGATCGAGTATTAGGAAGAACTGTTTTGGAAGATATTACTCATCCTATTAGTGGGCAATTGATGTTCAAAGTAGGCCATGAGCTTGTTGAGGATGATGTGCTTGCATTAAACAATGCAAGTGTTGAAAAAATTCAAATTCGATCACCACTTACATGTAAGGCTTTACGTGGAGTTTGTGTAAAATGTTATGGTCGTGATTTAGCCCGAGGGGCCACTGCTAATCTTGGTGAAGCTGTTGGGATTATTGCGGCACAATCGATCGGTGAGCCGGGAACCCAATTAACAATGCGTACTTTCCACTTTGGTGGTGCTGCATCTCGTGCGGTAGAACAGTCGGTGCATACGGTAAGGTATGAGGGCACGTTGAAGTTGTTAAACGCACAATCTGTCGTAAACAGACTTGGACAACTTACGATTATGAATCGTAATAGTGAAGCGATCATTTTGGATGAAAGTGGAAGAGAAAAAGAAAGATTTAAATTGGTCTACGGTTCAGTACTAAATTTTAAAGATGGACAGAAAGTGACCAAGGGAGCCACCTTAGCGGAGTGGGATCCATATTCTAATCCAATTATTTCAGAAGTTTCTGCCAAGGTGCATTTCCAGGATATTGAGGAAGGTACAACTTTGTCCGAGCAAGTGGATTCCGTAACAGGTTTCGCGGCAAAAGTTATTTCCGAGACGAAATCTGCTGAGATGAAACCCACGATCTATTTGTGTGATGAGTCTGGTAAGGTTGTTAACTTACCTGGCCGAGATATTCCTGCTAGATACTTATTACCAGTTGGAGCTCAGTTGCTAGTAACAGATGGCCAGGAAGTGCATGCTGGAGATATTATCGCTAAAATCCACAGAGAAGCATCAAAGACCAAGGATATTACGGGAGGTCTACCTCGAGTTGCTGAGCTTTTCGAAGCTCGCAAACCTAAGGAAGCTGCGATCATTTCAGAAGTAGATGGATATGTTACTTTTGGTAAGGATGTTAAAGGTAAACAGCGAGTTATCGTAACTCCTGAAATCGGTGAGCAACGTGAATATCTAATTCCAAAAGGTAAGCATGTAGCTGTTCGCGAGGGTGAGTTTGTCAGAGCTGGTGAAGCATTAATGGATGGTCCTACAAATCCACATGATATTTTACGAGTTCTTGGTGACAAGGCCTTGTCATCGTATTTAGTTAACGAAATACAAGAGGTTTACCGTTTGCAGGGTGTGACTATCAATGATAAACACATCGAAGTAATCGTTAGACAAATGTTGCGCAAGGTGCAAATTGTTGATCCAGGTGACACGCGCTTTTTATCTGGTGAACAGGTTGAAAAAACTTCATTAATTGAGGAAAACAATCGTGTTGCCAATGAAGGCGGGACAGTCGCAACTACTGAACCATTGCTTTTGGGTATTACAAAAGTCTCTTTAAGTACGGAAAGTTGGATTTCTGCAGCATCTTTCCAGGAAACGACAAAAGTATTAACAGAGGCTGCGATCAACTCTAAGACTGACTACTTAAGAGGTCTTAAGGAAAATATTATCATGGGTCGTCTAGTACCTGCGGGGACTGGATTGAGTTCATATAAGCGATGGAAAGCAGTGCTTGTTGATGAAGATGTGCCATCAAATATACCTAATCTTTCAATTTCAGGAAGAGTCTAAGGTTTTTTGTTGACGTTTAATAAAAAAATACATAAAGGTTCTAGGTTAAATACTTAGAACCCATTTGTAGCAAATATGACATAGTTAAGGGGAATTAATGCCTACAATTAATCAGTTAATTAAAAAAGAGAGAACTGTTCAGAAAAATCAAACTAAGTCGCCAGCGTTGACGTCTTGCCCTCAAAAAAGAGGTGTTTGTACTCGTGTGTATACAACGACTCCGAAGAAGCCCAATTCAGCGCTAAGAAAAGTTGCAAAGGTTCGCCTTTCAAATGGTTTCGAAGTGATTTCGTATATTCCTGGCATTGGTCACAACCTACAAGAGCACTCTGTTGTTCTTATTCGAGGTGGCAGGGTTAAAGATTTACCAGGTGTTCGTTATCACATCGTTCGAGGAGTTCTTGACTTGCGTGGTGTTGAGGGTCGTTTAAGAAGTAGATCTAAGTATGGCGCTAAGCGTCCCAAAAAATAAGTTTTAGGAGTGGTTTATGTCTAGAAGAAAAAAAACGTTTAAAAGAGAAGTTTATCCGGATCCGGTCTTTAAGGATATCGTAATTGCAAAATTCATTAATAAGATGATGTTTGAAGGTAAGAAGGCTGTGGCTCAGCGTCTGTTCTATGGAGCATTGGATGAGTTGAAAGCCAAGGTTCAAAATGAGGAGCCGTTGCAGGTTTTTAAAAAGGCAGTTGAAAATTGTAAGCCATCGTTAGAGGTTAGATCTCGCCGTGTTGGTGGAGCTACTTATCAAGTGCCAGTTGATGTTAGGCCATCACGTCGCTTGGCGTTGGCTATGAAGTGGATTATTGCTTATTCGCGTGAACGCGGTGAGAAAGATTTTTCCAAAAAACTAGCTGGTGAAATCGTTGATGCTTACAATAATCGTGGTAATGCAATTAAAAAGCGTGAAGATGTTCATAAAATGGCTGAAGCAAATAAGGCCTTTTCTCATTATAATTGGTAATTTTTTAAAAAAATGTCAAATCTAGAAGATCTGAGTCTTACCAGGAATATAGGCATAATGGCCCATATTGATGCTGGTAAGACTACTACTACTGAGCGAATTCTATTTATTTCGGGTAAAAGTTATAAAATTGGAGAAGTTCATGATGGTAATACTGTCATGGACTGGATGGTACAGGAGCAAGAGCGAGGTATTACTATTACCTCAGCCGCTACTACTTTTTCCTGGCATGGTCATAAAATAAATCTAATTGATACTCCTGGACATGTTGATTTTACGATTGAGGTCGAGCGATCACTTCGAGTGCTTGATGGCGCTGTTGTGTTGTTGGATGCGGTCAGTGGTGTAGAGCCGCAAACTGAAACTGTTTGGAGACAAGCTAATAAGTATAAAGTTCCACGTATTTGTTTTGTAAATAAGATGGATAGAGTTGGTGCTGATTTTGGAGCTTGCTTGAAAAGTCTATCTAGTCGACTGAGTGCTAATACGCTGCCTTTGCAGATTCCAATCGGCTCAGAGGATAGATTTGTAGGGGTTATTGATTTAATTCGTGAAACTGCACTTGTTTGGGATGTCGGTGGTGGGATTAGTGATTTTACTGAGATGGAAATCCCTGCGGATCTTAAAGAAGAGGTTGAAAAAGCGCGCAAAGAAACTATCGAAAAAATCGTTGAGCAAGATGAAGCGATGATGGATCGTTACTTGTCAGGAGAGGTAATTACTCCAGACGAATTGTTAGTTGTATTAAGACGCGCAGTTTTAGAAAATAAAGTGCTTCCAGTGTTGTGTGGTTCTTCTTTTAAGAATAAAGGCGTGCAACCTCTGTTAGATGCTGTTTGTAAATTGCTTCCATCCCCATTGGATTTACCCGACTTGAAGGTTGATGAAACCTCTAGCGTAAGCGATGTAAAAAGCCTAAATAAAGAGGGTCTAAATTTAGCCCTTTTATTCAAAATAGCTGCTGACACTTTTTCTGGTAGCCTATCATATTTAAGAGTTTACCGAGGTTCGATCAAAGTTGGTCAGACGTTATTTAATCCTCGCCTAGGGAAAAAAGAAAAAATACAAAAGATATTAAGAATGCACGCAAATTCTAGAGTTGAGGTTGGTGAAGTTGGCGCTGGCGATATATGCGCAGTTATAGGTTTAAAAATTAGTGGTACTGGTGATACCCTTTGTTCTGAGGGCGCAAATATATTGTTAGAAAGTATCGCAATTCCTGAGCCTGTTATTAGTGTTGCTATCGAAGCGAAGTCGTCAGCAGACCAGGATAAAGTTCGTGAAGGACTAGAGCGTCTTGTACGTGAGGATCCATCTGCCCGATTAAAAGACGATCCTGATTCTGGCCAAAAATTGCTGTTTGGAATGGGGGAGCTCCATTTGGAAATTTTATTGGACAGATTGCTCAGGGAGTATAAGGTTCAAACAAATGTCGGCAGACCACAGGTTTCATATAAAGAGTCGATTATAAAAGAAGCTAAGGGTAGTTATTTATTTGAGAAAATTTTGCATGGTGAAGTGCATAAGGCTGAAGTAGAGTTAAAAATAAGTCCAATCGACTATGCGTCCGGTGTCGTTTTTGAGTCCAAAGTGGATGCAAAGAATGCACAAATGGCAAATGCTGTTTCTTTGATTAAATCAGGCGCTATTGAGGCGGCTGAGGTTGGCAGTGTTGGCGGCTATTCCATGGTGGGAGTATTGATTCAGCTTTTGGCAATTCGCTTTGATGATGTTAATCATTTGACTGAAGTGGCTATCAAGGCAGCTACATCGGGCGCTTTTAGATCTGCTGTGGATGTGGCGGGTGGCGTTTTATTGGAGCCAATATTTTCGCTAGAAATTACTTGTGGCAGTGACGCGGTTGGCGGTGTAGTTAGTGATCTTGGATCTAGAAGAGGAAAGGTCATTTCTGTGGATGCACGCGTGGATGGAAGTCACGTGATTAACGCTGAGGCTCCATTAGGAAATTTATTTGGATATGCTACTGAATTAAGGAGCTTAACTCAAGGACGTGGTAGTTTTTATATGAGGTTCTCACACTACGGTCAGGTTGATGAGAAATTGAAAAAAATCATACTTTCGCAATTTGGGCAAATTTAATTTAATTTTTATTTTGACAATCAAAAAAAAGTTTTACATATTTGCGCTCTTGAAACATAAAAATTTAAAAAAGCATTTGTTATTTGAAATCTGAGGATGGGAAATATGCAAAGTCAAAAGATTAGAATTCGGTTGAAAGCGTTTGATCATAAGTTATTAGATCAATCTACAAAAGAAATAGTAGAAACAGCTAAACGAACAGGGGCTAAAATCGCAGGGCCAATCCCTTTGCCTACAAGAATCAATAGATTTACTGTTCTGCGTTCTCCTCACGTCGATAAAAAATCAAGAGAGCAGTTTGAGATTCGTACACATAAGCGCATGCTTGATATCCTTGAGCCTACACAGCAAACGATTGACCAATTGTCTAAATTGGATCTTTCTCCGGGTGTGGATGTAGAGATTAAACTTTCGTAATTTGAAGGAACATATATGTCAGAAAGAAAACAAATAATTACAAATAAGATTTTCGCGACGAAGCAAGGTATGGGGACAATTTATACAGATCAAGGTGATGCAGTCCCAGTTACCTTATTGAAGTTTGAGGAATGGCTTGTGTCGCAAGTTAAAACAGTGGCTGTTGATGGATATAGCGCGCTGCAAGTTGTTTCTGGTTACAAAAAAAGAGCCTCTAAGGCGATTCTTGGACATTTGGCTAAGCTTGGTTTGAAAAACGGCGTTGCTTATTCTAAGGAGATTCGCTTGTCAGATCAAGGTCTTGAGGCTTCAGTTGGGGATCAGATTAGTTTGAGTTCGATTGCAGTTGGCGATTTGGTCTCTGTAGCTGCTGTCTCTAAAGGTAAAGGTTTTGCTGGTTCGGTTCGTCGATTTGGGTTTGCTGGTGGGCCAGCATCTCACGGTTCTAAATTTCATCGTCGACCAGGCTCTAGCGGTAATAGAACTTGGCCGGGCCGAGTTATGCCAGGCAAGAAGTTCCCTGGGCATCTTGGAGCTAAAAGAGTTACTACGAAAAACTTAAAAGTAGTTGCGATTGATCCAGTAGAAAAAGTTTTAATGTTGAAGGGCGCAGTTCCAGGCGCAAAAAATACGTTAGTTGAAATTGCTAAGGGGTAGTTATGGCAAAAATTGCAATCAAAGATTGGAATAATAAATCAGTAGGAGAAGTTGATCTGGCTCCTTCGGTATTTGGTTTGGAAGTAAAAAAGGGTATTATTTACGATGTAATTAAGTGGCAGCTCGCGTCCAAGAGGCAGGGTACTGCTATGGTTAAGACGCGTTCCCTTGTAAGTGGTGGTGGTAAGAAGCCATTTAAGCAGAAGGGTACTGGTAATGCTCGACAAGGCTCGACTAGATCTCCATTGATGCCAGGCGGAGCTAAATTATTTGGACCTGTTCCTAGAAGTTATGGCTACTCGTTACCTAAAAAAGTTAGACAGTTGGGTCTAAAAATGGCTCTTTCTTTGTTAGCATCTAGAGGTAAGGTTTGTGTTGTTTCTGACATGACATCTAAGACGGGAAAAACTAAAGATTTATCTGGCGGCTTGAAGAAGTTAGGCCTAGAAAAAAGCTTTATGGTTGATTTAAAAAGGGATGTGTTGTTTACGCGAGCATCTCAAAATCTACCTTCACATAAGTTTTCTGATGTTGATGGAATAAATGTTTTTGATTTGCTTAAATATGATTCTTTAATTTTAACTCCAGAGTCTTTGTCGGCTTTGGTTGGTAGATATCAGTAGGTGATTAAATGTTACATCTAATTAAAAAACCACTAATAACTGAGAAGATAACTATGCTGAATGCTGCAGGTGTTTACGTGTTCGAGGTTGCTTTAAAGGCAAGTAAGGATGAGGTTAAGTCTGCGATTGAGAAGATGTTTGATGTAAAAGTTAAAAAAGTAAGAACATCGATTTGTTTGGCTGAGTTGAAAAGAGTATCTGCGGCAACAGCGGCAAAAAAAAGAAAATACAAAAAAGCGTTTGTTCAGCTGCATGATGGGCAGAAAATATCTGTTTTTGAAGGAGTATAGTTGTGGGAATTAAGAAATTAGGAGCAAGATCTCATGGTTCAAGAGGTTATGTAGGTTTTGATTTCTCCGAGATTACAAAAAGTTATCCAGAAAAATCTTTAACTACTTCTTTGCCGCGGAAGGGTGCAAGATCTAACCATGGACAGATTTCTATGCGTCACTTTGGTGGTGGCCATAAAAGAAAATATAGAATAATTGATTTTAAACGTCAGAAGTTGGATATACCCGCAAAAGTAGAATCTATTGAATATGATCCAAACCGTACTTGTCGTATCGCTTTATTGTCGTATGCGGATGGTGTAAGAAGTTATATTATAGCTCCTGTTGGGTTGAATGTTGGCGATACAGTATTGTCTAGCGTCAATGCAGATATAAAACCAGGGAATTGTTTGCCACTTTCTAATATACCTGTGGGTACAACCTTGCATAATGTGGAAATTAAACCAGGTAGTGGAGGCCAAATAGCTAAAGGTGCTGGTGTTTCTGCAGTGTTGTTAGGTAAAGAAGAAAAATTTTGCCAAGTAAGATTGCCTTCCGGTGAAGTTAAGAAGATTTTATCTGGTTGTTTTGCAAGTGTTGGTCAGGTGGGTAACACTGACAATGAGAATATTGCATACGGTAAGGCGGGTCGATCTCGATGGAGAGGCATTAGGCCAACTGTACGTGGTATGGCCATGAATCCAGTTGACCATCCATTGGGTGGTGGTGAAGGAGTTGGTAAGGGGCATCACCCTGTGTCGCCATGGGGAGCTCCATGTAAGGGATATAAGACTAGGAACAATAAGCGCACAAATTGGTCTATTGTTAAAAGAAGGAAGTAGGAGAATATATGGCTCGTTCAATTAAAAAGGGTCCTTTTGTTGACAATCATCTTAGTAAAAAAATTGAAAATGCAATTTCTAAAGGTGATAAAAAAGTAATTAAAACATGGTCAAGAAGATCAACTATTCTTCCTGAAGCAGTAGGGTTGACATTTGCAGTGCATAACGGTAAGAAGTTCGTCCCTGTATATATTACTGAAAATATGATTGGTCACAAGCTAGGTGAATTTGCTCCAACAAGAACGTTTACTGGGCATTCAGAGAAAAAAGCAGCACCAGCAGCTGGTGCTGTGAAAAAATAATAGGAGTTTAAATGGAGTTCAAAGCGATTTTAAAGTATGGACGAATTAGCGAACATAAGGCTAGGTTAGTGGCGAACTTAGTACGAGGCAAAAATGTAAGTCAGGTTCAGTCGACTCTAACATTTTTAGATAAAAAAGCTGGTTATATGATAAATAAACTTGTAGCTTCGGCTGTAGCAAACGCTGCTAACAATTCTGCAGTTAATGTAGATAAGCTTTTTATTAAGTCGATTACCGTTGATCAGGGGCCAGTTCTTAAAAGATTCCGTCCTAGAGCACAAGGGCGTGCTACTGGGATTCGCAAAAGAACTAGCCATATAGCAGTAACTTTGGGAGAGAGGTAGATCATGGGGCAAAAAGTAAATCCAGTTGGTCTTAGGGTTGGTGTTATACGTACTTGGGATTCAAGATGGTATGCAGAAGGTGAGCTGTATAAGACTTTCTTGCAAGAGGATATTAAACTTCGTAACTACCTTGAAAAAAAGCTTAAAAATGTCGGAGTTTCTAAAATCGAGTTAGAGCGAGCTGGTAAGAAGGTTAAAGTGATTATTCACACGGCGAGACCAGGCGTAGTAATTGGTAAAAAGCATGCAGGCGTAGATTCGTTAAGAGCTGAAATACAAAAGCTAACTCCAAATGAGGTATTTTTAAGTATTCAAGAGATACGTAAACCAGATGTTGATGCTAAGCTTGTTGCTGAAAATATTGCTTTGCAATTAGAAAAACGCGTTTCTTGGAGAAGAGCCATGAAGAAAGCTTTAGCAGCTGCGATTAAAGCAGGTGTTAGGGGTATTAAGATTAAAGTATCCGGGCGTTTGGATGGTGCTGAAATAGCTAGAACTGAGTGGTATAACGAAAAGAGTGTGCCTTTGCATACCTTAAGAGCAGATATTGACTATGGTACAGCTGAGGCTTTAACGGCATATGGTATTATTGGAATGAAAGTATGGATTTATAAAGGTGATGTATTGACGACAAGAGAAGCTGAGGAGGGTGGCCGTGCTAAGTCCTAAAAGAGTAAAATGGAGAAAGCAGTTTGTAGGTAGAGCGACTGGCCTGGCGTACCGAGGGTCTACAATTAATTTTGGAGATTTCGCGCTTCAGGCGGTTGAAGAAGGGCGTTTAACTGCTCGTCAGCTAGAAGCTGGTCGTATTGCGATTGCTAGAAGCATTAAGCGTGGTGGTAAAATTTGGTGTAGAGTATATCCCGAAATTCCAGTAACCAAAAAACCTGCAGAGGTGAGGATGGGGTCGGGAAAGGGTAATCCAGAATTTTGGGTTTCAAGAGTCTTACCAGGTAAAATTCTTTTTGAGATGAACGGTGTTACTGCTGAGCAGGCAAAAGAAGCTTTTTTGAGAGCAGCTCACAAGTTACCATTTAAAACAAAATTTATATCGCGGTCTTAATTTAAGTGAGGTTAATGTGAAGTACAGTGAAATTTCGAAATTATCTTTGCAAGAGCTGACAAAAAAGCAAGCAAAGTTAAAAAAATCTTTATTCGAGCTTAAAATGAAAAATAAGCTAGGTCAGCTTACTAATCCAATAGAAATTCGCCATAGTCGTCGTGAGTTGGCAAAGATATTTACAGCAATTAATGCTGGAAAGGCTCAATAGGTGATTTGTATGAATGAACAATCTAGAGGCCGAAAAGTCGAAGTTGTGGGTGAAGTTGTATCCAACAAAATGCAGAAGACAATTACGGTAGTTAACTTCAGACTAGTAAAGCACGGTAAATATGGTAAATACGTAAAAAAATCTACAGTCTACAAAGCGCATGATGAAAATATGACTGCCAAAGTTGGCGACAAAGTGCGCATTAAGGAAAGCAGACCGCTAAGTAAGACAAAGCGTTGGGCCTTGGTAGAAGTTATAAACAGCTAGGAGAATCTATGATTCAAACTCAAAGTAAATTAAATGTAGCCGATAACTCTGGAGCTAAGTTAGTTCAGTGTGTTAAAGTTCTTGGTGGCTCCAAAAGACGAAGCGCTTCGATTGGTGACATTATTGTCGTATCAATCAAGGAGGCTATACCCAACGCTAAGGTTAAAAAAGGTGATGTAGCAAAGGGTGTAATTGTTAGAACAGTTTCTAAAGTTAAAAGAGCAGATGGTACCTATATAAGTTTTGATGACAATTCTATCGTATTGATAAATGCTTCAAAAGAACCTATCGGTACTAGGATATTTGGCCCAGTTGCTAGGGAATTAAGAGCTGCTCAGTTTTCTAAAATTGTGTCATTAGCGCCTGAAGTGTTGTGAGGTTTAATATGAATAGAATGCAAGAAAAATTCAAAACAGAAATTTCTAGTAGTTTGCAAAAAAAATTAGGACTTTCAAATCAGATGATGGTGCCCAAGCTTGATAAGATTATCGTTAGCATTTGTACTAGCGATGCTATTCAAAATCCAAAAGTTTTGAATGTAATAGTCGATGAAGTAGCAGCTATAACAGGGCAAAAGCCTGTGATTACCAAAGCTAAGAAAGCTATCTCTAATTTTAAATTGAGAGCAGGATTGTCAATTGGTGTTAAGGTTACTCTTAGAAGAGATCGTATGTGGGTATTCTTTGACAAGCTAGTTTCTCTTGCTTTGCCACGAGTTAGAGATTTTCGTGGCCTTCCTAGTAAAGGATTTGATGGCAGGGGTAATTACAATATGGGATTAAAAGAACAAATTGTTTTTCCAGAGATTGTATACGATAAAGTCGATAAAGTGCGTGGGATGAATATTACTATCTGCACCACGGCTTCTAATGACTCTCATGCATTGGCTTTATTAGATGAATTAGGCATGCCCTTCAGAAAGTAGGAATGAAATTATATGGCAAGAAAAGCAAGTATTGAAAAAAATAATAAACGTATAAATCTTTCTAAAAAGTATTTTTCGTATCGTGCACAGTTAAGAGCGGATGCGATTGATATGAAAAAAACTGAAGTAGAGAGAAACTTAGCTAGAACTAAATTGCAAGACTTGTCTGCAAATAACAGCCACACACGTGTGCGTTCTAGATGTCTTGTTACTGGTCGACCAAGGGGTAATTATAGAAAATTTGGTCTATCAAGACTTACTTTTCGTCAGTTGGCATTGGCTGGAAAAATTCCTGGTATGACTAAGGCCAGCTGGTAAAAGGAGAGAGTATGGATTCAATTTCTAATTTTTTAAATCGAATTAAGAATAGTGGAATGGCGAGACATGAAAAAGTTGATGTCCCATCGTCCAATTCAAGTATCGCTATTGCTGAGCTTCTTTGTAAGAATGGCTTTATTAGAAGCTATAAAGTTGCGAAAGATTCTAAGCAAGGAATTATTCGTGTTTATTTGAAATATACTGAAGATGGTAATCATGGGATCGAGTCTGTTGTTCGTGTTAGCAAACCTGGTCGACGAATTTATGTTAAGTCAGACGACATTCCTGCTGTAAGATCTGGTAGAGGTTTAGTAATCGTTAGTACTAATAAAGGCATGTTATCTGGAGCTGATGCAAAAGCATTAAATCTTGGTGGCGAAATAATTTGTAAAGTTTGGTAGGTGAAAAATGTCAAGGATCGGAAAGTCTCCAATTTTGGTTGATGATAAAGTTAATATTTCTATCGACAATGTTCGTAACTCTATATCTGTTAAAGGGCCTAAAGGTTTATTAAGCTATAGTCTTTTACCATTGGTTGCTGTGAAATTAGATGGAAAAAAGATAGTTTTAGATAAAGTCGGGAGTGGGTCTGAGGCAGATTCATTACACGGTCTTTACAGAGCCTTGATCCAAAACGCAGTAATCGGTGTTAACGCAGGTTTTTCTAAGGGTTTAGAGCTTCATGGTGTCGGTTATAGAGCTTCAGTAACTGGTAAAAAACTGGAGATGTCACTTGGGTATTCTCATCCGATAATTTTTGATATCCCTGAAGGCATCGAGGTTAAAGTTGAAAAACAAACTGCGATAACTGTAAGTGGATATAATAAAGAATTAGTAGGTCAAGTAGCAGCAAAACTGAGAAGTTTTCGTCCTCCAGAGCCATATTTAGGCAAAGGTGTTCGATATTCTGGTGAAAAGATTAGGAAAAAAGCAGGGAAATCAGCTGGTAAATAAATATAAGAGGTGAGTAATGGCAAAAAGTAAAGCTTTGTCTAAAAGATTAAGTAGGCTAGCAAGAAAAGAGAGAATTCGAAGAAAAATTTCAGGCTCTGCTGAGAGGCCACGCTTGACTGTTTTTAAGAGTCTAAAGCATATGTATGTGCAGTTGATTGATGATGAATCTGGCAAGACTCTAGCGCATATAACTACTCAAAAAACGCAAGAAAAACTTTCTGGTACGTCTCAAGCAAAATTCGTTGGGCAGGGAATCGCAAAAAAAGCGCTGTCTTTGAATATAAAGAATGTGGTTTTTGATCGTAGTGGTTATCCATATCATGGTACAATAAAAGCTTTGGCCGAGAGTGCTCGCGAAGCGGGTTTGATTTTTTAATAATTTAAAAAGGAGCATGAAGCGTGGAAAAAGCTGTTAGTGAGCTAGAAGAAAGAGTTGTTGCGATCAATAGAGTTACTAAAGTTGTTAAGGGTGGACGACGATTTTCGTTTGCTGCTTTAGTTGTGGTTGGTAACGGAAATGGTGAAGTAGGATTTGGCAGTGGTAAAGCAAATGAAGTACCAGAGGCTATCGGAAAAGCAAGTAGAGCTGCAAAAAAAGCTTTGATTTCAGTGCCAGTAAATGAAGGAACAATTAGTTACGATGTAATTGGAAATTATGGCTCTTCAAAAGTAATAATGAAACCTGCGTCTCAAGGTACTGGCGTAATTGCAGGTGGAGCTGTTCGTGCCGTGTTGGAGGCTGTTGGAGCTAAAGACATTTTAACAAAATGTGTTGGTTCAAGAAATCCACATAATGCTGTCCGCGCAACTATCAACGGATTAAAACAGTTAAAGTGAGGTAGTATATGAGTAAAACATTTTCGGTCAGACTTATTCGATCTAAAATAGGTTGTACAAGAACTCAGCTGGATACGTTGAGGGCAATTGGTTTAAATAAAATCGGCAAAGCAGTGAAAGTTAAAGACAACTCTGCTAACCGAGGTCAAGTCCTAAAAGTTCAACATCTAGTATCTGTTCAATTGGAGAAGTAGTATGTCAATATTAGCAGAGTTAAAGCCTTTTGATAAGGCAACACATTATAGAAAAAGAGTGGGTCGCGGTCGTGGCTCTGGCTTGGGGCAAACTTCTGGAAAAGGACATAAAGGTCAATTAGCCAGATCTGGCGGTAAAGTGCGCCGTGGCTTTGAAGGTGGCCAAACTCCGTTAATTCGCCGCCTTCCAAAAGTAGGCTTCACGAATATTTTCAGGAAACAAGTTTCGATAGTTAATATATCGGATTTGGCGCGTTTGAATGATAGTATTGTGAACCATGAGACACTGTACGCTTGTAATTTAATTAAGTCAAAGACCGAGTATGTTAAGTTGCTTGGAGACGGTGATCTTGCTAAACCTTTACGTGTTACTTTAAATTCGATCAGTGAATCAGCTAAGAAAAAAATTGAGTTGGCTGGTGGAAGCGTTGAGGTAATATAAGTGGCTGAGCGGATAAAAACTAATGCGGAACTAATTAATAGGTTGGTTTTTACTTTAGCTATGCTAGCTGTGTACAGAGTTGGAGTACATGTACCATCGCCTGGTGTTGACGGTTTAGAAGTATTTAATTTTTTTAAAAACTATTCTTCTGGCGTATTAGGACTTTTCAATACTTTTTCAGGCGGGGCTTTGGCTCAATTCTCTGTTTTTGCACTTGGAATTATGCCTTATATATCCGCGTCTATTATTTTTCAACTATTGTCGTCTTCAGTGCCGGCTCTAGAAGCTCTAAAAAAAGAGGGTGATGCTGGTAGAAAAAAAATTAGTCAGTACACCAGGTATCTGACGATTGTGCTAGCTATAATTCAGTCTTTAGGTGTTAGCTCTTGGTTATTAAATTCCACAGGTGTATCAGGTCATTCGCTAGTTGTGACTGGAATGAGCTTTTTGCAGTTTAAAGCCCTGACTGTAGTCACTTTAACCGCAGGTACAGCCTTTGTTATGTGGCTTGGAGAGCAAATTACGGATAGAGGTATTGGTAATGGCTCTAGCCTAATAATCTTCACAGGAATTGCGTCATCAATCCCTGGTGGGATAGCCAAACTTTATAGTCTATTATCAAGTGGTGAGTTGTCTTTTATAGGTTTGATTATTCTGCTTTTTCTAATGATTAGCGTAATATATTTCGTAGTATTTTGCGAAGTTGCGCAGCGACGTCTGCCAATAACTTACTCGCAAAAAATTAGTACTCAAGGAGGAGCAGGAGCTCATTTGCCAATCAAGTTAAACTTCTCAGGAGTAATTCCACCGATTTTTGCTAGTTCGTTACTGATGTTTCCGGCCACTATTTTTCAATTTACTAACGTTAGTTGGTTAAAGGGAATTCAGGAAAGTTTGTCACCAAATGGTGTAATGTATAACATATTGTTTTCATTATTGATTGTTTTTTTCTGTTTTTTCTATTCAGAAGTGGTTTTCAATGTAAATGAAATTGCAGAAAACCTTAGAAAGAATGGCGGGTTTATTCCGGGAGTCAGGGCTGGAAGAGCTACTATTGAATTTATAAATACAATTTTAGCAAGGTTAAATGTGGTTGGTTCCTTGTATTTAGTTGCAATATGTATTTTGCCGGGTATTTTGATAAATTCATTCAACGTTCCTTTTTATTTTGGAGGCACTAGCTTGCTGATACTTGTAGGAGTCGCAATGGATACAGCGCAACAGATACAAGGATACTTAATATCAAATAAATATGCAGCAGCGTCGTCTAAACGTAATGTTATATTAAATAGAAGAGTTAAATTTTAAAAATATGCTTGAAATACGCAAAGTTTATGATAGTTTGTTTTTCTTTTAAAAAAAAGGTAGATGTATATGAAGGTAAGACCGTCTGTAAAAAAAATTTGTAATAAATGCAAAGTGATAAAACGCAAAGGAACAGTTAGAGTTATTTGCGAAAATACTAAACACAAACAAAGGCAGGGGTAGTTTATGGCTCGTCTAGCAGGTGTTGATTTGCCTAAAAACAAGCGTGTTGTTGTGGCTTTAACTTATGTATACGGAGTTGGCAACGCAAGAGCAAAGCAAATTTGCGAAGCTGTTGGTATTTTACCAAGCCTTAGAACGGATGCGCTAACGGATGAGTTAGTAGCTAAAATTCGAGCATTTCTTGAGGCTAATTTTAAAGTTGAAGGAGATTTGAGAAGAGAAGTCGGGTTGTCAATTAAAAGGTTGATGGATTTGAATTGTTATCGAGGTATTCGACACAGAAAAGGCTTGCCAGTTAGAGGGCAGCGTACTCAGTCTAATGCTCGTACAAGAAAAGGTCCACGAAAAACCGTAGCGAATAAGAAAATCTAGGAGCATTTGTGAATTTGGAAAAAAAAGTAACTAAGAAAAAAGCTAAAAAAAGTGTTAGTCATGCGCATTGTCATGTTCTTGCTAATTTTGGAAACGTGATTATTTCGATTTCTGATGTTAACGGTGATGTTATTTCTTGGTCGAGCGCAGGCCATCTTGGCTTTAAGGGTAGCCGTAAAGGAACACCATTTGCGGCGCAGATGTGTGCAGAGGATGCGACTAAAAAAGCATTAGACTGTGGTTTGCGAAGTGTTGACGTGTTTTTGAGTGGTCCAGGGGCTGGTCGAGAACCGGCAATAAGGGCTATTGCAGCTCTTGGTGTGAGAGTAAACTCGTTGAGAGATATTACGCCGGTGCCTCACAATGGCTGTAGACCTCCAAAAAGAAGAAGAATTTAAACTTAATAGGGAAGTAAACAATGGCATTAGAAAAAAGTAAATGTAAGCTTTGCAGACGTGAAAATACAAAACTGTTTCTTAAGGGATCAAGATGCTTAACCGATAAGTGTTCGTTTGAACGTCGTCCATATCCGCCGGGGCAGCATGGTCAATCCAGATTGAAGTTCTCAGAATTTGCATTGCAACTTAGAGAAAAGCAAAAGACAAAAAGGTATTATGGTATATCCGAAAAGCAATTTAGAAAATCGTTTGCTATTGCGGATCGCGCTAAGGAAGTTACAGGATTAGCTTTGCTGAGAAATCTTGAACTACGGCTCGATAATGTTTGCTACCTTCTTGGTCTTGGTAGCTCTCGAAGAGAAGCAAGGCAGGTAGTGTTTCACGGGCATGTAACAGTAAATGGTAAGAGTGTGACAGTTCCAAGTTTTATTCTTAAAAAAGGTGATTCTGTTAAACTAAAAACTACAAGTGCAGATTTGTTGAAATTCAAGACACTAAAAGAGAACCCTAGTTCTAAAACGTTGCCGTCATGGTTAAGTTTCGATTTGGCAAATTTGTCTGGACAAGTGCTTGACGCGCCAAGCAGAGATGAAGTGACTTTGCCAGTTGAAGAGAATATGATCGTTGAGTACTACTCTAGATAATTTTTTATAATTCGGGGGATAAATGCAGGAGCATTATTTTAAATTTTGGAGAGAGCTAATTCGACCAAAAGGATTTGAAGTTGAGAAAGACTCTCTTAGTGCAGAATATGCAAAATTCGTCATTAAACCATTGGAACGCGGATTTGGAGTTACATTAGGTAACTCACTTAGAAGGGTTTTGCTGAGCTCTATGATGGGGTCAGCAGTTACAGCAGTAAAATTGGGGAATGTATTGCATGAGTTTTCGACTATCCCTGATGTTTTGGAAGATGTAACAGACATTTTGTTGAATTTAAAAGGTGTAAGATTTCGTCAATTCACAGCAGACACGTTAACTCTTCGAATTTCAAAAAACGGACCTGGTGTAGTTCTGGCCAAGGATATTATCGTTAGTGATAAAATTGAAGTTTTGAATCCAGAACATCATATAGCGACCATCGGTGGAAATGGTAAATTTGAAGCTGAGTTGATCATCTCTTATGGAAGAGGTTATGATTTAGCTGAAAATAGAAGTGCAGATTATTCAATTGGATATATTCCGGTGGACTCTCTTTTCTCGCCAGTCAAAAAAGTAAACTATAGCGTTACAAGTGCCAGAGTTGGTCAAAGAACCGACTATGATTGTTTAATACTTGAAGTATGGACCGATGGGTCTTTAAAACCTGAGGAAGCGGTATCGTTATCTTCGAAGATTTTGAAAGAACAACTGCAGATATTTTTGACATTTGATGAATCTCTTGAGCCTGTAGATGATCTAAGAGATAGTTCGAACTCTACTTTGAATGAGAATTTATTCAGATCGGTAGATGATCTTGAATTATCTGTTCGAAGTGCTAATTGTTTGAAAAATGCAAACATTAGATTTATTGGTGAATTAGTTATTAAGTCTGAGGCAGAGATGCTTAAGACTAAAAACTTCGGAAGAAAGTCTTTGAATGAAATCAAAGAAATTCTATCAAAAATGGGTTTAGGTTTAGGAATGAAAGTTGACGGGTGGCCACCGGCAGGATGGGATCCGTCTGTGCAGCCAGTAAAGCGTGAACAATAATAGGTAGGTATATTTATGAGACATAAAAGAAGAGTTAAGCATTTTAGTAGAGATACAAACGCCCGTAAAGCATTAATTAAAGGCTTAGTATGTTCACTAGTAGAACATGGTCGAATTAAAACGACTTTAGCGAAGGCTAAAGAACTAAGAAGACATGTTGAGAAGGCAATTACAGTCGGTAAAAGACCAGGCTTAGCGACAAGAAGACTTTTAATTTCTCGATTGGGTTCTAAGTCGGCGAGCAAGACAATTGTGGAAGACATTTCAGGTAGGTTCTCTGACCGTGAAGGTGGTTATACTCGTATTATCAAAATTGGTAAGCGCCCAGGTGATTCAGCAGAGATGGCTTTCATAGAGTTTGTAGATTTTGATTGGAAGTCTAAGCAGACCTCAAAATCAGCAGAATAGGACAATATTTGGGATACCGAGGGTTAGGTTTCAAAAGCTTAAAGACGGTGTCCCTTTTTGTTTTAGCGGTTTTGATAGTCATAGTTTTTTTGAAGCTGCCTTATTTTAATAAAAATACCGCTCAGATACCTAAAGTTAATTACCAAGATATTATTTCAATTCTCCCATTGATTCTGCCAGATAATCAAATTGCTACTGATTCAGTTATACTAATTAATTTTTGGGCACCTTGGTGTGCGCCATGCATAGAAGAATTTCCTTCCTTAATTAATATTACAGAGCAATTTCCAAAATTAATTTTAATTGCAATATCTGTCGATGCAACGTCAGAAGAAAAAGAAAAGTTTCTAACGAAATTCAATCTTAAGTCAAAAAAAAATAACAATGTCTTTTTTTATGATGACGTCGATTCCAAAATTAGTACTCAATTTGCGATCGAAAAATTGCCCGAGACTTTAATTTTTGACTCCAATGGGAAGTTTAAAAAGAAAGTAATTGGAAGTTTAAATTGGAGCTCAGCTGAGGCTATTGCTTTTTTGAAAAGTTTATGAAACATCATTTTGTCGTTTAAGTATTAATGCTAAGTGTTTGCTTAATTGATTTAGTTGTAAGTAGTGTTTACGGAACTAAATCTTGCTTAAGAAGTCATTGAGACAGCGATGATTTTGTTACTGTGTTTGATTCGCGTCGAAGCTGAATGAGTTTTAGAGCTTGTAAAACAAACTCTAGCATGAACACTTGATGTCATCAGGCATTGAAAGCGCCTGATTACTTTATTGTCTGTGAAGTATGATGCGCACGCAGGAGTTGGTTACGCAAATTTATACGATAATTTACGCGTCTGATTTGCTACTTTGTTTTTATTATAGATTTAAAGAAGTCATTCCCTTTGTTGTCGATAATTATAAAGGCGGGAAAATCTTTTACTTCGATTTTCCATACGGCCTCCATACCAAGCTCAGCAAAGTCTAACACTTCTACCTTGGTGATACATTCTTTACCTAATCGGGCAGCAGGACCGCCAATTGAGCCAAGATAGAAACCGCCATATTTTTTGCACGCTTCCGTAACAGAAGGGTTTCGATTGCCTTTGCCAAGCATAATCATAGATGCACCAATATTTTGGAAATCACCCACATATGGATCCATTCGTTCTGATGTCGTCGGCCCAAAAGAACCTGAAGCATATCCCTTAGGCGTTTTTGCTGGGCCTGCATAATAGACAGCAAATTTTTTGAAATACTCAGGTACGCCATTACCTTGATCTAATAATTCTTTTAATTTTGCGTGTGCAATGTCACGAGCCACTATCATGGGGCCATTCAACATTACTCGTGTTGAGACTTTTAATGTAGACAAAATTTTTAGATTTTCAGTAATTGGTTTGTTCAGGTCAATAACTGTTGCTTCGTCAGAAGATTGGTCGGTCGACTGGTTTTGATTTGATAACGGTTGAGGGGAAGTATTTGTCGATTCTAAAATTGAACCAGCAAAACTTGTAGTGCCGATAGAGTTAGACAGGTTCGATGACTGATCGGAAATTGTTAAAGTTATTGAGCTAGTTGAAGTTGATGGTGGTAAAGAACTAGCTGCAGGGTTTGGAGTGGATGAGGATGTGGATGAAGAGGATGATGATTTAGCTGTAGCCGTTGAACCTGAGGCGTTAGTAGAGGTCGGGGTAGAGGAGGTGGCAGAGCTTAAAGTAGTTGTTGAAATTGATGTGGTTGAAGCGCTAAGTGTAGTTGCGGAACCAAAAGACGTCGACTGATTTGAGTATCCCGAAGACTTCGATGGGCTTGTTAAGCCAGCAGAATTAGAACTAACCGATGTGTTATTCGTAATCGGCGTGGGAAATGATGTCGGTAGGAATCTTGCTGGGTGAGCCTCTAGTTGTTCTAGGAATATTCCTTCTTTTGTAATCTTAGCTTTGATATTTCTATCGGCCGAGCAGCTAACTCCAATCCCAATTGGACAACTTGCGCCATGACGAGGTAGTCGAATCACTCGTACGTCGTGGACAAAATACTTCCCTCCAAATTGCGCGCCAATGCCTGTTTCACGTGCCCACTTCTCTACTTGCTTTTCCATTTCTAAATCTCGAAAGGCGCGACCGCTGATATCTCCGGTTGTGGGTAATTGGTCTAAGTAGCCGCACGAGGCTTGCTTCACAATTTTCATTGTCTCTTCTGCAGAGGTACCGCCTACGACAAGGGCTAAGTGGTATGGGGGGCAAGCCGCTGTTCCCAAAGATCCAAGTGCTTCTTTGACGAATTTTTCGAAAGCAGTTGGATTTAATACTGCCTTGGTCTTTTGGTAAAGATAGGATTTGTTTGCACTGCCTCCCCCCTTGGCGACACACAAGAAATGGTATTCGTTTCCAGGTTGAGTATATAAATCGATTTGCGCAGGAAGGTTTGTCCCGGTATTTTTTTCGTCGAAAAAACTAAGGGGAGCGACTTGGCTATAGCGTAAATTTTTCTCGGTAAAAGTTTTGACAATGCCCTTGGAAATAAACTCTTTATCATCCACACCTGTAAATACTTGCTCGCCTTTTTTACCCATCACAATGGCCGTTCCAGTGTCTTGACATGAGGGGAACTCACCCTCGGCGGCAATCACAGCATTTCTAAGTAAATCTAGGGCTACAAAACGATCATTACTGCTGGCTTCGGGGTCTTGTAATATTTTAGATAGCATTTCTAAGTGCTTAGGCCGCAATAAATGAGAAACATCACTAAATGCCTCAGACATCAAATGCGCTAATCCCTCGGGATCAATCATTAATACCTCACGACCATTCCATGATTGAGTGGAAACATAGCTTGAGCCGTCTTTAGCCTCGAGCTTGCGATAGGGAGTTTGGTCTGTTCCAAGTTGATAGATAGGGGCGTAGTTAGAAAAATTGGACTTAGTGGCTTGAGTGCTCGCGGAAATTAGAGAAGTAGAGGATTTAGAGTCTGGCATATGGTCCTTTCAATTAAAAATACATATTCCCAAAATTTGTCGTTCAGGTCGATAGAATTGAACTTTTTAGATGAGAATTCACTGTTTGATATAACGCAAAATATTTCTTTTGACAGAGTCAACGCCCCTTAGCTAAAAACTCGTATACCTTGTTTTTTCAGCCTAATATCCTGGCAATGTCGTCAGATTCAACCGCTGTCTAAATAAGTTATGTTTTGAGTTTTTGCGGGATAAAGGCCAGGACCTCATATAACGAAAAAAAAGTTTTTTATTGGACCAAAAAATGATTTTTCGAAAATGAATTCTGAAATTTACAAAACAAGAACTCAGTAGGAGGAAATCGATTGTATATGTCAAAACAAATGAACAAACGCCAAATTGAAAAAGAAAAGGTATTGGCCTTCTTAGACCAAGCCGATAAAGATGTTCCAGCAAATCCTGGTATAGAGTCTTCACTAGGCTCGACTGATTTTGCGAAATTATTTGAGCAAGCTCAAAAGGAACAAGATTTTAAAATGGGTGATGTCGTAAATGGTATCGTAGTTGAGGTCCAATCTGACTATGTACTAGTAGACATTAACTATAAATCTGAGGGATTAATTCCAATTGATGAATTCCGTATGGTTGATGGTGTTCGTTCAGTAAAACCTGGTGATAAGGTCGAAGTATTAATCGATCGTATCGAAAATGAAAATGGCATGATCGGCTTATCTAAAAATAAAGCTGATATGATGCGTGCGTGGACTGATATTTCGAAAGCGGCAGAGAACGAAGAAGTTATCGAAGGTGTCGTGACTGCTAAAGTTAAAGGTGGCTTGAGCGTTGATATCGGCGTAACGGCATTTTTACCTGGCTCTCAAATTGATTTGCGACCAGTGCGTAACATGGACCAGTTTATTGGTAAGAAATATAAATTCAAAGTTATTAAGTTTAACAAAAAACGTGGCAACATCGTTCTTTCTAGAAGAGCATTATTGGAAGAAGAGCGCGAAAGCCTACGTACACAAACTTTAGATGCAATCAAAGAAGGTTCTGTTGTACATGGTCTTGTGAAGAACATTACTGACTATGGTGCTTTTATCGATCTTGGTGGTATGGACGGTTTGTTACACATTACTGATATGAGCTGGGGACGTATTAAACATCCTAGCGAAGTATTGAATGTTGGTGATGAAATCGAAGTAAAAGTATTGAAATTCGACAATGAAAAAGAACGCGTTTCATTGGGAATGAAACAGCTTCATGCAGATCCTTGGGAAAGCGTGAAAGCGGCGTATCCAATTGGTGCTAAACTAAAAGGTAAAATCGTTTCATTGACTGATTACGGTGCTTTTGTTGAGTTAGGTGACGGTGTGGAAGGTTTGATCCACGTTTCAGAAATGAGCTGGACAAAACGAGTTAAGAACCCTTCTCAATTAGTTACAGTAGGAACAGAAGTTGATGTTGTTGTTCTTGAAGTGGATACTGAAAATCGTCGTATCAGTTTAGGTATGAAACAGTTGCAACCAAATCCTTGGGTTGAAATGAAGGAAACTTATCCTCCAGGTACAATCATCGAGGGTGAAGTGAAGTCCGTTACTGATTTTGGTATCTTTGTTGGTATCGAAGAAGGTATTGATGGGTTAGTTCATATCTCTGATTTCTCTTGGACTAAACGAGTTAATCAACCAACAGATATGTTCCAAAAAGGACAAAAAGTACGCGCAGTGGTTTTAGGTGTTGATATCGAAAATGAAAGATTCTCATTGGGTATTAAACAATTAGAATCTGATCCTTGGTCAAACATTGAATCTAAGTATGCTATTGGTTCACAACATAATGTGAAAGTTGTAAAAGTAGCTGACTTTGGTGTTTTTGTTGAACTTGAAAGTGATATCGAAGGTTTAATCCATATTTCTGAGCTAACAACCGAAAGAATTAACAAGCCTGAAGATTTCATCAAAGTTGGTGAATCGATCAAGGCCGAAGTGATTTCAATTGATAAAGATGCTCGTAAGATTGGTTTATCTTCTAAGTTAGTTAAACTGAGAGAATCTAAAGCAGATGTAGAAGACTACGTTAAAAAAGCAACGGCAACTTCTAAAACTAGCTTAGGTGACTTGTTTGCTGACCAGTTAAAAGGTGCTAGCAAGAAAGACTAATAATCGCGAGTTTGGCATTTTTTATTAGATAAAAATATGGTTTTGATTTTTTAAAATTAAAATATAGTTTTGAAAGGGTGTTTGAAAAAACACCCTTTTTTTATTGCGTGAAAAATATTGTCCATGGCGCAAGCTTGAAGCTGTATTGTAATGCCGCAAAAATACTGAGCTGCTTTAGCGACACCAAGCGATCAGCAACGATGGACAATTATTTCGTAGAATTGGTATAAGGATAAAAACTCTGTTGAAGTCGAGTATTCGATAAAATAAGATGTTCAAATATTTTTAGTAAGTTTCTAATTTTTTTTAAGGAGACGTATGTCGTACTTGCATAATGAAGTGGATAAAAAGTGGCAAGAACAGTGGAAAGCTAAAAAAGCCTTTCAATGTGAAAATAAAAGTTCAAAACCAAAGTATTATGCTTTGGATATGTTCCCTTATCCAAGTGGATCTGGTTTGCATGTTGGACATATGGCTTCGTATATGCCAGCGGATATTATCTCTAGATATAAGCGTGCTAAGGGTTTTAATGTGCTTCACCCAATGGGTTATGATGCCTTTGGATTGCCTGCCGAACAATACGCGATTCAAACAGGAATTCATCCAGCGGAAACGACTAATAAAGCGATTGCAAGTTTTCGTAATACCTTAAGCTCGTTTGGATTCAGTTTTGATTGGAGTCGGGAAATCGCTACTTGTGAGCCTTCGTATTATAAATGGACTCAATATATTTTTAAAATTTTATTTGAAAAAGGTTTGGCTTATCAAACCGAAGCACCTGTGAATTGGTGTCCAGCTTTGAAAACAGTTTTGGCTAATGATGAAGTGGTAGACGGTAAAAGTGAGCGTGGTGGACATCCCGTTGTTCGTATGCCAATGAAACAATGGATGCTTCGAATTACGGACTATGCGGAACGATTACTGAATGACCTTGATAAAGTAGATTGGCCAGAAAGAACCAAAGAAGGTCAACGTAATTGGATTGGTAAAAGCGAAGGTGCCGAGTTAAAGTTTTTGATTAATAATCATGAAGGAAAATTTTTAGAGGTCTTCACAACAAGACCAGACACTTTATTTGGGGTGACCTTCATGGTATTAGCGCCCGAACACGCGCTGGTGAAAACCATAACAACCTCTGAACAGCAAGCGAAGGTAAAAGAATATCAAGAGCAGACGGCTAAGAAAAGTGAAGTCGATAGAAAAGCCAACACAGTTAAGACCGGTGTCTTTACCGGAGCCTATGCAAAACATCCATTCACAGGAGCTTTGATACCAATTTGGATTTCAGATTATGTACTGATGGATTATGGAACTGGTGCTATCATGGCCGTACCAGGGCATGATGCTCGTGATTTTGAGTTTGCAAAAAAATTTAATCTACCAGTTGTTCGAGTTTTGCGGGCTAATCACTTAACGTTAAGTAATTCGACATTAAACTCGACGGTTTCAAAAAGTATGTTGAATGGAACCCCAGTGACAATAAATGAAAGTAAACCTAATGTCAGTAGCAGTAGTGAAAAAATAGATGCTACAAGTTCAGAGCATGCAAATCAAGATGGCGAAGAAGATGATTTGCCGTTTGAGGGGGAGGGCGTTCTTGTCAATTCAGATTTTTTAAATGGACTTTCGAAAAAAGAAGCTATTTCGAAAATGATTCGTGAGTTGGAGAATAAAAAAATTGGTACAGGTAAAGTACAATATAAATTACGCGATTGGTTGTTCTCGAGACAAAGATATTGGGGTGAGCCGTTTCCTTTAGTGTATGGTTCCGATGGTGTGATTAAAGCGGTTCCTGATAATGAGTTACCAGTGTTGTTACCGAATGTGGCCGATTATGAACCTTCGGAAAAAGGAGAAGCTCCTTTAGCTAGAGTGACTGATTGGGTTCGGTACAATGGGGATGCCGATGTTGTTGGAAAATCAAATACCGGTGGGTCTACGGCGGTGTCTGCGTCTGGATTTGCTAGGCGTGAAACAGATACGATGCCTGGAGCTGCAGGATCAAGCTGGTATTTTTTAAGATACATTGATCCTCACAATGATCAGCAACCATTTAGTTTTGATGCACAAAAATATTGGATGCCAGTGGATTTATATGTGGGAGGAGCAGAACACACTGTGGGGCATTTACTGTACTCGCGTTTTTGGCACAAAGTTTTGTTTGATGCGGGTTTAGTTTCTACGGAAGAACCATTCATGAAATTAGCTCATCAGGGAATGATCCTAGGTCCTGATGGTGAGAAAATGTCAAAATCGAGAGGTAATACCATTCCTGCCGACTCCATTCGAGAACAATATGGGGCGGATGCGGTTCGCGCCTTTATTTGTTTTTTAGGGCCGATGGATCGTGATAAACCTTGGGACCCCAAAGGCATTGAAGGTGTACGTCGATTTTTAGATCGATTTTATCGACTAGTGGTCAACGACAAAGGGGAAAAGCATTTTCAAGATATCTCATTGCCGATGGATTTGGAAAAATCGTTTCATAAAACCATCAAGAAAGTCACAGAAGATATCGAGACGATGAATTTTAATACGGCCATTTCAGCGATGATGATTTTTGTGAATGATTTATATAAAGCTGAGATCAGACCACAGCAAGCCTTGAAAACATTGAGTCAGTTGTTGATGCCATTTGCTCCCCATCTGGCGGAAGAACTTTGGCAGCTTCTTGGTGGCGAGGGGTTGGTGTCATTGTCCAGTTGGCCGACTTATGATCCCGCATTAGTCGTCGATAATGTTGTGACCATGGCCGTGCAGGTCTTGGGTAAAACTCGCGGCACAATTGAAATTGGTATCAATGCAGACGAGGCGACGGCTGTTGCAGAAGCTTTGAAAGTTATTACTGTGAAGTCAGCTATTGGTGATAAAAAAATTGATAAAGTCATTTATAAGTCTGGCAAGATATTAAATCTAATCGTGAAGTAATTTGACTGTCAAAAAGATGTAGTATCAGCTTGAGACATATAGCGATTTTAAGAAATATTTTTTATCACTCTGATAAAAAGCCGATAGGATAGTAGTAAGTCTTATCGGCTTTTTCATTGGGGGAATAAGTGAAATATAAAATCCATCGAAAGCATATTATTGCGAGTTCATTTTTGGTCTTGAGTTTAGCTGTGGTTCTGAGTTTTCAAAACTGTGCGAAAAAGGGATTGAAAACGTCACAGGTTTCATCGACGTCGATGGCATCGACTTCAGGCGGTGGGGGATTTGATTCCAATGGCTTGGATTCTTCTGGCGGCAACGGCACTAACTCAGATACTTCGGGTTTTGCGACAAGTGGTGGATCTGCAACCGGCAGCAATGGTGGCCTGACAACGACGACGACGCCTGGAACGCAAGAAAGCTGTTCGATTGCGGTGGTTGGTAAAGAAGCCAATAATGGGATTTATGACTATCGTGTTGGTGAAAGTTTTAATATTCAAGTGAAGATCAAGTCTGAGTTGCAATCGCGTGTGACTTCGATGTTCTTGTTAGGAACTAGAAATAAAAATATTCGAGATGCTTTTGGCGGAGATAAAACTGAAGGTTTTAGTGATTTAGATAAAGAAGCTAGATTTGTTAGTGGAGAAGACTCTTCAGGGTCCGTGTTTAGTTATGAAAATGGGAACGGTGAGTACGCTGGTTTGTATACTCGCGTCGCTGTTTTTCGTGACTCCTCAGGTGCAGAAGTCTGTCGTTCGAAAGAAGTGAAGGCACGATTCTTAAATAAATATCTTGGTACGAAGGCTTGTTTTGTAGTTACTAATTTGGATGGTAACAGGATTCAAGCAAAGCTTGATAATATGTATATTTATAAAAAATACGACGTCAACGTGCCTGAATCTGGTTTAAGAATTTTCTTTAAGGTTGTTTCGATTGATGAATCTGGAACTCAAAAAGAGGAACTAACTTCCAGAACATTGTGGCGGTTTACGGCCGTGGGCGGTTCTATAAGTTCATTTGGTTATCACGAAGTATTAGGGGAAGATCCAAGCACCGTACCTGTGGATCAGTTTAATAGTACGAAGTTAGCTCCGTATGTAAATATGGGTTTGTATTCTTATGTGAAATTTCCATCTCCAGTCACATATACTGAATGGGCCACTGTATTTGATGATGCTGGTAATTATGTCTGTCGAACAGTTCCATTTGAAATGAGTATGCATTCTAACTAAGTTTGATTTTGGGGTCGACTCTTTACGATTTGCTGTTACAAATGTGCCCCTTTTTTATTGTGGAATTATTGTTAATCATTTTTAGCGCCATTTGATATTGCAGCCCATGCTGGGTTTAATCGGGAATCCGTAATCGATCGAGTTCGTTGAAGTCGTAGTTCCAATTATTGCAGTAGAAGTAGATGCGGCAGAATTTGATAATGCTGCTGATGAGGCTGCAGATACTTGTTGCGATAAAATTTGGGCGGCGATGAGTAGTTCTTGACGAGTGACTTTGGTGGCGTCTTTCCAGGAATCATCCAGGCGACCTCTGTAAGATAATTTGTGTTCCTTGTCGAAGAGGAAAAAATCAGGCGTACATACGGCTCCCAATAGTTTGGCAACACGTTGTTCATCATCATGCAAATATGTGAATGGATATTTTTTTTCTAGGGCTCGTTGGCGTAAATTTTCTAATCTGTCCTCGGGATTTTCCGTGGCGTCATTAGTGCAAATGGCGATCACTGGCACTGAAATTTTTTGTAAATCGTTAGTTAGTTGAATCAATCGATCCTCAATGGCTTTTACATAGGGACAGTGATTGCAAATAAACATGACTAAGAATGGATGTCCCTTAGGTGTTAGTGCTGACAAAGATTTTTTTTCGCCAAAAACAGTATTCAAAGTAAACTCAGGACAAGTCCATCCTAAGTTAGCCATGGGAGTAATGGTTAATGCCATACAAGTTACCTCATAATATTCTTGCTAGAAAAAAGTGAATCTACAAAAGTGAAGCTACAAGGTGCTCCAGTGAACTTCGCCTGTTGATGTCACTAAACTACCATCTGGTTTTACAGAAATATATTTTTCTTTTAACAAAGGATGATGATTTAAAGCTGGAAGCAAGTATCGACATTCATAAGTGGATAAGGGGCTTGATAGTCGATGTTTTGAATTGGCGGTAGTGCTGTTTGGTACAGAATATAATTGTGTCCATTCAAAATACCAGTGGTATAAGAATGTATGCCAAGCCTCTTCATTGAGTTCATTTTCAGATAAAATTTGTGACAAGCTGATCGCAGGATACTGCGAAGGAGCCTGTAAGACGTTCAGGCCCAGTCCAACAATAATTTTTACATTTTCCGATTGTGTTAGCTCGATTAATAATCCGGCTAATTTTTTATCGTGAATGTAAATGTCATTCGGTGCTTTTAAATTAAAATCCACCCAAGGCCACGTTGATTGCAAAGCCCTATATAAAGCCAAGCCCACTCGGCAAGAAAACACTGGATTGAGAACAACATCATTTGGTATTTGAGTACACCAAGACGATAAAAAATTACTGCCGGGGGAAGAATCCCAATGATGAGTACCTCGGCCCTTACCCTGAGTTTGAAAATTGGCGACGACTAAATGTGTTTCACTAGTAACATTGGCATCGGTGGAGTTTTTATTGGCAGGGAATGGTAGATTTTTTGCGAACGTATTTGTGCTGTCGATACTATCCAAGAAATGTCCCACCAATTTCGTAGTTGAATTGGTGGATTGAAGTTGCACCCAATTTTTCGTCATTTGTAGAATTGAAATCATATGTCCTCATACATCTAATGTTACGATTGGGATTAGTTAAAAAACAGGAAATATAAATAATTACAAAGATATTTGTAATGCGAACTAATTCGAATCCCAATCAAACATTAAACTAATATCAGCACTAGGTGCAGAATGAGTCAAAGCGCCAACACTGATGTAGTTGACTCCTAATGCTGCCACGGATTCTACGCGATCTAACACCATATTGCCACTGGCTTCAGTTTCGATTGTTGAAGGAATTAACTTCAATGCGCGTTGAGTGAGCTCATTATTCATATTATCCAACAGAATCCGATGTACTTTTAATGAAACACATTCCTGTACATCTTCCAATGTGCGAGCTTCAACTTCGACTGGCAAATTAGTGTTTTCCCGTACGCGTTTGACCGCATTGGAAATTCCATTCATTACTGCAATGTGATTGTCCTTAATTAAAATCGCTGTGCTTAAGTTCATTCGATGGTTCATACCACCACCGTGAACGACGGCACGCTTTTCTAAGTCGCGATAACCGGGAGTCGTTTTACGTGTATCTAAAATTTTAGTTCCGTGCTTTTCACAACGTTTCACAAATTCGCGAGTGAAAGTAGCAATACCACTTAGATGCATTAAAAAATTTAAAGCCACTCGCTCGGCTTTTAGAATTTGAATCAAATCCCCCTGCAAAGTGCAAAGAATTTGCTTATTTAAAACTGCATCGCCCTCTTCAAAATGCCATTTTAATTTTGCATTGGGTTCCAAAGCATGAACGCTTTGCTCAAAGCAACTGGCACCAGATAAAACCATATCTTGCTTGGCAATCAATTTGGCGCGACCCATTCGGGGAGGCAGCGCTAGACTTTCCGTTGTTAAGTCCCCAGTGGGCATGTCCTCGCGAATAGCGGCCTTAATTAAATCAATCAGTGTCATAGTCTTTCAGCTTCCTTTGTCAAACGAGTGATTTCTTCTCGAACGACTCTTTCTATAACATCTGGTAAGATCTTCCAAGCAATGTTTTCTATCACAGACCTAGCTTCTTCGCGTAAAATTTCTTCCATGCGTAGAGGGTCTATTTGCAGTTGTGGAATTTGTAAATCTTGAACATCATTCGCATTCGATTTTGATGTTCTTGCTGTGGATTTAGTAGCTGATCTAGTTGCAGCGGGTGATTCTAATACTGATGATGAAATTGAATCTTGCGCAGATATATTTTGAGCAAAATCTGGAGTCGCAATTTCCATCTCAGGGATTGAAGACTGTGACCAAGGTTCATCTGGAGGTAACTCAAAACTATGTTGTTTTTTGTTTTTTCCCAAACTAGTCAAAGGCACTTGCGAAAATTCTTCTGGTTCTTCCCACTCTTCAATCTCATGAATTTCGTCGAATTCGTTGGCATCCAACGCCAAGCTATTGTCCGCTTTATTTTTGTCAGACTTATTATTTGAAGAGCGAACTAATGCGGGTTTATCCTCAAGTTCCATCGAAAATTCAGGTAAATCCAAATCCAGGTTTAATTCTTTAGCAGCTGGCTGATCGATGGCATCACTGATAGCTTCACTGGCTTCTAGTTCCGGAATTTCATCCAATGAGACTTGGGGTTCAATCGGTTTTTCTTTGATCGTACTTTTAGAGGACGGCTTAGCCGGGGCAGAGTCTGCCATTTCATCAATAATCGGAGGCATATCTGGAAATGTGAGATAGCTGGCAATGATATTTTCCTCGGATTTGGAAATAAGGTCCTTAACCATACCTCTAAGTGTGTCAGCATCAAAAGGTTTTTCCAGGCGACGATCTGCTTGAGAGTCTGTGGCCTTTTTTTCGTCGATTTCCATAAACCCACTCCACATTAAAACGACGGGAATATGCTTAAGGCCAGGATCGGATTTTAATTCGGCACTGACTTCGTATCCACTTTTTTTGGATAGTAAAACATCCGCAAAAATAATATCGGGTTTAAAGGTTTTAGCAACTTGAAGCACGTCAATGCCCAAAGCTACCGCTTTTACTTCCACACCAAAGTCCTGCAAGGCTAATTGCATAACTTTTTTAATGGTCGAACTTTCATCTGCCAACAAGACGCGTAAAGACATATAGATAGTCAAACTTTTTTCAAGACCAGAGTCAAGGAAAGCGATACTTTATTTTTATGTTGAATCGAATTGATAGATATATCTCAGGTTTATTTTGGATGTACTTTTTAGGTGGACTGATGGTTTTTCTGACGCTTTTTTTAGCGATAGATGCCATGAGTACAATGGTTTCCTACAAAGATGTATTGCCTGTCTCGTTATTAAAATACTATGCGTACTATGCTCCGGAAATCGTGTATCGCATGATACCCGTGTCTGGATTGTTAGCGACTGTCTTCACTTTGTCGACGTTAAATCGATCCAACGAATTGGTCGCCCTGTTTAGTGTCGGCATGAGTTTAGTGCGAGTGACTGCTCCCATTTTAATATGGGTTGTTTGTTTGTGTCTGGGCGTTTTTTACTTAAGCGATAAGGCATTACCCAATTTTGCTAAGCACAAAAATTTTATTTTTTATCACGAGATCAAAAAAAGGCCGTCGCAATATTCTATCGTTAAAAACGAAAAAATTTGGTATCGCTCGAAAGATGCAATTTTTAATATCAAGACTTTGAACGAAAAAACACAAAAAGCGGAAGGGTTAACACTTTATTACTTTAATGACCAATGGGACTTGATTCAGATGGTGGCCGCTAAAACGGTGGATGTCGGCGCGGACAATTGGATTTTACACGATGGGAGTGTGACCTTGTTCACTGAAGATTCCAGTTTTCCGATCACTAGTCCATTTAAAGAAAAAACAATCGTGATGAACGAAGACGCTAGAGATCTTAGCTCCACTTCAAACACCTCAGATATGCTGACCTTGAATGAACTTAAAAACTATATTCAAAAAAATAAAGAGGCCGGTTTAGATACGATCCGCTACGAAGTCGATTATCACTCGAAGTATGGGTTTGCTGCTGCCGCACTGGTGATGTGCTTGTTAGGTATTCCTTTTAGTGTCGGGAAGACACGATCGGGTGGAATTATGGTAAATCTGGGCATTTGTTTAGGGCTTATTTTTGTCTATTGGATCTTTTTTTCATCGGCTTTGACTTTAGGCAATTATTCCTATGTGCCGCCTGTGATTGCAGCCTGGGTACCCAATCTGATAATGTCTGGTTTAGCCGTATATTTTATTATTCGTATGAAAAGGTAATAGAGAAATTTTAAAAAATTTGCTATAATGTTGCTTCAAAAAATAGTTTTATACTAAGTAAAATTAGTAGCAGGAGCCAATTATGTCTGTACGAAAAGTATTAACTTACCCCGATCCCCGTTTGCGAGAGACCTCAGAAACCATCACTCAGTTCAATGCGGATTTGAAAAGCCTTGTGCAAGATATGATAGATACTATGTATGATGAACACGGTATTGGCTTGGCGGCTCCTCAAGTGGGTGAGTTGAAAAGGCTTTTGGTTGTGGACACTCGCCCTAAGGATGAACAGGGACGTTATGAAAATAAGGAACAGACCGAATTGGAAGCGCAAATTCAGCAACCCTTGGTGGTGATCAATCCAGAGTTGGTTAAGGGCGAAGGTAAAACGACTTTTGATGAGGGTTGCTTAAGCGTACCTTCGTTTTATGAAACTGTTGAGCGATTTAAAAAAATCACATTAAAGTATCAAGATGAAAATGGAAATACAAAAGAGTTAGTGACCGATGGCTTGTTGTCGATTTGTTTGCAACATGAAATGGATCACTTAGAGGGAACTCTTTTTATTGATCATTTAAGTTTAGCAAAAGCTAATTTGATCAAAAATAATATTAAAAAAAATGGCTATCCAGAGCGTAAGAAAAAAGAAAAGGAAACTGTGTGAGTAAAATTCGTGTTGCTTTTTTGGGGACACCTGAATTTGCAGTGGTGGCTTTGAAAAAAATTTTACAAGATGAACATTACGAAGTCGTAGGAGTGGTGACCCAGCCGGATCGCCCCAGCGGGCGAAAATTGAATTTGACTCCCAGTCCAGTGAAGCAATTGGCTTTGGCACATGGTTTACACGTGATTTGCCCCGAGTCAGTGAATAAAGATTTTATTTTGCAAGAGATTCAAAAATGGAGCGCTGAAGTCGCAATCGTTGTGGCTTTTGGACAAATATTATCACAAAGATTTTTAGATCTATTTCCTTTTGGTGCCGTGAATGTGCATGGCTCTTTGTTGCCGAAGTGGCGGGGAGCGGCCCCTATTCAGCGATCGGTAGAGGCCGGTGAAGCCGAAACGGGCGTGGCCTTACAGAAGATCGTGCGCGAGTTAGATGCTGGAGATGTCTTAGGTGTTCGGAAATTAACTGTTGATCCAAACGAAACTGCGATCGAGTTGCATGATAAATTAGCCGTTTTAGGTGCGGATTTATTGTGTGTGGAATTGATGGATTTTTTGCGTGGAAATTTAGTCCCCGTCGCACAAGATGCAACACAGGCGACCTTTGCGAAGAAATTAGATAAAGCAGAAAGCTTAATCGATTGGTCAAAATCAGCTATCAGTATTCATAATAAAATTCGAGCCTTCACTATGGGACCTGGAACTTATACTATTTTTAAAGGTAAGAAATTGAAAATTCATCGAACCAAACTGGTTGAGGCTAACAAACTGAGTGAGTCGACCAAGAACGAAATGATTTCATCGAAATTCCAACCAGGGCAACTAGTTTGGTTAAATGAAGATTCGCTATGGATCTTAACTGGCAATGGTGTAATTGAAATATTGGAAGTGCAGCCAGAGTCTAAAACAAAAATGAAGGCCGGAGATTTTATACGTGGTCAAGATCTACATTTAGGTTTGGAATTTAATCTATAAACAGAAAGAGTGCTCAGCCATGCCTAGCTTACAAAAAAAAATAATCGCTCCTTCGATATTGTCAGCCGATTTTGCTAATTTGGAATCTGAAATTAATAAAGTGATTGTTGCTGGTGCAGATTGGATACATGTCGACGTAATGGATGGTCGTTTCGTGAATAACATTACGATCGGCATTCCTGTCGTAGCGAGTTTAAAAAAAGTTTCGAAGATTCCTTTGGATGTGCACTTAATGATTGAAGAACCAGAAAAGTATGTGCCGCAATTTATTCAAGCCGGTAGTGATTGGTTGACCTTTCATGTTGAGGCGACAAGTGATCCAATCTTGTTACTAAAAAAAATTCGTAGTTTGGGTGCCAAGGCGGGAATTAGTTTAAGACCAAAAACCGATATTTCGATTTTAGATCCGTTGTTGCCATACTTAGATTTAGTATTAGTGATGACGGTCGAACCTGGTTTTGGTGGCCAGTCCTTTATGATGGATCAGGTACCAAAGATTTCATATCTTAAACAGAAACGCAGCGAACTTGGTTTGTCCTTCTTGATTGAAGTCGATGGTGGAGTTTCAGATAAAACACGAGCCTATTTGACAGAGGCCGATGCATTGGTAGCGGGAAGTTATATTTTCAAAAATGATTACGCAAAGGCGATTGCTAGTCTTAAGTCTTAAATTTACTAACTTCATTACTAGTAGTTAGTCCCATTGCTAGCATCGTCCGAAACTGGCATCCTTAAAGTCAGAGTGGTGACAATCACTTAATAAAATACTTTTCGTAATGAGGTAAAAATGAAATCAGTCGGATTCATTCCTTCGGCTTTATTTATAATGGGTTTAATTTTTGGTTTAGCATCTTGCAAAAGTGCGAATACAGTTTCGAGTGAAGCGACCTCTGATCGTACGCCCGCCTCGGCAAATACCACGGCCACTGTGAATGGAATGGATCCTGTCGATTACGCCTTAGAGCAGTGGGAACGGGCAGAGAATCCTAATGCAAAAGTGCAACGCAGTAATCGCAAATATTATGAAGAAAGAATAAAAAATGCTTTAGAAAAAACACCAGATCCCTCTTATTTAAAGGGAAAGCCTAGAAGTGAAGCCGAAAGTAATCGGTGGTTTGCGCGCTATAAAGACGATCTGACCTTTTTGATGGCCTTGCAATTACTAATCGAGGATTTAGATAAAGACCCAGCCAATTTAATGAAAAACAAATATTATCCCGTGGTATTAAGTCTGCGTGAGGATTACGAAGAGATCATCGAAAGATTTAAATCGACATATATTTATTTGTTAATGGATTATTTTCAAGAAGATGCAAAATATCAAGGAACGGCGACAAGGTTATTAAATTGGTATAAAACGGAAGTTTTAGAAAATTTCAAAAAAAATCCATTAGTGGTGAATCATATGACAACGGCTTTTGCAGAGGCACAAGAAATTTTTCAGACGTCGGCAAAGTATTGTACGGATTTCTGTCAAAAAGAATATGCTAAAATCAAAGATAGCGAAGGCAACTTACCTAATTGGCGACCAATGATGTTATTGACGGAAAAAGATTTTGTTTACGAAAAAGAACGTTTTAATAAATTAAAATTTAAAAGTGGATATCTTAAGTATGTTTTGAAATTCAAAGAAAAAATCGTGAAAACAAAGTTGAAATGGTTACAGCAGACAGGCCAAGACAAGGTTTATGAGGAATTACGAAATGAAATGGAACAAATGGATTTCAATCAAGTTCCAAACGATGATAATGGTGCTAATTCTGGAGATGAATCTGCTAAAAATACAATTCAAAAAACAAATCGAAAAACGGCTTCTGATTCTTCGGTCAATGATAATTTACCAGTGCATCCTTGTCCTGAAAAAAAGTGTCAGCTGACTGGAAACACTTTTCCTGAAGGCATGTGGTCTTTGACTTTGGATGACGGACCTCATCGAGTAAATACAGATAAAATTATGGATAGTTTGAAACGTACTAAGTTCAAGGCTTCTTTTTTTTGGTTGTCTAAATTGATTTTATCATTGCCCACTCAAGTTCAAAGAGCGACTAATGAGGGACACACTCGATCTAGTCACAGCATGACGCATGCCAATTTATCAAAATTAAGCCAAACTGGATTGGATTATGAAATTGATGAAGCTCAGGTGAAGTTTGAAAAAGCCGTGGGGCAAAAAGCAACGATGTTTCGTTGTCCTTACGGAGCTTGTGGCCCCAAAGGGCTAGAAAGAATTGCTAAACATGATATGATCCATGTGTTTTGGAATGTGGATTCATTAGATTGGCAAGATAAAGATCCAAATGCCATTTGCAAAAGAACGATTGCTCAGGTGGAGAAATTAAAACGAGGAATTATTTTATTTCATGATATTCATCCTCAATCTGCAGCTTGTGTTGATAAATTGCTAACTTATTTTAGAGAGCGTGTGGACAAAGGGGATAAACTGAAATTAGTAACAATGAAAGAAGCGATTACTGAATTAAATGGCGGAGTGCAATTTGAGTCTCCGTAATCGGAATCGAATATTTTCTCGGGTAGGATCGATATCAGACCATGCGATGAAGCTGCTGCTATATCTCGTCGTGGTGGCTGTATTTATCGGTGGTTTTTGGATCGGGAGAAAGGCTATAGAAAATTCAAAAGTGAAAACTATGCGAAGCACTTCGCAAGCGGATGATATGCGGTTTTTATATTTTCAAAAAATTGCAGAACTGGATGCTCAGGCTATTGCTTATGGTCTATGTTTAGAAGGCATCAATCCATTTTCTGGTAAAACCTGCCCCAGTCAAGACGACTTGATGGAGATCTTGGCAGAGAATCATAACAAACAAGATGAGCTAATTCATAAAATTAACTGGAATGACATTCCAGTAGCCGAAAAAAAAGATTGTAAACTGAAGTGTCGCTGTTCTTTAATTTTACGAATAATCGAAGCGAATAATATTATTGTTCCAACGAAAATTTTGAAAACCTTAGAGAAACAAGCTGAAAATATTTCTAATGAAAATAAATTACACTGCATCAATCCGTAATTGAAACAAATGACTTTTTAGTATTTCAAAATTAAAGTTTTTAACTCAAAACACAGAGGAAGAATAATGGCTGGAAGTAGTTTGTTACTATTAATTGATGATATTACCGCAATTCTAGATGGTGTCAGTGTCATGACCAAGGTAGCAGCGCAAAAAACAGCAGGTGTACTTGGCGATGATTTGGCTTTGAATGCTGAGCAAGTCATGAATGTGCGTGCAGATCGTGAAATTCCTGTTGTCTTGTCTGTAGCGAAAGGCTCGTTGATAAATAAGGTGATTTTGGTGCCTTCGGCTTTAGTTATTAGTGCGATCGCACCTATGTTAATTCAGCCTTTGCTGATGATTGGTGGAGCCTATCTGTGTTTTGAGGGAGTCGAGAAAGTTATCCATACAATTCAGTTATTACGACAACGCAAGCAATTACAAAAAGATCTTGTTACTGTGCCAGTGGCAGAAAAGTTCTTAAAAGAAGATATAAAGCAATTACATGAGCAAGAAGGTCAGAAAATCAAGGGAGCCATTCGAACGGATTTCATTTTATCAGCCGAAATTATAGTTATTAGTTTGGGCTCGATTTCGTCTGCGGCATTTTCAGTACAAGTGATGAGTTTGATCATCATAGCGTTATTGATGACCGTTGGGGTTTATGGATTTGTTGCAGTCATTGTAAAATTAGATGATCTCGGTTTATTATTGTTTAAAAAAACGGGCATTTCGAAAAAAATAGGACTCGCCTTAATACATTTTGCTCCGCTATTAATGAAGTTCTTATCGGTAGCTGGTACAGTGGCTATGTTTTTAGTAGGAGGCAGTATCGTTCAGCATGGATTACATGTGTCTGAGTTGTTCGAAAATTCGGTGTTGAAACTTGTTCAAAACCTGTTAACGGGATTTTTAGTTGGTACTGTTGTCTTATTGGTCGTTCAGTTTACAAAAGTTTTTAAAAGATCTAAATGAGTAGAGCGAATAAAAAAGGCTTCATGAATGAAGCCTTTTTTGCATAAAAGTCACATTTAATGTGACTTAATGTGGATCATTAAAATGCATTTTAAATGCATTCAAAATGCTAAGACTAGACGTGAGTCTTACCTTTACCGCGCATTTTTCGTTTAGCAGCAGCTAAGCGACTTTTGTGGTGTTTGTTGGCTGGCTTTTTTTTCTTTTTAGTTAATACAGACTTATTTCTTTTACGTTTTTGTAACATTGATAGTTCTCCTTATATTAATGCACTGTAACAGGTCATAGCGTACTCTGAAAACAAATTCAAACAACATTTTTGTCTTGCATCGAAGTCTGACTTTCAGTTTACATAATCAGAAATCAACGGATGTGTCGCGGTATGAATTTAGTACAAGCTGTAATGAATAATTGGTCGCAAATATCCTACTTGTAACAATACAGGAGCTTTCGAATGTCGGAAATGTCGCATAAAGAACAACCCACTCATCCTTCGGATTCTAAAAAACGAACTCAGACGACATTAGAGCTAACTGGCGAAGGTCTGACGATCGAACAAATTTGGGCGGTCGCTCATAAACAGTGCAAATTCATACCTTCGCGATCGTCGATCCAAAAGATGCAGGAATCAAGAGATTACATCGACAGGCGCATCAATTCAGGTGAGGTGATGTACGGCGTGAACACTGGTTTTGGGGCTTTTAGCTCGGTACGGATTAGCGATCAGGAAATCGAAGATCTGCAACGAAATTTGATTCGTTCGCACTGTGTGGGCGTGGGCGAGCCGTTTACACCCGAACAAACGCGTGCGATTTTATTGTTGCGAGCCAATGCCTTATCTCGAGGACACAGTGGTATTCGTCCGTTGGTTGTAGAAAAAATATTAGAAGCCTTGGATAAAGATATTTTACCGGTGATTCCTTCGCAAGGTAGCGTGGGTGCTAGTGGGGATTTAGCGCCGTTATCACATTTGGCATTAGCCTTGATAGGCGAAGGCGATGTTTGGGATTTAGAATCGAATCAAAAATTTAT
>JBPOJH010000168.1:0-21972 GCA_052033755.1 Bdellovibrionota bacterium | reverse complement strand
AGCAAAGTACCTAGCAAGGGGCCAAACACAGACCTAGCGAAGTGCAACGCAGACGGGCTGACCCAATGCGAGTCTCACTAGGCGACCGAATGAGCCACGAAGTTATTCGAGGTCAATGAAACAGCTGGATTTAGTATCATTGCAACCGAAGGAGCCCTTTATGAATCCACTATTTTTCCAATGGACAGACATCCCTCATCGTGGTCGCGGATTGACTTTTGACGACGTATTAATCATTCCTTCAAAATCCGAAGTCAGATCGCGACGAGACCCTAAATTGACTTCGCAACTCACTAAAACTAAAACCATTGAAACCCCCATCCTTAGTGCCAACATGGACACCATCACCGAGTACGACATGGCTTTTGCCATGCACCAAATGTCCGCCATAGGTATCCTCCATCGCTTTGTTACCATCCAAGAACAAGCCCAGTTCGTCGCTCAACTAAAAGCCCAGGGCGTAAATCATATCGCAGCTAGTATTGGCGTGAATGATGATTACCAAGAGCGAGCCAAGGCGTTGATTCAAGCCGGAGCCAACATCATCACCATCGACATTGCCCATGGCCACTCCGTGCTGATGATGGACGTCATGAAATGGATGAAAGACAAATTTCCAAGCGTCGACTTGATCGCCGGCAATGTAGCTACACCTGACGCTGTCGTTGATCTGATCGAAGCTGGTGCCGATGCGATCAAGGTTGGTATCGGCCCAGGCTCGATGTGCACCACTCGTATCATCACTGGTGCCGGCGTCCCTCAACTGACAGCTATTGCCATGTGCGCGCAAGCAGCCGCCCCTTATCAAGTTCCTGTCATTGCCGACGGTGGAATTAAAACCTCTGGCGATATCGTCAAGGCCTTTGCAGCTGGTGCGAGCACCGTCATGTTGGGCTCGATGCTGTCAGGAACTATCGAAACTCCCGGAGAAATTAAACACGGCCGCAAGCAGTACCGAGGCATGGCCTCAAGAGCCGCACAAGAATCTTGGCGCGGCGGCGTGCCAACCGGCATGGCCCCCGAAGGGGAATCCACTTACGTGTCTGTTAAGGGCCACGTTAAGGATGTGATTTCCGAGCTAACTGGTGGAATTCGTTCAGGAATGAGTTACGTCAATGCCAATCAATTATCCGAAATCAAGGACAAAGCTCGCTTCATCGAAATGAGCTCAGCCGGTGTTTTTGAATCTCGTGCTCATGGCCTATCGGATCAAAAATTTAGCAGTTAGGTTAAGATTTAGAAACTAGACCATGAAGTCTTTGACCTCGTCCTTGTGCGAGCCCTAACCTGTATACCAAGAAAAGAAACCAGAAGTCCTAACTGGATTCCAAAGTTGTTGTTTGTTCATTGTTTGCCTAGCAGGGGCTAGCCGAAAAAACGGCTAGCCTTTGTTTTTATTACGGATAGAATTAAACCTAGGTCAACATTGAGTGTTCATGATTAAAAAAAGCAGCTAACAAAGCTACTCTAATAGGTGTGTAATATAAATATGGCAATTGGCGTTTTTGATTCCGGCATTGGCGGATTAACAGTTTTAAAAAGCTTAGTGGAGAATTTTCCTCTCGAGACTTTTATTTATTTAGGCGACAAGGCTCGCCTACCCTACGGCTCCAAATCCACAGAAACCATTCGTAAATACTCGGAGCAAAATATTTCCTTCCTGTTAGATCACGATGTGAAAGCAGTCGTGATCGCCTGCAACTCGGCTAGCTCGCAATTTTTAGAATCCTCTTGGCAAGGTATAAATATTTACAACGTGATTCACCCTGGAGCTAAATTGGCCGCGATGAACACTCGAAAAAAACGCATTGGCGTGCTTGGTACTCGCGCCACTATTCAATCGCGCATTTACGAAAAAGAAATTCTAAAACTAGATCCCGAAATCCAAGTACTACCACAAGCCTGTCCTCTGTTTGTTCCTTTGGCTGAGGAAGCCCTATTTGAAGATCCCATCACCAACCTAGTTGCCTATCGCTATATACAACCCCTACTTGCCGAGGGCATCGACGCCCTTGTTTTAGGATGTACACATTATCCCTTATTGGAAAAAGCCATTCGAAAAGTTGTTGGTAATCACTTCCCACTGATTGATTCCGGGGTCGCCGTGACTCAAGTACTAAAGCAAGAGTTTCAAAACCGAAACTTAGATTCTTCCATGAATCCCTTATCACAAATTAAATTATTTTTTACTGATGCCTCACCACATTTGATGGAACTGGTTGAGAAAATTTTGTATCCGATTCCTTTCACATCCATCGAAAAAGTCGACTTATAAGCTAGTAATAAGTCCAAATCCTTCGTTGCTCTGTCGGTTCGCTTGTGCGACGTCCCTGAAGGACGCCTCCGCGCTTCCCTCGGTCGCGCCTTGACTTTGAACTTATTACTGCGCTTCTAGGTTTAGTTCAAGATACCCAAATCTCATCGGGTAAATCGAAGGAATTATATGTACTGGCCATCGACATTCCATAAGCTCCAACATCGGCAATGGCCAAAAAATCACCAGCTTTGACTTTGGGTAAACGGCGATCTTTGGCGTAAAAATCACTGGACTCGCAAACGGGACCAACAACATCGACGACTTCCGTCTCTGAGTTATCCTGCAATGGAAAAATGCGATGATAGGCCTCGTATAAACTAGGACGCAACAAGTGATTCATACCACTTGAAACTACTAAAAAAGTTTTATGTGATGTTAATTTTCGATATTGAACTTCCGTCACCAACACACCGGCTCGAGCTGTCAAACAACGACCGGGCTCTAGTTGAATATCAGCTGGAAAATCCTTCAATTCTGACCCCAGAACCGCAGCGTATTGTTGCAAAAATTTTTCATCTTCCTTGCGATCACTTTCGTAAGCAATCCCCAATCCGCCGCCAACATCAAATACTTTTAAGTCAAAACCTTGCGAACGAATTTCTTGAAAAACATTTTTAATTTTTTGCAAGGACACACGCAAAGATTCAAATTCTTTTAATTGCGATCCGATATGCAAACTAAGCCCCACCCACTGCACTGGGCATGGCCGATTTGCGGCCTTAGCTGCCGCTTCCGCACGACGAAATATTTCAATGGCCTCGGGCAAGCGAGACATCTCGATGCCAAATTTATTTTCCTTCAACCCCGTCGCAATATAGGGATGCGTTCGCACGTCCACCTCTGGATTGACTCGCAAAGCGATCGAAACTTTTTTTGTAGTCGCCCCAGTGACTCCAGCCGAACTGGCGCTATTGCTCGCACCGATAGATGGCAACGATTGCGCGATCTCAACAATTCGCTGCAATTCTTCGATACTTTCCACATTGATTTGCTGCACGCCCAATTCAATCGCTTGCCGAATTTCAGAAACCCGCTTACCAACACCTGAATACACCGTATTAGCTGCCGAATTACCCGCGGCTAATGATTTTTTAATTTCACCAAGACTGACCACATCCACACCCACACCGTGTTTTACAAAATGCGCAATAACCTTGGCGCTTGGATTGGCCTTCATCGCAAAAAATATTTTAGGGCCTTTATTCAATTGTGTCGTAATTGCCGTGCGAAACTTATGAAGCTGCTCTTGCAAAATCGTTTCTGAGTATAAATAAAACGGATTTTGATCCGGTTGAGTATATTTAGAGAGCACATGCCCAGCGAACACCAATTGCTTTTGCGAATTATATGAAAAATCAGACATGCGAATATTCAAACTTGCTTTTTTTAAAAACTCAATGATTATTAGAAAACTTTTAAAAACATAAGGAATTGGAAATGCACTCCATCACTGGCTCTATTTTTGGCTTTACTCAAACGGGACTACCCATCTTGGCTTATCGATTTCAAAATCCGATCAGCTCTATCGGCACAACTCTCCCTCCCAAAAAAGTATTAATATTAGGTGGCGTGCATGGAGATGAAATCGAAGGCGTGATCGCGGCACAGGCTTTATTAGCCTGCTTTGCGCAAGATTTTCCATTTCATTTAGACATCACATTAATACCGCAATTTAATTTAGATGGAGTTCTGCTAAAGCAACGTGGTAACGCCAATGGCATTGATTTAAATCGCAACATGGCTACCAAAGACTGGAGTCCCGAAATCAAAACCCCTAGATACAATCCCGGCCCAAGAGCCAACAGCGAATCAGAAACTCACGCTTTGGAAAAATGGATTTTGAGTGAATCGCCGCATTGGATTTTATCCTTGCATTCGTGGCAGCCGGTATTAAACGTAAACGGCGATTGCTTAGCACAAGCACAAGTGATTGCTAAACACACGGGATATAAAATTGATGATAGCATTGGTTATCCAACTCCAGGCTGCTTAGGCACATTTGCTGGAATCGAACGAAACTCGCCAACATTAACATATGAAATTGAAAGAGGACTTCCTGCCAAGGATATTTTGACTCATATCCCTGGTATTTTAGAAGCCCTTAAAGTGACTGAACTAAGCTAGTTCAACACCCGTTCGTAAAGTTTGCTCCACTTTTTCAATCCAAGACATTAGCTCTAGAACTTGCTTTCTGCTAGCGTCGGCAGTTAGTAATTCGGACATTTTTATTTTTACTTTTTCCAGATTAGCTACCATCACTGCGAAGGCGTGTTTTTCCTGCGGAGAATTTAAACCATTCTTTTTATTAGCCTCACGCAAATCCGCAATCGACTTTTTCAAGTTGTTTATTAAATCGTTAGATTTATTATTGGGTAATGGTAGTTTTAAAAATTGATCCACGAATTGATCAGCCTGAGTCACCAAGCGATCCATCGATACTTGCGTCTGTGTGGCAATTAATGTTGGCTTGCTAATAAACTCTTTTAATGGAGCTGATTGCGCATAGTACTGTTGATAAGTCACAGCCCAATCTTTGCTAAACTCCTGCCACTTGGCCGTCAACGCGGCATCATTGATTTTAGTAATTTCCGTCTGCAATGAATCTTTTATTGCATTATATAATTTGGCATAACTAATGATCTGCTTATGTAATGTCTCACTAGCTGGTTTATCAGCGTAGGTGTTTAACATCGCCGTTGTTCTTGCTGTCGCAGGAATCCATTTATCAGTCATCTTTGCTAAATCTGATGATTTATAAATATGACTTCTTAAAAGACTTTGTATTTCGTCGGCCAATTTTAAATTGGCTTGCATGGCTTTGATCGGATCAAAGCTTGTGCTCACAGCTGGAGACTCTGTACTTGGTTTGTCATTCGTGACGACCGTTGTTTTGGTTTCTTTAATCTCTTTGGCCTTTTTGTTGGCCTCGTCCACCTCAGCCTTGGTTGGCACCGTCACTAGTTCAGCTTTAGCTTGGACGGATGTCGAAGGAGCTACAGCCCCTTCACCAGCAACGACCGGCTTGGGATCTGTAGGTTTTGAGTCCGCAGGCTTATCGGCCGGTGGATTAACTTCATCCACTTTAACTTCATCTTTGGCAGTGCCACCGTTAATAACTCCAGAAGATGCTGGCTTTTCGGGTGTAGCTACTGGCGCTGTTGCTGGCTGCGGATTTGCAGACGAAGGAGTATCAGGTTTTGGTGTTACAGGTTGCGCAGACGAAGGAGTTTCAACTGATGCTGGAACCGTCGTCGTAGTCGTGGTAGTAGTTGTAGCGCTTGTCGCTTTTACTTGCGACTCATCCGTATCTCGTTTATTTCTGTTGTTACACGCCGTTTGCAAAAGCATCAAGGTCGACATTACCAATAACGCCGTCATTGATACTTGCCCCTTCGTGCCCTTGATCGGCTGACTATCTGTTAGAATTTGTTGGCGCTTCCAATTTGAGTTCATAACCCACTCCTTATTCCTTTACTTGACGCTTCTTATCCTTTGAACTGATCATGCACTTTTCATGCAATCTTTATGCAATCTTTTTTGATTTTATTTCCAGCTAAGATGGAATAAGGCTCATTAGACTCGACAAATATTTTTCAATAATCCACTTCAGACAAAAATTGTTACACAGTGATAAAAGCATAGACACAAATCAGAAACTCGTGTTTGCAAGCCCTGGGGGAATAGCGTATAACTTTCAGAATGCAAGAACAGCACAAACTAAGCTCCAATCACTTAAGTCTATTAAATCAAAAATTCGGGATGAAGGATTTTCGTCGCGGCCAAAAGGAAGTCATCGCCGATATCTTAGCTGGCAAAGATGTGATGGCCGTATTGCCAACAGGTGGTGGAAAATCCTTGTGCTATCAATTTCCCTCAGTGGCTTTAAACAAAGTGGTAATCGTGATTTCTCCCTTGATCGCGTTGATGAATGATCAGGTTTACTCATTAGAAAAAATGGGACTTAATGCAGGATGTATTCATTCCAATCAAACGGTGGAAGAAAAAAAATTGATTTTTGCGAAGCTGGCCCAGTCTCAGCAATTTATTTTGTATTTATCTCCAGAGCGCGCGATGAGTGAAGGCTTTCATCAATGGCTAGGTCATCGCAATCAAACCTTGAAAGACATTGCCATGATTGCAATTGATGAATCGCATTGTGTCTCGCAATGGGGACATGATTTTCGTCAAGAGTACTCGCAGTTAGGTCAATTGCGCCGAGTGGCTCCACAATTGCCAATCTTGGCGCTAACTGCTTCTGCGACCCCAGAGGTTTTACAAGACATCGCTAAACAACTTAAACTTAAAAACTTTCGTAAACACATTCACGGGTTTTATCGATCCAATTTATTTTACCAAGTCGAAACCTGCCAGGATGAAGATGAAAAAAATCTTTATATTTTAAAATCCTTGCAGATGTTTCCACAGGGACGAAAAATTATTTATTGCTCGACACGAAAGACCAGTGAAAAGCTAGCCGAGTATTTGAATCAACAACTTTCCAAACGAAATCAGTCTAAGCCGTCAAATATGATGAATTCCCACGAGGCGAACACAAGGGTCGCAGTTTATCATGCTGGCTTTTCCTCGGAAGAGCGAGATCAAATTCAAAAAGATTATCAAACGGGTAAAACCAGCATCCTGGTCGCTACGAATGCTTTTGGAATGGGAATCGATCAACCCGATGTGCGCTTAGTGATTCATTATCAAATGCCTGGCAACATCGATAGTCTATACCAAGAAATGGGACGTGCCGGTCGCGACGGTCAAGACTCCACTTGTCTGTTGTTATACACCAAGGCTGATAAATCGGTGCAAAGTTATTTTTTAATGAAATCCGGATTAGCGCAAGATTATAAGTCCGCACGCTGGGATAGTTTTCACTCGTTAGTGGATTATATCGAAGGTAGCGAGTGTCGACACAATGAAATTCTAACCTATTTCAAAGATGAAAATCGCATACAAAAATGTGGTCACTGCGATATTTGCGCCAAAGATTCGCCTCGTAAAATTCAACTGACGAAAGAGGACTGGACTCAACTGGATACGCACGTGGCCCAGTCGCAAAACTCGGCAGTGAAATCAGCCAAAAAATCCATGCAGAAGAAATCGCAAAATTCAAATAAGGAAGTGGTTTTGGATGAATTATCTCCGCAGCAAACCTTGGTTTTTGAATATCTAAAAGACTGGCGACGACAAAAATCAAAAGACATGGACATTCCTGCGTTTATGATTTTAAGTGATAAATCCTTGCGGCATTTGTCTCAACAAATGCCTTCTGATAATACAAGCTTGGCGGAAGTCTATGGGCTAGGTGATCGTAAGATCGAAATTTACGGCGCCGAAATTTTGCAAAAAATAAAAGACTGCCTGTAAGCTCTAGTGACCTCTTGCTTGAATCAGGCGACTACGCAACCAACTCGAAAGTTTGTCAGCGACATATATCACGGCCAGCATTAGTATCAAAATTATACCTGCATGTGAAAATCGACGCCACTCCAAATTGTACATCAACTCTTGCCCTATCCCCCCAGCTCCAACCAAACCCATTAAACTGGCGGCTCGAATGTTGTACTCGAACATAAAAATAAAATGTGCCAGTAAAATCGGTCTAGACTGCGGCACGATACTCAATAGAAATGCCTGATAGCGAGAAGCCCCCATTGCTCTTAAAGCTTTAAAAGATTTTTGTTCTAAATCCTCAATTGATTCATAAATCAACTTTCCCAAATAACCTGCTGAATACAAACTAAGTGCAAAAACTCCAGCAACGCTTCCAATACCAAAAGCAGAGATAAAAATCAGTGCCCATACCAATGAAGGCACTGTTCGAATCATCATTAAAAAAAGACGAATCCCTTTCGCAATACTTTTTGCAGAAAACTCACGTGTCGACAAGAAAGCCAGCGGGACAGCGATTATGAAGCCCAGAAAACTTCCGATTAAAGCCATTTTAATGGTTAGCATAAATGATTTTAGTAACCCCACCCAATGCACTTGCGAATTTTGTAAATCTGAAAAATTAAAAAATCTTTTTAATAAGCTCCATATCTGAAATAAGGCATCTGCCGAATTAAAACCAGAGTCATCCAATGAGTAAAAGGCTGCAAATACCAAGACAAGCACGATCATCCAAAAGTATTTGTATTCGAATTTTTGTGTTTTCTTTCGACGTTTCCTTGATGTCGTTAATTTGTGAATTTCATTAGGTGTAATTTCAATGATGCGATCAAAGTTTTTTTCTTCTATCACAGCCGCATGCTGACTAACGACCAAGGTAAAACCCAATTGCGACTGCAGCTCTTGAATTAAACGAAATACTTCAGTTGCCGTGTTTTTATCTAACTGACTAAAGCACTCATCTGCCAATAAAACTTTTGGTGAGTTCATTAGCGCTCTGACTATGGCCACTCTTTGTTTTTGTCCACCGGATAACTCGGAAACAAGCTTGTCTTCATTTTGCTTTAATCCAACTTTAGATAACAGATCTTTCGCTTTTTGTACTTGCTCGATGGAGTACTTCACAGAGTAGGATCGCAATTGACTTAAGGCTCCCGCTAACACATTCTCGAGGACTGTTCTTTCTGGTATAAGTCTTAGATCTTGATAAACCAAGGTCGCCGAACAATCGGTTTCGATAACACAGTCTTCCCGGTTTAGCGAATTTTCAATCAATCTTAATAAAGTCGTCTTACCTACGCCGGAACTACCTTTTAAAAGTATCGTTTCCTTTTCCAACAAATAAAAATCATGGATTTCGAATAAATAATTTCGAGATCCATGATATTCGTGCCTTAATCGAGTAGCAGAAAAGATTTTTTGCATGCCATCCTTATTAAATTTATTTAACAAAGGACTTTACATCCAAACCTGTATCACGCAAAGCTGAAAGTGTTTTTTCAACATGGTTCGTTGTCGGTTTCGCCAATACGGACGCTCCGTAAACACTAGTCAGCAACTCTGGCTTGTCTTTGACCAGATCAAATAGTGCTGCTTGAATTTTACTAATTAACTCTTTGGATAAATTCTGAGAAACTGCAATTAAATGCGTTGGAACTCCTGAAGTTCTAGCCAATACACGCACTTTATCTCTGGTTTCCTGATTACCATATAAGTCCGCTTTTGGCCCTTCAAACACATAGTCACTAAAAGCGGCGACATCGGCCTGTCCATTCGCTACAGCTAGTAACGCCTTATCATAACCGCCAGCATAGACTATTTGCGCGAAGTAATTGTTTAAATCTTGTGGTTTTTGTAGGATTTTCTCATTCACCAAACGAGCAAATGGAAATAAATATCCAGAAGTCGAAGTCTGTGAAGTAAATGCCATTCTTTTTCCTTTGAGATCGGCTAACTTTACAACAGCACTATCTTTCGGGACCACGATTAAAGAATCATATTCGGTACGACCATTGCGCTTCTCGACCGCGATGACTTCTAACTTTGTTTCACTAGAAGCTAATATAAAAGGCAAAGAGTCCATATAAGCAACATGCACTTTGTTGGAAATCAAGCCTTGCACTGTGGCTCCGTAAGATGTTGGAACAAGCACCTCGACTTTTTTGCCAATTTTTTGAGTTAAGTACTCTGCCACAGTTTGAGTGGCTTGCTTCAACTCTTCAGGGTTCTTTTGTTTTTGAAAAGAAAATACAATTGTCTGTGGATCAGTTACCGCTGTTTTGGTTGCTGCCGCGAAGACATTGCCCGTAACAAAAATAAAACTCAATAAAACACATGAACCTTTCATTTGAACACTCCTTTTACAGTCTTCAATAATTATACAATCGCAATACATTGCCATTCGATAAGTTAGTAATACATCTCTGTTTTGATTTTCTAGTATTCCTTTTATTCGTCACTGACAATAACACGCCACTTATGAAAGCCACATACAACTCTATTGAAAACGTATTGAGAATTGACAGGCTTAGGAAAAATGTATTTAAGTGTCTATAGATAAAAAATCAAACTTTCGATCACCTACGAGGTTTTTATGAAGAACAACTGGAAATATTTTGGTAGCTCTATTTGGGTCACAGTCATTGGTATTTTACTTGGAGGCGTCGTTGGTTTTTATTACAGCGGAACTCTGACTGGTGCCTGGACAGCCATGTTCTTATGTATGGTATTAAGTGTTCTAGAGATCTCGATCTCATTTGATAATGCGGTTGTGAATGCGATTGTTTTAAAAGATATGACTCCTGTATGGCAACATCGTTTTTTAACTTGGGGGATGTGGATCGCCGTTTTTGGAATGCGATTAGTGTTTCCTTTATTAATCGTATCGATTTTGGCTAAAGTAGGTCCCGTTGATGCCCTTGTATTGGCGGCCACGCAACCTGAAAAGTACAAAGAAATTATGTTATCCGCACATTACGAAGTCGCTGCCTTTGGTGGAGCTTTTTTATTATTAGTTTCATTGAAGTATTTCTTCGACGTTGAGAAAGACATCCACTGGATTCGTCGAATTGAAGAGCCACTTTCTAAGATGGGACGATTGGAAGCCATCGAAGTTGGTTTAACTTTGATTGTAATAATTATTATTAGCAAATTTATTTCTGCAGATCATCAGTTGTCATTCCTTATTGCTGGATTATTTGGTGTTATTACCTATCTTGCGGTACAGGGGATTGGTACTTTCTTGCAGGCACCCAATACACAATCTGCACATCCAAAAACCGATTCTACTGTCGCAAATGGAAAGCCACTGGATCAAGTCCTATTGGATCAGATGGCTAAAGCCAGCTTAGCTAATTTTTTATATTTAGAAGTCCTAGATGCTTCTTTCAGTTTTGACGGTGTGATTGGCGCCTTTGCCATCACCAATAATTTATTTATCATTGCGATCGGCCTTGGAATTGGTGCGATGTTTGTACGAAGTCTAACAATTATGATGGTCGACAAGGGCACGCTAGAGGCCTTTAAGTATTTAGAGCACGGCGCCTTTTACGCGGTCTGCAGTTTAGCGATTATTATTTTCTTAAACACCTTGATCGAAATTCCAGAACTTATCACCGGAGCCGTAGGCGCCATCTTTATCGGTCTGTCGATTTGGAGCTCACATAAAGAAAATAAAGCCACTAAAGCTAAGTCCTAATTTTGTATTTGATTTGGATTTTTTCATTGCTTCTGATGGTCTGAATACTCTGCCAAATTTATCAATCTCATCACTCACTGAGCACGAACTATTTTAGGTGTATCGAGTTTATCCAGGCCTACAAAATGCAAAAACAGCGAACTGGTTCCATCAGATTCGCTGTTATGATTGAATTAATTTTTTTGGGACATCATTTTCAATCCGCAAAGAACGGCTTACACCTTGCTCCCCCTAGTATTTCCATCCTCAGGCCAACTTCCGATTGGGGCCTATTGACAATAAGTGCATTATAGTGCACTATTGTCCTATGAAGCTTAAGCGTACTCCTGAATATATTGAGTGGTATGATTCTCAAAGACCTAAAGAAAAAGCACAAATAGCCAAGCGGTTGACTAATATCGAAGAGCATGGGCACTTTGGGATATCTAAAGACTTAGGCGAATTTTTGTCAGAGCTAAAATGGGCCAATGGTCGGCGAGTTTATTATTCGATCATGGTTGATGATAATAGTGAATTAACATTGTTAATCCTAGGAGGAAATAAAAATGGGCAAGATTCAGACATCAAAAAAGCGAGAAAAATCCTCAAAAAATACATTGAAAACTAAAGCTATTGCAAAGCCACGCTTGAAAGCTGGTAGCCCAGCCTATGATTACTCTGCAGCTTCAGAATTAGCGAATCGCAAATTTATTTCGGAGGCAATTGCTGATGCACTGATTGATGGGGATGCAGATGCAGTTCGCGATATTCTTCTCTCACATCTTGAACAAGTGCATAAAGAACATTTTTATAAAGATGCAGGTATTTCAAGAAGAACATTATTTAAACTGATGGAGCCAAATGCGAATCCGACACTGGAAAGCCTGGCGAAGGTTTGCAAGGCTCTGGCTGAAGCCGCTTAATAAAACCTTCGAATACTTACCGTACTAGTCCACAGGTTGACTGAATTCATTTATTTAAACACCGCCAGAGTATAATAACTTAACTCTATTGGCAGGATCTATTTTAAGTGTATTGAGTTTATTCAGGCCTATAAAATGCAAAACAGCGAACTGGTTCCATCAGATTCGCTGTTATGATTGAATTAATTTTTTTGGGACATCATTTTCAATCCGTAAAGGAGGAAGTTATGTCCGAAAAACCTAACAACCATAGGTCTTATCGGCGGTTTTTAAGGATACTTAAATTATTGCTCAAATTAGCCTGGCTAATTTGGAAGATATTTAAAATTCTTGAGGACCTCTTTTAACAGGAATTTTTGAGGGTCGATTAATAAGGTTTGGAAGCTCGACTAAAAACTCATAACAGCCGAAAACTAGGGAAGCTGTCTAGAGGCGAACAGGGCTTCGTCTTTGACGGGGAACTGATCGCAAAATCTTTCTGACAAGGCCGTGATCGTCAAGCTAGGGTTCACAGCTAGATTCGCAGGAATCACACTGCCATCACAAACATACAGTCCCTGATACCCAAACACTTCATGATTAAAATCAATCACACCTTGTTTCGCATCATCCGCCATACAACAGCCCCCTAAGATATGTGCCGTCGCTGGTGTGGCTAACAGTACTTCCGACACCACATTCTGAGGATAACCACGGATTTCTTTGGCCAATTCTGTCGCAGCCGTTTGCGCCAAAGGAATGTAACTGGGAATGGAGCTATCCTTGATGCGACCTCGCAAATGAAAAAATGGTCTTAACCATGAACGACTGAATTGAATACTAAATTTTTCATCAATCGATTGCATGACTAATAAAATAATACTTTGCTTGGCCCAGTCCTTAATAAACAACAAACGTATCCACTTCGGGAAGTCGACAATCATTCGCACCATTAATTTCAGTGGACGCAACCACTTGCCACCGGCTCCTGTTAAAGGTACGGCTAACAAGCGCATAAAATCGGCCCCTTCGGTGTATCGGACTGGCTCAATTTTTGTTGTCGAGTTAGGATGAATCGCGGATCCGATCGCGATTCCTAAAGAAAAATTTTTAGAGTCATCAAAACTAGTGGCACCTAATAAACTTTCACCGTTGGTGCGAATGTTTTCTCCCAACTGCTCAGAAATTTGCGGCAATGTTTTGTAGACTAATTTATTTTGAAATAATAATTTTAAAGTTCCTAATACTCCCGCTGATAAAATAATTTTTTTCGCTCGAAAAATCTGTGTGCGTGAGCGAAGCAAATCTAAATAGGATCCTGTCTGCGTGACATGCACTTGATAATAACTATCTTCTAGCTGGAAAGAATTCGAATTTATTTTTTTTAAATCACCAGTTTTTGAATCTTCATTCTTCGTGTCCATAAATATTTTTTCAATTTTGGAAACTGTGGACAATGGCAAAACCTGCGCTCCCCATTTTTCTGCTAGATACAAATAATTATAATCCAAAGTATTCTTTGCCCCCACTCGACAGCCCGTCATGCAAGCGCCACAACCCGTACAGCTATAACGTTCAGGCCCCTGCCCTGCAAAAAATGGATCTTTGACCTTTTCCCCTTTGTACTCAGAAAATAAAACACCGACCTCGGTGGGATGATAAGTATCCGCGACACCCATTCGATGCCCCACCGCCTTTAGAGCCTCGTCAGCGAATGACTCTAATCGATTCTCTGTCACGCCCAACATTTTTTTGGCTGTTGCATAGTATGGTTTCAAATCCTTTAACCAATCAAAGGTTTTTTCATGATGTTGAAAGTGCGGCCAGGCGGCATCCTTAAAAACTGAGTCCTGCGGCTCCATCAAAGTATTCCCATAAACCAGACTGCCTCCGCCGACTCCAGCCCCATGGAGTAACATCACTCCACGCAATAAAGTGATTTGCTGAATGCCAAAGCATTTAAAAATAGGGGCCCACAAAAAATTTTTAACATCCCAATTGGTCTTAGGAAAATCTTCCTTCTGAAAGCGACGACCTTTTTCCAATACTAATACAGAATAGCCTTTTTGCGCCAAACGCATGGCCGAAACACTGCCACCAAAACCACTTCCGACAATAATAAAATCATAAACTTTCATAATCACTTGCCCTTTATGTGCACATTATAATATTCGCTACCCAGCAATGCGTCGCAAGAAGCTCTGGAAAGCCTTCACAAATCGCCTCGACAATTTATTCTAGATATGAATAATAAAGCGTTCCAATTTTTTGTCACGATTTTTTTAAGATCTAGTTAGTTCGATCGATTTTACTCAACAACTGAATTCGACGAAGGAATTCAACTAACTAGTTATTTCGATTTTTAAAGGAGTACTATGAAGAAAATTAAAGTTCAAAATCCTGTCGTAGAATTAGATGGCGATGAAATGACTCGCATCATTTGGAAGTTCATCAAAGATCGTTTGATTCTTCCTTATTTAGAAATCGACATTAAATATTTCGATTTAGGCATGGAAAATCGCGATATAACCAATGACCAAGTCACTGTCGATTCTGCCGAGGCGATTAAGAAATACAATGTCGGTATTAAATGCGCGACTATCACTCCCGATGAAGCTCGAGTGAAAGAATTTAATTTAAAACAAATGTGGAAATCACCAAATGGCACCATTCGTAATATTTTAGATGGCACCGTTTTCCGCGAACCTATCATTTGTAAAAACGTACCTCGCCTAGTGCCTGGCTGGAACAAGCCTATCTGTATTGGACGTCATGCTTTTGGTGATCAATACAAGGCCACTGATTTCGTCACCAAAGGTAAAGGTAAATTAACCATTACTTTTGAAGGTGAAAACGGCGAAAAACAAACTCATGAAGTTTATAACTTCAAGGGTGATGGCGTAGCGATGGCTATGTACAATACTGATGAATCTATTCGTGGCTTTGCCAGAGCGTGTTTCAACACTGCCTTAGAAAAAAAATGGCCTTTATATTTTTCAACTAAAAACACCATTTTGAAAAAATACGATGGAAGATTTAAAGATATCTTTCAAGAAATTTATGAATCCGAATTCAAAGCGAAGTACACTGCCGCTGGAATTACTTACGAACATCGATTGATCGATGATATGGTTGCCAGTTGCTTAAAATGGGAAGGTGGCTTTGTTTGGGCTTGTAAAAACTACGACGGCGACGTGCAAAGTGATACTGTCGCTCAAGGTTTTGGTTCCTTAGGATTAATGACATCCGTACTTGTGACTCCAGATGGAAAAACCATCGAAGCCGAAGCTGCCCACGGTACCGTGACTAGACACTACCGCATGCACCAACAAGGCAAGAAAACTTCAACTAATCCCATTGCATCGATCTTTGCATGGACTCGCGGTTTAGCTTTCCGTGGTAAGTTGGATAACAATTCAGAACTAGTCAAATTTGCTGAAACCTTAGAAAAAGTTTGTGTGGACACCGTTGAGGCTGGTCACATGACTAAGGATTTAGCGTCCTGTATTTATGGCGACAAAGTCACCGAAGATAAATACATGTTCACCGAGGATTTCTTAGCTTTATTGGCAAAAAATTTAGAAAAAGCATTAAGCTAGTCTTCGCTGAATGCTTTTTTAAAAGTTCCATTTAGGTACGGCTCGGAAGTTGAAAATCAAACCACCTTGATTCGGGGTGCGAGTGAGATTTTCATAATCCTGAGCCGATAACTTTTGAATTTTTGCAGCATCACGGGAACGACTAAACACTTCATTGCGCCACTGATTGTGGTTTTGTAAATATTACTGTTTAAAAAATAACAGGTCCTTTTTTAGGTTTATTTTTTTATACATCCACTAAGAAAAAATAATTGCTCTAAATTAAGATTTTAATTTTGCACTTAATGAATAATACCTATCAACTAACACCCGTTGAATGAGGATTGTTTGTTGAAACCCTATAAAAGGAGCCCGTGTGAATTCACTAGTTCAATTCATTTTGATCGGAACACTTCTAACAACTACGACTTTAACGGCTCAAGCACAAAGTGTTTTGAACAACGCAAATCTTGCTCCTACCTGCCAAAACATATACAACACAGACACTACTTCGATTATCGAAGACGATCTTCTGACACAAACTTTCAAAAAGTATGGAACCCTGACTCCTGACTATCTTGGACGCCAACCCATCGTCGAAAATTATGATAACCTAACGACTCCCGAAAAAATTAGAAAATTTGTATCCGATTGGAAAAAGCAAACATCACAAGGACGAGTCATTGGACAATTCGATAAAGAGTTGGATACCTGGTTGTATCATACGTACGCGGCGGAACTTAATACTAAAGGAGAAATCCCACTTGTTGCCTCTGACGCGGAAGCCGTTGTGATATTTCTCCATGGATCCGGAACTGCAAAAAGCTCTGGTATCAACGCACAACAATTATTTAACTCGCTTGTTGATTACAAAGTCGCTGGCGTTTCGTTTGATTACCCATTCCATGGTAAAGGGCCTCATAGTGAGAAATTTAATGATAAGAAATACTTCATTGATTGGTTAAACAAAATTGTCCAGAAAGTAAAAGCATTTGGCAAACCCATTTACTTAGTTGGTCACTCTTATGGACCTGATGCCATTGCAGAATATCTGACCTATTATCCATTCGAAGTTCAAGGCGCCATGTTTATGTCACCAGCTGGTTTTGATCCCATACTTTCCAATTGGTATAAGCAAAAAACATCGAAAATGAATTTTGGTGGTGATGTGCAGGAAAATCCATTAGGATCTACTTGGGCAGGACTGATGAGCGCGCAATACATTTGGAACCGCAGTCAAGGACAATACGATCCCTCAATACGAAACCCAGATCTGAACCTACAGCTATTATATGGCAACCGGGAAGAATACGCACCTGCTCCGACTGGTGGTAAAAACAAAACACCTATCGGTAAAAACACATACAGTATCGGAGACGCATTCAAAAAGCATATTCGCAACGTGAATTTGATTGAACTAGATGGCATTGGCCACTATCTATTTGATCACCAAGATTCCAAAGGACGAAACTCAGTCCAATATAATATCATCACCAAACTTTTAAACTTAGCTTGGAAAGATAAAAAAGAAAATAAGTCATGGACAGAGACTGAATTCGTTCGCATTGAATACATTCGAAATTCTTTCTTTAATTACTTTGCTAATAAAACTTATGGCCCAAAAGCGGGAGAGTTTTTTGCTAAGCTTGAAAATGAGAAAATTGCGAAAAAAATAATTGCAGATTACATACTGTTTTTTGAAGTCGAAATTGAAAAACCAATGCTTCAGGTTTTAGCTATTGAAAAAGAAAAAAATACGGACCTATACATAGACAACAAAGAAAAAATTGATCTGATGCTTAAGAAAGGTCGTATTAACGAGGATATGTATTTACCCGTTATGAATCGGCTGGCAGATTAAACTGCGCCAAGCAAGTAGCAGCGATGGACAATTATTTAGTCGAATCTTTGTCGCTGTTGTCTGTGGGCTTGGGTTCCATGACTTTAGTTTCCGTGGGCTTGGGTTCTTCAGACTTTGCGTCAAGAGCCGTCGAGGCTAAACCACGTTTTTCGGTATCCATAGACTCGGCTGTCGATAAATAAGACTGTAAAAACTTTTGTTCAAAGGCATTGATCTTGGAAATATTTTTTTGCCCGCCAATCACCTCGGCCACTTCTTGAACAAACTTATCCTCGGCCTCTTTTAATCTCTGTAGACCTTCGGCTTCTTTTTCTGGAATGATTCCTTTTCTTAAATCGACTAAATCGCGTATTAAATTATTTTCCATTGTGATGAATTTAACAATGGTTTCATCTTTTAATTCCAGCTCTTCTAAGAATAATTTATTCAATGACGTGATCCACTGATCCTTAACGGATTCATTCAACTTGATGGTTGCATACTCTTTCGTATGAATAATGTTATCAGCGTAATTCGATTTAGGATTGTAATCCATCTTTGGATTAAATTTAGGTGCTTTTTCTCGTTGCTCTTGAATTTTTTTAAGTAAATAATTTGCTTGTGTTTGCACTTCATGCTTTTGATACTCCCAACGAGATCCACCATAAAATGCAGCTAACACCAGACACGCAGCCGATACCGAATTGATTATCCATCGACGTTTTTTATTACGACCACGTTTAGCCGTTAATAATTCATGACTAACTTCGACAAAGGACTTCTTAGCCGTATCACGAATTGATTTCTCTAGTTCGACAGTTTTATGATTCTCACTCTTAGGAATGACCTGCAATAAAGATCCTAATACATTTTTTTCGAACTCCACGACTTGTTGTCGTCGAAGCTCAAGTATCTTACCTTGTTCTTCTTGTAACCACTGAGTCAGATCTTCCTCGGCCTGAATTCTGGACTTAACGGCGCTTTCTTCCATTTGTTTGCGTTTTTCAGTTGCTTCCAGTTCGACCTTATCTCGAAGTTCTTTGACGTGCTTCTGCGCTTTATGCAACTCTTCGTCGGCTTGATGCTTCATTTCAGCAGCCTGTTTTTTAGCGCTGTCTAAGGAAGATTTAGCCTCATGTAAAGCCGCATCCGCAGACTGATTCTTTGTCGTTAACTGTTCTTGCAGAACTTGTGTAGCATTCAGTTTTTCTTCCAACTGCAATTCATATTTTTTGTTTCGCTCTTCTGCTTTTTGAGCTGACTCTAAGTACTCATCTCCAGCTTTGTGTTGCTGATCATAGTATTTATTAGCTTGTGCTTTTTGTTCTTCGCACCAGATTTGCGTTTCACTTTTTAATTGGGATAACTCTTGATCAAGATCCTTTTTTAACTGGATAGCTTCTTCATTTAATGAATGAATCTCTGCTTGTGATCTTTTTTTGGATTCATTCAGATCTTGCATTAAATTTTTTAAAGTCTCTAACTCAATTTGATGACCTTGAATTTGATCTCGAATTTCCTTTTCATCGGATTTGGCTTTTTGTATCCAGCCATCGATAGTTAGCTGAGCCTTTTCAAACATTTTTTTAACATCATCATTAGCATCAGCAAGGACTCTTTGTCTTTCTTGTTCCCTAATTTGTGCTAATTCTTTTTCTGCATTCTCTCGCATCTCGCGAATTGAGCCACGCCCTTCTTCAAGCATCTTTTCAGCCTCTAACTGAGCCCACTTGATTTTTTCTTCTGACTTGCGATGCGCCTCTTCGATATGTTTTTTTGTTTCATCTTGAGCCTTAGCATACACTTCCCGCGCTTGCTGATTCGCTTTACTTAATATTTCTTCCGATTCTTTGTTAGCAAGACTTTTTATTTTAACGGCTTCATTTTGACTGTCCGCTAATAACTGCGATATTTTTTTATTAGTGTCTTCTAAAATCTGCGTTGCTTTATCTGCGGCTTCCTTGATGGATTTATTGCCCAAAGCTGAAAGTTCTAATTGCTTTTGATGATATTCCTCTTGCGATTTTTTTTGTATATCGAAAGATTTCTTCTGTGCTTCGGTTAATAACTGTGAAGCTTCTTCTTTGGATTTTTTAACAAGTTCTAAGGATTCTTTTTGTGCCTTACCTAAAATTTGTGTAGCTTCTTTTTCAGCTTGATTTAAACGATCGATACATAAAGCCTGCGTTTCTTGTTTTAATTTATCTATTTCCTGTTGCGCATTTTCAAGTAAAGCCTTCGCATTGCCTTTGGCATCATTCACGAATCCTGCCACTTCGTCTTTCATTCGATCAAAGTTTTCTTGTTTATGACTCACAAACTCTGGATTGGTTTTTAATTCGGATTTATAAACACCCTTTTGATTCTCAGTCGGTGTCGATACCGAAGGTTCATTTGATTCCAGATATGACTTTGCATTCGAAATTAGATTTTGCGCATAAGAGTCCTGATCATGACCTGTTGAAGAATTAGAACTGATTTCATAGTTCGAGTGACTTGCAACTGATTTACTTTTACTTTCTGATTTTTTTTCTAAGTCTTTATCAATGACTGAAATTTGAATTCCAGATTTACCCAGCTTGATGTCTTGTCCATGCTTTAATTCTAATCGAATTTTTGATTCTAACCTGACATCGTCAACAAAGGTCCCATTGGCTGACCCTTGATCCTGCACCCATAATCGACCCTCTTCCATCCAGAAAATACAATGAAAACGACTGACTTGGGGATTGTTAAAACAAAGCTCAAATTCGGGTGAGCGTCCCACCCGAATCGGAGTTTCATTTAAATGAACATCCTGTTTTTTACCATTCTGTTCAATCAACAACTTCATTGACATATTCGTTATTCCTAATTTTTATTTTCCTGTGGACATAATGGACCACTATTTAATTTTATGTTTCAATTTTAATATAACTAGGATGCCTTACCAGCTACATCTTCTTTATTAAATGGAGCCGTTCTTGATTTAGCGTGCTTCATGATCTCTTTGTAAATGCTATTTTCTGCCAAAACTTCTTTTGGATCACGATGATCATGAAATTCTAAATCTTTCGGAAGATCATTATTTTTTGAAGCATTCCAAAGTAGCATCAACGAATTTTCAAATCGATCAATCATAACACCGTAGACTTTTTCTGGACTAAATATTGTATTATAAACATTTGTAAATACGGAAAACATAATCCCCAAAATAGATGCACTCATCGCAAATGCCACACTCATTAAGAATTGATCCATAACCATTTTTGTTTTATCAACATTTGTCATATCGATACCACTTAAAGTAGGTAGACCTGCTGTGATTCCTAAAAATGTTCCAAAAATACCCGCAATGATAAATACTCCAGGTAATACATTTAATACATCATTTATGCCTTCGACGGGAAGAACTCCAAACAATCTTGTAAAGCACGGATTATTCTCCATTGTGACTTTAGTAATGTTGTTAAAACTAGGTTGATCTTTGAATTTCAATATACGAGCCTGTCTTAACACATCTCGGATTAACCAAGCTGATCCTTCTTTGATTAAGAAAACACGATCAGCTAAGGTCATCATCTTATCCCCTTTGCGACGACCCAATTTTTCACGATTTTCAAAAATTTCATAAAAAGTAATTTCAAATAGCTTTTTAGTAGTTAAATAAAATGATGGATGGTTTTCAACATTACCCTCTTCCAAGTAACGCAATACTCGTCTTTCAAATTCTGCGGCAAACCAATCACTGCGTTTGACAGTATAGTAAACTAAATACCTTGCAGCCAATGCTACTACAAATAATATAATCAAAGCCGGAAATTTGACAGTGTAGGAAGCCGTCACCAGCATATCAATCATTTTTTGTATCATCTCGTTCATAAAAACCCCTTTTTCAATCTATATTCAAGTAAATCCATTTATTTAAACTATTAACTATTCGCCGTGTTCTTTCAGAGTAAACTTAATCAATACTCGCTGAGCTTTTTTACAATCAAATTTTTTACAAAAATCCTTTTCAGATCCAGTGGCCGTGGGAATGCGAAAGTTCTTAGCTTCCGATAAAAAACTTCGTCCCGTTACTTTAACCAACGGTAACATTTTACGCTGATGCTTAAAGGTCATCTTGTTCGTATCAAATACATGTTGGAATATTGATTTAGCGCGACCATAAGACAAATCTAAATTGAAATCCACTGCCTTACGATCATCTGGTGACAAGGTTTCCGGATCTACAAACTTACCCTTGTAGGTCGGTGAAGCAAATCCCACAATTTCTACCG
>JBPOJH010000036.1:0-48602 GCA_052033755.1 Bdellovibrionota bacterium | reverse complement strand
GTTCATGGGGCGGCCAAGGACGCGCTTAATTATGTGTGGCGTGTTTTAGAAACGGAAGCGAATTCTTCAACGGATAATCCCTTGGTGTTTGCAACAGAGAATAAGGTTTTATCTTGCGGGAATTTTCATGGTGAACCTGTGGCCATGGCGATGGATTTTGCGGGGATGGCGATCAGTGTGATCGCTAATATTTCTGAGTGCCGCATTGAAAAATTAATTAATCCAGCGATGAGTGGTTTACCAGCGTTCTTGGCTCCTAATGGAGGTTTGCATTCGGGGCATATGATTGTGCAAGTGGCGGCGGCCAGCCTGGTCAGTGAAAATAAAATTTTAGCTCATCCCGCGTGTGTGGACAGTATTCCCACTTCGGCTGATAAAGAAGATCATGTCAGCATGGGAACGATCGCCGCCAGAAAGTTTCAGCAAATTTTAGGTAACGCCGAAAAAGTTTTAGCGATGGAATTATTATCGGCGACGCAAGCGATTGATTTTTTACAACCTTTGAAGCCCGCTGCAGCTGTGTTGGCAGCCTATAATTTTATTCGACAGCAGGTACCCTTTGCCAAAGAAGATCGAATTTTTTCCAAAGACATACAAGCCATTCAATCGATGATCGCCAGCGAAGAATTAATGAGTGTGGTGGCTGCGGCTGTGGGTGATTTGGAGATGTAATATGCGTCAGGACTTCCAATACCAAAGGAGCCAAAATGAAAAAATATCAATTGTTAGTCGTTCTTATTCTTTTTGTAAGTATAATTTCTACAGTTTCGTATTCGGATACTTTTTGGGGAGCTGTGTTTTTAGACTATAAAGAGGCTAAAAAAAAATGGGGTGATATTGAGTTTAATGCAAGTAAATTCAAGAGCGCTGATGAAAAAGAAAAAGGAGCTATGGCGGCAAATGCAATAAAGATTAAAATGTTTGTTGGAAAAGATATGCTTGAAGTTAGAAAAGAGCTTGGAGTTCCCAATAGTTATTTTTTTAGTGATACTATTTTTGCTTATGCCATTACGGAGTCATCTGAGAATAAGGAAGCCTGGCATTTAATTTTTGTACCGGATGAAAAACTTGAAAAAGTGAAAGAAGTAAAGATACATAAAAAATGTTGTTACAAATCTCCACTATAAAATATTTACCTTTTAATGATACGTAGCTGTTTTGAGTGTGGTAGTAGTCAGGACGAAATAATCTATACTTTATGAGTTAGGCCTCTGAAAACTACAAAATCGCGGAATTTAGGTGAGTAGTTACATTCTTTGTATTTTAAACTTAAAATTTCAAAAGTGGTATAGATTTTAGTCCACTTTTAGATAAAAGTGGTTTAAAATTCGTACCACTTTTGTTAGTATTCATATAAAGGGTTTTAAAATGAATAAAGAAGTTAAATCGATTTTGAAGGAAGTTATTGCAGAGAATCTAGTACAGTTTGCTGATTCAAATTGGCAAGAGGGATTGGTTCCACGTGATTTAAAACTAGAGTGGATGCCGCGTAAAGCGACGGTTTTAAAGGGTATTCGTAGAGCCGGAAAATCCACTTTGGCCGAAATGTTAGTAGCAAAAAATTGTAAGGGTCAAAAAGTATTGAAGGTAAACTTTGCAGATGAACGTATTCACCAGCTAAAATCATCTGATCTACAATGGTGCATTCACGCTTTTTTGGAATTATACCCAGACGCTGAAGAACAAGAGCTAATTTGGATGATTTTCGATGAAATACAGTTGATTGAGGGATGGGAATTTTTTGTGGAGCGGTTGCTTCGCAATAACAAATATCGAGTTACAGTGACTGGCTCGTCTTCGAAATTACTAAGTCAAGAAATCGCGACGGAATTAAGAGGTCGCAGTTTGCAATATGAAGTGTTTCCTTTATCCTTTGTTGAGTGGTTAAGAGCTAAAAAGATTAATAGAGCGAAAACAGAGTCTAGCATTTCAAAAAAAAATCAGTTGTTAAATCAGTTTCTTACCACAGGAGGTTTTCCTGAGTTGCTACTGGCGGCTCCGGCAAGTTATAAAAAAATTCTGCAAGAATACTTTGAGTCCATTTGTTTTAGAGATGTGGTCGAAAGAAAAAAACTTGATAATGTTTCTGCAGTAAAGGAATTGGTCCTTGGTCTAGCGGGTCAACACGCGCAAAATGTAACAGTGAATAAGACATTTGATAGATTGAAAAGTCTGGGGTTTAAAATTCAGAAGGAATTTGTTTCTGTAGTTTTTGAGGCATTGCAGGATAGTTATTCCTTTTTCTTTGTTCCAATTTGGTCAGAATCTAAAAGCAAACAAATGGTTAATCCCAAAAAAGTGTATTGTATTGATAGTGGGTTGGTGAATGCAGTCAGGGCTGGGTTTTTAAAAAATATAGGAAGATTATTTGAGGGTGCTATTTTCTGTGAATTACTACGAAGAGAATATAAAGTTTTTTACTATAAAACTAATTCAGGTTTAGAGGTGGATTTTATTGCTCAAGACTCAGATGATCAGCTTTATGCGATTCAGGTTTGTTATGAATTAACAACTGAAAATGTAGATCGTGAAATTAAATCACTAATTGAGCTTAGTGAAGAAAAAAAAATTAAGAAAGGTAGGTTTATACTTATTCTTTCCACAAAACCTGATTTTAAATTAGAGATTCCTGAGTTTATCGACGTTCAATTCGCTTGGGATTTTCTTTTGCAATAATGAATTTATTTTGAATATTCATTTTGTGGCGCAAGCATTTCGCTAGTTGTCGATTGGATTGCAAATATTTAGAAAATGTCTCAAATTATCGTATCCGATATCTTAAACCGCGACCAACACCTTCTTTTTTTATGCGTCCATCATTTACTAAATTTCTGAAGTGAAGTTTTAATGTATTTCGATTGGCGCCAGTTATTGCAGCGGCTTCACCTATGGATATAGAGCCACGACTTTGAATAAGTTCAAGGAGTTGTAATGACAATGGTGGTAATTTGGTTAGAATTAATTCATCTTTCATCTTATTTTCCAAGGTAAGTTTTTGTTTTCGCATGGACTTCAGGAAAAAAATAAACCAGTCGTTTAATCCACCGGATTTCGTTTTAGTAGTTAATTTAATTTTGGCAGTATCTACGACCTTGGAAGATACTTTTATATTTGATTTAGTCGTATTTTTTTTCGATGCCTTTGTTCCAAAGTTTTCAAGCTCTGCTTGGCCACGTAGTAAAGACAGATAATAGGAATCTTTGTTTTCTTCTACAATTCGTTCAAACGAACTGTATGGTACGTATGTATATCCGAATTTTAAAAGTAGCAGGGTTGTCAGGGCTCTAGATAAACGACCATTACCATCTTGAAATGGATGTATATGTAAAAAGACAACCACAAATGTGGCTACAACTAATAAAGGGTGCAATTCCTTGCGTTCTATCTGTGTATTAGTCCAATGAATTAGATCCGTCATCAAGGTTGGTGTATCAAAAGGTGTGGCTGTATGAAAAATTACGCCTTTACTTTTACCGTCTGCTCCGATGGCTTCAACACTGTTGGAAAATTTTTTATAGTGACCACGATGTCGATCATCTTTAGTGCTGTATTTGAGAATTATACTGTGAAGCTGTTTGATGTGATTTTCAGTGAAAGAAATATCTTTATAAGATGAAAATATCATTTCCATTAATTCTGCATACCCAGCGACTTCTTGCTCGTCGCGTGATTTGAATGAATACGTTTTGACTCCCTTAAGTAAGGCTTCTACTTCAGAGTTAGTGAGTTTTACGCCTTCAATTCGAGTGCTTGATCCAACTGATTCGATGGTGGCAACTTGACGAAGTGCCACCAGCCTGTCAGGTGCTAACGCTTGTGTGGCAGACCACCGACCTTTGAATTCATCTATTTCACTGATAAGGTTAAGGATCTCGCTGGGAAGTAAATGTATTTTGGGTGCTTGCATACCCAATAATATACCCACAAATACCCAAAAAAGCTATAAAAATAATAATCTATGGGTATTTGTGGGTATATTATTGGGTATTGTCTGGGCTTAGTTCCAGCTGAGTGTTGATGCTCATGTATAAAATGACGGATTTTGTTTGGGTGTTTTCCCAAGTACAGCTAGGAAATTTCTTGCATTTTGCTAGTTGTACTAGGAAATTTGACAAAAGAAAGACAGGGAGTTTTATGAGTAAAGATTTTCCATCAAAATCGGGTACAAAATCATTTGCGAACTCATCAAGCAGAGTCATTCATGCTCCTACTGGGTCACAACTGACTTGCAAGGGTTGGTTACAAGAGGCGGCCTATCGCATGATTCAAAATAATTTAGATCCTGCGGTAGCTGAACGTCCTGAAGATTTAGTGGTGTATGGTGGGATCGGTAAGGCCGCACGTAATTGGGAATCTTATGATAAAATTTTGCAAGCGTTAAAAACCTTAGAAAATAATGAAACCTTGTTGGTGCAATCCGGAAAACCCATCGGGATCTTGCGCACGCATGTGGATGCTCCTCGAGTCTTAATCGCAAATTCTAATTTAGTTCCTAAATGGGCGACCTGGGAACATTTTCATGAACTGGATAAAAAAGGTCTAATGATGTATGGCCAAATGACGGCTGGTTCTTGGATTTACATCGGTACACAAGGCATCGTGCAGGGCACTTATGAGACTTTTGCCGAATGTGGACGCCAACATTTTGCTAACAGATCATCAGCCACATCCAATGTGGGACCCTTAGCTGGTCGAGTGATCTTGACCGCGGGACTTGGAGGCATGGGCGGTGCGCAACCGTTAGCGGGAGTTTTTGCAGGGGCCGTTGTCTTAGCAGTAGAAATCGATCCAACTCGCATTCAAAAAAGACTAGAAACAAAATATGTCGACGAAGTGGCGAACAATTTAGATCACGCTTTGCAATTGGTAGAAAAATATAAATCACAAAAAATCGCAAAAAGCATTGCTCTTCATGGAAATATGGCCGAAGTCATTCATCAATTGCTACAAAAAGGATTTATTCCTGATGTGTTGACGGATCAAACCTCGGCCCATGATCCTTTAAATGGTTATATTCCCGAAGGATTAACCATCGAAACCGCCAAAATCGAACGCCAACAAAATCAAAAAAATTATTTAGCCAAAGTCAGCGCCAGCATTGCCAAACACGTTCTAGGAATGTTGGAAATGCAAAAGCGTGGTGCGATCACCTTCGATTACGGAAATAATATTCGTCAACAAGCCTTTGATGCTGGAGTGAAAAACGCTTTTGATTTTCAAGGTTTTGTGCCCTTATTTATTCGACCTTTATTTTGTAAAGGTAGCGGGCCCTTCCGTTGGGTGGCTTTATCGGGTGATCCCAATGATATTCACATCACTGATCAGGCGATTAAAAAATTGTTTCCACATAAAAAAGATTTGCATCGCTGGATTGATATGGCTTCCGAGCGCATAGCCTTTCAAGGATTGCCAGCGCGAATTTGTTGGTTAGAATATGGTGAGCGCATGCAAGCCGGATTGATGCTGAACGAATTAGTAAAAACTGGACAAGTCAAAGCACCGATTGTCATAGGTCGAGATCATTTAGATTGTGGCAGTGTCGCCAGTCCTAATCGCGAAACCGAAGCCATGAAAGATGGTAGTGATGCCGTTTCCGATTGGCCCTTATTGAATGCGATGGTGAATGTCGCATGCGGATCGACCTGGGTCAGTTTGCATCATGGTGGAGGTGTGGGCATGGGGTATTCTCAACACTCTGGTCAAGTGATCGTCGCGGATGGAACCGAAGCCGCCGCTGAAAGATTAAAACGCGTGTTAACAGCAGATCCAGCCATGGGAGTTTTTCGTCATGTGGACGCGGGCTACGAAGAAGCCAAGCACACCGCGAAAGAGCGCGGCGTGCGAAGCTTGTGGTTAGAATAAAATATAAATTAGATTCAAAAATTATTGATCAGCGTCGACGTATTCTTTTTTCCAAGCTCCGGCGCCAACAATCCACATGTCTTTAGTTTTACATTTTTTAGCAAAAGACATTTTTGGTTCGCTTTTTTCAGGATCAGAAATCAATGGCCATTTGTACTCGACCCATGCACCTTCTTCTTTTTCTTTAGCCATAGAAGAAACATCCTCTAACAAAGGTCCGCCCTTGGGGCCTTTTTGAGGTAAAGATTTTCCTTTTAAAGCTGGTTTAATCGGATGCATTAACAAAGTTTTTTCATCTTGAATCCAAGCATAGTTTTCAACACAAAATTTAATGGCTTTGACGTCGTCAAATCCCTTTTCACCTTTGTCTTCTAAAAATTTGCAACCCTTGTTGACCTGCTCAACAACGTCCGCTTTTTTACAAGTTGGTTTTGCATCTTCGGCACGAGCGACTCCCAATTGTGTAGTATTTGCAGCCCAGATAGCTCCGACGATCATGGCTGAGTATATAATTTTGTTTTTCATATGTTGTCCTCCTGTTGTGTTGCGATTGTGATTAAATTGCTAAAGTAGAGTCCAGTTCAGTAAATACGTTTCGACCGTGTCTTTCGCTGTGTGTTTCGGTCTGTTTATGCTAAAAAAACATCGGGCCAAGGTCTAGTTAATATCTAAAGCCGATTTCCGATAAGTTATTGAATTAATATTTCGTATACGGGTCAACACGGAATGAAATGTGAAAACAAAATGAATAAGAAAAAAATTAAAAAATGGTTGTGGGAAGAGGTTCTATGTTGAAAGCCAGTTTTAAATTTAGAGTATCATTATTAACAGCGGCTATTACCGGTGTCGCTTGTATCTTATTAATTTTGATGGCTGCTATTAGCAGTCGAAAAGCCTTAGAAAATCAAGTTCGAGATCAATTGTTGACTCAAGGTAAATCCATCAAATCCGCTGTCGTGAATCACCAACAATACTTATCTATGTTTGCTGAACAATTGGCGGATTCTAGATTGATTGAGGGCATGTTTATGGCCTACGAGTCGGTTTTTTACACCGCTCGCTTATCGCAAGGTTCTGATCAAGATATTTACTCAAGCTATTTCGAAGCATTGAATAAAAAGTATTATGATCGTTCAAAAAAGTTAGCAAAAGATTTTGATTTTTCAGATATTATTTTGGTGGATAATTTAGGTCAGGCTATTTTTGCTATTACGAATTCAAAAACGGATAATGTTTATTTAGGAAAGCATATTGAATCGGGTGTGTTTAAGGATTCACTTATGAGAAAATGCTACACCGATGCGAAGAACTCAAAAGATCTAAAGTATAGTGGTTTTGAAGTTAACTCGATTACGAAAGAACCCGTAGCATATTTGTGTCAGACAAAGGTGGCTGAATTTGAGCATGAATCTGACGGTATTGCCAAGGGGGACAAGTTAGGTGTGATCATTATGAAAATTGATTTGGATAAAATCAATTCCGTCGTCAAAAATGTTTTTGGTATGGGGCAAACAGGTGTGGCTTTTTTGGTGGACTCTGACGGGAGCTTACGATCTGATTATAAAAATGAATTGCGTTCATTGACACTGAAAGAAACTTTAAACTCCAAATTAAAACTACAATCTGAATCTATTGAAAAAGCTGCTAAAAATGAAGAAGCTCTTGTCATTAACAAGAATCATTTTGGCGAGACAGTATTTTCTTACTATTCCAATTTTAAATTTTTTGATGAAAACATGTCTGTTATCGTGGAAAAAGATCAGGGTGAAGTTTTTGCACCGGTCAACCAAATGATTTGGGTCTTAGTTGGTTTAGGTAGTTTGGTATTTCTTGTGTTAGGTGGATTTGGTTTTGTATATATTATAAAAATGATTTCACCGCTGCAGAGGATCACAGAACAAATGACGGGCTCAGCTGGTAGTGTAGCCAAGGCTAGTGAAGTTTTATCAGAATCTTCGGTGGCATTGACCCAAGGAGCACAAAGCGCAGCTAGTTCGTTGGAGGAAACGGTGGCCTCGTTAGAAGAAATTTCATCCATGATTGCCACGAACTCTGATAATGCGGAAGAGTCGTATCGGATTTCCTCCAAAAATGCAGACTCGGCCTCGCAAGGTAGCCAAAAAATTTCGGCACTAATCAGTACGATGAGGAACGTCGCGACCAGCGCTTCGAAAATTGAAGAGATCACTGTTGTCATTGATGATATAGCCTTTCAAACTAATTTATTGGCACTAAATGCGGCGGTCGAGGCGGCTCGTGCTGGAGAACAAGGAAAAGGATTTGCGGTTGTTGCTGATGCGGTTAGATCTTTGGCACAAAAAAGTGCGCAGTCCACGAAAGAAATTAATGAATTGATTAAAGAGATGGTCGATATATCTACGAAGGGTAGTGAGTTGGCCGACGAATCCGGTCAAGTGTTGGATGAAATAGTTAAATCTATCAAGCAAACTTCGGAATTAACCAAAATGATTTCTGAAGCCTCCAAGGAGCAATCGGTTGGCATTAAGCAGGTCACAGAAGCCATGAACACCATAGATCGAATTACGCAAGGTAATGCGGATACTTCCAATCAAGTTTCCGAAAACTCTGGTCAAATGGCCGGTCAGGCAGAAACTTTGAAAGATGTAGCGCAGGAATTATCAATGCTAATTCACGGTAAAAATGCAGCCGCTGATAAAGCGGCTTAACTATTGAAATTGGTATTACATCTGTCTTGCGCGCTTATCGACAGCCAACGCGGCTTCGCGCACAACTTCGTTCAATGTTGGGTGTGCATGAAAGCTGCGAGCTAAATCTTCACTGCTGCCACCGAACTCCATGGCTACGACAATTTCACCTAACAATTCACTGGCACGAGGACCAATGATGTGACCACCTAAAATTTTATCAGACTCGGCATGCGCTAAAATTTTCACTTGGCCATCCGTTGTTCCCAAGGCTTTTGCGCGACCGTTGGCAATAAATGGAAAGCTTCCAGCTCGATAGGGGATGCCTTTTTCTTGCAATTGCTCTTCGGTAAGGCCCACGCTAGCCACTTCAGGAAAAGTATAAATCACACCAGGAACAGTTTGGTAATTCACATGCCCTGCTTGACCGGCGACGATTTCCGCAACCGCCACACCTTCTTCTTCAGCTTTATGAGCCAGCATTGGTCCAGGGATCACATCACCGATCGCATAAACACCTGCAACGTTCGTTGCCCAATGTTTGTCGACTTGAATAAATCCACGTTGATCTTTTTGGACGCTGATGGATTCTAATCCTAAACCATCCGTAAACGGTTTACGTCCGGTAGATACCAAGACAACATCGCCAGAAATTTCTCCTGCAGAGTTATCTTTCATGTTTTCATATTTTAAAGTCACAGTTTTTTGTCCCTTGCTGTCTTTGACATCGCTGGCAGTGACCTTGGTGCTGAACATAAACTTCATGCCCTGCTTACTTAAAATTTTCTGCAAGCTGGTCATGGTTTGTTTATCCATACTTGGACATAAGCGATCCGCAAATTCAATCACAGTCACTTCCGCACCTAAACGCATCCACACGCTACCAAGCTCAAGGCCTATCACGCCGCCACCAATGACTAATAATTTTTTAGGCACTTCTTCTAAAGATAAAGCCCCAGTCGACGTTACGATTGTTTTTTCATCGATCTTTAAAAAAGGTAACGCGACAGGCACGCTACCTGTGGCAATCACAATATTTTTTGCCGTCACAATGGTTTTTTCGCCGCTATCCGAGGTGACCTCAACCGTCGTAGGACTTGTGATTTTACCAAAGCCTTTAAATACATCGACTTTATTTTTTTTGAATAAAAAACTAATTCCTTGAGTAAGGTCTTTTACGATTTTTTCTTTTCTAGCCAGCATGGATTTTAAATCCAACTCTAGTTTAGAAAATTTAATACCATGATTTTCAAGTCCATGATGAAGATTTGCATAGTGTTCTGAGCTTTCCAACAAAGCTTTCGAGGGAATACAGCCCACATTTAAACAGGTGCCACCAAAAGTTTTATCTTTTTCAATAATAGCAGTTTTTAAACCCAGCTGAGCAGCGCGAACCGCTCCAACATAACCACCAGGTCCAGAACCCACATACACGATATCAAATACTACATCTGACATTTTATTTTTCTCCAATACACACTTAAACTTTTTTATTCACTTAGTTTTTACTTCTAAGATTTTTGCATTTTATTGTCTGATGTTTTTATTTCTTGAAATCACTCACAAAATAAAAACATCAGTTACTACTTACTACTTACTACTGACTGTTTTAAACTTCGATTAATAATCTTTCAGGATCTTCGACACCTTCTTTGATTTTCACTAAAAAGCTAACAGCTTCTTTGCCGTCGATCACACGGTGATCATACGACAACGCGACATACATCATTGGACGAATTTCCACTTTGCCATTGATCGCCATCGGGCGCTCTTCGATTTTGTGCATTCCTAAAATACCACTTTGTGGAGGATTCAAAATGGGTGTCGACATTAAGGAACCATACACTCCACCATTGGAAATCGTAAATGTTCCACCACTTAAATCATCGATGCCAATTTTACCATCGCGAGCTTTCACGGCGAAATCACGAATAGCCATTTCTACGCCAGCGACCGTTAAGTTTTCCGCGTTACGAATGACTGGAACGATCAAGCCTTTGTCCGTACCTACAGCTACACCCACGTTGACATAATTATGATAAATCAAATCATTACCATCAATACGAGAGTTCACGGCGGGCCATGCTTTTAAGGCCTCAATCGTGGCTTTGACAAAAAAGCCCATAAATCCCAGGCTGACTCCGTATTTTTCTTTGAATTTGTCTTTGTATTTGGCTCGTAAATCCATGACTCGACTCATGTCGATCTCATTGAATGTTGTTAGCGTCGCGGTGCTTTGTTGCGAGTACACCAAACGTTCCGCGATGCGCTTACGAATTGTCGTCATTGGCACTCTAGTTTCTGTGTTCGCAGTAGCACCACTTGTAGATTTGGAGATCATTGGCGATCCAGCCGCGGCTACTGAAGTTGAAGCCTTACCTGCGCCCGTTGCGTTTGTAGAAGCTGAACTTGTAGCTCCAGATTTTAATGCGTCTTCTTTGGTGATGCGTCCATCACGACCAGTGCCTTGTATTTGCGAGGCATCTAGGTTTTTTTCTGTTACAAGTTTTTGTACTGACGGCGCTAAATGCGATTTCAAATCTGCATGAATTTCTTTTCCGCCAGCAGCAGAAGGAGCTGAAGCTGCACTGATGGAAGGGCTAGTCGCAGGAGTTTGTTTGCTGGCAGTGCTAGATGTCGTCGCTGCAGCATTCGTAGCGGAAGCTACGCTGGCCTTACCTTCAGAATCAATATTACCAACCACAGAGCCAACAGGCACTGTTTGTCCGGCTTCCACTAAAATATTTAATACGCCATCTTGTTCTGCAACCACTTCGACACTGGCTTTGTCGGTTTCGATGGACATCAAAACGTCGTTACGCTTGACGGCCTCACCATTTTTTTTGTTCCAACTACCTATGGTAGCTTCTGTTACGGATTCACCAACGGCTGGGATTTTTACTTCGTATTTCACTGTGGTTCCTTTCATGATTAATTTATAAATTTCAAAAAAATATTCATTTCTTTTAAACTTCGAATACCTTAGCCACCACTTGCGCCTGTTCGACCTTGTGTCGGTAAGGGCTACCTGTCGCAGGCGATGAACGATCTTCGCGCCCTACATACTGTAACTGCAAAGCAGACTTGTTGCTAATTAGTAGATCTTGTAAGCGGAAAGCCACATGTCCCCAAGCACCCATGTTTTTAGGTTCTTCTTGAGCCCATACTAAGGTTTTCGCTTTGTTAAAGGTCTTTAACATTTCCGTTAATTGCTTCACAGGTGTTGGATAAATTTGTTCTAATCGCACCAAAGCTGTTTTTGTATCTTTGCGCTTTTCTTTTTCTTCTAAAAGTTCGTAATACAATTTTCCAGAGACCAATACGATTTTTTCTACTTTTTTAGCGTCGGCAGTTGCATCTAAAATCAATTCTTGAAATTGACCATTGGCTAAATCATCCAAAGTCGAAACAGCTTTTGGATGTCTTAGCAATGACTTCGGAGACATATTGATCATTGGTTTTCTGAAATCACGACGCACCTGACGGCGTAAGGCGTGGAAAATTTGCGCTGGCGTAGTCAGGTTCATGACTTGAATATTATTTTGTGCACATAACTGCAAAAATCTTTCTAGGCGTGCGCTGGAGTGCTCAGGTCCCTGTCCCTCATAACCATGTGGTAACAACATGACAAGTCCACTCATTTGTTGCCATTTGCTTTCCGCAGCGGCGATAAATTGGTCAATAATGATTTGCGCTCCATTGGCGAAATCACCAAATTGAGCTTCCCACATCGTTAAAAACTGTGGATCGTAAATCGAGTTACCATATTCAAAACCCAAAACTCCATATTCAGATAAGATAGAATCATAAACACAAAATTCCGTCTTTTCAGGATTTAATTTTTTCAATGGCAAATAAGCTTCGTTCGTTTTCACATCATAAAAACCAGTGTGACGATGAGTAAAAGTACCGCGAATGCAATCCTGTCCGGTCAAACGAACACTGTAACCCTCTTCTAACAAAGAGCCATAGGCTAATAATTCAGCGCTGCCCCAGTCGATGGGTTCTTTACCTTCACCCATGTTTTTTCTAGCTTCGACTAATTTTGTTAACTTGGGATGTAAGTTAAATCCAGCAGGAATTTCACCTAATAATTTAGCTATTTTTTGTAATACTTTTTTGTCCACTTTCGTATTGCATGGGGTTTCCATTTCAGAAGATTTTGCTTTTCGTAAACCCTTCCATGCTCCCTCAAACTTATAGGTTTCTACTTTAGGTGGAGATTTTTTTGTGTCTTCAAATGCTTGCTGAAAGTAATCCATGCGTTCAGTCACTAAAGACTCAACAAATGCAGCATCAACGACACCATCACGGACCAAAGTTTTTCCGTACAATTCGCGAGTGGTCGGTTGTTTTTTTATCAAATCATACATCAAAGGTTGGGTATAAGCTGGTTCATCACCTTCGTTGTGACCAAAACGACGATAACAAACAACATTGATCACGACATCGCGACCCCATTCTTGACGATAGCGCACGGCGATCTCCATGGCTCGCACACAAGCTTCAACATCATCTCCGTTTACATGCATGACAGGTGTTGAAATAATCTTAGCGGTGTCGGTACAGTAGTGAGAACTGCGAGAGTTTTCCGGATTTGTTGTAAAACCAACTTGGTTATCGATAGTGATGTGAATTGTTCCACCCACTTTGTAACCCTTGACTTGGGACATTTGAAAAGTCTCTAGACCAATACCTTGTCCTGCAAAAGCGGCATCCCCGTGAATCAATACAGGGACCACGCACTTGCGCTGTTGAATATCTTTACGACGACGTTGCGCCGCTCGTGCCATACCCAAAACCACTGGATTGACGGCCTCTAAATGCGAAGGATTAAAAGCTAGTTGCACCTGACATTCTTTGTTGTTTACTTTTTTTGTTGTCTTGTAACCCAAGTGGTATTTCACATCGCCATCGTAATCTTCGATAGGTTCAACCGTTTCTGTCGGTCCATTAAAGTCCGCAAAAATCGAATTTACTTTTTTGCCCATAAAATTAGTTAAAACGTTGACGCGACCACGGTGAGCCATTCCTAAAATGATTTCTTCAACACCTAATTCGCTACCTTTTTCAACCAAGGCATCTAACATTGGTAAAACAGAATCTCCGCCTTCGACAGAAAAGCGCTTGGCGCCCACATAGCGAGTGTGAATAAATTTTTCCAAAGTTTCGGCATTCGTTAATGATTTTAAAATATTTTTTTTACGATCAGCTGAAACCTTGAAAGAGTCTTTTTGCGTTTCAAATTCTTTGATAAACCAATTGCGAACTTGTGGTAAGCAGTCGCCGGCTTGAATGGTCAGGTGACCACAATAAATTTGTCGCAGATGCTGAATGATTTCTTTCAATGTGGCGTTGGGTTTGCCAACGATTTTTCCAATTTGAAATTTTTGTTCTAGATCTTTTTCTGTTAAGTTAAATTGTCCCAAAGACAATTGATCCGATGATGTTGGTTTGTGAGTCAATGGATCGACGTCGGCTTCGAAGTGACCAAAATTTCTGTAGGCGGTGATTAAATGATATACATCTAATTCCTTTTCATTGAAATTTTTGTTGGCGATTGGACTCATGCCGAATTCCATGCCTTCAAAAAAATTCTGCCAGTCTGAATTAACGCTGGATGGATTGCTACGAAATTGTTGATAAAGATTTTCTATGTATTCTAAATTGTCACGTTGTGCGTGAATAGCCATGCTGAACCTCATAAAATAAATTTTGTAATGATAGTTAATCCACCTTATGCTAGCAAGATTCAAGGAGAAATTAAACATGTATAAACTAGTTTGTGTGAGACACGGCGAAAGTCTTTGGAACCAAGAAAACCGCTTCACCGGGTGGCAGGACGTTGATCTTTCAGAGAAAGGTCGAGCGGAAGCTCAAGAAGCAGGGAAAACGCTTAAAAATCTTGCTGTCGCTGCAGGTTTAGAGTTCGATTTGTGCTACTCTTCAGTTTTGAAAAGAGCCATTCGCACTTTGTGGATTATGTTAGATGAAATGGATCGACTTTGGTTACCCGTGCAAAGGGATTGGCGCTTAAATGAAAGGCATTACGGAGCGTTGACAGGCTTGGATAAAAGTGAAACTGCGGCTCGTCATGGGGAAGCGCAAGTTAAAATTTGGCGTCGCAGTTATGACACGCCTCCACCGATGATGGAGTTGAATGATTCTAGGCATCCGTCCAAAGATTTGCGCTATAAAAATGTAGACATGAAAATGTTACCCTCAGGCGAATCGTTGAAAGACACGGTCGCTCGTTTTTTGCCATTATGGAATCAAGAATTAGCTCCGCAAATTAAAAGTGGGAAAAGAATTTTAATAGCTGCTCACGGAAATAGTCTACGGGCTTTGATCCAGCATTTGGAAAAAATGACTCCCGAACAAATCATGGAGGTGAACGTTCCGACTGGGATTCCGTTGATGTACACTCTGGACAAAGATCTAAATGTTTTACAAAAAGAATATTTAGGTGATCCAGAAGTCGTCAAGTCCGCAATGGATAAAGTAGCCAATCAAGGAAAAGCTAAGTAATCTAGTTACAGCATGGATGCTGTAACAACATACGAAGATTACATTCAATCTTACGCCAAATCGGTGAATCGTTTTCAAAGCCTATTGGTTTTGACGATTTGCTTTTTTGCTATTGTCGTGGATGTTTTTTTTCTAACAGAGGATCGACATACGCCTGAGTGGTATGTTTTTTATAACTCGATTGTTCAGTTTTTTATTTGTTTGATAGCCTATGTATTAATGGAGAAAGGTATTTTTTATAAATATTTTTCTCCGATAGCCTATGTGCGTGTGTTGGCCTTTGCATTTGGTATGATAACATGGGTCGGTTGTGCTTTGAATCTAACGTTAATCCAAGTGGTCTATGTGCCATTAATGTTTATCGGATATGCGGCGTCTTTGTTGAAGTTTTCAGATTATTTTGTATTTGGGTTTTTAACGATTATCGCTTATTTTATGGGGCGCACTGATTATATTCATACTGATTTTAAAGCACAGGTTTGGCTCAGTTTTGATTTAATGATACTTTTTGTAGGATTATTAATGGTGGTAGTTTTGGTGAATCGTTTACGTGCGCACCGAGAATTTTTTAATGCTATCCAAACAATATATGATCAAAAGCAGAAAAGTTTTTATGCCGCTAAGATGTTGTCTTTGGGGGAAATGGCCGGAGGGATGGCTCATGAGATTAACAATCCATTGATGATTTTAAGTGGCTTGAATTATAAAATAAAATCACTCGTGATTAGGCTAAGTTTAAATTCTGATGATGAAAAAAAGGCAAAAGATATTTTAAAAGCAACAGATGAAGTCCAGAAAATTATTTTACGTATATCAAAGATAATTTCCGCCTTGCGAGAGTTCTCTAAAGTCGAAACGAATCAAGATTTAAAACCAGTATCTATGAATGCTATGGTCGAGATGTCTGTGTCTTTAGTGAATAATCGATTTCAAGATGCGGATATTCCCTTGTCCTATGAACTAACCAACACCGACATTAAAGTACTGGGTTCGGAATCTAAAATTTCACAAGTGATATTTCAATTATTAATGAATGCCTTAGATGCCGTTCGCGAGTTACCAGAGAAATGGGTTAAAGTGCAAATGCACATGAACGGAGATCAACTAGAAGTTTGGGTGATTGATTCAGGGCGCGGTATACCCGTAGAGTTGCAAAATAAAATTATGCAACCGTTTTTTACCACCAAAGAAGTTGGCAAGGGAACTGGCTTGGGTTTAAGTACCTCAATGGGAATTATGGAATCAATGCATGGCAAATTAGATATTGTTGGTGATTCTCCGAATACGGTGTTTCGCGTTACTATGCCGATTCATAAAGAAGTCGTCGACAATAATTTCGTTATCTAAAATGATGGAGTGCAAGTATGGATATTAAAAAAATTGTTGAAATGGGAATTCAAGGAATGTCAGGCGATAACTGTCAGCCTTGGAAATTTTATTGGGATGGCGAAGTATTATCATTGTCGTATTTATTTCATGTGGGAAAGCATTATTTTAATCGTCGTAATAATGCGGCTTTGATTTCCATAGGTACAGTGATCGAGTTGGTTCAGCAAGGGGCTTATCATCAAGGGCTTGAAACAGATATTTTATTAACTTCGGGATTAGGAATTGATACCGGAGAACCCTGGGTACAATTTCGTTTTCGACCGCTGCCTGCTAACGGTATGTCAACGGCAACGACTACAACAAAAGTATTTTCTATGGATACGATACTTAAGCGAGTCAGTCATCGGGGGATGCATGATGGTGGTGATTTGGAAATACCACTGATTAGACAACTGGCGAAGGGTTTTACTGATTTACCTTTGATTAAAGTGAAATTTACGAACGAGTGGAATCAACTGTTATTGGATTTTATTTATATGTGCGAACAAAGTACTTGGGCAAATCCCAAAGGAGTTCATGATTTAATGCCATGGATTCGTACGAACAAAGACGAGTCGGTGCGAACTCGTGATGGTTTATATTGGGAAGAGCTAGGGATCGAGAAAAAAGAATTGCCAGCAATTAAAATTTTAAAAAAATTTCCAGGCTTGGTGGGATTGATGTTTCATTTGGGTATGAAACAAACGATCACGCAAGTGACTGAGCGAAACTTGCGATCGTCTGCAGGACTTATGACTTTGTTTACGAATGAAACCACCGATGAAGCCGCTGTGCAAGCCGGGCGAGCTGGGATGCGAGCCATGCTGTATCTAACAGAAGCCAATTATGTAGGTCAGGTTATGTCGTCGATGTCATTATCATTATTTGATTATGCACGTGGAGCTATGCCTGCAGATACCAAAGAGCCTTACTTAAGTAATTTCATTGAAGGTCAAAAAATCATGCAAGCTCAATATGGTGAGCGCGATCCTTGGATTCCAATTTGGTGTACTCGCATTGGTAAGTGCCATCAAATCACGAATGTGGCAAAATCTTTACGAAAAGATATTAGTTATTTTTTGGATGGAGTTTAAAAAAAGTTAAATGGCTGTGCAATTATTTCGTCATATTGGTCAGTGTTTAACGATGGCTCCAGCTATGGAAAAAGAGGGGCGCCATATAGTCGAATCCGATTTGGGAATCATTTCCAGGGCGGCCATGTTGGTTGTTGATGGAATGATATTATGGATTGGACCTGAAAAAAAACTATCCTCTAATGGGATTCAATCTTTATTGGAAAAATATCATGAGACGGCATATGCAAAGCCAAAGTCGATCGCAGCCAAGAATTTGCTCAATCAAAAAAAATCTGCTCGTCGCAATTGGCAGGAAATTGATTGTGACCAAAGAACCATGCTTCCAGGATTTGTTGAATGTCACACGCATAGTATTTTTGCAGGTGATCGCACCGCCGAATTTGAATGGAAGATGCAAGGAGTTTCTTATCAAGAGATCGCGGCTCGCGGGGGTGGAATACTAAATACGATGCAGGCGACTCGTCAAGCAAGCTCTCGCGAATTACATATGCTGACAGCAAAGCGTGTGCAAAATTTTTTGCAGCAAGGGGTGACTGCTTTAGAAATTAAATCGGGTTATGCCTTGAACGAAAAAGATGAATTTAAAATTTTAAAGGTTCTTAAAAAATGTCAACAACCAGCGCGACAAGGGAAAAGTTCAACTACAGGTCCCGAAATTATTTCGACATTTTTAGGAGCCCACGCCAAGCCACCTGAGTTTACTACCACCACTGAATATTTAGATTTTTTATCTCGCATGTTGGTAAAAATAAAAAAACAAAATCTAGCAGAACGAATCGATATTTTTGTTGAGTCTGGATTTTTTTCAGCAGACATCGCAGAAAAATATTTGCAGCAAGCGCAACGATTGGGATTTGCGACTTGCATTCATGCAGATCAAATCAGTTTATCGGGTGGAACGGATTTGGGTTTAAGAATGTCATCGTTGTCGGTTGATCATGTTTTGCAAGTGGATGCATCTTTGATAAAGCGACTGGCTCAATCCGCGGTGACTGCCGTGTTGTTGCCGACCGCAGATTTATATATGAAGTGTCGTTATCCTGATGCACGACAAATGATTGATGCTGGTGTGCGAGTGGCCTTGGCCACTGATTTCAATCCCGGTACAGCCCCTTCGCAAGATTTAACCTTGGTTGGTTTGTTGGCCAGATTACAAATGCAGATGAGTTTGCCAGAAGTGATATCTGCTTACACGGTAGGCGCAAGCTATGCGCTGAATCGTCAAGTTAAAATGGGAGCACTAACTTCCCATCGTGAAGCTAATTTTTCCTTGTTAACCGCTGACTGGACCTCGCTTTTTTATAGTCCAGGTACAACTGCAATTCAGCAGGTCTATCGTCGAGGTTTGGCGCAAATTAACGCGAAGCGCACCTAAATCTGTTAAAATCTTAAAAAGTCTTTGCCAGGTGAAATCATTTCTTTCTAGGCTAAAACCGTGTGGGGGGATTTTATGCGAGGAACTTATTCATCATTGATGAATTCAAAATATTTTCATCCAGCTTTTAATTCGGCAATCTTTGATGGACCTGTGCGAATTTATTTTGCTCAGTTGCATGAATCACTCGCCTTAAAGATTTATTTTTGCATTCAAAAGGCTTTGGTCGAGGAAATGTCGACGGCTCGTGAACTGCATAAAAAAATGGGACAAACTTTATTAATAATGTTGTATCCGAACAAAGAGAGCTACGGTCTTGCCTTTGATGATGGAAACTTTCTGGGGCAGGGCTTTCTCTTTGAGGATTCGGTGATGGGCATCAATGGCCCCTTCGAAGATGATCAACTGACTACAGTCATTGAAGCCGTTAAAGCGGAATTTCAGCAATGGCCTCATCAGCCAACTTTGGAGATCGATGACAATCACTCTGTTGAAGAGATTTTTATCGAAAGATCAGAGCCAGAAATTAGTATTTAATGATTATGCAAGCGAATCGGGTCCAACGGCAGTCCCAATCGGGACAAATTGTTGTCGAGTATGTTTTACTACTAGTTGTTGCTACGGCCATAGCTGTGATCATCATGACTACGCTGGTGAAACGAGACACGTCCGAGCCTGAAAACTCAGGAGCACTTATTCGTAAATGGAAAACCCTGCAAAACGGTGTTGCCACCGATTCGCAAGATTAGCACTCTTTGATTTTGTCATCGAGTGTAGGAAACTCAAATTTTTATTTGAGTCTATGATATATAAATAAGATTTCAAAATTGGAACTACTTGGGGCGACCGATCGTCAATTTTTGTACTAAGTTTCCACGATGATAATCACGGAAAGCACAAATTCTTTGAGTTTCGGCTGTGGTTGGATTTTTTTCAGAATTTAGTAAACGTCCAGAGTAAGACATATTTAAGCTAGCTAGCTTGGCGCTAGTGGGTGCCACCTCTGAAAATGGACTGATCAGCTTCGCATTTGCACACAAAGTTTTAAACATGGTTTGATCTTGAAACGCCAAAGCTTGTACGCACATTTTGCTATAAACCTGATTCATACTATGAAATTCATTTTCACGAATATACTTTGTGGTATTCACCATCGTGCTAGGAATTTGATACAAATCGGGATGAGTGTACTCTTTCCACAGTTTAGCGATATCAAGTATGGCCTTAATCACGTTCATGGGTGCTATTGGTGGTAAGTACTTAGACGAAATTCCCATAAAGCTATACTCTTTATCTAATCGATCTTTGACTGCAGCCTTGATTTCTTTAGCCGTCGATTTACCTTCAGATATTAACTTTGCAACTTCAGTGTATGTGTACCAACGCTCTTTAAATGTGGACTCGATGGCTAATAGATTCTCTTTGTGAATACGTAATGCATTGTCTAGATCATCTTTGGTGGTAGATGGATTGCCTGATAATAAAAAGGAAATTCGATCAACGGCAGTATTTCCCATTGAGATAAATAAGGACTGTTCATAGTCAGATAGTTGGATTTTATTTTTAAGCATCAAACTATAATCAGACATGACCCATAGCTGAAACTTAGTGGATAGAAAACCAGATCGACTTAGCATCACATTGAACTGTTCAAAGATTTCATTGATTACGTCTGTATAGGCGTTGGCTATTTTAAGACGATACTCATCTGTCAGTTTTAAAGTCGCTTCACCGTTTAGGCGCACCAGTTTTTTAGTCTTAGGATCAATGTGCGCAATGGCTGAAGACATTTCATTTGATAACCCCATTAGGTTATCAATTTTCGCTAACACCTTTTCAATACGATCGATAGTTTCGATGATAGCAGGAACGTCTGTTTTGTTGCCATTGAAGCGTTCAAATTTTTCGATGAGTAATTCCAAATAATTCTTCAATGCCTTTAAGCTATCGATCACGGTGTACTGCATGGAGGTTGTGGCTTCACTAACTAGGGCGGCTTTGTCGACGATAAACCATTTGCTATAGTATTCAATGCTGGCGCCATCCGCAGCACTGATGATTTGATTCAAGTTACTACCGATAGATTCAGCAATCTTTAAGGGAGCGGTTGCAAAAATTTCAGGATGTGTGGCTAAATAGCGATCATAATCGACAGGCATGGCAACGCCAATCCCTTTGACTGGATCCGGTACAGGAATTCCCAACAGGGCAAATGGTAACTCGATGTCATTTCTTGCTAACAAAAAGAAATTCACTTGCGAGCTTTTTCTGCCGCCAATCATTTCACTAGTTAAGCTTTTAACCAATTGATAAACCTGATTTGAACGAGCTTTTTCGTCAGTAAATCCGCGAATAGTTTCTAATTGTTTGTAGTATTCCGCCTTCAATGAGTTTACTTTTTGTAAATAATCTGAAACAATTTGAATAGTATCATTTTTAAAATCCGAGTCGGTAGGTAACTTAGGATCAATACCAATTTGTACTTTTTGTAACCACTGACTTATATTAGGAATATGATGATTTAAAATATAAATACCGGTAAATGGATTCTTAATGCCACCGTAAAATGCGGCGTTATTATTAGCTTGCAATACACTTCCAGGTATTTTTTCCTCTTCGACCATTTCTTTCAAAGACTTATTTAATAAATTACGGCTGTCGACGGCGTTGCAATAAGATTCCGAAGCTGACTCCAATAAGCACGAAATAGAGTTTTGAAATTCCGTTTCATTCAGTTTTTTAATGATGCTGGCGTATTTGTCCTCACGTAAATAATTTGTAATTTTTGAAAGTAACTGAGCGGTCTGAATGTTACCGCCTTTGGATGAATTTACAAAAGCACCCGCCATATTGACGGCGCCGACAAGGTAGGGGCCGATAACATTTGGATCTGATAAGCAGTTATTAAAATTTGGTAATTCATCCAGTAATGACGATAGCATCGAAATGCCCGCTCCTGCTGATGAGTTGATTCTTTTACCCATGCTCATAATACGTTGAGCTTGCTCTTCGGAAAGAGCTCCCGCAGCGGCTTGTGATTGAATTTGACTGGATTCAAAAATGCGATCAGCAATTAGACCCAAGGTTTTATTGCGATATTCAGAGCCTGACGTCGCCATGGTTTTCAAGGCAAATAATTCCTTGGGAATATCGGATAAGCGAGAAGCTGACTTGTCTGCATTTTTGATGGATTCTAGTTCGGCTCCTAAAGAATTTAAATAGGAATCAATCTTAGTCCCAAGGCCTTTACAATTGGCATCGTTTTTCAGATTTAAAATAATTTGTCGAATCTGTCGTGTACTACTTAAGGCCTCTTGCACCCAAACGCCTTGCGAAGCGCAGACACCGCCAAAGCTATAAGCTGAATTATCCATAGCGTTCGACAGGGCTGGAAAACCTAAAGTGAAAATAGTGACAGTCAATTTCAAGGCTATGACTTTTTTAAACATTTAGAAAATCCTCTTTCTGATTTCGAATTAGGGTGCAAGTTTGAGAATGTTTACCAAGCTGTCTAGTCAAGTAATGGGTACGGGGTTTCGATGTCGTGACAGGCTTTGCGTTTAGATTTAGTTTCAATCTCTCCCGTCAAAAGCAAGTTAAATAAACATAAGCCTTTGTCGCCAGATTCTTTCGCAACGACGTAACCTTGGCTTAATAAGTCTTTAGCTAGAGCTTGTGGCTCATCGAAATCGGGGTAGTCCACATAGGCAGAGGCTCCTGAAACAGAGGGAACTGGATTGCCAGCGATATATTCAAAGGCAAATAAGCGAAAATCTTCTTTATCAGGAGCAATCAAAGTGACTCCATAGTAGTTGGCCATCCACTGACTGTCTTTATAATCACGCATGGCATTTTGAAATGGGGTTTGATTTTCAATTTCACTCGTTGAGACCTCGCTGCGAATAACAGATAAGTTTTCTTTCGAGCTTGCTGAAGCAGTCATAGTCGTTTGGCTGATGGCAAGACCTACGCAAAACACTAAAAGTGAAGATTTGAAAGATTTCATATTTGGATACTCCTTATTAGGTTCGTTACTTTTTTTAATCAATCCACGGGTGGGACTATACCTGGAATCAAGGACCTTTTAAACTGTCAGGAATTTAGACAGTACTATTTGCAAATTGATGGGGTGCGTACAAGTTCAGACCCTGACTTGCAATAATTACAAAATAGTATTTCAATTTTCTTAACGGAAAACATAACAAACAACGAAAGGACTTTATCATGAAAAAAGCAACTTTGATTTCATCAATGTTGACATTAGCTTCTACGGCAGCTGTTGCGGGTTCATTGAATTTAGAATTACGCGCAGATTACCAAGGAACATCCTACAATGACGCAGCTAAGGCAGGAACAACAGGTTTGGGACAAGACAACTACAAGTTTTTTATCCCAATTGGTCGGTTAGATGCTCAAGGTAAATTGGGTTCAGCTTTGGACTACCGTTTGCGTTGGAGATTTTCTAAACCAGCTGTGGCGACTTCAACTCCAGCGAATAACCAAAACGACAGTTTGAATGACTCTGTTGATTTCGCATACGTATCTCATAAGCCAATGGATATCTTGGCAGTGACTATTGGTAAGTTTGCTTCTCAAGTTGGTGGTATTGAAGGATCAACTTCAGGGTCGGATTTATTTGTAGTTTCGCCAGGTAATGGTGGTGGTTTAGTGAATGCTTCATTAGCTGGTAAGGCTTACTACACAGGTGCTAAGTTTGAAACAACAATGGGAGATCACAAAGTAGGTCTTCATTTTGCAAACGCTGCTGCTGATGTTACTAATAATAATAATAAGTTTGCTCAAACTTCTGGATACACTGGTTTGGTGTACACAGGTTCATTTGCAGATGGCATGGTGAAACCAACAGTTAGCTATCATACAGCGACTAATTCAGCCTCGTCTGCATTAATTACTGAAAAAAATGTTGGTACTTACATCGCAGCAGGTGCGATGGTGACGACTGGCAATGTACAAGTGGATTTAGATCTTAATTCTAACACTTATACAAACGGTACTATCGCTACAAACAAAGATGCTTTGACTGATATCGTATTAAATGTTGGTTACAAAATGGATAACATCAAACCATCATTAAAATACTACACAGCTACAGAGACTATCAAAGATGCGACTGAAGTTAAATACACGCATACTGGTATGTCTGCAGTTGTAGAATTTAAACCTAAAATGGATGAAAACTTCCGTTATCACGTAGCTTATAACCAAGTTAACAAAAAAGCAGATACTGCTGGTTACCAAGATCAAACAAGAACTGAAGTGGTTGCAGGTGTTAAGATTTTTGCTGATATCTTGAAGTAATTCTTGACTAGTAAAATAGACACAAAATAAATAAAAAACCCGCAGATGATGCGGGTTTTTTATTTTAAGTAGGGTTGAATTAAAATATCTTCTTAATCTTCACTTCTTCTAATATATGTTTTTGCATGCTTTCTTGTATGTCTTCACAAATGTCCTGTAATAGATCCTCGTCATTGGCATGCTCGGGCAAGTAAGGTAAATGAATAGGGGGAAGTAATTTGATTTTCCACTTTACTGGTAATGGGAAAAAATTGGCAGGAATTGGAATCAAGGTCCCTTTTAAAATTCGTCGTAGCTTTATATGTGTTAACGTTAAATTCGTTTCTTCTGCTCCAATGATTAGTATGGGTACGATCGGAACTTGATTCTGAATGGCTAATTTTACAAAACCGCTACGAAACTTTTGCAACTGGTACATACGATCACTGGGCTTAAAATTACCGGATTCGCCCTCTGGAAAAATTAATAATAAATTATTTCGCTTTAATGCTTTACCGCCATTTTCAAGACTGGCCTTAACGAATCCCATTTTTTTTGCTGTCGATGAGGTCCAAGCATTAAAAAACCAAAAGGGATGTGTCAAAACCCTTGGTACACGATGGCTGTACTTGAAAATCCAATGAATCAATATCAACGCATCCAGGCCGGCAAACCCTGAGTGATTTGGAGTTAAAATCGCAGCCCCTCGCAACGGAAAGTGCTCGGTGCCCTCCACCTCTAGGCGAAAATATTTAGTTAATATTTCAAGAACAAAATGTGGGAATTTTTGTAACATAAATTCCTCGGTGGTCTTGTTCTTAATTAGCGACATTATTTTTTTCTTGGGCTTTTTAAAAAATCCATTCATCATAGAATATGTTCACCTAGCGTAACAAAACATTCAATAAAAAAATAATAGAGGCGCATCCTATGTATATTATGTCCATCGATCAAGGCACTACAGGCTCCACCGTCATACTTCTAAACCAACAGGGGGATTTAGTCGCGAAACACAATGAAGAGTTTCGTCAAATATTTCCAAAACCTGGCTGGGTCGAACATGATCCAGAAGATATTTGGAAATCGGTTTTAAAAAGCATCGAAAAAGTGCTAGAGATGTCCCATATCCAACCACAACAGATCGCTGGCATTGGTATTACTAACCAACGAGAAACGGTTGTGGCGTGGAATCGCCGAACGGGTCAAGCTTATCACAATGCGATTGTATGGCAGTGTCGACGGACGCAAGACTTTTGTGAAACATTGAAAAAAAATAAAAAACAAAAACTAATTCAAAGTAAAACGGGTCTGGTAATCGATCCTTATTTTTCAGGTAGTAAAATTCGCTGGTTGTTAAAAAATGTTCCTGCGACTAAGCAAGCTTTGCAAAACAATGAACTTTGTGTGGGGACCATCGATAGTTTTCTATTGTTTCGCTTAACGGCAGGACAATCGTTTAAAACCGATGTCAGTAATGCTTCTAGAACAATGTTAATGAATATTAAGACTGGAAGTTGGGATAAAGAATTATTAAAACTTTTTTCTGTTCCTGAAAGTATTTTACCTGAAATTTGTCCATCATCCGGCGTGTTTGGAGTCACCGATGGTTTAGAACTGATTCCCAATGGAATTCCGATAGCCGGTATTGCTGGTGATCAACAAGCGGCTTTATTTGGACAAGTTGGGTTTGCAGCAGGTGAATCTAAATGTACCTATGGGACAGGTAGTTTTTTATTAATGAACACCGGTAATAAAATGGTGATCTCAAAATCGAAATTATTAACTACTGTTGCTTGGAAATTACAAGACGGCAAAATGATTTATGCTTTAGAAGGCGGAGCTTTTATATGTGGAGCCGCCGTGCAATGGTTACGCGATGGACTTGGTTTTATCAAAGTGTCGGGAGAGGTCGAGCAATTAGCAAAAAGTGTAGAAACCACAGAGGGAGTCGAGTTTGTTCCCGCATTGACTGGCCTGGGGGCGCCCTATTGGAAGGCGGACGCTCGTGGTGTGATTTGTGGATTAACTCGCGGGACGACTAAGGCTCACATTGCGCGGGCTACCTTGGAAGCTATGGCTTTACAAAATACGGAAATTTTAATGGCCATGGAAAAAGATTTAGGGAAAAAATTGAAATCCCTAAAGGTGGACGGTGGAGCTAGTCAAAATAATTTTTTGATGCAACTACAAGCCGATTACATGGGAACTCACGTTGAACGACCGCAATTGATCGAGACTACAGCGATCGGTGCTGCTTATTTAGCAGGGTTAGGAGTTGGTTTTTGGAAAAACCTTTCCGAGTTAAAGCAAATTTGGAAGCAAGATAAAAAATTTGCAAACACGATGACAAAAAAATCTCGTGATCAAAGGCTCGTGTCATGGAAGAAGGCCGTACAAAAGGCGTAAAGTGTTAAGCTGGTTGAAAGCAAAAATGTTCACTTGTTTTCAGCCGGATTAACAAGTCATTAAATATTAATACCAATCCTATTAAGCTCTTCTCATATGTTCTGTTATTTTTTATTAGAGCTAGAGATGAATTGTGGTAACTCGATTAGTAACTGATTCATATGTTGTAAGCGTAAGGCAAAAGATTTTAACATACCTTGTGCCCATACTGGTAACTCAGCTAAAAGCTGCTGATATCCTTGTTCAGAAACCTGAATTAAGACACAATCAGTTTTAGCTTGAGCTGAAGCAGATCTAGGAGCTTTGTCTAATAAAGCCATTTCGCCAAAGCTTTCGCCAGGGCCCACTTCCGCTATATCAACACGGGTGCCAGTTTTAGTTTTTTTAAATATTTCAACTTCACCGGTTTCAATGATGTAAAAAAAATAATCAATGTCGCCCTCAAAGAATATAAAGTCACCGGCTTTATAGGCTTCTTGCGAAATATGTTCGTTCAGCTTTATGGATGACATAGGCTTATTAAAAAAGAATAAATTCCTTTTGTAAATCAGAACCGTCTGAATGCTTCGAAAGCTAGTTCATTCGTATCGACCAAGGTCCAGTCAGTAATCACTGTTTTGATTTTTCAGTTAGGCCTTTGCTGTTCCTATTAGATAACATATTATTAAGTAATACCAATTACATTAAATCATTTTCTGGCGTTGCTGTGCTTTTGTAGTATATCGATACGGCTCAAGCTGGTGCCTCAGGTAATTGTTTACTGAAATTGGTATTACCAACATCAGAAAGTGGCTCTATGAATTTCAATTTTTTATTTGCAACAAGGATATTATGTCAAAATCCTTCATGGATAATTTTTTTTGTAATGTCTTGCTGGCTACCATTTTTACATGCACAGGATCAGCTAAGTTCTAAAGAAAACACAATCGTTTCTAAAAAAGAAAGTGCAGTGACCGAGCAAGAAGCTGCAGATAATAAACAAATTAAACTAGCCTTAGAGAAAATCGGCAGTAAAGATTATGATTTGGCAATCGATATATTCCAACAGTTATTAAAAAAACATTCGAACATCAAAGACTATTTACATTATAACTTAGCCAAAGCCTATTTAGGAAAAGAACAAAAAGAAGAATCCAAAATACAATTCACCAAAGTGCTGGATTACTCACCAAATTTGAAATTGATGATTGATACGCACATGCAGTTAGGTCGACTGGCAAAAGACGATAAAAAATATAAAGAAGCGAAAAAATGGTTTGCAGCGATTGAAAAACGCGGTCGTGGTCAAGAAATATATGCAGAACTAATTTATAATTTAGCGCAAGTAGAATTTAATGCTGGTTCAAAAGAAACATGTAAGTGGGCTAGAAAATTGTACTCCGAATATCCTCACTTTTCGGGAGTTGAGACTTGGAGTGTAGATCTAAGAAAGAATAAATTTGACGATAAAGAAATCAAGTGCACGACTCAAAATACGGATATTCAAAAACGATTACGACGTTTAGATCTTGTTGGTAAGTCCACTAAGGCAGGACTGGAAATAGAACAACTTAAGTTACTGACAACTGATTTAGGAATATCAAAATACGCAGTGGCTAAAATCGAAGCTGGGCATTGGCTTCATGATGGTGATGTATTAAAATCAATTCAAATACTGAAATCTTTTGAGAAAGAGAAAGAAAGCGATCCTGAATATCAAATAGATTTAGCTTCTTTGTACAGCCGATCCAATGAGCTAACACAGTCGGCAGAATTGTATTATAATATTTTTCAAAAATATCGAAAATCAAAATGGGCCAAGGAATCCTTGTTTCAGAGTGCCTTTTTATCATATCAAACTCAAAATTATTCTGAAGCTGAAAAAAAGTTTTATGAATATCAAAAGCTGTATGGAGACAAAGGCGGTCGTTTAAAGGACATTAAGTGGTATCTTGGTTGGTGTCGCTACTTAAGTAAAGATTATCGAGGTGCCATTTCGCAATGGGAAGAAATCTTAAAAACAAAAAGTAAGAAAAATTTAAGTAAAGATAAAATTTTATATTGGAAATCTATGGCTCATTTAAGAATGGGTGAAGTGGAGCGGGCTTTTAACTCCTTGAAGGAACTATCAGATGATAAATTACTGGGATATTATTCCTTGTTAGCTCAACATCGTTTGCAAAAAATTGAATCATTAATTCCCAAAAGAAAGTTAGCGATCAAAGATGCCATTCGCCATTTTGCTCGATTATCGTTGATAGATTCAGTTATTCCAGAGGAAGAGTATTTAGATAATCTGGCGCAAACCAATGGTGGCGAGTCTGGAATTTCTTTAGCAAGTTCCAGCTTAGAAAAAGATCCAGCCGAGCCAGTAAATACGGATAACGGAAATAGCGAGGATATAAAAAATCAAGTTTCATCAGAGTTAAGCCCGTCATTAAATTCAGATTCGTCCGACGAAGCAGAAGATGAGGTCGTAAAGTCTAATTTTGCAAATCCGATATTAGTAAAAAAATTCGAAAGAGCTAAGGATTTACTTCAAATCGGTCTAATCGATGACATGAAGTGGGAATATTTCGAAATTGAAAAACGCACGAGTCATCGTGAATATTTAAAAATTTTGATGAAAGAATATGATGTGATTGAAAACTTTCACAGATCTTCTTACATTGCGCAGACGTATTTTGGTCAGGCACGTGCTGAGTATGGACTTGAAGGGGTACGCTATCTTTGGGAGTACGTTTACCCCAAAGCCTATGCAAATTGGGTTGATAAATATGCCAAAGAAAACCAAATTTCCAATGAGCTGATATGGTCGATTATGAAAGCCGAAAGCCAATATAAAAAAGATGTTATTTCACCAGTGGGTGCTTTGGGGCTGATGCAAATGATGCCCTACACGGCAGATCGGTTGGCAACGATAATGAACATTAAGGATTTTAATTCACAAAAATTATTTAACCCGTCGGTGTCTATTCAGTTTGGAGCAAAATATTTATCGCGCTTAGAAAAAAAATTTCAAGGACAACGTTGTCTTATCGCAGCGGCATACAATGCGGGTCCTCATCGTGTGCATAATTGGTTAGGTCGATTTGGTACTTTAGAAATGGATGAGTTTGTTGAGCACATACCTTTTGTTGAAACTAGAAATTATGTCAAAAAAGTGCTGACGAATATGAACATATATACAAAACTTTATGGGAAAAAAGAACCTACAAATTACGGATTTGCAGAGGCGATCAATGTCAAGTTAACTGAAAATAGTCAAACAAAGGAATCTTGGGACGAAATTTGAATTACTGGTGGAGCAAAGTAAAATGGATCATAGGCGTTCTTGTTAGTTCAATCACATTGAATCTAATTGTATTGTATTTTTTTCCAGGAAGCCCATTTTTAGAAGATACGGTGTTGGATCCGCTCATTCGTAGACAATTTATTGAAAAAAATATTTTCTCCTATTTTTTTCATGATTTTTTATTTTCATTTTTTACTGTTAAAAGCTTTAATAGTCCGGATTTAACTTGTTTGGAAATATTAATTCCTTCGCTTAAGCTTAGTTTCATTTTAACAATCAGTGTGCTAACATTAGCGACAGCAGTAGCTTTTATTTGCGTGTTCATCGTTAATCGATTTCAAAAGGCTTTTAGGTTTTTACAAATTATATTTGACTTGATATTTTCGATACCGACGTTGCTTTTAGCGCCTCTGATCCTTTTTTTATCATTTCAAATGCCAAATTTATTTAAAGTTTCATCATTATACTATTTTGATAAAATTGTATGGAGTTTAATTATTTTATCACTAAGGCCTGCAGCCTTTCTGGCAAAGACATATTTGGATGAAAATAAAAATTTTGATATTTGGCAAGTGTATTTTCAATCTTTAGGATTTTCGCAGTTACAAATTCGCTGGAAGTGGTCATTGAAGTTAATGTTAGCCAGATGGTTGCCATATTATTCGCAAACTTTTCTGTATTTAATATCGGGTAGTTTTTTTGTAGAATTTTTATTTTCATTACCTGGGATCGGTTATCAATTAGTGACTTCACTTTTAAATCGAGATATTCCGATGATGTTAGTGCTTATTTGCTTTTTAAGTTTGTTGTCGATCTTAGTACAAATGGCAAATGAATTTATATTGTATTTTCTAGATCCCAGATTAGAAAGAATGCCAGACTAAAATGAAAGTCAAAAATACAAGAACACCACTCATTCAAAAAATATCCAGCATTTATCTATTAGTCGTAATAGCGCTTGTGGTTATATCTTTTTTTCTAAAAAGAGAGGGTGTCGATATGACTTCAGATGTTGCTGTTTATAGTCATCCATCCTGGTTGCACTGGTTTGGAACGGATTCGTTGGGGCGAGATTATTTTAGTCGAGTTGTGCTTGGGTTACGGACAAGTTTGCTATTAGGAATGGCGGCGCTTTCGACGGCCAGTTTGTTGGCATTTTTACTGATTTATCTAAGTTATGTTTTTCGAAAGTTGCAATTTGTTCTAAAAACCATTTTTGTTTGGTTTTTTAGTTTGCCAAGATTTTTAGTCGCGTCTTTGTTATTTTATTATGTGAAGAATGCGATATCAGATGTTTCCTATCAAATACTTATTTTTACTGGTATTTTAGTTTTGCTATTTATGATACCTATGGCGCATTTCTTGTATTCACAAATGTTGTTAGAACAGGATAAGCTATATGTTCGCAGTTCTATTTCCTTGGGGGCTAGTCGTAGTTTTGTGTTTACACATCATTTGTCGCGCTATTTGTGGACTCAATTTCAGCCATATTTAGCGTACTACTTTAATCTGGGACTTTTGTATGAGGGAATATTTAGCTTTATTGGAATTGGCTTTTCCTATCCGAACGAAAGTATAGGTAACTTAATGAACGAAGGTTGGAGTTCATTTCAAATTTATCCTTATTTATTGTTGATACCGAGTCTAATCTTAACGTTGATAATCTTCTCGATGAACCTACTGTTTTTTAAAAATAGAGATTCATTCAATTAAATTTATGATAGTTTAAAGACGAATGGCTAAGAATTTCAGATCCTTAAACCGTAAGCTTATATTTGTCGTGTTGTTCTATAGTTCTTTAGTAACAACATTGATGTTTTCTATGACCTTGGCTCTTGAGTACATGTCTGAACTTCAATTATTAGAACAAGATATTAGCTATATTGAAAGAAGCTTTGTACCAAACTTGGAGCTGAGCGTTTGGACCATGGACGAAATTCAAATTCGATCACAGATACATGGAATTTTGACTTCGCAAAACGTTGTTAGAGCTTCCGTGCGTGGTGATAAAATGCACGATTTTGATGAATCAAAAGATATCACGCAATACAATGAAGTCTTTCAAAGAGAATATGAATTATTTCATCGAGCCGATGAGAAGGCGGTAAATATTGGTCATCTTGTTTTGTACTTAACAAAGGATCAAATATATAAACGTATTCAAGATTCTATTATCAGAATATTTTTTTCGCAAAGTTTGAAAACCTTTATTATTTCGTTTATTCTTATCCTAGCATTTAAGCAGTTGGTTTCCAGGCATCTAAGAAAAATATCAGATTATGTACGCACACATCGGGTAGCGACAGATAGTATGGAGCCACTGTTACTTGATAAAGTATCCAACTCGAATTACGACGAAATTGATCTAGTTGTAGACTCCATTAATTCGATGTACGCAAAAAGTCTAGTTTATCAAAAAGAATTGATAGAGTTAAAAGAGCAAGCTCAAAATTCTAGTCAAATTAAAAATCTTTTTTTAGCAAGCATGAGTCATGAGTTACGAACTCCATTGAATGCCATTTTAGGAATGACGGATTTGTTGAAGGAAGCACAATTGCCGGAAGAATACCGCAAGTATGTCGAAGTACAACAAAAAACGGGTGAGCATCTTCGGCATTTGATTGATGATATTTTGGATTTATCAAAAATAGAAGCTGGTGAATTGAAGATCGAAGAAGAAGTGTATTCTATTTATGAAGTTTTTCAAATTTGTGAGACAATGGTTCGCAATCAAGTCTATGAAAAAGAAAATACTTTGGATATGCTTATTAGCACAGGCTTTCCGCCAGCCATTTATGGTGATAAAAACCGAGTCATGCAAATCATTCTAAATTTGTTAACGAATGCCAATAAATTCACGACTAAAAAAAGAATTCTGTTATCTTTAACCTATGATCCACTGCACATGAAAATTGAAGTGGCCGATCAAGGGATCGGTATTTCAAAATCTGATTTAGTTGAAATCTTTTCACCTTTTCGACAAGCAAAAAATGCGCTCAATATTTCACACAAAGGCGCAGGTATTGGACTTGCCATTTGTAAACGGTTAGCTGAACAAATGGGAGGTAATATTGAAGTGACTAGTGAAGTAGAAGTTGGGTCCCATTTTTATGTGACATTGCCATTACGTGAAGCTCCAATCCACTTATTTAAACCTGGGCAGATGAATAATTTATTATCGTCAGTAGCTAATTCATCGACAACCATTAAAAATGAATCAACAGTCTCACCAAAGGTCGAAGTTAATGCGATTGGGACAACAGAAACAAAAAATACTGAGCGTTTAGTCACGACTGATAACGAAGGAAAAAAAATACTGGTTGCTGAAGACAACTTAGACAATCAGATTTTGCTAAAGGCCTATTTAAAGAATCAAAATTATAAAATTGTTTTCGCTAATGATGGTGAAGAGGTCGTAAATTTGTTTATGAAGAACAAGTTTGATTTGATTTATATGGATTTACAAATGCCTAAAATGAATGGATTTGAAGCTGCGAAAAAAATCCGTGAAGTTGAAGTTGAAAATAAATTAGCAAAAATACCAATTGTCGCCTTAACAGCCTTTACTAATAAGAACGAGCTTGATGCGGCTATCGAAAGCGGATGTGATGCATACCTAGTAAAACCCATCAAGAAAGCACAGCTATTATCTGATATTGAAACTAGATTAAACGATAATCCAAAAGCTAGCTAATTTTTTTAATGTCAAGGTCTTAAGAAGTATTCAGAAAGTTTAAGATAAAACTTTGACGTTTTTACTGTCTTCTTCTTTCTTTTCGGCATAAATCTTTCGACAGTACAAGCGTAAACTTTGCATGTCTGAATCAGACATACCAATAAATTCAAGTTGGATAATATAATAATTTTCCACTTTTTTGCTATCTAATACCCTTACATTGAAATCATTCACGCCTAACTCTTCAAAAACGGGAGAATTAAAAATGGTGGTGGCTTGAGCCAACATGGGGGTCATACTTTTTATAGTTAAAGCCACTTCACTCATCGATACCAACGTGCAAGGGCTTTGATAGAAACCAACATATTTTTCATTTGATGGAAATTTAACTTCGGCCCAATCCGAAGACGTGTTGTTCACCAACTGTCGAACTTTCTTTTCAAATAGCATTTTATCAAGTGGTTTTACCAGGTAATCTTTGACCCCCAAACTGACTGCAGTTTGAACCTCTTGTTTTCCATTTCTAGAGCTGACAACCATAATAGGAATAGATTTTAAATTAGGATCTTCTTTGATTCGTCTTAACACGCTTAGCCCCGGTGTATTTGGCAATTGTAGATCAAGAATCACCAGTGAAAAAACAGGTTGAGGATTCGAATTAAAAAGCAAATCTAGTGCTTCAAAGCCATCTTTGCAGTGAATAGTTCGAACACCCATTTTTTTTATGATAAAACTCATAATTGTTTCATCGCTGGGATTGTCCTCGACAATTAAAATCGGATTTATGGATGTGGTGTCTGTACTCATATTAAGCCTCCGGTAGAACAAACTTCTGCAGTATCGATTTGGCTTGTGCGTACTGAGATTCAAGTTCAGTTAGATTATTTGCAATCCATTGAAAGTCGACATTCCCTGTATTTTGTAAAATATATCCTTCGACTTGTCCTGCGATTTTTGAAAAAGACATCACTCCTAAATTGCCAGAACTACTTTTTAAATTATGACAAAGTAAGGAAATTTTTTTTTCGTCTTTACTTTGAATGGCTGATTTGATGGTCTCAAAATGAGTCGGAGTTTGATTTATAAAACTTTTGATTAAAGTGCTGACTATTTCAGGACCTTCCTCTGGATCTAAATCTCGAAGGTAGCTAATTTGTTCTTCGTTAAACAGGAAAGTCGTACTCATATAAACTCCGATGCTTAATATAAGTGTATTATATATAAAAATAATTGTCTAGTAATGTAAATATTTTGTTTATAAATCGGTATCTCTGTCCAGAAAGTCGAAAACTACTTTTAACCAGTAAATCTCTCTATTACACTATATGTATGGAAAAGCAAAAAAACGGAAAAATATTATTGGTCGAAGATTCAATTGAATTTCAAAAACTTATCACATTATCTTTAAATGAATACATTGTGCATGCGATTTCCAATGCTGAGGATATGTTCGAAGAGCTAGGAAAAAACAGATACGACTTAATTATTTTAGATGTTATGTTGCCAGGTAAAAGTGGTTTTGAAGCTTGCTCTGCCATACGTAGCGCAGGGAACAGCCGAAACATTCCAGTCATTTTTGTTTCGGGTAAAGAAGATGTCATGGATCGAGTCATGGCTTTTCAATTAGGCGCAGACGATTACATTATTAAACCCTTTGATCCTCGTGAACTGTTGGCCCGAGTCAAGTCCAAGCTAAGACCTGATCATCATGAAGATCATCCCAAAAGAATTGATTTTGAATTCATTCAAATTTTAGAGGACGAAAAACGGGTTTATCTAAAAAACAATGATAAGTTTGAAGAATTAGAACTGACCAAAGTAGAGTACGACATATTGTATTCATTTTTATTACGACCCAATGTGGTCTTAAGTCGTGAACGTATTATGGATCTAGTATGGGGACAAGATTGCAATGTTACCGATCGAACCGTAGACACACATGTTAGTAAACTTAGAAAAAAACTAAAAGCTTACGAAGACTCTGTTGAAACGGTCCGCGGATTTGGCTACCGATTTAATAAGGATTATCAAATTAAAAAAAATGTTGCCTAAACTGAGCCTACCTTTTTTAGATAGATCCCTTGATTTATTAGCGATAGCTGATTTGGATGGTCATTATCTTTTTCTGAATCCCAAATGGGAAGAAGTCACTGGCTATACTTGTGACGAGCTTAAGCTAAAGTATTATTATGAATTCGTACACCCTGATGATGTTGAAAACGTACGGACTCATGCGCGCGAATTAAGAGACAAAAATCAAGAAGCCTATCAGTACTCGTATCGTTTTGTTTGTAAAAATGGTAGTATCAAATGGTTGTTATTAAATGCTTTTCGTCATGCAGAGCAAATGTATATTAGTGCCCATGATGTGACAGATCTGAAAGAAAAAGAATTAATTCTGAAAGAAATTCAAAGATCCGCAGCGATCGGTTTTTGGAAGTTCGACACCCGCAATTTACAAATTACTATCAGCGATCAGTCGTATATTGTTTTAAATATTCCCAAATCAGCCAGCTTAGACCAAGCCTATATCCTTTCTTTACTTAGCGAAGAAGACAAAAAAAAATTCAATAAATGCTTTGAAGAATGTATTAAAAAAGGTCTTTCCTTTGATCTAGAATTAAAACTAATTTCAAAAAAATCCATGAAGTGGATTCGAATGATTGGTCACGCTCGCTTTGAAGGATCATTTACGACGGAAGTCTATGGTGTCATTCAAGATATATCCGAAAAAAAAGTGGTCGAAGAAGAAAGGGAATACAGCAAAAAAGTATTAGCTACATTGAACGTCGCGCAACAGAACTTTATTGAAGGTGAAGAGATTTATACAATTTTCGAGACCATGATGAATTCGCTGTTAGATCTGATGAAGTGTCAATTTGGTTTTATTTGTGAAGTCTCGGTCAAAGACAATCAGCACATCTTGGTTTCTCATTATGTGAAAGAGGCCAACAAAGGGGCTGGTGACCCAATTGTTTTTTCGGAAAGATTACTGTCACCAGATCCACTGATTATTCGCAATGAAAGTGACTTTGACCGTTTTGGTATTGTACGTAATCATCCCGGTATTCACAGTTTAACTGTACTGCCCATTTTTCATGGCTTGGAGCTTGTGGGCGTCATGGGAGTAGGTAATTGTGGAGTTGGCTTTACAGATAAAATATTTGAAACCTTAGATCCTTTTTTGATGGTCTGTGGTCAATTGATTGAGGGATTTCGTCAACGAGTTCGTGAGGGCAAGTTATTAGGTTCATTATCGAATTATCGTCGCGTATTAGAGGCGTTGAATTTAGTTACATCTAGTTATCACGATGATGTGGATTTGCAGATTCAAAAAGGTCTTGAGTTAGGTTGTAATTATCTGAAATTGCCAGTTGGTATTTTAGGTAAGGTTCGTCAAAGTGAATTGCAAATACAGTATGTCGCTGGTTCACAATCAGCAAGTGTCGTTAAAAATGGTGCGATTTTTGATTTAAAAGAAATGGGTTGTGATTTACCTTTTCGTTTAGGTAAAGCCGTGACGAATGAGGATCTAGGCGAGGGAGCCAATCAAGTTTTAGGTAAAGCCGTTAAAGGATTTGTAGGTGTACCGATATTATCATCTAACAAGCGGTATGGTATACTTAGCTTTTTTTCATTTGAAGGTGTAACACGACATTTTTCAGAATATGAATTAGAATTTGTTGGATTTTTAAGTCGATGGTTAGGTTCATTGTTAGAATCTTTAGAACATCGAAAAAACTTAGAGGATTATCGTAAGGCCGTGGATGTATCCTCACACGTGGCCGTATTGGATTTAAAAGGTCAAGTGATCTATGTGAACGATAAATTCGTGGATTTATCTGGTTTCACCAGTGAAGAGCTATTGGCTAAAGAAGCTGGAATCGTAAATACAAAAATTATCAATGCAGAAAAAAGCACACTCATATGGGAGACCATCAGTCAGGGACATATTTGGAAGGGTGAAACAAAAAACTTAACCAAAAATAAAAAAGAATATTGGCTGGATTTAACGATTATTCCATTTTTAGATAATCAATCACGACCCTATCAGTTTATCTGTCTAGGTTATGAGATCACACCGTTAAAGGTCAACCAAACCGAGTTGATTAAGCAAACTGAAATGGCAGAAAAAGCGGCGCACTCAAGAACACAGTTCTTGTCGAATATGAGTCATGAAATTCGCACGCCACTGAATGCTATTTTAGGAATGGCGGACCTTCTTGGAGAAACTAACTTAACACCAGATCAATCTCATTATGTAGATATCTTTAAAAAAGCTGGCGAAACTTTGTATGGGTTGGTGAATGATATTTTGGATTTTTCACGATTGGATTCGGGGGTTGTGCAAGTTGAAAACGAATGGATTGGCTTGCATAATCTAGTGGCTGATTTGTCTAAATTAATGGCATTCACGGCAGATCAAAAAAGTATTAACTTCGTACTAGAAAATAATATTGAAGACGAACTTGAAATTAAATCCGATAAAAAACTAATTAAACAAATTTTGACCAATTTATTGGGGAATGCGATCAAATTTACTTCGACAGGTGGTACTGTATCTTTGAAAGTCCAATGCAGTGAAATAGGTTCGGCGAATGGCGCGAATGAAATTCAAGTTAGTTTTAAAGTTACAGATACAGGTATTGGTATCGAACAAAACAAGCTGTCGAAGATATTTAATCCCTTTGAGCAAGGCGATGCATCGATTACCAAAAGATTTGGCGGCACGGGACTGGGCTTAGCAATCACCGCAAGACTGGTGGAAATGTTAAAAGGAAAAATTCAAGTGACTAGTCAACTTGGTCGTGGTTCGACTTTTAGCGTGGATTTTCCGGTTCAGTATCGAACGCAAAAAAAATCGACCGATATGCATGTTGAAAATCGTTTCTTAGTTCTAGTCAGTCGCGATTCTAACTTGATAAATTCAGTGCCTAAACTTTTGGGTATTGGTGGACATAGTTTTTATGTTGTTTCTGATGATTTGTCATTTGAACGCTTTAAAAAAATGCCCGTGAAGTTTGAAAATTGTGTTGTGTTAATCGATATTGTGTCCGATGGTCGTCTGGATCTTACTGAAAAATTACGACAACTTGAGATCAAACATAACTGGATTCATGCCATTTTTCCTTCCAATCATAAAATTGGTGACTTAAATACTTGGAAGGAAAAAAACTTAGGTGAACCGATCGTACAACCTTTAAGTCGAGGCGAGTTGCTAAGATTATCTGGAATTCGCGATCGTGAAAAAGATTTTCAATCGACGGTTGTGGCGGAAGTGCCTGTGGAATTACAAAAAACTGGAACGATCTTGATCGTAGATGACGTGGAAGACAATCGATTTTTAATGCAAAAATTTCTGAAGGGCATTCCTTACGAAATTCACTTTGCTGAAAATGGCATTAAAGCAGTCGAAAAATTTTATCAAAACAAGTACGATCTTATTTTTATGGATATGCAAATGCCAGAGATGGACGGTCTTACAGCCACCAAAATGATTCGTGAACTTGAGGGTAAACCGGCCAATCGATTACCTATTATTGCTTTGACTGGATATACTTTAGAAGAAGATATCAAAAAAAGTTTAGATGCAGGTTGCGACGATCATTTAACGAAACCAATTCGAAAAGCGGCCTTGTTAGAAAGTATTAACTACTGGCTAAAAACCAAAAAATCAGCCGCCTAATATACCAAGTCCATTTACTTCGTATACCTTCGTTGCTCGGTCGGTCGTCTTGTGCGGCCTGCAGGTAGCAGGCCTCCGCGCCTACCTCCATCGCGCCTCGGTCTACTTTGTAACTGGATTTGGTATTACTACAGCTGAGCTGTTGGAATTTTCGAGGTGTTTTCGTATAAATACTGTGCGGCACTAAGTGTGAACTTATCTTTTTTATCCCCACCCATAATCTGCACGGCTAATGGTAAGTGCTCTTGTGAGCTAAATCCCATGGGTACTGCTGTGGCTGGATAACCTAAAGCATTGGCTACAGCGGCGTAACAAAAATCAAATGGCGTTTTTAAAGTTGATAAATGTTTTGGCGCAATCGATGGATAAACAGGCATCAGCAAAATTGTTTTATCAGTTAAAAGAACATCCATTTTCGATTTTAGTTCATTTAATTCTTGCTGAAAAAAATCTTTTTGCGAGCGGTCAGCAAAAAACTTTTCGGTGAAAGCTGTTAAATAAGCAGGTGCTGTATAGGTGCCTTTTTTAAATAACATTTTAATTGTCTCTACAAAAAAATTTATACCTTGTTGCCTTGTCAGTGTCGAAGTAAAGTCGCGTCCTTCCACACTCCAGGATTTGGCCGTCCACATATCAAAAACTTTAAAAAATATTTTAGGATCTAATTTTTTAATTTTGGCACCAGAGTCTTTAAACAACTGTGCCGCTTTTTCCACTGTTTGTCGTACATCCATCGAGGTTTCGCTGACGGCAAAAATTTTTGGCGCTGGTAAAACATAAACGGTCCAAGTGTTATCAACAGGTTCTAAATTTAAGTCGAAAGAGTTTGCAGTCACACAAGGATCGAAACCATCGGGTCCGATCATCACCTTCATCATTTCCACAAGATCCTTTGGTGACTTAGCTAAGGGGCCCAACACCGTAAAAGGGTATTTCGGAGGAACGAATTCTTTGGCGTTATTTTTATAAATTGGAAAATGCCCTGTGATCGGAATGATTTTTTCTGAAGGCTTGTGGCCAAAAATTCCACAAAATGCCGCAGGTATTCGAATCGATCCTCCGATATCACTTCCAAGACCCATCGGCGAGGCTCCAGAGCCAATCAGCGCTGCTTCACCTCCGGTACTACCGCCACAAGTGCGAGTTATGTCCCAGGGATTATTTGTGGTGCCATAGACCTTGTTAAAACATTCAAACCAAAATCCCACCTCGGGTACATTACTGGTTCCTAAGACGATGGCTCCGGCTTGCTTAATGCGTTCGACGATGGTGGCCTCTTCTGGAGAAACCCAGCTTTTGCGATGCAGACTACCCTGTGTGCTTTTCATATGTTGAACGGCGATCATTTCCTTGATCGTAACGGGAACTCCTAAAAAGGGTCTGGATTTTAACAACTCTTCGCTGGATAAAGTTGTGTGTTGCAATTCGTGATCTAAATTTTTGGCTTCAATGATGGCCTCTGAAAAACGATCTTCGACCAAGGCATTCAGAGTGGGATTCACCTTTTGTATGCGACTAATAAAAAAAGAGGTCACTTCAACACAAGTGACCTCTTTTTTGGAAATTTTTTTTGCGATATCTAAAGCTGTTAAGTCATGAAAGTTCATGACTTAATCATTACACATTAAAACGGAAAAGCAAGATGTCTCCATCCTTCACAGTGTAGTCTTTACCTTCGGATTTATATTTACCAGCTTCTTTGACGGCGGCTTCGGATTTATATGTGAATAGGTCTTCACAGTGGTAGCATTCGGCACGAATGAAACCTCGCTCAAAGTCCGAGTGAATAACTCCAGCAGCCTGCGGTGCTTTTGTGCCTTTCGTGATGGTCCACGCACGAACTTCTTTTTCACCGGCAGTAAAGTAAGTATACAAGCCTAATAACTTGTAGGCTTCCATGATCAAACGATGTAGACCAGGTTCTTTGGCTCCCAATGTATCCAGAAATTCTTTTTGTTCTTCCTTGGGTAGCTGAGCAATTTCAGCTTCCATGGCCGAGCAAATTAATAAACTGGTGTTGCCTTCGCTGGTGGCGTGTTTGACAACGGATTCAACCCAAGGGTTACCGCCATTGGCAAAGTCAGTTTCGTTCACATTACAAACATATAAAACTGGTTTCGATGTGATAAGATGCAAGTCCTTTAAAAAGGGCTGTTCTAATTCATCCAAAGTCACAATGCGAGCGGGCTTTCCCTGTGCCAAGGCCTCGTGAATTTTTTTAGTAACTTCGAATTCCATTTTTACTTTTTTGTCGGTTGAGGATTTCGCAATTTTTTCTGTTCGTTTTAATTTTTTATCGACAGAGTCCAAGTCAGCCAACATCAATTCCGTATTGATCACTTCGATATCACGAATGGGATCCACCGAACCAGAGACGTGAATAATATTTGGATCGTCAAAGCAGCGAACCACGTGCACGATGGCATCGGTTTGTCGAATGTGACTTAGAAATTGATTTCCAAGACCTTCGCCTTGACTGGCACCTTTGACAAGACCAGCAATATCAACAAATTCAATGGTTGTCGGAACGACGCTTTGTGGTTTTACAAAGCCAGTGATTTTTTCCAAACGTGGATCGGGTACAGTCACAACGCCCACGTTGGGATCAATGGTGCAAAAAGGATAATTGGCCGCTTCCGCTTTAGCCGCGGTCAAAGCATTAAACAAAGTACTTTTGCCGACATTTGGCAACCCAACAATTCCTACCTGTAAACTCATGTGTTTCTCCCTTAATTTATAATTTCTTGATCATCATTTTTTTTTTAATTTTAATTTTCTAAACATTATACTTGGTAGAGGCTTTCTGCAGTCCTTCTTGCATGTAATATTCGATTGCCTCACAAGCCTTATTTAAATACTCACCCAACAGAGCGACCTCATCCTTTGAGAATTTTTGTAAAACATAATCGGCCACACTATGTTCGGGATGAGCGGGGCGACCCACACCTAATTTTAGACGAGTATAATCCGCAGTTCCCAACAACGTGGAAATGCTACGAACGCCATTGTGTCCAGCATGCCCACGGTTTTTTTGAAATTTCATTTTTTGAAAAGGAAATTCAATTTCGTCGTGAATCACTAATAAATTTTCTTTCGGAATTTTATAGAAGTTCATCAAGGACACTACAGATTCGCCAGATAGATTCATAAACGTTTGTGGTTTGGCTAATATAACAGGTTGACCTAAAAAATCGCCCTTGATGGTTTCAGCCTTATGTTCTTGTTTCCAAGAAGATCGAGATTTATCAGCAAATACATCTAGACATAAAAAACCAATATTATGTCTGGTCCATTTGTATTCATTTCCTGGATTTCCCAATCCCACTACTAACCACATTGACAGTTCCTTTTTAAAAAGTCTTTTTTTAAAAAAAAAGCGGCTGAAACAACAGCCGCTTTTAGTTTATAATCTTATTTCAACAAAAAAATCTTTTTCATTTAGTTTGTTGAAGGCTCATTCGCTAAATCAGTAATTAATCTATTATACCATTTTCAATAAATAATCACCCAAGGCGCCAGCTTTCGCCGTATTGTAATACGGCGAAAGAGCAGCAACGCAAGGGAATCATTTATTGGAATTGGTATTACTTTTTAGCAGGAGCTTTTGCTGGAGCAGCAGCTGGTTTTGCGGCACCAGCTGCAGGTTTAGCACCAGCAGCAGGAGTAGCGGCAGCAGCAGGAGCGGCCGCAGCGGCAGCAACTGGAGCAGCAGCTTCATCTTCAAGCTCATTCACAACGGCAATAGTCATATCCGCAGAAGTAATCAATTTTACACCAGCTGGTACTTTTAAATCAGATACGTGTAAAGAATCATTTAAACCTAAACCAGAAACATCAGCCACAAATGCCGCAGGGATTTCTAATGGCAAACATTCTACTTCCACCTGACGATTCACCAAATTCAAGATACCACCATCAGCAAGACCAGCAGGTTTTCCTTCTAATTTAACCTCAACAAATACGCGAACTGCTTTTTTAAGATCTAATGCGAAAAGATCCACGTGAACTGGTAAACGTGTCACTGGATGTACAACAACGTCTTTGATCAAGGCGACCACAGAATTCAAAGCTTTGTCTTTGGCACTTTTCAAATTGAATAAAGCATTTTCAAATGCAGATGAGTTGTATTTAACAACGCTATTTAAATCGATAGATAAATTTTGGTTTTTAATAGAACCATAAATAACGGCAGGAACGGCGCGATTCACGCGTAATGCACGTGCTGTTTTGCGGCCTTTTTCTCGTGGTTCAACAGTTAGATCAAATCTTTGTGTGCTCATAGCATCTCCTTTTAAAATACTCTACTTGCGTTTATTTTTACCAATCTGGATAGGTCAAATCGATGTTATTTGTTGTTATTAATCTGTACCCAATTCGACCTATCCAAATTGGAGATTTTTTTATTTCGTTTTTAAAGTCAGGAAGATTTAACAACAGTTTTTAATATCGGCTCATAATTCTCGTCACTAAACTTTTGTCTATTAAATATCGTCACCTAACTATCGTCACCTAACTATCGTACTCTCGCTCACTCTTAATCAAACAAAGAACTGACAGAGTCATTGCCGTGAATTCTTTTAATCGCTTCTGCCAAAACCCCAGAAACAGAAATCACTTCAATTTTTCCACAGTTTCGCGCCGCCTCTGACAAAGGAATCGAGTCAGTCACCCAAACCTTTTCAATAGGACTTTCAATCAAGCGAGTGATCGCCGGACCTGAAAGCACCGGATGCGTAGCAACAGCGAACACACGTTTTGCCCCATTTTTATAGAGGCTGTCAACAGCTTGTGTAAGAGTTCCAGCGGTATCAATCATATCGTCAATGATGATGGCGGTTTTACCGGTTACATCGCCGATCAGGTGCAAAGCCTTAGCCTCATTTGGCCCAGAGCGTCTCTTGTCGACGATGGCCATGCTGCACTCGATTCGCTTGGCGAAAGCACGAGTGCGCTCGACTCCACCGGCATCGGGACTGACGGCGACGAACTCAGCGCCCGTTCCAAATTTATCCCTCCAACTGCGAGCCAAAGTCGGAATGGCAAACAAGTGATCCACCGGAACATTGAAAAAGCCCTGAATCTGAGCCGCATGCAGGTCGACCGATACCACACGATTCGCACCCGCGGTGGTCAATAAATCCGCCATAAGTTTTGCAGAAATGGGGGCTCGAGGAGCCACTTTGCGATCTTGTCTAGCGTAACCGTAATAGGGGATTACCGCCGTGATGGCTTTAGCCGACGCTCTTTTCAGGGCATCGATCATAATAAATAATTCCATGTAGTTTTGATTACTAGGAGGACAAGTGCTTTGAATGATGAAAACGTTTTCACCGCGAACACTTTCCTGAATCTCTACCTGAATTTCCCCATCGGCAAAAGTGTTAAGCTTGGAAAAGCCCAAGGGAACACCAATCAGTTCAGCGATTTTTTGTGCCAATTGAGGATTCGAGTTGCCAGAGAAAATTTTCAGTCCTGCTTTTTCCACGCTCTTGCTCCTAGGTTAAAGATTTTAATTGTCCTAAACATTTTTCAACAAATTGAATGGCGGCCTTGGCTCGATGCGAATTTTTATTTTTAAAACCCGGTCCAATTTGCGCCAAGCTCAAGGTTTCGCCTTCGGGAATAAAAATTGGGTCATAACCAAATCCCATATTTCCAGCGGGTGCTTTACTGATTTGTCCCTTTAGAATCCCCTCAAAAACAAATTCTTGACCCTCTGGACTGTAAACGACCATCGTACAATGAAACTGCGCCTCGCGAGTCGAACTTTGTCCGCTAGCTTGTTTCAACATTATCATTTTCAATAACTTCGCCATGTTTTCACTGTCGGAGGCTTTTGGGCCCGCATATCTTGCGGTATGCACTCCCGGTAAGCCTCCCAAGGCCGTAACCTCAAGACCCGAATCCTCCGCCATCACCCAGCACCCTGGCTTCATCGCCTTTAAGCTTTTGGCCTTGATACGGGCATTGTCTAAGAAGGTTTTTCCATTTTCAGGAGGCTGCACATAACTTGGTACCTCCGCTAAAGAGTGAATTTTTAATTCTGGAATTTCGCGCTGGAAAAATAATTTAAATTCCTCTAGCTTCCCTTTGTTTGTAGTACCAATCCATAAATCCATATTAATTCCTTATGCCAATTCCACTTGCTTCGTATACCTTCGTTGCCGTCGTCGCCGGTCTTGTGCGGCCTACATCACTTCAGCAATGGGAAAAAACTGCCGATGCATTTTTCCTGCTCGATAAATAATTGCTGACAGCCTTGTTCGGCAACTTCTAACAATTGCAGTAATTCTGTTTTTGAAAAAGCCTGTTGTTCAGCGGTGCCTTGCACTTCAATAAACTTGTGCTGATCCGTCATCACGAAATTCATATCCGTAGAAATATTAGAATCCTCTTCGTAGTTCATATCCAAGAAAGCTTGACCTTCTTTAAAACCCACACTGATCGCCGATACATAATGCTGCAATCCCAAAGATTTAATCTCACCGATCGTGTGTAGTTTTTTTAAGGCCAAAGCCAAGGCTACAAAACCACCGGTAACACTGGCCGTGCGAGTGCCACCATCTGCATTAATCACATCACAATCGACTGTGATTTGTTTTTCACCCAAGGCTTTTAAGTTCACGGCGGCGCGCAGACTACGACCGATCAATCTGGAAATTTCCTGCGTGCGACCACTGTTTAAGTTTTTATCTCTTTTGACTCGCTGATGAGTCGCTCGTGGCAACATGCCATATTCGGCTGTGATCCAACCTTGGCCCGAACCCTGTAACCATTTTGGCCCTTGAGCTTCGTAAGTGGCTGTCACCAAAACTTTGGTTTTGCCGAATTCAACCATCACGCTGCCCTCTGCATATTCCGAAACGTGGGGAGTGATAATGATGGGACGCAGTTGAAGTAATTTTCGTCCATCGGTTCTTATTCTTTGATTACTCAGATTATTATTTTGATTGTTTTTATCATCATTGTTTTTCTCGGTGTGAGTATTTGACATGATTTCTCCAGTTTCTGTTTTAGAAAAGTTTTTTCATCGCAAAAAACCTTCTTGCAAAGGACACATTTTTTCCCATTCTATAAGATTAAAAAAATCTAATAATGAGTTGATACATATTCCAATAAATAATTCTCCTTTGTTGCTGCGTTTTCGCGGTATTTCAATTCAGCTTTAAGGCTTGCGCATTGGATAATTATTTATTGGAATATGTATGATTATTTAGCCTGTATATTTAGCTGTATTTTATATATGGAATCAGACGGCTTGAATACAAAAAAATAATATTTTTTTGTAGGCAGGAATTTAAGTGATCACTTCCTATTTTTATTGGCAACAAGGACTTTAAAATAAGGAGGTCAATTATCGCTTTCTATGATTTCAAAGACACTGGCACTCATTTCAAAGGCGCCGACGCTGAATTTTTTATCAGGTAGCTTTGAACACCAGCATATATTTTACGGGCGATTTCATTTTGATAGGCCTCGGATACTAACATCTTGCGTTCCTTTTCATGACTTAAAAAACCAATCTCAATTAAAACCGAGGGGACCGAATTCTGAGAGATCACATAGAAAGGGGCTTGTTTAATCGAATGAGTATTGATTTTGGGCCATTGCTTTGCCATGGCGATGCTCAGGCGTTGACTTTCGCGAATGCGATTTTGGCGTTTGAGATCCTCTAAAATAGCCAAGACTTCTGCTTTTTTATTTGGTTGCAAGGACTCATTGGTATTTTGTAATTGTGATTGTTCTTGAAACTGATTTTCAATCGAAGCCAAGTACTGTGAGTCCTCATCTGGAGGTAATTGGTTTTGAAAAAATAACTCGACACCTTTGGCGCGGCCATCTTTGGTTGCATTGGCATGAATGCTAATAAAAAGATCGATATTTTTTGTGGGTGATGAATTTAATCGCTCTTGTAGCGGAAGAGTTTTATCTGCATCACGAGTCATCGAAACTTGAAAATCGTTTTTGAGTAATTGCTGTAATTTTTTAGAAACAGCCAGGGTTAAGTCGGCCTCACGAATGCCCCCATACACTGCTCCATTATCAGTACCGCCGTGACCGGGATCAATCACGATATGAATGGGTTGTTGCCTTTGTAAGGCATTAATCTCGACAGACGTGTTTGCGTGAGCCATTAACAGGCCCCCGAAATGAAAGAGTAGTAAATAGGTCCATGCGCGAAACATTGATTTCCGCATCCGTGGCCAATTCCATTGTAATAACCATTGGTAATTCCACCACCAGTTTGACTGGCATAACCAATACCACTGCCAAATGGCGGTAGCAAATTTGGTAAAGGTTTTGAGGAGTTTTAATATTGGAATCACGGTCCGTGTGAAGCTCATAACTTTATTCTAATGGGAATTTTTCAAGAGCACAAAAAAAAACAGCGACCTGGTTTGGGGGGAGGGGACCAGGCCGCCATGGGGGGTAACTTATACTATAGCAAGGTCGAGGCCAACTTTGGTGCTCACCACTTTTTGGCGGTAAACTCGTAACTCAGCCAAGAGTTCTTCAGTCATCCTTGCAAAAAACACAGCTTCAGTTTCATAAGGATACACACTTAGTTTTCACATAGGACTTGTTGTTTTAAAGAAGGCCTTGCCTTGTTTTGGACCTAGGTCCTTGTATATTAGAGTCCACGACAGAAGTAATGGGTTAATAAAGTTGAAAAGTTGGTAGTTCGTGGCCTAAGTTGGTCAGGGACATGGTAGGAATAGTAATTAATAAGTTTTGAATCGACGTTATTAAGTCTGCGAAAGGCCGTATCTATAGGCCTAATTGCAGGCCACCTCTGGTGAAAAACAGATAAATACCCTGTCGAAGTTTTTGACAAGCACTCCAAAAAGCGGCGTGAGTTTTGGCCTCTCAATCAATTAGTGGGGTGTAGGTGTATCCCACTCATCCAATGGATTTCGTGGCAGTTTCCTTCAGATACTTATGTCGATTATGGGCTCCACATAAAACCTGTAGGTTACTCAGATGATCATTGCCGCCAGCCCAGCGAGAATGTTTGTGATCCACTTGCAAGAACCATCGACTTTGACATTGTTTTCCAGTCATCGGGTCCCTGTACTGGCAACATTTTTGATTTTTTAAAACATCACGTCGCCTTTTTTCGCTAACCATGGATTTTACCGCGAATTGGCGGTGAAAGTTATGATGATAGTGATTTTCAGAATGATTCATCAGTTGACTTACATCAGGAAGACGGAATTGTTGGTAATTAGAATTAGAATTAGAATTAGATTCTGATTTTGATTTTGATTTTGATTTGTGCGACTTATCGATTTCTGAAGTGTTAACCGCAGACATACTACAAGCATGCGTGTTGTTCGTAGTCGTATTATTTGTAAAGTTAGAGAC
>JBPOJH010000080.1:0-18882 GCA_052033755.1 Bdellovibrionota bacterium | reverse complement strand
ATACCTTCACTTGCGTTGCGGTCTGAGATCTCCTTCCTTGCAGCTTCACGAATCTTGTTACCTCCACACGTGTGCAATTCAGTTCCAGACTGCTGGCTCAGCTTTGTCTGGGTCGGATTTTTTTTTTTCTTCTGCCGACAAGAAACTAACGATTTAGCTTGGCGCACTCATAAAATTTCCTTTCTGTTTTGTAGTTCAAAATTTGGACCCAGCATTGCCCTCTCCGGTTATCAGACAGGTCTAATTGTTTTTGTGTTTTTTAGTTTTCAGTTCTGCACTAGATCGACGTCCCTGTTTCTAAGCTCGACTTGAAACTAGTTATACTTGATGACAAGGGTGCGCCGCATTAATTGTTTTGCTAATTTGTTATCTACATATTATCCTTATTGATAACGAACACATTTAAGTGGCTAAAACTATGGAATTATTTGCAATAGAAGATTATCGAAAAATTATCCGAAAATGGGTGGCCTCGCGGCCTGGGCGAGGTCGTGGTGAGCTTTTAAAAATGTCGGAACTGCTGGGAATTCCCTCCAGCGTTTTCAGTCAGACCTTAAATGGTCAGCGGGATTTATCACCCGATCATGCACTGCTGTTGGCGGACTATATGGGATTGATCCATCTGGAAAAAGAATACTTCATCACTTTGGTACAAATTCAAAAAGCCAGTCACCACAAATACAAAAAATATTTACAAGAAAAAAAAGAAGCTCTTAAAAGCGAGTTCGGTAATTTATCCAAACGCGTGCAACACGAAAAAACTTTATCCGAACATGATCAACAATTTTTTTATTCCTCGTGGATCTATTCAGCCATTCGTTTAAAATGTGGAATCGGTGATGGATTAACCGCAGAGGAAATAAAAAATCAATTTCAATTATCGACAACCAGATTGAATAAAATTTTAGAATTTTTGATCAGGACCGGATTACTGATACAAAATCAACAGAAATACAAAACCGGTACACAAAGTACCTACATCAGCCGCGATTCCGTCATGGTCAGCAAACACCATATGAATTGGCGAGTCCGCGCCGCTGAAAAATCCTCGGAACTAGCTGAAGAGGAATTTATGTTCACCTGTCCACTGACTTGTAGTCATAAAGACATGGCTATGATTAAAGAAAAACTCACCGCCACCATTCAGGAAATCAGTCAGATCGTCAAAGACTCACCCTCGGAAGAGTTACTGTACTTAGGCATCGACTGGTTTTTGGTTTAATTTTAATAAATTTTTTAATTTTTGTAATCGCTCGGGGCTCATCGATCGCAATGTGGCTATATTCCGATCGGGGATCTTGTCTGCATTGGGGTAACTGGATAAGGCTTCTTCGATGCTGGATTCGCGAATCAAATGCAAAATCGGATAGGGCGATCGATTTGTGTAATTTTCGACATCCTCCACTTGAGTTCCAGCAAATTGATAATTTGGATGAAAGCTAGCTATTTGAATCTCGCCAACCAAATCTAGTTCGACCAAGGCCGCATCTGCCACCTCTAAAAAATCATTGTAATCTAAAAAATCTTGCAGAAGATTTGGCACTATAAGAATACTAGTCGCAACCTCAGACGGATTCGCCTGATTTAAAAACTGTAACTCTGAAAGCAAATCGCCAATCAACTCCTCGATCTGAGTGGCGGCACTGACAAAATATCGTATTTGATTTTTAACGTGGACCGGTTTAGCAAATGGACACAGATTAAGTCCAATCACCGTTTCTTCAATCCAATTTTTTGTTTTTACAATAATCGCATCAGCATCGATTTTAAATTCAGAACTCAAACCAAGCCTCCCAGCTAATGACAATGTTTGTACTTGATCCGAATCATAAATACTACCTATATTGCTTCATTGTGAATGAATTTCACTTTAACATTAACTACGCCCAGACACTTCCATTTCAAGATCAGTAATAATGTGACTTAAATTCTTTGCTTGCTCTAAAGACTTTCCAGAGACTTCCGCAATGGAATCCATATTTTTCTAATTATCACATGAGGCCGTCTCGAATTCCGCAATCGCTTTAGAGATTTCGGCCAGCCCCGAACCCTGCTCGCTAGTCGCGATAGCCACTTCTTCGTTAAGTTTTGATACTTTTTGAATCGAACCAACTATTTCATTTAAATGTCCAGCGGCTAAGTCCGCTCGCCCTCGGCTAGAGGTGATCATATCGAAATTTTCTTTCACCAAAGCATTAATCTCTTTCGCTGATATCGCTGCTTTTTGTGCTAACGACCTAACTGCGTCGGCCACAACGGCAAATCCTTTCCCCTGCTCTCCGGCTCGTGCCGCCTCGACGGATGCATTCAAAGCTAATAAATTGGTTTGAAATGCAATATCATCTATCACAGATAAAGTTTGAATAATTTTATTGGAACTTTCCGCAATATCTTTCATCGAGTTTAATACCGCAGATATTTCTTTTTCACCGATCGTTGCAGACTCATTCGCTTTTTGTGCCATACTTGCAGCTTCTTTTGAGTTCTCCGCCGTCAGCTTGATCATGCTATTGATTTCTTCTATCGACGCAGCAGTTTGTTCGATTGCGGCCGCCTGCTTGGTAATACTGCTGAATACTTCATTAGATGCAGAATTTAAGTTATGACTGAATTCATTCGAAGAATCTGCTGCCGTTTTTAGATTTCGAATGGCATTAATTATAACCTTAATACTGCTACTAATGGTGTGGCCTATATAAATCGAAACCAATATCGTTAGCAGCAATGCTAAGCCAGAATACAATATCGAACTGGAACGATGTGCTTTTAATGTCTGCACACGATTTTTAAGTAAAATCTCTAATTCATCTATCGAAGCAAACCACGCTTGGTAACTTTGTAGAAGTGCTTTATTAGCGTGTTTTATAAATTCAACTTTTTCAATTTTTTCGCCTTTAGACATTTTTTGCAAAATCGCGATAAATGCTTTGATATCTGCGGACAAAGACTCCGTTGTCGTCGGCAATTTTTTCTGTAGAGATTCAGACTCACCGTAGAAATTTTTATCTTCATTTAACGTCGTTTGCACATCACCTTGAATTCGGTTCAAATCCGATTGCTCTAACAGACTGGCAAATAACGCCAGTTGGATTCGTTCCTCTTCAGTCCATTTGTTATTATTATATAACTGTTCCACTGACTTTATTATATTGAAAATGCGATCTTGCATCTGAGGCATTGCTAATAACGTCACATCCATCAAATAATAACTATCTAAGTCAGGATCTAAAATTAAATTAGAAGTGTCTCCTAAATGCGTAATAGACAATTTAACAGATTCGATAGCCTCATCCCATTTTTTTTCTAAAATGAATTTTTGCAAACTTCCAATCGAAGCTAAATCGCGCTTACGATTCGCAAGTTCCGTCGAAGTAAATAATAGATCAGTCCCCACTTTTTCATAGATACTTTTCAAATTGGATAAATCTTCAACCAATTGCTTCTCAATCACGGCGACATCTTGTCCTAAGGCTGAACTTATGCGTATACGACTCAAATTTTTTAGCAACTCCTCATAAGGACGCTGCAACTGTGCTCCTAAAACTTCCTTTTCAGAAAAGGCAATATTCACCGTTTCTGAGCTATACATCAGATAGGTTAGCACCAGTATGGGAATTGAAAAAATTAAAATATTTATCACAAGGCGAACTTGTAAAGGCCATCGTCCCATCTCTTACCATCCTTACTGGCGCAAACTCCATCCAACTAAAGTTTTATTTTTTCGTTGCTATTTTGATATTCTACATTTTATCTTTAAGTAAAATTAACATTCGATTTTTCTGCGAACAATTTATTCTAGAAACTCTAGACCATATAGGTGGAACTGCGACAGACTTTTAGCCAGCTAAGATGGATTCACGACTAGACATTTTTCTAGTTATACCATTCCAATACATAGATTATGTGATATTCTACAAAACCAAGGAGAGCCTGCGTATGACTAAATCTCAATTTCCGTATTTACATGGTTTTTCACATGACGAGCAAGCTCGTCTTCGCAAACAAGCTCGCTTTGCAGAATACACCGTTTATCAAGACGTTAATCTTTCCGGTGTCAAAAACTTGCTTGAAGTGGGCTGCGGTGTCGGTGCTCAATCGGAAATAATCTTACGACGCTTTCCTGATCTGCACTTAACTGGAATTGATCTTAGCGATGCACAACTTGCGACGGCCAAAAAAAATCTAGAACATGTCCCCTGGGCCAAGGATCGCTATACAATACAAAAAATGGACGCCACTAGAATGAATTTTTCTCCAGGACAGTTCGATGGAGCTTTCTTATGTTGGATTCTGGAACATGTCCCCAACCCCATTCAAGTGCTAAGCGAAGTTCGCCGCGTGTTGAATCCCGGCAGTGTTGTCTATGTGACCGAAGTTATGAATTCATCGTTTTTTTTAGAACCTTACTCGCCGAATGTTTGGAAATACTGGATGGCTTTTAACGATTACCAACATGACAACGCCGGAGATCCATTTGTTGGCGCTAAATTAGGAAATTTTTTAATGCAATTAGGATTTCACAACGTAGAAACTCAAGTGAAAACTTGGTTTCTTGATAATCGGCAGCCGCAAAAACGAAAAGAGTGCGTAGATTATTGGAATGAATTATTACTAAGTGCGAAGGATCAATTGATTCAAGCTAATTACGTCACGCAAGAAATCGTTGATGGCATGGTAGAGGAAATGCATCATGTGGCCAATAACCCAAATGCCGTTTTCTTTTATTCCTTCGTGCAAGCTAAGGCCAAAGTTTAGGTATACGTTTAATAACCCACTAAATGACTACGAATCAAATCTTCATACTGGGCGACTGATTCGACTAGTAGCTTTCCATTCAAGGCTTCTTCACCAAAAGATTTCCACGCACGATAATTTTTAGCTGGATTAATAGCTGCAGCAGAGGTGGCCCCGCCCCCAAGGGCACCACCTCCGACAGCGATTCCCGCCGATGCTAAGCTGGCGTATCCAGCCACTGCTAGTGGATTGACTGCTATTAAAGCGACGATCCCCACGACAGCTCCAGCCACAGTGCCGACCGCAACTCCTGCGCTTTTACCAAAGGTTTTCCAAGCTTCCACTCGGCGAGAGTGAACAATATCTTCGATTAAATAATAATTTTTATTTCCCAAATTTTTACATGATGTTGTCTTGCGAAACAACTGCGGTCCATATCCAGGCACGGTCACTCTATCGAATTCACACGATTGAATAGAAACATATTTATCTTCGTAAGTTTTAAAGCGTATGTAACGATTTTCAGTGGCGCTGTAAATCTCGGCTTTTGCCAGTGTCACTTGAAACACAGTCAACATCGTTAATAGATAGGTGAATACCTTTTTAGAACGATCATTTAATTTTTGCATATATCGCTTTCATACCGCTGTTTTTCTAATTTTGGAAATCAAACTTTAGCAAAAGAAATCATTCTACTTACCGTCAAAAAGTTTGACAGTCTGATCCACCCACAACAACAAATGGTTCATTGTAATTAAGCAAGTCTGCACCCGAATCTCAATTTAAAACATTAACCTAGACATGAATGAAATTTAAAAGCTGTATACACAGTTAGTAACAGTTTTTGACGGCCGATTTTTGAAATGACTAGAAATTTTTTTAATCTAAATTCATAATAAAGGTATTATCTATTTCATAATTTAGGGTGGGTACAGCATGACTATAAAAATACGAAACCATTTCATCAGATGTGTCTACCTAATGGTCGTGTCTTTGTTTTTTCTGGCTTGCCAAACTAATCAACTGAAACAGTTCAATACTTTGCAAAATGGAATGGACAAAGACACCGTTTTAGAATCCATGGGAACCCCTTATAGCAACGTCAGATCAAAAGGTATTGATAAGTGGACCTATGTTTTTTATGACCAACAAATTCGTTACGAAAAAGAAGTGCATTTTAAATCGGGCAACGTGATCTACATCGGCGAACCTGTTGTTTCTACGGAACCCGCCGCTGTCGCTGATGCAAAAATTGCAGCGCAAGACACCCAAGAAGAATTAGAACTATCGAAACGCAAAGAAGAAAATAAAAAAGCATTCTCTAATTACGAAGAGGAAACCAAGTCCAGCAAAAAAGTCAAATACGCGCCTACCTATACACCCATTCAATAATTTTGCGCCAGTCAGCTTATCGGCAAGGCCATTTGAATAGACTTTTTTCTTCGGTTTTTTGTAAACCATTTATGGAAATAGATTTCTTACGTGTGTCGCAATTCACGCAAGAGCCATCAATGAATTTTCTGGGCTCTCCAGGTAGTTCGGCTAGAACGTTGTTTTTAAAATTTTGATAGTCATCTGGTTCCAGATTTTTTTTCAACCATTGATTCAGATCGCAAAATAAATCCAAATGCAGTGGTTCCAACCAAGCGGTAGCTGGACGATAGCTGTCGGTCATGGCTTCGCCCCAGGCTATTTGAACAAACAAATCTACTGTGCGTGTGATGCTACCTTTAATTTCGTTAACTTCTAACAGTTGCGAAGAGCACTTGTCTGGAAATAAATCCAACTGCTCCAGTTGATTTCTCATGCCGTTAACTAATGAATAACAAGAACCAACCGAGTTCCCTTCTCGACATTTATTTATATCATTAAAAAAACTGGCAGAGACTTGTTTTTTGTTGACGCTTTTGGAATACAAAAATCCCGCTTGTGTTTTACTAAAAATTTCTAATTGTTTATTACAAGCATTAGGTGGGTTTTGCAAAAAAACTATCGCCGCCACACCAACAACAAAAACCCCTAATACAATTAAATTATTTTTATCCATCTAGTAAACTTACTCCTTATTTCTATTTGGAGCAATACATCTGAGTTATGAAACAATTACATGAGGTGTCTAGTGTTTAATCTTATATATCTGCCTCAGCTATCATTATATTTAAATAAAAACGGTCTATCATTTGCTAAGAGAATTTCTGGTCGAAAACGCTGGAGGCTCTTTGAAACAGTTCTGTACGCTCGTTATTTTAATTGCAATGTATTTACCTATTAATAGTCTAGCAGAATTTAATATCGTGACTTACACGAACAAAGTTTGTCTAAACGGAGAAACATATTTTAATCAGTATGAAGATTGCGATAAAAGAGCATTAACAAATGATTCATCTAAAGAAAAAGCATATTTATGTAAGTCCAAGTACGAATATGTAGATGCTTTTGGACAGAAAACATACGATTCGTGTTTGAATCTAATAGCTGGTGATAACACTATTTATGCAAATCGAGTCAACAATCCTAGATCAGGTCTAGCTCCTCACAAAGAAGATGTTTCTACAAACACGAAGATCGATTCTTGTTTTGCACCTGACGACCGCTCAACTAGCAGTGCAATAGTCATAGGAGGTTTGCGTCCAGCTGTATATAATGCAAGCACTGTGAATACTTGCTTTGAAAAAGTACTCCAAGAACTGAACACGCTTAAAGATTATGTATCTAGTAAAGATTATAGGTATTTTTTATTTACTACAAAAATTGCTAGAAAAATATACCTAAAAGTATATGACGTTGATTTAAATCTTGATGTATCCGATCTGAACTTCATCACTGGTAGAGGTAATACACCGGCTACTCAAGCAGCTTTCAACTTAATTCATATTGGGGATTATAATTTAGCACAATTTGTTATGTATAATTTTATCTCGAGAGAGGATCTTGCAAAAGAACAAATCGCCTTATTCCCCATGTTAAAATCATTAAATGAAAATAGTTTCAAAATTCTTTTTTTCACCAGAAAATATTTAAATATATTTATGGATCAACTCTCCTCTGAGAAAATCTACAGTGAAATAGTTAATCTAAAGCCAAATCAACCCCAAGCAATACCACTAAATTTTATATATGTGGCTAAGATGATTCAATCCATCACGCCAATTGTAGAGGCTAAATATAAATTATGGGACGCATTAAGAAGTTTAGCTAAAACTAAAGACGAACAATTACTTCAGCTTAATAATAGCATTAAATATGGTTCTGTATCAGATGTAACTAAAAAACTAATCCTCGATGAAATACAGAATTTAAAGTTAAATTCAAGGATTGAAAAAAAACGAGTTGCAGATTTATTAATAAAAGAAATTAATTTAAAAAAGCGAAATATAGAAACTATTCAGTCTACAATTGCAAATCATATTAAAAATCAACAAGCAGTTCATTACAAAGTTCCTGAATTAAAATCATTGGACGTTTTGATGTCCTTTGTTGATTTTGATTTTTCCTTTGGGATTAAACAACTAACCGAGCTAGTTGCTTTACAGGCAAACACTGATCACAAAGAATATTTGAAATATGTTATGGCCAGCTTATCGCAGTTATCGTTGGCGGCGAAGTATTCTTTCGAAAAACTGATCACCGAATTGAATAATATTGAATTCTTGGCATCATCAGGTGACATCAATAGCATTGAAAGATTTAGAAATCTGCAACTTGAAATAATCAAAAGTGGTGGAAGTGATCAGCTTGTCGGTGATTTGCAAAATCTATTTAACATTCAAAACCTAGATCAAGTTAAAGTTTTATCCGCAGTAGGCGTTTTGAAAGATAGTATTCAAAAACGCATCAGTGGAATCACACAATACAATTCAACTTTATATAATACTTCATATGGGAAAAAGTCGAACAATGAAAAATGTCATGTTTTTATGCCTGATGGTTGTTTATAATAATACTGTTTATGCCGAAACAAGTGTTGTGACAGATTGTTACGGACAATCATATACATTAACACTTGAAAGTGCGGATACAGAAGACATATTATCAAAAATTTATCATGAATGCTCAAAGAAATCTGATGCTGAAGACTCCGTAGTTAATTCTTTTGAATCTTTGTATAGTAATTTATCCACGCCAGAATCTATATATGGTCCCTTAATAACGTATCGGAAAAATTTTTCAGATCATTTTGATCAGTTGCTGACTTTTGTTGAGAAAATTTCTAAACAAAGTAGTTCTGATATGCGGGCAGAAGATTTTGCAAAGTATGAAAATGAACTTAATCAATTGCAAATAAAAACAGATTCATTTGTAGAAACATGGAATGGTACTCACAGATCCGCCTTAACCGATAGGGCCAAAAGTTTACTTTCTATGAAAAATGACCCCTTTTTGCCAGCAGAATTAAATGCTAAAATATTTGATTTTGAAAATTCCTTGCCAAGCTATTTAATTTCTAATGCTGCCGTTCCGACAGAGGAACTTGATAACTTACGTCAATTACAACAAAACTATCGGCAACTATCTGAGATTCAAAGCGCTCTTCAAACGGGCGGTGTAAAATGATTCGTTGGATTCTTTTAGTATTTTTCATCTGTCAAAATAGTTTTGCGTATTTGGGAGTGTTTCACGTCCCCAATGGAGCAAGACCCGGCGCTCTTCCAATTGGTTTATGCGGTAAAGATGTTTGTTCTAACGATCTCAATATACAAAAATCGATTGATCGGCAAAGAGTAACTCAACGTACTTTAGCGAATAAAAATACAATATCAAATATTAACGATCTAAGGAAATCACGACAAAATCAGAAAGCCAATCGAGTCAGTGAGATTTTAAAAAAGCCTTCCTTAAGACCAAATCTAAATGGAAAATTGATTGATGTAACTCAATACAAAGCTGCCTACGATAAAGTAGAGCAATTGCAATCATCCCAAAAGCTTGTAGCGCCTGATGCATATGAACAAGAGCGGTTAGGAATTAATCCACAACAAGTCAAAGACGTACTTCAAAAACAATTTAACAATTCTACGGATCCAGTTTCTAAATATGTATTTGCCTATGCAACATTAGATTTAGCAATCAATGAATATCTTTCTATCATGACTCATCAGTCGAATATGTTAGCTGATAAATCTGATCCTGAACAAATAGCTTTAAATAGTTCAGGTGTAGAATTGGCCCAAGCCCTTAAAGAAAATTTTGTTCGATTTGATGGAGTAATTTCAGTAGCAAAAACGGCTGGTCGGTTTGCCGCCTCAGAGTTATTAGATGCTTGCGAATTAATAACTCAAAGAGAGTACTGTTTATCATCAGGTAGAATTCTGACAAATAATGAGTTGGCATTAAGTGCAGCTGGTTTATTTTTATCAACTAATAGAACATTGCTAAACACTACTTTGCAAAAGACAAGTACTGCAACAAAAGCGCTAGTAGACAAAGTGGGGTTAATTTTAAAGTCAGGACCAGTGGGTAAACTCGTCACAAAAAGCAAACAATCAGTTTCAACTTTGTTTGAGGTTCTAACGAAATCAAAAACTTTAGAAAAACAAATCATTCAAGATCGAGGTGCTTCTCTAATTAAAGGCGAAATTAAATATTATGGGCCATTGAGCCAGTTAAGTACGAATGCTGGAAACGATGCCTTACATGCAGTGAATATTTCAAAAGATAATCCTTTATTAGGTAAAGTTTCAGATACTTTTCGAGGTCAGTCCTATCTTGAAATCAAGCTGGCAGAAGAGATCGAGTTATATCGTGTGTATTCTAAAGATACTTCAAAGTTAAGAGATTATTGGTCTTTAGTACCTCCATCGGGGCCCTTGCAATTGACAATTGATTTAGCGCTAAATCCTAGCTTTGGTAATCCACCAAATAGATGGATTAAGATAAAAGTACCCAAAGGTACAACAATCTACGAGGGGATAGTATCTGAGGTTTACTTAAAATCTAATTCTGGCCAAACAATAGGAAAAATTTTAGGTGGAGGTAGTCAAGTAGTTATTCTTGATTCTGAAAATATCGTAAAGCCATTTTGGATTGTTGGTGAGGGGAATTTATTGTGACAAAAGAAATTCAGACAGAATTAAAAAGGTATAATAAAATCGAAGACACACTTTTTTTTAGATTTATAGACGGTGGTAGCTTAGCACACAAGAGTCCTAGTGGTTGGGAAAATGGACGGTGGGAGGGGACTACAAAAGTGGTGGGACTTAAAATAGATAATAATAAAATTAAAATTGAAATGAGTCGTGGGAATTACTTTATTGAATTTGATAATGTTAATTCAATCGAAGAATATACAGACCCTCAGTCGAAGTCAGATGTTGGGGTAACAATTTTTAAGGGCGTCAAAAAAGCTCATTATGTTTTTACTCAACCAACTAACGATGATCCAATTATTTATGAAGACCAAAAGGGTTTTGATTTTGAAATTCATTGGCACTCTAACAAGTTACGAAAATTTCTATGCTGGCCAGAGCAGAAGTATCAATATACAGGAACGCTACAATCAATTTCAGAAACCCTGTTTATGAAATATTTATCGGATATGTGGTTAGGAGTATGCACCCCCAATGGATGGTCTGATAAAAAGGGCAAGCTGCCCTATACAGGAATTAAAGTTAGAATTGAAGATAATGTAGTTAAAATAATTAATTGGTATCACTTTGAAATTCAAATTATTGGCGCCACAACATTTAAAGAAGAAATAGATTCCACACAAGATCAGCAAAAATTAATATTTTATGACGTTAAAAAAGTCGCTATGTATGATTTGGAAAAAAAGATCAGAGTCAAATCACCTTATTATGAAGATCTCAAGGGTTTTACCTTAATTTTGTTTTGGAACTCTCCCGAATATAAAAATAATTTCTACCGGCCAACAGAATAGGCTATTTACAAGATTGGAGTATTAAATGAAATACAAATTTTCACTATTTTTGGTGTTCGCAACAATGTTTATAGCACAAAATATTTTTGCATTTGAGGTCACTACACGACACGAGGTTCGAGTTAAGCGAGGCGAAGACTGCTCAAAATTTTACAAGTATGGTAGTTATGAAGTATACAGTAATGGAGAATCTAGTCCGCCAACCGGAGATATCAAAGGTAGTGCGCAATTTTGTACATATTCTTACTCGGCCCAAAGTGATGTCGTCATTCCGGCTGATACGGCTTTTGAGGTGACGGGATATGAAAGTAACAATGAAACGCATATTTCGTGTGAAAGTAATTTTTTAAATGGTGCTCCGTCTAGAGGTGGTCGATCTGGAAGTAGCAATCTTTCATCCTCACCATTAGAGATAGGTACTATTACACTCAAAGCTGGTGATACAAAAATTTTTCTTAAGCTTTATTTGACACCCGTTTGTAGTCTAACTTCTATGAGCTACTTATTTAATGATTCAGATGGGTATTTTATGGAAATTTTATTTAGAGGTCTTTTTGATGAACTTGGAGTATTTTTAGAGTTTAGATAAGGAATTAAAACTAGTTGCCGCTAAATTTGTTGGCGTATATGAAAAGTTCTTTGCCATTTCGTTTTTGGATCGATGAGCGAAATCGGTTCCAGTAAGAAAACTGAAAATATTTTTTTAGTCGTTCACGCAACTCCCATTCGGTACTGCCAAATGGTGGCCCCGAACGTCTTTCCATCACAAAAAATACGGCCATTAAAAAACCTCCAGGAACTAAAACACGATTCCATAATTTCACCAATTCGGATCGTCGAGCTGGATCGATCGCGCAAAAACAAGTGTGCTCAACAACTATGTCAAAGGCTTGATAGTAAGTAGAGTCTAACTTGAAAATATCAGCTTGCACCCAACGAATATTTTTAAACTCGCTATATTTTTTTTGTCCACGCTCGATGGCTTCTGCAGAAAAATCCACAGCTGTCACAATATGCCCAGCCTGTGCAAATAAAGCGGCATCATTCCCCGATCCACAACCTAATACCAAGACGCGAGATTTCGGTAACTTCAATTTGGGAACGTACTCGATAAACGCAGGTGATGGCTGATTCAATTCCCAACCAGGATTTTCGGTTTGATAAACATTTGTCCAATATTTTTCTTCTTGCAGATCCAAGCGCGGAGCAAACCACGGCGGAATCGTCACTTGGATTCCATTCCAAGTAATACTGTCATCATCAAATTCATCCACTAAATTAAAAAAATGCGCCTGCGCTTTGTTTGATAAAACAAATGGAATGCCCGTCGACGTTAAGCCATGAAATCGATCCCACTCGTCTACTGTCAGTGAGTGTAAATCAAAAACCATATTTACATCATAGGGTAAAATAATAATCCACTGAGCATTTTTAAAGTCCACCATTTGAGCCACCAAGGGCTCATCAAAGGCTTCCACGATATATTTTTGCTGATCCAATTCTGTCTCGAATGAGCCATTATCAGAAAACTTAATATGACGAAGTAATTCGGCACCCACCTCGGGCTCTTGCACACGCAAATCCCCAAACTTCGGATAACCCTCGACATCAATGCCAACCACGGGATTCCCGTGCAAAAATCGTAAATTCATTCGCTCCTAATTAATGCTTAATCGCACCAGATGCTGGTTCAGATTGCTTATGTTCATTTGCTTTATTGGATAATTCTTTGGGATCCTTAGCCTCTTCAGGTACAGGACCCCCTGTTGCCGGCGCAGGATTTTCTTCAGTAGTTTCTCCGGGCGTCACAACAAGGCCATCCTCGAAAACCACGACGTCACTACTGGTTTTCACTTGAGACAGCTGCCACTGTTCTGTATTCTTTTCGGTATTCTTTTCAGTCTGAGATACCGTTGAAGTCTCCGCACCAGCATTCGCTGTTGGAATTTGTTTTTCCAAAACACCTTCTCCTGAAATTTGTGAGGTCACGGCATTGCCTGTAGCCATGTCTTTAAACGAATAGACAAAATAAGCTTTCACCTTGTTTTTACCGATCACTTCCGTCCAGACTTTCTCAACTCGAATATCCGTGGCCGTGGGTTTTTTGATTTTCAAATTATCCGTGATCAACTGGGCCAACTTCTCTTGGATGCCAGCGTGCGTCTCAAAAGAGATATTCGGCGACGAGTGCATGATATTCCATGTCCAAATCAAAGCTATTGAGAAAACAACAATACTTAAAAGTTTCATTTATTAACCTCTGCATGAATTCTTGAATAATAGTTTGTTATCTAGTTTAGTTGATAAACTATGAGCATGCAAAACTTTCAACACAATATTACGAAGAATTTTTCTAATAACCTTAAAAAATTGGGCGAGTTTTTTGAAGATCTCAATAAGCAAATTCCCAGTGAAAATGTCAGACAGGTGTTAAGCCACGCGTTAGATTGGCTACGTCCTTATTTTGCGGCATTTGGATTTCGCCTATCGCGACTCAATCAAGAGCTGATCGAAATCGTCATCCCACTGGAAGAGCAAAATCGCGATCAACAAGGTCGGCCCCTAGAAGGTGTCGTCGTTTTTGCGGCTTGCGAGGCTTATAAAATATTATGGAAAAAGCAATTTGAAAAAGATCAACTGCGCATCCAAATCGAAAAGGTCGAAATGCAAACGGCCAACGATCCCAAAGTTGAACTGCGAGTTCGCTATGAAATTTCAGGCCTACAAAGAGAAGTCGTTATTTCTGAAATAGATAATTTAAAAAAATGCAAACAAGAAGCCTTGCTACTTGGTTATGACGAAAACGACCAACTGTGCGTGGAAATTAAAATCGAAGCTGCTTTGACATATAACGCCCTTTTAGATTGGAAATAGAAAGTACATTACTTATGATGACAGAAATACCTACCAAAGATATTACTAGCGAAATTGATATTCACTCCGCTGATTTTTTAGCAAACAAAGAATCCATGCTAGCTTACATTAAACAATGGCGCGATCGAGTGGAAAAAGTCAAACTTGGCGGCGGAGTCGAAGCCCTACAAAAACATAAATCCAGAGGCAAACTAACCGCGCGTGAACGCATCGAAGCCTTACTGGATGATGGCACTTCGTTTTTAGAATTCTCGACCTTAGCCTCTTGGGACATGTATGATAATCAGGCCCCTGGTGCGGGAGTCATCACAGGAATTGGCGTCGTCTCTGGCCAAGAATGTGTCCTTGTTGCCAATGATGCTACGGTGAAAGGTGGCACTTATTTTCCGATCACCGTGAAAAAACATTTGCGCGCACAAGAGATCGCTATGGAAAATGGATTGCCATGTATCTACTTGGTGGATAGTGGCGGCGCTTTTTTACCACTGCAAGCCGATGTCTTCCCTGACCGAGATCATTTTGGTCGAATCTTTTACAATCAAGCTCGCATGTCAGCAGCGGGCATTCCGCAAATTAGTGTGGTGATGGGAAGTTGCACCGCAGGTGGTGCCTACGTTCCTGCGATGAGTGATGAAAATGTCATCGTGCAAGGGAATGGAACGATTTTTCTGGGTGGACCTCCGTTAGTGAAAGCAGCTACGGGTGAAGAAGTCTCTGCCGAGGATTTAGGGGGTGCGCATGTGCACTGTGAAATCAGTGGCGTTACTGATCACTATGCAGAAAATGACGAACACGCCATTGAAATCACCAAGTCCATTGTTGCTCATCTTAATTTACAAAAGAAAATGCATTTAAAAATCCTTCCCAGCGTTGAGCCTTTGTATGATGCCAAAGAAATTTACGGAGTGATTTCTAAAGACCCCAAAGTTCCATACGATGTGCGAGAAGTGATAGCTCGTATTGTGGATGGCAGTCGTTTGCACGAATTCAAAGCCAGTTATGGCAAAACTTTAGTTTGTGGTTTCGCGCATATATGCGGGATGCCTGTCGGTATTATTGCTAACAACGGCGTGCTCTTTAGTGAAAGCGCTTTGAAGGCCGCTCACTTTATTGAGCTGTGCGAGCAACGACAAATTCCCTTGGTGTTTTTACAAAATATCACTGGTTTTATGGTGGGACAAAAATACGAAAATGAAGGCATTGCTAAACACGGCGCTAAAATGGTGATGGCGGTTTCCAATGCACGTGTACCTAAATTCACAGTAGTTATAGGTGGCTCTTATGGTGCTGGCAATTACGGAATGTGTGGACGAGCTTTTCAACCGCGTCAGTTATGGATGTGGCCAAATGCTAAGATCTCTGTTATGGGTGGCGAGCAAGCGGCTAATGTGTTGTTGACGGTGAAGTTGGATCAGATGGCCAGTAAGGGCGAAGTGATGAGTCAGACTCAGCAAGCGGAATTTAAAAAGCCTACTTTAGAAAAGTATGACCGCGAAAGTTCGGCCTATTATTCGACAGCCCGTATTTGGGATGATGGTATCATTGATCCAGCGGACACCCGTAAGGTGTTAGCATTAGGAATTGCGGCTTCGGTTTATAAAGAGTGGGGAGCCGCCACCCAGGGCGTATTTCGAATGTAATAAAGGAAAAAATATGACGGACAATTATAAAAATTTAATTTTAAAAATCGATGGTCCCTTTGCGGAAGTGACTTTAAATCGTGCGGATGTTCGGAACTCGTTTAATAAATTATTAATACAAGAATTAAAGCAGGTCTTTGATAAATTATCGAAGGATTCATATGTGCGTGCGATCACTTTACGTGGTGCAGGTAAAGTTTTTTGTGCGGGTGCAGATTTAGAGATGATGAAGGAAATGGTCGAGTTTTCTTTGGATCAAAATCGCATGGAAGCCTTGGAAATGTATGATATGTTCGACGCCATTTTCCGCTGTAACAAACCAGTGATCGCGGTCGCTCACGGAGCAGCCTTTGGTGGCGCTCTGGGTTTATTAGCTTGTGCAGATATTGTGATTTGTGAAGAAAAAACACAACTGTGTTTTTCTGAGGTCAAATTAGGATTAGTACCCGCAGTGATCAGTCATTTTCTAACCAAAAAAGTCAGTCTGGGTTTTTTAAATCCTTTGATGCTAACGGGACGAATTTTTTCTGCCGCCGAGGCCTTGCAGATGGGATTGGTGCATTATGTGGCCAATACCGCAGAACTCGATTTACAGGTGAAAAACGCGCTAGAAAGTTTTAAACAAGTGGGACCAGAAGCTGTTGGTGCCACCAAAAAATTATTGCAATTGATGACTCAGGCCGATGATGCGACGGCCAGACAGTCCAGCAGCCAAGTCATCGCCGAACGACGAGTCAGTGATGAAGGACAAGAAGGCCTAAAAAGTTTTTTAGAAAAACGCTCTTGCGCATGGAGAATTAAATGAATCGTTTTAAAAGAATAGCCATTGCCAATCGCGGAGAAGTCGCCGTTCGTATTATCAAAGCTAGCGAAGAACTTGGCATTGAAACCGTATTACTACATTCCGAAGCGGACGTCGGCACTCGAGCATATCGAATGGCAACTAAAAACATTTGCATTGGCCCTGCCACCACGGCTGAAAGTTATTTAAATATTGCCGCTAACATTCAGGGGGCCATTGCAGGACAAGCGCAAGCGATTCATCCTGGATTTGGTTTTTTATCTGAAAACGCAGATTTTGCAGAAGCCTGTCAAAAAGCGGGACTAATCTTTATTGGTCCTTCCCCGCAGGCCACTCGCACCTTAGGTGACAAGGTTCATTGCAAAGAGCTAGCAAAAAAATTAGGTATTCCATTGGTGCCCGGTTACGAAGGCGAAAACCAAGACTTAGATTTTTTAATTCAAAAAACCAATGAAATTGGTTTTCCAATGATCGTCAAAGCCGCAGCTGGCGGTGGCGGTCGCGGAATGAAAGTCATTCGTTCGTCAGGTGAGGCTCGTGAATTGATCGAATCGGCTCAACGTGAGGCTTTGTCCGCGTTTGGCTCGGCAAAGGTTTTCTTAGAAAAATATTTGGATCACGCCAAGCACATTGAGTTTCAAATTTTTGGTGATTGCACGGGTCGAGTGATTCACTTATTTGATCGCGAGTGTTCGGTGCAACGTCGTCATCAAAAAATTATCGAAGAAGCCTTATCGCCATCATTGAATTCAGAACTTCGTCGCAAGATGGGGGAATGTGCCATCACCATCGCTCAAGCCGCTAAATATCAAGGCGCAGGTACGGTGGAATTTTTATTACAAGATGGTGAATTTTATTTATTAGAGGTCAATACCCGATTGCAAGTGGAACATCCGGTAACAGAATTAGTGATGGGTGTGGACTTGGTCAAAGCACAAATTCTAACAGCGATGAAGGAAGCTGTGTTTCCCGAACATCATCCGCTGACTCCGCGTGGGCATTCGATCGAATGTCGGTTGTACGCTGAAAATCCTTTCTTGGGAGGAGTGCCTTCGACAGGCAAACTAGGACATGTGCATTTTCCCGAAGGACCAGGTCGTCGCTTTGAATATGGTTTCGAGACGGGCGATGAGATCACTCCCTTTTACGATCCAATGATCGCGAAGGTGATTGTTTGGGACGAGACGCGTTCGCGCGCCATTCAAAAAATGAAAAAAGTTTTGCAAGAGACAATTGTTTTTGGAGTGCACACGAATATTCCGTATTTGTTAGAAATTTTAAGTCATATTGAATTCGTACAAGGCACGATGACCACTCGTTTTATCGAAACGCATTTTGCAGAACCAATCAAACAACCGGCGCTGACCGAAAGTGAAAAATTATTTTGTGAACAAGCCTGGAAGCAAGCTGGTGGTGGTAACAATGTAAAAACGTCTGGAACTAGCGTAACTGACAACCCGTGGTTAACTTTCTGGAGGGGCATCTAATGAAATTGGAATGGAAACACAATGGCGAAAAAATAATTGCCGAAGTCGAAAAAATCAAAGGACAATTGTGGGTGCACTTGCATGGTCGTACATTTGTGTACGAACCAGAAGGGAAAAATAATTCTAGCTCTGGCAAAAAGACCAAGGTCAAACACGGCGACATCATGGCCCCTATGCCGGGCAAAATTACTAAAATTCAAAAACAAAAAGGTGATGCTGTTCAAGTCGGTGATGTGGTGGTTGTTATGGAAGCCATGAAAATGGAATACACTCTAAAGGCAGAAAAGTCTGGAACGATACAAGACATTTGCTGTCAAGTGGGTGAACAAGTAACATTAGGTAAAACATTAGCTAAAATTTAAAAAGGTACAAAGGTGCCCGGCCCCGTTTACCGACACCATGTGTCCAGAAACAGGGGCGGGCCCCCCACAAAAAAGGTGGGTAAAAATTGCTTAAAAAAATAAACTG
>JBPOJH010000132.1:0-12483 GCA_052033755.1 Bdellovibrionota bacterium | reverse complement strand
AATGTGAATGTGGGATTTCGTACTTCGCGGGAATCCACTGCAGATATTTTTCAATCGAACAATAAGACCAACTTGGGATCTGTAACTAAGCATCAGAATTTTTGGTCCCGATTGGAAGTCTTAGGACAAGCGGCTTTAACCTATATTATAGCACAGTCCGATCAGGCCTTATATTTGGTCGACCAACATGCGGCTCATGAGCGAGTGCAATTTGAAAAATTAATGAAGGGCTATCAAGACGGAAAGTTTGAAGTGCAAGATTATTTATTTCCACTAGTAATGGATTTTTCTCCCGAACAAGTCGAGGTTTTCTTGTCCTTAACAACGGCTTTTCAAAAGTTAGGAATCAGCATTGAACAAATGGGACCACAAAGTTTGGGAATCAAATCTGCCCCTGCATTTTTGAAAGAGTCGTCAATTACAAAAGCGTTAGATAAGATGGCTGTGGACATTACGACGCATGGACATTTGTATTCATTTGAGTCTTCCGTCGGTGACATTATAGCAACGATGGCCTGTCATTCCTCGGTAAGAGCCGGGCAATCTTTATCTATTATTGAAATGAGGGAATTGCTACATTTGATGGACGAGTTTCCGCTGTCGTCCTATTGTCCACATGGCCGCCCGGTGATGATCGAGCAAAGCTTTCAAAAAATCGAAACTGATTTTGGTCGTCGAGGATCATAGAGTATCACAAGAGAGAAGTTAAATATGATTGTTCAAATACGCGCGAAAATTATGAGTGTTCGAATATGAAAGTCATATTTATTGTGGGGCCAACGGCCAGTGGAAAATCAAAATTGGCCATTGATTTGTGTTTGTTTTTAAAAAAACACGCGCAAGAAAATCCACAGTCGCGAGCGCTTAATTCTAAAAATCCAATTCCCTATTATATAGTCAATGCCGATTCGATTCAATTGTATCAAGAGTTAGATATTGGTTCTGCCAAGCCTACACCCGAAGAGCAAAGATTAGTTCCACATTTGTTATTTGATCAAGTGAAGCCTTTGGAAGAGGTCACGGCTGGTAAATACGAAAAATGGTTTTTTGCAACCTTAGCTCAATTACCAAAAGAGTCGGTGGTTTTTGTTGTCGGAGGAACTGGGTTTTATTTTCAAGCTTTAGAAAAGGGTATGTTTGAAATTGGCGCATCCAATGAACAAGTGAAGACGCAAGTTGAACAAGAATTAAAACAAGTCGGTGGGCCCGAAAGATTGTTTGCCGAATTAAAATCCATGGATCCACAAACGGCTGAAAAAATTTCGATGAATGATCATTATCGGTTAGGGCGTTTTGTCGAAATCATTCGAAGTCACGGACTGTCGGTCAGTCAATTGCAAGAAAATTTAAAACTGAAACAAAGGCCTTTTCCGTATCCGTTATTAAAGTTGGGAATTTGGATGGAACGAGATCAGCTAGAACCAGTAGTGAAAACCAGAACCGAAAAAATGTTGCAAGCTGGTTGGTTGGCTGAAGTTAAAAATATCATAAAAAAGTATCCTCAGGCGGTGACGGCAGAGGGGGTCTGGGCTCCGCTGGAAAGTGTGGGTTACTATCAGGTGCTTGAATTTTTGCAGCAACAGAATTTATTAGAGGATTCGGGCGATGCCTCTAGTGTCCGCTTAAGTCATTTCTCCAAAGAGCAATTGCAAGCCTTAAGTCAGTCGATCAATACGGCCACTTTGCAGTTGACCAAAAAACAAAGAACTTGGTTTAAGCGGGACAAGGACATTCATTGGTTGTCAGATTCGTATGAGCAAAATTTAAATCAAGCCATCCAGCTGGTGCAGAAATTTTTATCAAATTATCTTAACTAAAAAGCAGAATAGATCTGGATCTTGACACGAATTAAAGGTTCGTGGAATATAAGTCATGAAAAGCATGACAGGGTATGGTGAGGCCCAATATCTCTCTGAAAATGTATCTATCGAAGTGAAAATACGTTCTGTGAACGGGCGTTTTTTAGAAACCCGAATTCACCTTCCAAAAGAGTTCCTTAATTTAGAATCGGATATTAAAAAATTAATTGAAGCCCATTTTCATCGTGGCACAGTCGACGTTTATGTCAGTTTATTAAAAGCACAAACTGATGCTGTCGAAATGAAAATGAATATGGATTTAGTCAAACAATATGAGTTGCATTTTAAAAAGCTGTGCAAAGAATTAAAAATCAAAAGCCCGATGCATCCGGAGGCTATCATGCGTTGGCCTGAAGTCATCACCATGCAGGAAAAAAAGCAAGATGCAGATGGCGCTAGTAAAAAAATTCAAAAGAAAATTTTGGATTTAGTCGGTAAGGCCTGTAAGGCTTGCGATATCGAAAAAAATCGTGAAGGACAAAGTCTATTGAATGAATTTGAAAACTTATTAGGACTGCTGGATAAAGAGGTGCAGGCGATTGAGTCCCAGCGCGATGAGGCGAATCAGTATTTAGAAAATCGTATAAAGCAAAAAATCGAATCTCGCATGGGTGAAAAAATCAAAGAACAATTGGATCCCAATCGATTGGCGCAAGAGGTGATTTTTCAATTGGAAAAGTCCGACATCAGTGAAGAAGTCATGCGATTGAAGGAGCACTTGCGAAATTATCGAGATTTATTGAAGGCCGAAAAAGTCGGTAAAAAAATGGATTTTTACACGCAAGAATTGTTGCGTGAAACAAATACGATTGGCTCAAAGTCTGGTTTATCAAGTTTAACTCAAAGAGTGGTGGAGTCTAAGGCTATTATTGAAAGAGTCCGCGAACAGGTACAAAACGTAGAGTAGGTTATGCAAACGAAGATGATCATTGTGGCGGCTCCCAGTGGGGCTGGTAAAAGTAGTTTCGTAGAAAAGTTGGTTAAGGAAGAGCCACGTTTGGTGGATATTATTACTTATACCACAAGATCCATGCGTAAAGGTGAGTCACAGGGACATCCTTATTATTTTGTTAGCCGAGATGATTTTGAGGCCTTGATCGCCCAGAATTTTTTTGTCGAGTGGGCAAAGGTGCATACGAACATTTATGGTACTCCGATGGATCAAATCCAAGAGGCTTGGAAACAAGGCAAGTGTGTCATTATGGACGTGGACGTGCAGGGGGCCAGAACCTTCAAAGAAAAATTCCCCAACGAATGTCGTGGGATATTCATATTACCACCCTCGATCGACGAACTGCGTCGAAGGGTCGTTAATCGCGATGGAAAGGTGCCTGAGGATCTTGAGGTGCGAATGCAGAACGCCGAGATGGAGTTAAAAGAAGCTCCCAATTTTGATTATCAGGTCGTGAATGATATATTTGATACAAGTTACCTTAGATTTAAGAAAATCGTTGAAGAATTGCTTAGTTAGGGTTATTTCTAAAAGTCTTATTGAAATAAAAAATGTTATCATCCATCGATTCATGAAAGTAGTTACTAGATTTTTATTTGATAACTAAAGTCGAGAATCACATTTAAACAGGAGTTTTAGCGAATGGCACGAGTCACTGTAGAAGATTGTTTAGACAAAGTTCCGAATCGTTTCTCTTTAGTTTTATTAGTATCTAAAAGAGCTAAGCAGATCATCAAGGGTTCCGAGTTAACAGTTCCGATTAAAGGTAACAAGTTGGTCGTAAGTGCCTTGCGAGAAGTGGCTGCTGGTAATGTGGCATTTGAGGATGAAGGGTTATCTTCAAGAGGTTCTTTCTTTGATCAAATCGTGAAGGATTTAAATAAATAATCTGATCTTGCATTTGGTCTAGTCATATTCCCTAAATAATGTTCCGATAGAAGTAAGCATGTCAGAATTTGCGGCTGGGGATAGACTCAGTGAAAAATCACTAAAAACTGTCGAGGAACTTTGTGCAAAGATAACAGCGTTCCATCCGACTGCAGACCTTGCGTTGGTTCGCAAGGCCTATGAGTTTTCAGAAAAAGCTCATAGCGGGCAAATTCGTCGTAGTGGCGAGCCCTATATTTCTCATCCATTATCAGTGGCAGGAATCCTTGCCGATTTAAAACTGGATTTAGATACAATCATCACAGGCTTATTGCACGACACGATCGAAGACACGCACGCGACGGTGGAGGACATTCGCAAAGAATTTGGCGAATCGATTTCCTATCTAGTGGATGGCGTAACTAAAATTTCCAAGATGCAGTTTAAGACTTCGAATGAGCGTCAGGGTGAGAACATTCGCAAGATGATCGTGGCTATGGGAAAAGATGTGCGCGTGATCTTGGTTAAGTTAGCCGATCGATTGCATAACATGCGCACGTTGAATTCAATGCCATATGAGAAGCAAGCTCGCATTGCTCACGAGACTTTAGAAATTTACTGTCCCTTAGCCAGTCGATTGGGTATTAGTTCGATCAAAATTGAATTAGAAGATTTAAGTTTTCGATATTTGCATCCGGATATGTTTTATGAGCTTAGTCAAAAAGTTCAAAAGCAAGAAAAGGATCAATACCATTACATCGAAGATGTGAAAAAAATGATTTCACAAGAGATGCAAAAATCTGGTTTTACGAATGTCGATATTCAGGGGCGTTCGAAGCATTTGTGGTCGATATATCGTAAGATGATGTCACGTAATATTGATTACGAACAAGTATATGATGTTTTAGCATTTCGAGTTTTAGTGGACACGGTTGGACAGTGCTATGAAGTTCTGGGAATCGTGCATTCATTATGGAAGCCCATCCCTGGGCGATTTAAGGATTTCATTGCCATGCCCAAGGCCAATAATTATCAGTCACTACATACGACGGTGATTGGCCCTGGTGGTGAGCGGATCGAGATTCAAATTCGAACGAAGGAAATGCATCTGGTGGCCGAGCGCGGGATTGCGGCTCACTGGAAATACAAAGAACGCGACAAGGTGACGGACTCAACGACTCAGCAATTTGAGTGGTTAAAAGATTTAGTGGCTTTGCATCAGTCGGTGCGTAATCCAGATGAGTTTTTAGATACAGTTAAAACCGATTTATTCGAAAGTGAAATTTATGTATTTACTCCCAAGGGGGATGTACGAGAATTCCCAGAAGGGTCGACACCGATTGATTTTGCCTATGCAGTGCATACGGAATTAGGCAATCGCATTGTGGGGGCGCGGATCAATGGAAAAATGGTGCCACTGAAGTATCAGTTACAAAACGGGGACACGGTCGAGGTAGTAACGTCAAAAACGCAGAACCCATCAAAGGACTGGTTAAAAATTTGCGTCACGAATAAGGCAAAAACCAGAATTCGTGCCTTTGTCAAAGAAGAACAACGTAAGCGCAGTCTGGTGTTGGGGAAAGAATTATTGGACCGCGAATTCCGTCGATTTGGAGCGCCTTCAGCGAAATATTTAAAGGGCGAATTATTTGAAAAGTTCAAAAAAGATTTTGGAATCCATGATGATGAAGAGGTATTGGTTCGAGTTGGTTATGGCAAATTAGAATCCAGATTTTTAGTGGAAAAATTAGCTCCCGAATTAATGGAGCCTGCTTCTGTTAGTAAGGGCGATGGTGGCAAATCCGATCTTCCTAAAGTGGCTGAGTTGAAAAAATCGGATGCTGCCAGTGACTCGGCTAGCTTCATGCAAAGCGTGGTGAAGAATGCGACGGCGAAGTCCAAAAAATCGGGAAGTCTTATCAATGTCAGTGGTTTTGATGATGTACTGGTGCATTTTGCTAGATGCTGTCACCCAATTCCTGGGGATTCGATCGTGGGTTTTATCACTCGTGGCCGTGGGATTACGGTGCATCGATCGGATTGCAAAAAAGGTTTTGAGTTTGATCAAATTCGTAAGGTCGACGTCGAGTGGAATAAGGCGGCTGTCGATACCCAAGAGCGTGTGGTGACGATCAAGGTGCACAGCCAGGATATGCCAGGCCTTCTGAAATCAATGACCGATGTTTTTTCAACACAAGGTATGAATATTCAGAATGTTCAGGCTAGGACCTCAAAGGACAAAAAAGCAGTTTGTACTTTTGATGTCAGCGTAAAAAACACATCGCAATTAAATCAAGTCATGTTTGAGCTGCAGAAAATTCGCGGTATTCTTGGCGTTAGCCGCGAGTAAAGCCCACAAACTTGCGAAATCGACAAAAGCTACTTCATCGCAAAAGTGAATCAAAATTAAAAAACTCTTTTAAGAAATCAAGATAGTGCAAACATCTTACATCTCCAATTTTAGATGGTTTAGGATCTTGAGAAATAAAATATTTCTCACTGGAGTTAAATGCCTTTGCTAGCCGTTCAAATTCATGTACTTCTTGAGCATCAATGGCTTTAGTGGATTTAATTTCAATTAAATATTTTTTTAAGCCTTTAGATAGAACTAAATCTATTTCCCCGCCTGTGGTGGTTTGGTAATGAGATATTTTTAAATTTTTCTGACTGTAAATATTTAAGCGATAAATCTCATTAATAAGAAAAGACTCGAAATACTGCCCATATATAGATGTTCCCGGCACGGGTGGTGAATCTAAAGAACCATCCAAAGATCTTAGTACACCTAAATCAAAAAAATAAAATTTAGGTTGAAACTTCTGTGCTTTTCGTACGGATTGGTGAAAGCCAGGTACCCAAAAACCAATGAGGGTGTCTTCCAAAATTTGAAAGTATTCCTTGACGGTTTTTGAGTCTATCCCGCATTCGCGACTGATTTTTGAAAAATTGAGTTCTTTTCCGTTCATCTGAGCGGCGATTTCTAAAAAATCTCGAAATCCATCTATGTTTCGTACAAGCTGCTCAATAAGAATTTCTTCTTTTAAATAGGTTCGTACGTAGCTATTTAAAAACATTTTCTTATCTTCCTTGTTATCATAGGAAAATATTTTAGGTAAAGAGCCCCATTGAAGAAAGTCGGATAAATTAAAATTATCTTTTAATTCAAGACAAGAAAATGGGAATAAATTATATACGAAAGCTCGTCCGGCTAATAGATTGGAACCATCCCGTTTTAATTTTCTGGCGCTGGATCCTGTTAGTGCAAAGCGAATTTTTTTTTCTTCAATTGCTTTGTGTACTATATCTAGCAATTTTGGAAGTTTTTGAACTTCATCTATAACAACCCAATCATATTTTTTTGCAATAGCATCCGTGTAGAGTAAATCTGGATTTCTGGAATACCGACTTTCGTCAACATCTGTTAGTAGATCAATATATAAAATATTTTGACCTATAAATAGATCTCTCATCAGAGTGGATTTTCCACTCCCCCTTGGGCCGAACATAAAAAAACTGTTTTTTTTTGATGGGTTACATACTCTGCGGATCATATTCCGAAATTCTAAGTGATTTTCGGAATTAAGTCCACACTTATTTCTTTACGTCGATATACGAATTCTTTTTCAAATGGCCAAACCCCTCTTAAAACCGGAGAGTTGCTTAAAGGCTCTCTAACTTTGCGTAGGGTGCCGCAAAAAGTGATCTATAAAAAATAAGTAAAAGATTTGTCCATCCAAGTGTTCTTTGGTTGAATTTGGTTACCAAACTAAAAATCAACAAAGGAGTCGCCAAGGATGGACCTCAAAAGTTTAATATTAATTGCATTAGGAATTCAACCAGAAGCTATAAAAATCGAATCGATATTAATAAACGCATCAGAACTAAGCGCGACGCTACAAATTCGCCAACTCCGATCTCACTGCAAATGTCCCCATTGTCAGGAACCTCTTTATGGCGTTAAGCAGTGGCGTAAACGTGAGTTGTGGGGGGCGCCACTAGGAGCTCTACAAAAGATTAAAATCATTTTTTATCAACTCCAAGGAGCTTGTGGTCGGTGTTTAAAACATCCCCTCGCAGAAGCGAAGTTTATTCATCCGCGTTTTAAAAAAATGACAACAGCATTTGCCGAACATGCGGGGCGCTGGATGGAAGAGACCACGATTGCAGCGGTGGAAAGAATGACGAGTTGTTCAGCGATGAATCTTTGGAGGTTAGATCAGTGGCGCATGCAGCGCATGAAAAAGCTATTTGAAATTCCAACGGATTTACCTATGAGTTTTGCCAGTGCCGATGAAGTTCATATGCGAACCATAAAGCCCAAAGATTATCCGATGGATAAATCCAGATGGAATAAAAAATTTATTACCAACCTTGTCAGTTGTGATCTTTCCCGAGTCGTGGCCAATGCCAGCGGAAGAAGTAGTAGGTCTTTGCAAAGTTGTTTGAAACAAATTCCAGAAGATATTCGCGAACGGATTAAGTTTATCGCTGTAGATATGCATGATGGTTTTATCAAAGCGGCCAGCGACTTATGTCCCCAGGCAAAAGTAACAGTGGATCGCTTTCATGTGGCTGAAGCACTTAACAGAGCCTTTGATGACCTTCGTAAAGAGGAACACGACAAAGCTAAATTAGAAAAAGATCGATTTCAGTGTGAGATGTTAAGACCTTCCAAAAGATATATTTTAATGTCCAGAAAAAAACAACTTCCACGAGGGGAACAGAAACTTTTTGAGCGTTTAATACAGGTGAATCAAAAAATAAATTCGGCTTTAATTTTAATGGAGTACTTCCACAATATTTTAGATAAAAATACGGTGAGTGAATTTCAAGAGGGTCTTAAGCTTTGGGAGGAGCTGGTTCTGACATCCAAGATAACTCAATTTGAAAGGTTTTTAAATACAGTCAAAAAACACCAAGCAAGAATCGAAGCTTATATCTCCTCAAAACTAACAACGGCGATCTCCGAAGGAATAAATAATAAAATCAAATTTCTAAAACGAGTGGGCTACACCTACACCAATGAAACCTCCTTTAAAAACAAAATCTTACAACGATGCGGGTTTATTAACTCTCGTCACTTAAATACCTCGGGATGGTATTGGCACGTACCACCACCCCACTAATTGATAGAGAGGCCCACGGGTGGCCGCTTTTTGGAGGGCTTGTCAAAAACTTAAACATGTCTAGATTGAGATTCGAAATTTCTATGCTTTTAGCTAATTCATTATTATATTTAATATAAAATAAATTTTTATGGATCGAGTTTGTTGGGCACGTGTGCTGCAAACGGCAAAGTGTTTTCAAAGTCACACCAACTGAAGCTGAAAGAGGTCCATTGTGTATCCATTCAAACGAGTTATCATTTCATTACTAGCAGGATTAATTCTATTCACAAATTTAAATACAATGGCCGCTGAGTCAGCAGCGCAAGCCAATAAAGTATTTATATTTTTAGATAATGTTTATAGTAAATACAAAACTCAAGCTAAAGATCAAAGAGTTTTTGACCCAGCCAATGTGTGTTTACTTATAGTGTATATTGAATGGCTTGAAAGTATGAGATACCTAACAGGGAATATGTCTGGGGTACAAAATGAAAACTTTGAATTTTCCAAATTATTAAAACAAAAAAATACAGAATTACAAAGCTTAGTTAATGCTAATGACAGAAATAAAAACCTATACTCTTCTGTTATAAGTGAAATTGATCGTTTGCATAATGACGGTGTTATTAAAGGTGGAAAAGATATGAACGCTGATGAATTCTTAAATTCTGATTTCACCAAAGCAGAAGAAGAATTATCAACATGTATTGATCCATCATTTATAAATACGGTCTCAAAATAATTATGTCTAATTTAAACTTTTTAAATTTGCTGTTAGGTTTATTTTTACTTGTTGTCGGATGTGCTGCAGCAAATAATAATAGTTCCCAAAAAGGTGATGTGATTGAACCTAAAGCTGAACAATCCATTCATGTTACTAATGTAAGTGATGTTGATAAATTAAAAAAAACGGAAGTTCAAATTCCGTGGAAAATAGTAGATACAGAGCAGTTAAAAGAACATCTTAAAAATCAATTATCAAAAGCAACAAGTCTAGTTCCAGATTTTATGCCTGGAAAGCTATTAGAAGAAAAACCTGAAAGTTTAAAATATCATAATATAAATATATATCGGTTACGAAAACTGACAGGACAGAATTTAGTCACATTAAGAATGCTATTAAAACCTTTAGATTCTCATTTTGGAATTCAAACAGCGTTATATTGGGAAAAGATATATGAGCTCCAAAAAAAGGGAGTATCGATTGCTTATTTCTCTGAAGCCAATTTGTCGCAAGCAATAGCAGGTCTTTATGTTGATAGTCAAAAACTGATCTTACTCCGCCCACTAGGGTCTTATGCAACGTTAGAACATGAAGAGCGACATTATGAACAATATCAACAACTAGCAAAACGAAAATCGACCATCAAATTGGAGTCATCAGATATTTTAACTGAAGATTGTAAGCAGAAATTATCCCTTGCTTTTGGTGAAATGGACGCCACATTATACGAGTATCGTGATTTAAAACAACTTTTAGCTAAACTTCCATTAGCTAATAAAATTCCTTTTTATGTTCCAGCTATTCGATATCATTCTGTAACAAGTTTACCTTTAGAAGATTTCCAATACAGCTTCAATTATATCATTACTTCTGGTGAACGACTAAAAGAAGCTGAAAAAAAGTGTCCTAAAAATCTGCAAATTTTTATCGATAAGGTGTCAGCTTACATAGATATAAATAAATATATGGCTGTCAATGTAATTGGCGACGTATCTAGTAGAATAGAATCAGTATCACGCTTTGGAAATAGGCCAGATATAATCGAAGAGGTTAAGAATAATTATGTAGAATCAATTAATAATTTTTCTAAAAAGATGGGACCCTATTTAAATCAACTTAGTGATATCATCAAAAGTGAGATGGAAGCCCTATTGCCAATATACCGTGATGCTTTAACTATGGGTGTCTCTGGTTTATCCTTTTATTCTGAATAGGTATTCAATATGGGTATATTAAATGCAATAAAATCTTGTATTTTTTTAATTTTCGGACTGATAGTTAATTTAAACGCATTTGCAGTGCCAACAAAGATTACACCAAAAATTTCGATCTTTGTGAGGGGATGGGATCAGGGGAATGTAGGGTCTTGTCATTCCTTTGCCGTGGCTAACTCGATTGAGAACCACTATGCGCAGCAAAATTATTATGGTGTAACAATAGCTCCCTGGCATTTTTATTATTATGAAAAACAAAATTTGGATTCAAAGGCATTGGTAGGATATAAGTTGTCACAAGCCTATACACCAAAAACTGTGAACATTTTAAAGCAGTTTGGTCAACTCGTTCCAAGTTTATTTCTACCTGAGGGGGGGCAGGGGTTAGATACTAAACAGGATGGCAATGGATGGCTTCCGCCCATTGAAGTATTTGGAAAGTACCCTTTGGTTGCAGATACACCAATGTCATACACCGCCGAAACACATTTTATGGAAGATTATTTTTTATCTGGTGAATCACAAGCAATGGGTATTAATCGACTTCAAAGATTAATTGCAAGCGGTGAGATCCTTACTCTTGGATTAAATGGTGATTATCTTGATGATGAATTTAATTCAACTTTTGGAGTTTTGAAAATTGAAAGTGAAGGTATTGGTAGTGGAAAGTTTTCTGATATCACTCACTCAGTAGCGTTGGTTGGTTACGATAGCGTAGGTATAATTATAAAAAATAGTTGGAATTCATTGAGTCGATATAACCATGAACGTTCAATTTGGGAAACATCAAATGAATCTTTCGAAGCTAGGAGTTTTAAACTGGTACATTTTGGGCAGAGATATCAACATGGGTACTTTCGAATTCCATATTCTGAATTATCAAATCCAGTTGCAAGACGAAATACTTTTTCAATCACTATCCATAAGTTTGATACCAATGAGTTTTTATCTCGGTTTCTTAAACATAGGAGAAACTACAGTGCAATTCCTGCATACTTTGTTTGTGGGGATCTGATATCTGGTTTAAAACATACAAATCGAGCTTTACAAATGATCAAAGATGGTTATCGAAAACAGGATGTTATTCCTGTTTTAAATAACATGATTAATTATGAATTAATGGGTAGCTATCCAACGTATAGATATGCTATGTTGCCCATTTCACGTGTTAATGATGATGATACTTTTGATTATTATTTGGTATATGCATTTTATCGGAACTTAAATAATTCCCTGGATGAATTTTATTGCCCGTCAAAAAGTAAAAAGATTCGAATTCCATGGCGTTCTACAGAAAACCAAGCAAATGTTTTATATAACGGAATGGCTAAACTAGCCAACTCAAATGCAATTAGTGAACAAGCAGAAATTTGGTTTCAAATATTACCTGAAATGTTTAATCAGAGGCGATGATCGTGCATAACAAATTTTATATTTTAATTTCATTTGTAGTTTTGTTTTTATCATTACAATCAAAATCTTATGTCGAATATTATTATGATGCAGATGATGGTAGATATCATTTACGTCCTATTGCGCCACTAGAGGTTAAGCCACCATTGATTTTAGACTCAACAAAAAATAATCAGGGGAGTTTGAAGGCTTGTTATTCGTTTGCAGTTTCTGCTGCATTAGAGAGTACTTATGCACGAAGAGGATATCCGGGTGTGACAATGTCACCCTTACATTTTTTTGTCTATAATAGTAAAGATAATAGTTGGGATGTGAAAAATCGTCTAGGATTACAGCATATGTATAC
>JBPOJH010000057.1:0-2918 GCA_052033755.1 Bdellovibrionota bacterium | reverse complement strand
TAGTTTCTAGATTCGAAGCCCCTTTAGCTTTGCGCCCCCGAGTTTCCTACGGGTTTGCCTTGAGACAAAGGAAGGATAAACTTGTTATCCTATATTTCGCCTAGGGACCTCCTTTGAGTATTTATAACAATTCGTCCGTGCCTGTTCAGTAGGGTCGATCCTTTAACCCTATGACCACAGTCTAGCATGAAATTCATTTTTCACAAGCTCCACTGTCGAACTTCTAACTTTGAGTCGTTTTTCGTATGAAAGTTAGACAGTGGATTTAAAAAAAATCCGTCGGTAATAAAAACTGTCTTATTGTGATTCGATTAGATTGAGTAAAAAATAAAAGCCATCGGTTTATAGTGGTTGGTAAGTTCATTTTAGAATTTAAGTTTTCAAGGATCAGTAAATTGTTTTCGGTAGTTATAAATTAATGACTTGACAAGTGTAGCCAAGTGGCTACACTAGAGTTGTGATTAAATTCGGGCCTAAAAAAATAAAAATTTACGATACCGCTGAAGGTAAGAAGCCTTATTTAGATTGGCTTAAAAAACTGAGTGATCTTACAACTATAGCACGTATTCGAGCTCGAATTGACCGCCTTGAAGAAGGCAATCTAGGTAATTATAAACCATTGGGAACTGGTATATTTGAGTTTAAATTTGATTTTGGTTCAGGATACCGAGTTTACTTTGCGGTTGATGGTGATGAAATTATTTTACTACTTATGGGTGGCGATAAAAGTTCGCAAAGACGTGACATTGAAAAAGCCCGACAGTATTGGACTGATTATTTAATGAGGAAACTAAAATGAAAAAAAATAAAGCTAAATCCCCAAGTATTGATTATCGAAAGAGCCTCATCGAAGACCTTAAAGGCGATGAAAAAGCGCAGTACGCATATTTAAAAGCTTCTTTAGAGGAAAACAGCGATATGCCCGAGGCTTTCCTTAAGGCCGTTGAAACAGTTGCCAAAGCTCGTGGTTTTAGTAATTTTGCAAAAAAAACAGGTCTTAATCGTGAAAATCTTTATCGTATTTTTTCAAATGAGCGAACCCCAACTTTAGACTCGTTGATTAAAATTTTAGATGCTTTAGGTTTTAAATTAACTATCGCTCCACAAAAAGCATCTTGAGTTGAATCATATTAATATGATATGTGATTATTTCATAAAAAGGTCTTCTTGCTAGATGCCACCAGCTAGTGATTCAATCAAAACAAGAAAGCCAAATTCATATAGAAATCACAACAATTTCTAGAAGGAAAAGAAAGTATTTTCTTTGATTTCTATAAAAACAACTATGCGAATTAATTCACAAAAATTCACAATTGATGTTTATTGTCCAAACGTCAAAATCATTACATCTAGGAATATATTTTTCCATCCAGTATATTACCCCGAAACCATCTTTACAGTTTGAAAATCTGGGAAATTAATCCCACAAACATTGGAACGATACCAAAATGTTTCATAAAATGAATTGCCAAATAAGAATTTCAAAAAAATAATGAATCATTCTTTTTTTGAAAATCTTCAAAGGAGTTCTATATGATTGAAACTAAAGCTTATGCTGCCCACTCTGCCAGTGAACCATTAAAACCATTTAACTTTGAACGCCGTGACCCTAAGCCGGATGAAGTCGTCATTCAGATTCAGTACTGCGGGATCTGTCATTCCGATATCCATACGGCTCGTAGTGAATGGGGACCCACCATGTATCCATGCGTGCCTGGCCACGAAATCGTTGGTCAAATTATCCAGGTCGGGAAAAAAGTGAAAAAATTCAAAGTGGGGGACTGCGCTGGTGTCGGTTGCTTTGTCGACTCGTGTGGTAAGTGCCATAATTGCAAAGCCAATGAAGAACAGTTTTGCCACAATCACACTGTATACACATACAACAGCTTAGAGTTAGACAATAAGACCAAAACCTTCGGAGGTTACTCTAATTTCATTACCGTCAAAGATAAATACACCTTAAAAATTAAAAAGAATACCAACCTAGCACGAGTAGCACCCTTACTTTGTGCTGGCATCACGACTTATTCGCCATTAAAAAAATATGGAGTGAAAAAAGGAAAAAAAGTTGGTGTTATCGGCCTGGGTGGCTTGGGACATATGGCTGTCAAAATAGCAAAAGCTATGGGTGCTGAAGTCACTGTATTTAGTACCTCGGACCACAAACAAAATGATGCGAAAAAATTAGGAGCAAAGAATTTTATTTTAACAACAGATGCAAAAAACTTTGCTGCCGCTAACGGAAAATTGGATCTGATCATTGATACTGTTTCAGCCAAACATGATTTTAGTCCCTACTTGGCGTGTTTAAAAATGGATGCCACCTTAGTCTTAGTGGGAGCGGCTTCGGAACCTAACGAAGTGGCAGCCTTTTCGCTGATCGTTGGCAGAAAGAAATTAACTGGCTCTTTAATAGGAGGCATCAAAGAAACACAAGAAATGTTAGACTTTTGTGCGCGAAAAAAAGTTTTATCTGATATCGAGTTGATCTCTGCTGCGCAGATTAACGAAGCCTTTGAACGCACCATCAAAGGACAAGTCAAATATCGTTTTGTTATTGATGCGAAAACTTTTTAATAACTGATAAACAAAGGAATAAAAAAATGGATTTTTCAGAAGTCATTCAAACTCGTCGAAGCATTCGTGGTTACACCGATAAACCCGTTCCTGCATCTGTCATGCATAAGGCTTTAGATGAAGCCTTGTTAGCTCCCAATTCTTCCAATATGCAAAGTTGGGAATTTTATTGGTAGTCTTCGTGTACGATTTTATTTTTTGTACCGATGGTGAGTTCGCTATTAGCCGCAAAATAATACCTCGCAAAATAATTGTTAAACCGGTCGCTATGAGCTTTATTGCCACAATAACTTCATGCCCAATTGCATGATAGTTTCGTTGGAGTAAAAGTTTTGATCTGG
>JBPOJH010000002.1:0-130457 GCA_052033755.1 Bdellovibrionota bacterium | reverse complement strand
CTTGGTATTGGAATTGCTCTTAAGGTTATCGGCGTGGAAAAATCCAACCGATAACCATTTAAGGAGATCTATATGAAAAAACTAATCACAATTTTAAGCCTAGTGTCTACGATATCTACACTGGGTGTAACTGCGCACGCAGCTCAAGATGCAGCTTCATTGCAAAAGCAAATCGCAACGAATGCCAGTGTTTCAGCAACTTTAGATAAAGTGAAGCAAGGTTTATTTATAACTAGACAAGAAGCGGATGAAGCCCTAAAAAATGTTATTGCTATGTCTTCCGACGAACAAGAGGAATTAGTTATAGCTTTAGCTGACATTGAGCAAAATATCACAACCGCCAATTCGGATGAAGAAAAGAAGAATTTAACTTCTAAACGACAACTGTTAGTTGATCGACTGAATGAAGTCAATGAAGGTGCCAAAGCGACAGTTGAAAAACTTGAAAAAGCTGTCCGCAATTAAAAGATAGAATATCTATTTTCCGCAGAATAGTTGAATATTTAAGAAATCTAATTTCACAGAGTTAATCAAGGCGCTGACATCAGCGCCTTTTTTATTTAACTCAAAAGTTAACTGAATATTATTTGGCCCAGTTGGTGCTGGCAAATTACCACTACCATCGTCTTCCAAACAGGTGAATACTTTGCCAGAGCCAGAGCCAGTACTAGTACAGACAAAGGCATATGGAATTTGCTCTGTGTCGGTGTTTTTCATCAAGGCCACTGCTGTGTAAGGTCGCGTGCGAGTTGCTTCATAGATACTGATTTGAATCTGCGGTAAATCAAAAGAATTCTTACTAGCTGTTTCGCAATTGTAAAAGGCCTGTGATTGCGAAGTAAAACCAATGACGAAAATATTAATACTGAAGAAAACAACTGATTTTAAAATAGATGGCTTCATATAAATTCCTTTATTGGTCAGATTTTATTTCTATCTCTATCTCTATCAATCCACATAGTTAATAGTTCTAAACCCATGATTTGTTTTTTCTTGTTTACACCTAAATCACCGGACTGAATAGAGGCAATTGCTAGATCCTGTAATGTTTATATCAAATCTGTCAGGATTTGGTTTGGTCATTGCAAAGATCCATAATTAAAGAGGTAAATATGCTTCAGCCGCGCTTATTTTCGTTTTTACTGTCAACATTATTGACACTAGTTACCTTATTTGGGGCCACTCCCATATGGGCTAAGCAAAATACAGATAAACGGATTATTGTTAACGAGACATTAAAGTCCGTTGATCAAGCCATAACTAAAGTTTATGTTGGGGCTGATTTTTCAGTGCCTAAATATTTTAAACAAAAATTAATTGCCTCCAATGATTTATCGTTAATCGAAGTCGATGCTGTTAAGAATTTTATAAGCTCTGATGGTAAAAATAAAAAAATCTATTTAATTCGTTATACCTTGGGCGATGAGCGTATGTCCCAAGTCCTTGCCGACGCTCGAGCTAATTTTTCAACTACAGATCTAGATATTCAATTAATCACAGACGCCAATCCCTTTGCAAAAGTAGATTTTGCCGACGCTGAAAAATGGACTGGAGATCCCTTGCGCTTTCAAGTCAGCACGGAATCCGAAGGTGGCAAATTCATACATAGATTACTAGAGTCTGGCCTTAAGTGGAATGAACAAATATTTTCTCAACCTGTTTATAATACGAAAGTCTTTGACCGAGTACCTATCATGCACGAAAAGGCCATGATCATGATCAGTGATAAAGGCGCTAAGATGTTAATTGGTACAGCTAACTTAGCCAGAAACCCTAGATACAATCGAATATTTGAAGTGACTGATCCAATAATCATTGATCAATATGTGCAACATTTTGAAAATTTAAAACAAGCGTATAAAGCTGGTTTAGAAACCAAGAAAGCAACGGCCACTCCATGGACAAAAATAACTTATAAGGACGGTACTTGGTTAGAGCTTGCTTATACGGATGGGCGTTTTAATCCTAATGAGCGAATGATGGATCTGTTTAAGAATACCGAATTATCACCCAAGTTGAAGTCTATTTTATTATCTCACTTTGTTTTAACTCATCGTGGTTTTATGTCTGATTTAGAATCTGCATTGCGTGCAAATCCGGAATTAAAAGTTAATTTTGTTGGTGACGATCGATTCGCAAGTTTAGACGAGTGGGGATTGTCTCCCGCCTTTATTGGAGTTAATATTTATTCTCCATTTAATCGCAATTTTGTCGCCTTCGAAAAAGATTTATGGCCACGCGTGGAAGGCGTCATTTATCAACGGCCAGCAATTGACCCGATCACGGGACAAGTGCGTATTGAAAAAACTGAAGAAGGCCCTCCAACGGCAAGGCACTTATGGCATGATAAGACGTCTTTGTTTGAGTTTACAGATGTTGCCCACGTATTTACCGGTAGTTTTAATTTATCAAATAACGATGCCAATGCGGAAGTACAAATGCAAATGCAGTTACCTATCAATTCCTGGTTAGTGACAGCGATTAAGTACAGTGTGACTCAGACAATTAAAAAAGATAAACAGTTTGCTATTCCGTTAATGATTGCGACTTTACGAAATGCCATCGGTTTAGTTTTTGGATTAACGGATTTAGAAGTGCCGGTGAAAGATATTCAAAAATTATATCAGTATTCTATTAAAGGAGATCGAGATAACACTTTTACGATACTACGAAACATGGCTAAAATTAATAGTCAGTTATCAAGATCGGTTTCATTCGCAGAGCGTATCAAGCGAGTGAATCAGTTTTCTAGTTTTTTAGATTGGTATTTGAAAAACGCTCGACAACCCCAGCAAACCATCGCAGATATTTTACCAAAGTTAATCTCTATGTCGATATTGATTGGCAAACCAAAAATACCAGCAATTAAAAAAGCGGACATTATTGGTTCTTTGTTGGCGACATCGGGACAAAACACCAAATGGATCAGCACTAAGATTGAAGAGGCATTTACTATTTTAGGTTTAGGTCGTTTTAATCCTTACATATCGGCGGAAGTCAGGTTTATCGATATGGACAATAAAACTGAATCTGAAATTGTGGATGCTTTAGCTCGCGGTTCCAGTGCTACAAAGAAACATTTTTTACTAACTGACAAGGATCCACAGGTATTGATCGATGAATTAGAAATCTTGCAGTCAAAAGCCCTAGCCAATTACAACAAAGAAATTGATTTGCCCGAAGATGGTGAGGTTTACCCTCGCACGATTACGGATTTAGGGGCCATGTTATTGGACTTAAAAAGTAAGGGGGTCACGACGATTCGCATTTCTACCAAAGACAAAGTCTTGAGTAAGTCCATCAGCGATCTAGCTACGGCCATGAGCTTAACGGTTCGATTCGATTTATAGAAGCAAGTATTAAGATAAACGGGCTAGTTTAGTTGGGTTTTAACTTTTGAACCATAGTCTTCATAACTTCCCAGGCGGCCTTTTTGGAGGACATATCGGTGGCGATATTCTCCAACGCGGGTAGTACAGAAATAATAGTGTCAGGTAATTTTTCTTTGATGGCAGCACAGGTTTTTTCGGAAAAAACTAGGACTTGTGAAGCCGTTAGTATTTCTAAAAATAAATTCTGATGATCGACAGTATTTGTTGTTTCTTTGAACGTAACATCGGTCATGACTTTAACAGTCGCAAAATTAGCACCTAGTTCTTTTTGAAATTCGTTGTTTAAAGCTTGAATCATTTTATCAAAAAGTTCTTGTAGATTTGTTTTTTGTTTTGGTGCCACTGTTTGAGTAGAGCTTGGAATTGGTGCAAATGCCGGAATTAAAATTGGTTGCAGGACTAAAATCTGAACTTTTGCGAACTGATCTGTAAAGCTGGTAACGGGTAAGCTGGATACTGGTGCCTCTGCTTGGTTAAGCAGAGGTGTACTGTTGAATTGATTGATGGAATGACCGTTGGTGCGGTCAAGTGAGTGATTAGGCCATAAAATTTGACTCACGCCTAAGGTTTTCTGAAAATACTCTAATAAATAGTCCATACTTGAGCACTTAAGCTGGCCACAAGATAAGTGTCAAAGATTTTATAACTTAACTGCGAGGCTCATTAAAGACGTCGCTATCAGTAACATCACAGTTCAATGGTTCTAGTTCTGCTACACCGTCGTCAGAATCGTAGGTTTCAAGTACAAATAATTTTTTATCTAAATTAAATTTCAAAGTGTAGGTCGTTGTATAAGAGGATCCAATCGATACGGATTTAAAACCATTTTGATCCGCAGCCTGTGTTGGAGCAACTGGTATTTGCGCACCTAAGACTGGCGCTTTTGAGTAAGGAAAACTTGTCATTTCTTGTACCGAAATTAAGTAGCCATTATTAAAATTTAATTTGAGTACTTCCTCACCACCGGCTTGATTAGAAACACAGGTGGCAGCAAACGATGTTCCAGATACGAGTAAAAGGGCGCTGGTCATAGTTGCAAGTTTTGAAAGTGATTTCATAATACCTCCTGGGAGTTTTGTTTTTGTTTCTGCTAGTTTTTTCTAGTTTCTATCAAGCAGTACATACTAGAGTTAGTTTAAAAAATCCATGATGTTCAGGAAAACAATCTAAAACCTGTAAGGTTCCTGACAAAAATATACAATAGAATTTGTTTTAGACAGTAGATTCTTCATGCCTACTGCTGAAATGGTATTATGTAGCATATAAACTTTAAAATGGTGTTCGCTGGCAAAATGGACTGACTTAATGGCTATGAATAGGGCTTAATGACATTAAATGGGGTCGAAAAGGGAACAGTTCAGTCTTTGGAATTCTAAAATCGAGCAAAATTTGGGATGAATAACCGTAAAAATGGGATTTGATCAAGATTCATCTTGACCAAGTCAAGGAAGACATCTACAAGTAATGCAAACTGTTAACTTCGTCCATATGAACTTTTTTAGTCTCTTTTTAGGTTGTTAAAAGGTAGTTGAGAAAAGCTAGGTATGAGAAAACTAGTGAATGTTAGATAAATGTGAAACTAGGTTAGTGTGAAGCATGGTTAGTTGGAACAGGTTAGTTGGTAAGATTAAACTGTTCTGTGAATTAGATAAAAACGGGCAAATTGTTTCTGCCCAAGTAAGACCTAAAGGAGGCTCTTAATGAACAATAAGATATATGTAGGACAACTTTCGTTTTCTGTGGATTCAGACACACTTGGAAACTTTTTTGCACCGGTAGGCGAAGTTCTATCTGCAAAAGTAATCACAGATCGCGACACTGGTCGTTCTAAAGGCTTCGGTTTCGTAGAAATGGCAACTGAAGAAGAAGCTAACAAAGCTATCGAGCAATTGAATGGTAAAGAAATTAATGGCCGTGCTATTAATTTGTCAGTAGCTAGACCTCAAGAAAATCGTCCTCGCACTGGTGGCGGCGGCGGTGGTCGTGGCGGTTTCGGTGGTGGCGGTCGCGGCGGTGGTCGTGGCGGCGGCGGAGGCCGTGGTGGTTACTAAATCTAATTTCAATTAGATTGTGACACTGATTCCAAAATCAAATATTATAATTAAAACAAAAACCCAGAGCTTATCCCTCTGGGTTTTTGTTTTTTCGAGGGTACTTATTCATTCATATTAATTGTTATTCAGAAAATACCATTTTCATTTAGCTCGCGCATCCCTTCGCAAATATTCAGCATTTTTAGTTGCTATTTACGATAGCTTTGTCATGCTTAAATATGTTTAACAGGGAGGTTTTATGAGTTTCAGATTATTATTCATTAGCGTTTTATTTTTGCAAGTCGGAACTGGCGTAAGTGTTCAGGCCAGCGAATCAGATACGAAAACTTCAGTCGTTGCAGAAGAAGCCGAAATCACTAAAACGAAAATCGTGACTAAATACACTTATGGAAATGCTTCGGGGATGTGTAATGGCGGAGTCTTTGCTAACTTTTGTATTGATCAATTAAAAGACCAAGCCAAGCGGGATGGTATACGTCAGGCCGAAACCAGTTGCTCTATCGATGGAGGTCGCTTGGATCCTTATTCGGGAAGTTGTTGGGGCAATTGCAGTCCAATGTACATTCCTGATAATCAGTCGGCCTTCGTGACGTGTTCTTTAAGTTGCGATGCGGATTGCTACATTGAAGTTCCGGATGAGGAAAGCAAATAGATTGGTATTTAGGTAGATTGACAGGGTTTCCTTTTCTTTTTTTTTAATGACGGTTGTGTTTTTCGATTATCAATGGCTATGGCCTTAAAGATGCAATTAACATTCGTCATGTTGGCAGTGACAAAATTCGAGCGATTTAATCATAATGCAATTCATTGGGTGTCTAGGTTATTGACAACTGTTTGCTTTCTTTGCGCCATAGGCGTTGTCTCTGTAAATATGGCTCAAGCTAGCGAAATTGATATTGCAAAAATAGTGATTGGGCCAGAGTTAGTTTTCGTAAATAAGGCGACGGATACGGCTTGGCAACAAAGACAGAAAAAATCTCGATGGCAAAAATCCCTAACACTTGGAGTAAGCCGTTTATTTGTCTCACCGATTTCGGCGCAAATGCCAACCCAAGAAGGCGAGTACGCTCAAGCTAAGTTATTAGCGAAGGCTATTCTTGAAAACTGTCAGGGATGTCAAATGACGGCCGAGTGGGATAAAAGAAAAATCACCACGTATAGGATCTTGTTTCCCAATGATTATTGGATTGTGATTGGTGCCGATCCTGGAGTTGTTGAAATTCAAACAAAGCCTTTGCCTTTTATTGAATACATCAAGATGGCACCCTTTATTCAATCGCAGATCTATGATGTGGCCAAACGAAGGTTGGGATTGATTCCTCCGATAACGACGACAGATGGTCATACAAATATCGGCGTGGATTCGGTTTTTAAGAATGCCAAAGACTTAGCGGCATTTATTTTGGATCAAGTTTCACATCCAGAGCTAGCATTGGGAGTATTAGGGCATGACCTTGGCAATGCGCCACCATTATCTGCTTTATTGAAAGATCAACAAGAACAATTTTATATCATCATGGAAGATGTGATGTCGGGATCTATTCACGATATTCATACATTGACACATCAGTTGTTAAAAAATGTATACTATCAGACGACGGTGTCTAATCCCTATCACGAATATTCTGGAGATCATTATCAAGCGGTCAGTGTAAAACGCTTACGAAAACTATTTCCTGGTATTCATGATGTTCCGATCGAACTGCGTTACACGGCTGCACGGAAAGATTTTAAAACGGTACTGTTGAATTATGAATTGCAATTAAAACGCATTCAATTTGTTTTAAACCGCAAGCAGCAGCTAAGTCGGGATTTGGTGCGTAGAATAAAAAAAGTCAATGCCTCAGATATAGCCATGAGTGCATCTGAAAAGTTAAGTCGCTTTTATATTTTTGTAACCGAAATGGGAGCCAGTTTTGATCGATATCGACCTCTGATTTTTGATCCTGCTATTTCGGAGGCGCGCTTAGATGCCTTTGTAACCGGTGAAGTGAATTTTAATGATGCGTCCTCTGTTCAGGAAGTTTATCGCTATTTAGGGGATGTGGCGACTTCGGAATTGGTGCGTAAAAAAATGCTGGAGCTTTACAAGTCACCAATGGCACCCAAAGAATTTAAAGAGCATATTCAATTGACGCTCAATCAATTATTGTCAAAAAAAATTCCTGAAAAGATATTGTCCTGCCAACGAATATATAATCACTAACCACATCGTTAATAAACTGGTTGTGCCCGCAACGAACCATTTAAATCGTGTGGGTAGGTGATTGGATTTAATTTCCACATAAGCGTGACCGAAGCGACAAAAAATAAATACATAAGAAAAAAACAGTATGACGTTCGATTGCAATTGAAACTGAATACACAGCAACACGGCCAGGTAAAATAAGGTGGGTGTTTCTAACTGATTGTGATAGCAATTAGAGACTCTTTGTTCCAATTCTGGCCAAGCATTTTGACCAAGGGCGATGTCTTTCATTTTGACTTTACCTTTAGTGATGGAACGGACTCGCAAATACCCCATGCTATATAATAAAATAAAAGTCAGCAAAACCTGAATAAATAACGGTACTAAAAGTGAATTCATATCTATACCTTTGTTAAATTAAAGATGAACAAAAATCGTAAAATAGATAAGTCCTTAGTGCAATTTGTATTGTGGATTTCTTACGAGAGCGTAAGTTAAAGCAAAGTAGCATAAATCTATAGTTGAGGTCGCTCTTATTAGGGTTTGATTTCAAGTTGTAAATCGATGGCGGGATGGTCAGAGGCTGTTCCAACGTAATCATTGATTAAGCGTGCGCGTTTTACAGAAAGCCCTCGAACAAAAGCATCATCTAGTTGTTTTTTTGAATCTGGATTTTCCCACGGCACGCGAGTTAATCCAGCTTGTCCAAGAATCTGTTTTGTGATTTCTAGGCGATTAGAGTTCTTGATGTTGAAGTCACCTGCAAATAAGATTGGTCCTTGATGCGATTTTAATTCAGGTAAGATCATATTTAACTGACGAACTAAAGCCTCATCTCCAGACCAGTTAATGCCGTGGATACTAACCGCTAGCAGAGATTGCGAACTTCCAGTTATCAGATATTCAGCAACGATCATAGCCTAAGGTCTTTTGTGACTAGAAAGATAGACTAGAAATCCTTTCAGAATGTCTTCCGTTAGGCCCTCGTTTTCAAATAACATCTTTACGTCAAAAAGATCTCGTGGATGTTGCCTATCAAGAGCGGCAACTAATTTTCCGCCATACAAATCAGGAATCGAAACAACCGGAGTGGAAGGGATTTATCTTGTTTTAAAAATTAATACTTAGTTTATTTTGCGAAACATATTGCCTGCTAAAACTTGAATAAGGTTCGCAAACTCAAGTCCGCGCTTACCAAACTTCTGAGCGATCTTGTGAATAGAGGCAGGTTCGTACTTGTGGCTAGCTAAATAATTATGAATGACTTCTGACGTAAGCTGACCAGGTTTCTTTTCAAAATGCAGAGCTTCAAATAAGGCGCGCTCGACGGAGTAACCTTTGAGTTTCACTAAGTTGATTTCCAAAGATGTCGTGCTGAAGATCTTATTGGTGCGGTAAACGCTGATAAGATCGTTGCTATTGCGAAGCTTTGAATCAGTATCGACATCAATGTCGATCACGGATGGCTGATCTGTGGTGAGCTTGTAATGATAAAGCAGAGTCCTCTTTGAAATCACAGCGCCAGAATAGAACTTTTTAATAACAGAATAAAAAGCCTGATTCGATGGAACATCAGGAGTGGCGTAAAAAGCTCTCGAAATTTTCTCGATCATGCCAACCTCCACAGCACGCTTAACGGCCATCTTAGAGCCAAAGATTTTCTCTAGCTCTGCGTGCTTATAGACTCCCGATAGTAACTTGGTGTTTTGGGCTTTTTTCTTCATGTTACTATTTTAGCTAAAAATGAACTATTTAGCAAGTTTAGTAACATCAGATAAGTATTCATTAGTAGTATCAATTAGTTGGGATATATCTTTAGGGAGATCTGAGGCTTCCTTATAGACCTTCTTCTGGGTGTGCTCAACCCAGGCCTCTTTCATCTGCTTATTGATCCACTGAGGATCAAGCGAAAGCTCAATGTCTCGTTCGTTAGCAATCTTTTGGATCAGTTTAGCATCGACCTTTTGATTAGCTTTCGCAATTCTGTATAGGTCGTCAAAATCCTTCATTCGAGTATTACCTCCAGCAAAGCGATGGCAGGCTGCGACCTTATCAACGATGATATTTTCAAGGCTTGCGGCTGTTACCTGTGTATTGGCAAGTTTTATCCTTTTACTGTGAGTTTTAACTGCAAAGACAACATCGATCCCGAAGGGATTTGTTGAGCCCTCTTCAGTCAGGAATTCCATTTGTACCGCGAGCCCTGATTTTTCATCAGATTCAACCACATTATGGGTTTTAACCGCAAACTTACAGCCTTCCGTTTGAACACTTGCAAAGTCCTTTAAGACTTGTTCAATCTCAAGCTCAACATCAGTCGCAAAATCGACATCAACTGTTGATCTGGGGGTTTTGATATAGTGCCAAAGTAAATTTCCACCTTTGAAAATGTATCTGTCAGGGGCGACGGATTGAAGCCCCTCCACAAATTGCATTATCACGAAACGAGTCATGGCTCTTGGGCCATGCTCGCCAGTTTCTGTTTTCCATTTTGCAAAGTTCTTTTTAAAATTTCCCATTTTTTAGTCCTTTAATAGTAGCTAATTTCTTAACTCTAATCACGCTGTTTTTACTGCGGGCTCACATCCACTAAATAACTCCCACTCGCGCGGAGCGTGGGCCGTTTCCCAAAGTAAGTTATATTTGATTTGACGAAAATCCAGTTTCAAAACCAGAAAAATAAAATATCAAACAACCACCAGATAAAAAGGTCGGAGTTTTTATGGACTGTTGGAAGTGGCCGTCGCATTGGCTGTGACTGGTATCATTTAATCGATTATGCAGTTATTTGGGGAGAACCGAACATTTACTGATTTTTGTTGTCTCCAATTTTCTTGGGAAGAAAATTGGGGTGACCGACGGGGCTTGAACCCGCGACACCGGGAATCACAATCCCGTGCTCTACCAGCTGAGCTACGGCCACCACAGTCTGGAATTACGAATAAAAACAGAGTTCTACTTATAAACAGATGGACTTCTCAAGGCAAGGAAAAATTTCATTCTTTCTATTGAGTAAAACTCAGTCAACCTCTTCATAAATCCGTTTATTTTTGTCTAAATCTTTTACAGTTTTTTAAGATTTCCCCAATGAAAGACTCTCTAAAAGTAAAGGATCTGTGCAAAGTCTATTAAATTACGACTTCGGTCTTGAGTTTTCACAATAGCCTTCCGATTTGGTAGTACCAGGGGGGTGTGGTCTTTAAACAAGATCCGCCAATAAGGAGGGAAATTGTCCACTCATGCAAAAAAAACACGAACGGTATCCGATCTTTCTCACGTTGGTCATCTTAAGCTTTTGCATCCAGAATCTGCCACGTCTTCATCCCTTGTCACCGATTCGAAATTGAATAATACCAATTCGTTTAAGGATTTAAATACTCAGACTTTAAGTAATCTTATCAAAGTGTCTAAATGGGGAGACATCCCGGAATGGGCATATGGTGCCACGCGCTCCATTTTGGAGGCTCTAAAGAAAGCCGACCCAGAAACCTATCACCACTGCGTGCGTGTGGGTGAGTACTCACGCCTGTTAGCCAAATCTGCTGGCCTAAATGAGTATGAACAAAAGGTCGCCGAGTTCGCAGGGCTACTGCATGACGTAGGTAAAATGGGAATCCCACAAGAAATCGTACACAAGCCTGGGAAGCTAGATGAACACGAATATCTGACCATGAAAAATCACTCGGTTTACAGCGAAGAAATCGTGCGTCCTTTAGAGAAACATCATTTCTTTAAGCAAGTAAATCCCTGCGTGCGCGCCCATCATGAACGGGTCGACGGGCAGGGGTATCCAGATCGTTTGGCCGGCGAAGAAATTCCCGTTGTATCGCGAGTGATTTTAATTGTGGATACAATGGACGCCATGGGACAGGATCGCGCTTACAGAAAAGGTTTACCTATTGATGTTATCTATAAGGAAATTAAGAAATTTTCAGGCACACAGTTTGATTCCAGTTTAGCCAAAATCTTTTTAGACAGTCATCAATATTGGAGTCAAGAAGTGCGCGACCCAACCACCTATCAGGAAATCGTTCTCAAGGTAGCTTAAAGTAAGCAGTTTAAAACAAGCAGCTTAATCACAAAACGTCACCTGTCAAATCTTGCCATTTAAATTCTATTTGATAATCATGAAGAGCAAAAAAATCTTCCCATACTCAACATGATTATCAAAAGAAGGAGATATTTAAAATGGCAGAAGTGGAAATCCCCAATCCTGAAGAGTTGCACGAACAAAGCGAAAATAAATTTAATAAACGTATTGCACTGGTGACTGCGATCTATGTCGTAATACTTGCGATCACAAGTCTAGGTGGTAGCAATGCCGCCAAGGAAATGATGTTAGCGCAACAAGAGGCCAGCAATCATTGGAGTCATTACCAAGCCAAAGCGATTCGTGAGCATCTGTACAAGTCGCAATCCTTTTTATTAAAAGGATTAATAAATGGTAAGGCCACGGGTGAGGCTTTAAAAAGTATTCAATTTTTAGAAGAAGAATCGGCAAGAATGGGAGCTGATAAAAAGGAAATTGAACCCAAAGCTAAAGAAGCCGAAGAAACTCGTGATCTTAATATGAAAAAAGATCCGTATTTTGATTACGCCGAAGTGCTATTGCAGATCGCCGTGGTGTTGTCGTCGATAGCGATTTTATCCCAGGCTCATATTATGTTTTGGATGTCCTTAGTGACGGCTATCATGGGTAGTGTCTTATCGCTGAATGGCTACTTATTATTGTTTCATATTCCAGGATTGTAAAAAATAGATCTAGAAAATTTATTTGAATTAGGATTATTCAGTGAATCCAGAAATGGCAAGCTAAGTCATCGAAACATGACTTAGCTGTCGCAAGTCATGTTAAAATTTTAGTTATTATTTGCTGAGTTTTTATCGACAGTTGCTTTCTTACCAGCCTGTGTGCCAGTGTGATTGCGCCAATTGTATTGAGCTTCGGCTTTAATGCGATTTTGCCATAAGTCCCAACGCTTTTTTGGTAATTTGTGGACGACTTTGCCGTTCTCGTCAAAAATATCAGCGTCTTTACCTAATAAAAAATCTAATGTGGATTTTAAAAAGCTCATAATTATTTCCTTGTTTAAAATATCAAGTACAATCTTTTTGATCGTAAGACGATTTTCGTTCCCATCTTAACATTGATTGTATGCAATGTATTATTAACCAGAATAAAGAGTTTAGGCAAATATAATATTCTTCTACTTAAAGTTTCACATAAAAAAGAAATACGAGAAATAGAAAAAACTCAGTTAGGAAAGCTCAACAATTAAACTATTTTGTGCGAAGATTAGCGCAAACGTCAATTATATCTAAACCTTCATTCTCGCTAAGTACGCGTCCAGCCTTAAAATGTTGAAAGCATGAGGTGGCTGCAACCTCAAATGCGGTCGGCTTATCATCGGCCTTGGTTTTAGTTTCGAACCATTCGCCTTTGTATTGTCCTGTGAATTGAAACTCTTTCGCCTCAGAAAAAGTTCCAAATAATAAACTACAAATAAACGCTAACATAATGATGCCGATAAATTGTCGTTCTTTTCGTTGAGCCATGCGGTTCTCCCAAGAATATTAAAATTAACTAGATGAGTTCAGTCCTGATTATAGTAACAGCAAGGCTTAAGCCAATTTGGCTAGTTTACTTGTCTTGATTTGAGACGGCAATTATTGCGAATTACGCTTTAAAGGCAGTTCAATCCAATTCAGCCGTCCATAACTGAAGTTGCAGACCTGACCCTTTAAAAAGTAACGAAATTTGTTAACAGTTAGTTGTAATTTTGACAGACACAGTTGTCTAGCCTTACATGCTTTTGAAATTAGACCTCTTAAACGAAAATTTGATAATTTTAGGCTCTTTTGTTTTCAGACTATGAAGTGCGCGACAAGCTTGAGTAGTGTAATAAAGTAGTGTAATAAAGCAGCGTGAGCGCTTATCTGCATGCGATCATTATGTATGTTGATGTCGTTGTGAAAAGTCAGGAGTTATCGTTGCCATTGAAGTCGCAGTTGTCGGATGTTTATTATCACTTATTACCGAGTTCGTTGCTGTCTTTTTCGTTGTCAGAAACCAAAATGGATTGCGAGAACTGTTCGATGAGTCGTCCACAGCATCGAGGTCGATATCCTTATCAAAAAAATTTAAAGTGTTGCACCTTTCAGCCATTCTTACCCAATTTTTTAGTGGGTAAAATTTTACAAACTCAGTTGCCATCAGCGGGGATTGTGAAACATAAGATTTTGAATGACGATTTTGCTTTACCCATTGGAATTATCCCCAGTTTTTCGTTTCAAAAGCAGTTTAACAATAAGTCCTTAGGTGAGTTTGGAAATCGAGCGGATTGGTTATGTCCTTACTACAATCCTACACAGCAGAACTGTGGTATCTGGCAATATCGAGGAACGGTTTGTACTAGCTTTGTTTGTAAGTCCTCTTATGGTGCAAAAGGCCTGAAATTTTGGGAAAGTTTGTCGAACTATTTACATTATGTTGAAATGGCATTGATGGAGGAAAGTTTAGTGTATTTGGATTTTTCCCCCAGACAAACCAATGAGATGTTGGCATTATTAAATAACGAGGAACGTGAGCAGCTGCCACAAGAAAAAAGTAAAATGATTTGGACGGCAGCAGAAGATAAAAAATATTGGAATGGTTATCATCAAGATAAAATCGCTTTTTATATTAAATGTGCGCAGTTTGTTGATAAGATGACTAAGAAGGATTTTAAAATATTATTGGGCCAGCAGGGGCAGCAGTTATGGCAGGCCTTGCAAAAGGCTCAAGAAGGAATAAAAAAATAATGATCACTGAAAATCGCATTCAAAATTTAAAAGAAAAATTCAACCAATTTCCCAATTGGGAGGATCGATATAAAAAAATCATTGAAATGGGTAAGGCTTTGCCGGCGTTAGATAAAAATTTAATGACAGAAAAATATTTAGTGAAGGGCTGTCAAAGTCAGGTGTGGTTAGTGGCAGGTCTTGGGCCAGATGGCATGTTATTGCTAAAGGGTGATAGTGATGCCTTGATTGTTAAAGGCTTGGTAGCGGTCGTATTAGACGTTTATAATGGTGCTCCCTTAGAAGAGGTGATTCGTACAGGTCCAGAGTTTATCAAAGACCTGGGGTTTGAATCCAATTTATCACCCAGTCGAGCTAATGGCTTGATGTCGATGATTAAACAGATACGCTTGTATGCGCAAGCCTATATAATGATGCAAAGTAAATCTATCTAGAATCAATCTAATAAAGCCAAATCCTTCGTTGCTCTCTCAGGCGCTTGTGCGACGTCCTTTTAGGACGCCTCCGCGCTTACTTCGGTTGCGCCTTGACTTTGTCCTTATTAGATGATTCTACCGTTTTTGATGAGTCGCTATTGATCAGTTATTGTATTAATTATTCTTTTACTAATTATTCTTAATAGTGGCGTGGACTCGGTGAGTATCATCATGTTCGTCCAGTTCGTTTAGGAATTCGACGACGTCCTTCATTTGTGACTCTGATAACTCAGTAATATTTTTTGGTTTATAAGATAATTCCGCTGTTGTTATTTTCCAACCGCGAGCCATTAAGGCTTTACGAATCTCATCTAAATTTTCAGGAGCCCCATAAAACATAAATTCATTTTCATGCTTTTCCACTTCATTAGCACCAACTTCGATGGCTTCTTCTTCAGGATCGAAAGATCCATCTTTGTGGCCTTCTAATAAACACACGCGATCAAACATCCAAGCCACACTGCCAGACTCGCCCATATTGCCTTCATGCGATTTAAAAATCATGCGAATTTCAGGCACCGTGCGATTGCGATTGTCAGTTTGGCATTCAACTAAAACGCCGATTCCATGAGGGCCATACCCTTCATACATGGTTTCTTCAATCACAGCACCGTCATCTAATTGACCAGCGCCTTTTTTTATCGCGCGCTCTATTGTATCGGTCGGGCAAGAGTGTTTCTTTGCGGCTTCAATCGCCATTCTTAAGCGAGAGTTCAATTCAGGATCGGGAACACCCATTTTAGCAGCGACCGCGATTTCACGTGCTAGCTTTGTAAAAATGGCTCCCTTTTTTTGAGCGTTTGCAACTTTGCCGGCTGTTTTCCAAGACTTACCCATCTGATAAAATCCTTTCGTATTTTATAAAACGATATTTTCAGCCGAAGGATTGGAATTTGTCAAACGACTGCCAGCAATAACGCCGTCTGTTTTTGTGGGATGAGATAACTCTTGCATTAAATCATGCACACTTAAAATTTTATCCACCCGATAGGCGGTAGCTCCAACAGTGTAAAGTTCTTTTTCCATCTTGTTCATATTCACCGCTGATAATAGACCATTGCAAATACAAAAAGTTTTCTCATTTTCATATTTTGACGGGCAAAAACCTTTATTTAATAAATAACCTTTATCACATTTTGGAGCTCGTGATCTTTCCAAAGCCTCTTGATAAAAAGGTGATTTTTTTAAAACGCGAAATAACATTCCACAGGGCGAACCTGGACGACTTGCTAATTCGATGTCTTCTTCTTTGGCTTCGATAATTAATTTTTTATAGTTTTCATTGGCACCGCTTTCGATGGTTGCCGCAAAACGGGTTCCCATTTGAACGCCGGCACAGCCCATATCCAAAGCTTTGACGATATCTTCGTAAGTGTAAATGCCTCCAGCTGCGATCACAGGGATTTTTAAACCCCGCTTATCTAAAGTGCTTATGACTTCTTCCAATAAAATATCTAAGCGATTCTGAGGGTTGTTAGCTTCCTCTAAAGTTTTCCATGCGATGTGACCGCCGGCTAATGGGCCCTCAACAATAATAGCATCAGGAATCACTTGCGATCTTTCCCAACGACGAAGAACCACATCCACAGCGCGACCGCTGGATAAAATGGGAATCAATGCCACTTCGTTAAAACGTTCATGTTTTTTTGCAATTTCTGGCAAAGCCATCGGTAAACCCGCGCCGCTGACAATAGCGTCAACACCACCATCCATCGATCCTAAAATGCTATCTTCATATTGATTAATAACGGCCACCATGCAGTTCATGCCAATAGGTCCGCCATTAGCAATGGCTTTCGCGTCGATCACGTCCTGTGCCGCAGCCTCTCGAGCTTTAAATTTTTTTCCATGTCGCTCTGAAACTAAGCGATCCAAAGCCGCGCTAGAAAGCACGCCCATGCCGCCTTCTTTGGCTACAGTTCCAGCCAGTTTATAGTTCGAAATACCAATACCCATTCCACCTTGAATAATAGGCAGGCGAGCGGTGAAGTTTTTGATTTTTAGTGATGGTAACGACATCTGGACCTCGTTTGTAATTTCATGAATGTAATTATACAAATTCCAATAATTAATCGTCCAAGGCGCAAGCTTGAAGCTGTATTGTAATACCGCGAAAGTGCAGCAACGAAGGACAATTAATTATTGGAATTTGTATTCGTAGACAGATTTTCCTAATATCATACTAATGGCAAGCTTATTTTTGCAAAAGCAAGTGATAGCAAGTTTCTCCTCTGGTTAGGTATTTTTTTTCAAAATGAGTTCTAGCTAAGTTCGCAAATTCTGGGAAATATTCGCCATAATTAGCTGTATTCAATTCTAGGCTTTGTATTTGTTGCAGTCCCCAAGCCTTCTCGCCAAACTCTTGCGCTTCTTTATGATATTCAACAATGTTTGTGGCCAAATGGATGTATCCTTTGGGTTTTAACACGCGAAGAATTTCTTGAAAAAATGGCATGCGAAAAAAGCGCTGACTTTTATTTTTTGGGTTCGGATTTGGGTATAAAATAAAAATATTTTCAAAGGTTTCATCAGGTACTAATAAACTCACCCAGGGGATGGCGTCAGCGTGTACGGGTAGTAAATTTGCTAATGCAGCCTTATCAGACGCGTTTGCAAACTTGGTGTATTTTTCTTGAGTGCGTTCGATGGCGATAAGATAACGTTCAGGGTGTTGATGTGCCCAAAGTAATGGATGCTGACCAACACCACAGCCAATTTCTAGATCCAATTGCCCATTATAATCGAGTCTTAACTGCGACCATGGAACGGAATCCAATGGCCACTTGCGCGGAGGCTTTAAAGTTTCTTTATGGAAAGGGCGTATAAAATAAGATTTTGTTTGTGTCATTTTGTCCATATTTATTGAAGGATTGGAAACAGTTTTGTCAAAAAATAGATTCTGTGTAAACCTTTATAAAGATGAATAAAAAAATAAATCAGGCCTTGATTCGCAATTTACCCAAACGGACAAAATCAGCTCACAAGGGATTGGCTGGAAAGGCCCTACTTGTAGCTGGTAGTCACGGCATGGAAGGCGCTGGCTTATTAGCGGCATTGGCGTGTGCTCGAGTTGGGGCTGGCTATACTTTTTTAATGACCGAAACTCCACTAGAGATCCAAAAATACTATCCTGATTTTTTGGTGCAAGAATTGTCGACAAAAGTTTGGACGCAGTTATCCTATCGACATCAATGGCAAGTCGTAGCCGTCGGTCCGGGTTTAGGTGTTACGCCCAAGTCAAAAAAAATACTGCAAAAAATTTTACAAGACATGATCCAACAAAAAAGTAAAACGCCTTTGGTGTTAGATGCAGATGCATTGAATTTAATTTCCAGTTCGGTCAAGTTGATGAAGTTGGTTCAACAACATGGTCAGTGTATTTTAACTCCGCATCTGGGGGAGTGGCAGCGATTACTAAAGCTGGGTCAGCGTCATTTTGGCATTTCTGCAGAAGTAAAAAAAACGAAATTAGCGATGCATTTTAGTCGTCAATGCAATTGCATTTTGGTTTTAAAAGGGCCTAATACGTTAGTGGTGACTCCGCATCCCGCAAAAATATATCGGAATACGTCTGGGAATTCCGCTTTAGCCAAGGCGGGTGCCGGAGATGTGTTGACGGGAGTTATTGTGGGATTATTAGCGCAAAAAGTGGAGCCATCATTGGCTGCCAAATTAGGGGTCTACCTTCATGGGTTGCTGGCGGATTATTGGCTGCAGACGGGGCATTCACAACTATCCTTACTGCCCAGTGATTTAACTCGGATGCTACCAGTTGTTTTACAGCAGTTACAAAAAGGGAACTTCCATGTCAGTTAATCCAAATAAGAATCATCAAAATTGGAATCCATCTATAACGACTAAGTTATATCGAATTTCTAAAAAGCAGATCCTTCAGCAAGAAGTGTATCAGCAGTTGTTGTCAGATTTACAAAACTATCAGCAGCAAATTCAGCAAGGATCGTTCAGCTCGAATCAGTTACTTATGATTGTTCTAGGTAATGATCTAGCTTTAGTAAAAAAGATAATTTTAGATGCGCAAAACTTAATTCTAAATTTACCAACAGCTGGTTGCACAACAGCTGGAAATATTCTTGGTCTACAATTTGTTGCAGGGCCAGATGTTGTGGTGCAACTCAATCGCGTGACTCATTCACAATTTCATGTACAAAGTTTTTCATTTCAGTCGTATGAGGACTCGTACGAACTTGGTCGGCGAATTAGTCGTTCCTTTGTTAAAGACAATTAAAAAGCCTTGTTGGTTTTTTCCGAAGGTATTAGTATTAATGGCGCCAAATTAACTCATGGCTTGCGCGAGATCGCGGTCCCAGTGTTGGGTGTGTTGGCTGGTGATGATTTTAAGACGGTGGCTACTTATGTTTTTGATCAACAAGGTGTTCATAATAAAAGTGTCGTGGTTGTTGCACTGTATGGTGAACACTTGCATGTGGTCGCTGAAAGTGAATCGGGTTTAAGTTCTTTCGGTATCGAGCGCAAAGTGACGAAATCCGATAAAAATATTTTATACGAATTAGATCATCGCCCCGTTTTAGATGTGTACTCAGAATATTTAGGCGAAAATGCGGCCGATAAAATGGCCATTCACTTAATGTACTCGATTGAAATTAGCGAAAACTTTCAACGGAAAGAGGGCTTGATTCGAACACCCTTGTTAGTGGATCCCGTCAACAAATGCATTGTTTTCACGGGGGAAATTCCGCAAGGTGAATTTGTGCGGCTTCTGTTGGCGCAGACTTCGGGAATGATCGATGCTGCGGCCATGATTAGTGATAGCTGTCAAAAGCAATTGCCTGAGCCAATTCGTCAGAATGCAGATTATTTCAGTTTGGTTTTTAGTTGTGCCTCCCGAGGTATGGGATTGGGAAGTCGTATCGAAGATGAATTACAGACAGGTACCGAGGACATCCAGTTAGAGTCCAAACAAATGGGTTTATATGGTTATGGGGAGATAGTCACACGCAATCAAGTCTGTAGTTTGATGAATCAAACTTTTTCCAAGGTAATTATTTATGAAGACTGACGGTGAGGCCTGGAAAAAGGATCTTTCACATATTAGTGAAACCTTAAAAAGAATCCTGCAAAAGAAAAAAATTAACTTTTCAGACTTAGGATCTGATTTACCTCAGGAATCTATTACGAAGATTAAAGATTTTATTTTAACGATTGATCAGCGCTTGGTAGAACAGGACGAGCGCATTCGATTATTGGAAAGATCGCTTGCGATTAGCTCGAAGGAAATACGACAATATATTTTATCTTTGGAGCAGGCCAATGCCGCAGCTATTCAAAGCTCGAAAATGGCAGCGATCGGTGAAATGTCGGCCAATATCAGTCATGAAATTAATAATCCCTTACAGATCATTTCTGGGAACGCTGAAATGCTCGAATTGTACTTGGATTCGCAAGTGGGATTAACGAACAAAGAAAAAGCGGTGCAATATATACGCTCTATTCAACTAACTGTGCGTCGTATAACACAAATCATTCGCTCACTAAAACGGTTATCTAGAACTCCAGTCAGTATGGAGTACAGTTATGAAAATATTTATCGACTAATGGAGGATTGTCTAGCGATTGGTCAGGAATCCATTCGCAAAAATCATATCCAGTTAAAATTTAAGTGTGAGCAAAACTTATTGGCAGAGGTGCCCAGTCTTGAGTTGTCGCAGGTGTTTTTAAATCTGTACACGAATGCTAAACAAGCGGTGAATGATTTGAAGGATGAAAAAGAAAGATGGATCGAAGTCGTGGTGCAGTTAAAGACGAATCCAAATACTTTACTGATAGTTTTTTCCAATGGTGGTCCGCCGATTCCCAAAGAGCATCACGAAAAAATATTCGAGACTTTTTTTACGACTAAAAATATTAACAAAGGCACTGGTTTGGGGTTAAGCGTATCCAGAAAAATCATTTCAGACATGGGCGGGCAGTTGTATTTGAATAAAGAGTCCGCATATCCTGAGTTTATCATTGAGTTTCCGCAAAAAAAAATGCCGCCATTATGACGACGCACAGTTTGGTGAAACCAGCAAAGATTGTACTATACCAAGTTCAGTAAATAGTTGTCCATCGTTGCTACTGGATTGGAGCCGCTTATTCGGTGCAGTACTTTTGCAGTCATAGAACAGAGTTAACTGTGGCTAGATTGGGTCGAACTCTGTGGTGCATTTTGTATCTAAGTAGTTTAATTTTTTAGAATTTTGTCTTGGCATGAATGATGAACGGGTTAGGGCCTAGTGACTTTTTTAGGGCTTGGATCTAAAAAAAGTAAAAACTGGGGTGCAAAATGATTCCAGAATTGATTTTTAATATAAAAGTATGTTGATCTAAATGAAATTTTCAAACACGACTTAAGAAAGGGAATAAAATGAAAATTGTTTTAATGAAATCACTTTTAGCTCTGGCGACAACAGGAGTTTTGACTCAAGCTGTTGCAGCCCCTAGTAACGAGGAAATTAAAATTGGTATCAATCAAGAATTTGAAAACATGAATCCTTTGATTGCAACCATGGCGGCTACTGTTTATATGAGCACCTTAGTGAATCGTTCCATGGTGTATATGAACGACAAAGGTGAATGGGCTCCGCAATTGGCAAAAGGAATTCCAACCATCGAAAATAAGGGAGCTAAATTAATCACTCTTCCGGATGGTAAAAAAGGTCTTGAAGTGACTTGGGAGATTTTAGAAAAAGCAAAATGGGGTGATGGCACGCCGGTTACTTGCGAAGATTTTAAATTTGCTTGGGAAGTGGGGAAAAATCCCAATGTCAGTGTGGGCGCGCGTGATGCCTATGAAGTGATTTCTAAAATTGACATCGATCCAAAAAATCCAAAGAAATGCACTTACACATTAAATAAGCCACGTTTTGATTATTATCAGGGCGTACCAGGGCCATTACCAAAACACATTGAGGAGCCTGTGCTAAAGCAGTATGGCTCTCAAAAGGAAGGGTATGATCAGAACTCGAATTATACAAAAAATCCAACGAATAAAGGTTTGTATAATGGGCCTTATGTAATTTCTGAAATTAAATTAGGGTCGCATGTTTCTTTTGCTGTGAATCCAAATTTCTATGGAAAAGTTCCAAATATTAAAAAAATGATTTTTAAATTAATTCCAAATACTGGAACATTAGAGGCGAACTTAAGATCTGGAACAATTGATATGATCTCTTCATTGGGACTGGCTTTTGACCAAGCTTTGGCTTTTGAGGGAAAGGTTAAGGCAGAAAACTTACCTTATAAAGTTTTGTTTCAACCATCAACAACGTATGAACATATTGACCTAAATTTAGATAACGAGTTTTTAAAAGATGTGAAAGTGCGAAAAGCTTTAGTTTATGCCATCAATCGTGATGAGTTAACAAAAGCCCTATTCAAAGGTCGCCAAGAACCAGCAATACATAACGTGGCTCCGATTGATCCCTTGTTTACGAAAGATCCAAAAGAAATCTTCGTGTATGAGTACTCAAAAAGAAAAGCTTCGCAGTTATTAGATGAGGCTGGTTGGAAGCTGGAAAAAGACGGGTTTAGATACAAAGACGGAAAAAAATTGTCTTTGGTATTTATGACGACTGCTGGAAATAAGACACGTGAAACTGTGCAAACGATGTTACAAACACAATGGAAATCGGCTGGTGTCGAGGTTGTAATTAAAAATGAACCAGCACGTGTGTTTTTTGGTGAGACAACTAAGGAACGCAAATATGGTGCGATGGCCATGTATGCATGGATGTCGACACCGGATACTTCAGCAAAATCCACTTTGCATTCCTCTAGTATTGCGACCAAAGCTAATTCTTACAGTGGGCAAAACTATACAGGTTGGGTGAATAAAAAAGTGGATGCGGCATTGGATGCTTTTGATGTCGAGTTCAACAAAGATAAACGTAAAAAACTAACTTATGAAATTCTGAAAGCCTATACGGATGAAGTGCCAGTGATCCCTTTGTATTACCGCTCTGATATTGCGGTCATACCAGCTAACTTGCAGGGATATAAATTACCAGGTCATCAGTTTTACGATACCAACGTGGCTGAGAATTGGAATTTAGAAGGATCCAAGTTAAAATAATTCGCTTGGTAATTTTTTAATTTCAGTCAAACAAGTCAGGGTCTTATCTTATGAGTACGCGGCATCCATGCCTCACGGCTCCTGCTTCGCAGGGCCCATGCCTTAGCCGCCGAGGTACTCATAAGACAAGACCCTGACTTGTTTGGTGCTATAGAGTTATTGGCCTGGCGGTAAGTAAGTAAGTAAGTAAGTAAGTAAGTAAGTAAGTAAGACTCCTGCTTTAGGGAAGTTGTCGTGTAAGTTAGCTTTCGTTCTTTCGGCTGGGTTAATATATGGAATGGAAAGTTGTTTAACTAAAATACAGGTAAGAATATTTTATATGAAGTTGAAATATTCTTACCTTTTTATTTTTAATATAAAGTTTAATATAACTAGTGAAGTTGAATTTATATTGGTCTTTTTTCTTCGATAGAATAGAAGTAGCTGCGTGCAACTTGGGGTAATCAGTAGAGTAAATAACAGAGCAGACAATAGGAGAAAAAAAGCATGTCAAAAGTTCAAACTAGTTCAAATAAATTCAAAGCATTGCAAATGAGTGTCGCAAGTGGAGCACTTTGTTTTTCTGTATTCGCTCATGCGACTTCTTCTTTTGAAGATATATATAATATCGTGTTTGATAAAAATCCAATGGCTCAGTCTAAAGAAGAAAAAATTGAAATGCCACTTTATCAAAATGGAAAAAAGCCAAGATTTGTAGTTGAATCGAGTGATTTCTTTAATCGCCAGTTGCCAAAGGATGTAAATCGTATTTTGACGGACAAGTCCGATGTTTTAACTCGTGATCAAAAATTATTACATCCTAATGGTGTTTGCTTTTCAGGAACTTGGGAAATCACTCAGGTGACTTCTTATTCTGGATATTTTAAGACGGGTGCGAAGGGCTTGTTAATAGCTCGAGCTTCGACAACATTAGGTGATACGGATCGTGGCGAAAAACGCGGTTTTGCGTTTGCGGGCAAGATTTATAATTCGATGGATCCCAAGGCGGTGACCGATACTGCCAATTTTTTCACGATTGATGTTTTGGCTGGGACTAAAGCGAATAGATATTTAGATGTCGAAATGACAAACCAGCCTGCGACGGGTTTTCGACTGTCTGGTATTGGTTTAGCATTAAAAGTAGCAAGTATTTTTAGTTCCGCCGATTCCAATCCTGGGTTTCGTCCCGTCACACAAATAGCAGCTTTAGGTCTTGGTGAAAATGAAACTATCAAATCTCCGAAATACATTAAGTTACAATCGAATTCTTCGAATAAGTTAAATAACGAAGTGGATTTTCGTGATGAGCTCAGCGAAGCCGCACGCGTAAGTGGGCTAAAATTTAATATCTTAGTTAACAATGTGGATTCGGACCCTTCAAGTTCATCTTGGTTTAAGGTCGGAGAAATTTCGTTAAAGGATAGCATCATCTCCTACGCCTGCGATCGTCAGTTACATTTCCCACATCCTAAACTATCGAAGTAATCTCAAGCTTACTTAACATTAGACCTTTATTAGGCGCTTTTTAGACCTTGCTGTTTGGTGTTGGTCGCGCCCCTTGCGCGGCGACCACATCAACATTTGAAAATAGGTCTCAGAAGAGGCTTTCTTCGTCGTCTAAACGAGGTCTACGAAACATCTGGATTTGGTTCAGTTCCAAACTAATTTTTTTAAAGTTATCATCAACGCAGAAAAGCCAAGTTTTTAAATAATAAGTACCTCGGCGGCCCAGGATGGGCCCTGCGAAGCAGGAGCCGTGAGGCATGGATGCCGTGTACTTATTATTTAAAAACTTGGCTTTTCTTTGTTTGCAGCTAATTTCTAGTTTTGAAGTAAAATCCTCTGCTATTTAATAAATTCGATGACGTCGGAATTAGCAAAGCGGACCTTTTTCATGTTTTGGTATTTATCATCTGGATGACGATAGCCCAAGGGAACGGCCGCGATGGTTTTCCATCCCGTATTTTTAAGATTTAGAATTTCATCATATTTATCGGCCTCTAAGCCTTCCATTGGGCAAGAATCAATTTTTAACAGGGCTGCTGTTTCCATTAGGAAACCCATGGCAATATAGGTTTGGCGTTGGGCCCATTCAGAGATTTTGTTAGCTCTAGGTCCGTCAACAAGATCGGCGACAAGCATTTTTTGAAAATCCTTTAAATTCTCAACGGGTATGCCGCGAACCTCAGCCATTCTTTGAACATGTTTTTGTAAATGCGCGACATCCATTTTTTCCTTATATAAAAAAACCACAAAGTGAGAAGCATCAACGACTTGCGATTGATTCCAAGAAACAGCTTTTAGTTTCTCTCGAAGTTCTTTGTTTTCAATCACTAAAAATTTCCAAGGTTGAGTGCCGTAAGAAGATGGACTTAGGACTAAGGAATCCTCTAGGAGTTTCCAATCAGTGTCGTTGATTTTTTTTTGCGAATCAAATTTTTTAACAGCATAACGCCAGTGAAGGGATTCGGATACTAATTGTTGTAATTGGACAGATGAACTCATGATCGGGGTGCTCCTTTAGTTAGTGATTAAGTTATTGCTTTTGATAAACTGTTTGTTTGAATTAGTAAAATGAATCTATAATTTACCATATCTTAACGGTGATTCAAAATTATTTTCAAGAAAGGTGTATTATGACAACATCATCAACGCTTGAGTCGTTTTTTTCACAATTATGGGATGACTATATTCAAATGGCTCCTCAGGCTGAATTTGTAGATGATAATAAAGTCTCAAAGCACCAAGTCCCAAGTTGTTACTACGAGTTTGCTAAACGCTACAAGGATGCGAAGGGAAAATTATATCAAGGATTCGTTGCCGCCAGCGCCGATAAAATCTTCGAATCTACAAATAAAAAATAGATATTATTTTTTATTTGTAGATTCGAAGATTTTGACAACAATTCCTGAAAAAGGGGACAGTACAATTTTTTATCGTCACCTCTAATGGGTACCTAGCAGGGCATTTTATTTACCTGTAGTTAACACCTATGCAGCTGATGGAATATCAGTCCACAACTCTAATATGGCCGAATAGATTATTATCTCAGCTGAAAGTAAGAACGTTAACTTACTTTCAGCTGAGATAATAGATAAAAAAGTATTCGATAATAATGTCTACTCTATAGTATGTATTATAAAAAAAATGACATTGCCCCATTCGAAAGAACAACTTCGCAGGGGAATGGTATTTGTATTATCACGTGTTCGAGAATTACTTAAACCAGAATTCAACATAAATTATTTAATACTAGCTAATTTAATTTTTGAATACGAATGGGGCAATGTCATATTTTCGGAATGAATTTAATTTATATAATTAAATTAATAGTTAAAAAAGATACTGTTTGTCGTTCATTTTTATTGACATTTTTTTAGAAATGTAGGAATTGTTTTTCACGCATGAATACCAAAATTTACTCAAAAAAAACAAATCGAAATGCAGCTAAGCAATTGTCATTTGTTGATTATCTCAGTCGACCAGCTAACGATGTTAACGGTCATAAATCCTTAACACAGCTTGCTCGTCTCTCAAATGCGAAAGTGAATACTGGTTCCAACCATCAAGTGGGATTTAGTAAATTAAACTCAAAAGTAAAATCTGCAGATTTATCTGCTCTGCGAGCTCGACGGATTCATGGTGGTGAAATTGGGAAAGGTCGACGTAAATTGCGCCGTCCAGTTGTTTCTGGGAAATGGATGCATGTCACTCTAAAATCCACTTTAGCCAAGGGAGCATATAGTCTGCTAAACATAAAGCATCGATTTAAAGTTCAAAGTTTGATTCATGCCGAAGCGAAACGAAATTTTATCACCATTGGCGATGGGGTGAATATGGGTAATCATTTTCACTTAAAAATAAAGTGTCAGACTCGCCAAGGATTTCAAAAATTCTTACGTGCTATAACGGGAAAAATAGCTCGACTGGTCACTGGAGCCCAAAAAGGGAAACCGTTCGGTAAAAGATTTTGGGATAATCTAGCTTTTAGCCGAGTGTTAACATCGACGTACGAAGTTTTTCGTTTAAAGATTTATTTTCAAGCCAATCGCAAGGAACGAACCAATGGATATCAAGCTCGACAATTTTTTTTAGAACAATTTAACTTATGGCTGCGGCGTCAGTACAGCGAAGGTTTTAGTTGAAGTTGTAGATTCTATTTAAATAAATAATAGAGAATAAATAATAGAGAATAAAGAATAGAGAATAAAGAATAGAGAATATAGAATTGTCCTTCTTTTCTGCTGGATTGGCGCCTCTTAATCAGCGCAGTGTTTTTGCAGTATTACAATACAGTTTAAAATTGCACCCTGGGCAATTATTTATTATCCATTAGAGTCTATATTGCAGATCGTTCAGATCAATCTTTTTGTATCAGTTCTAATTTTTGACGACTTAGTGGAATGTTATGTTGGCGAAGGGCCTGTAGGCCTTTTTCGACCACTTGATCAGCGATCACGTATTGTGAGCCATAATTATCAATATAATAAATCACCTTAAATAGAATCCAAGAATCATTATTTTCGCTGATCAAAACCAAAGGTTCCGGCCATTGACGAATTTGTGGGATTTCTTTTAAAATCTCTAAAAATAATTTTTTAACAAAACTAATGTCGCAATTATGTTCCAAACGAAACATCTGGCTGCGCACAATGGGTTGTTCACCCAAGCTAAAATTAGAAAACTGTGAGTTGGCCAATTGACGATTGGGAATAATAATCTTTTCGTCGGTCCAACCTAACAAAGTAGTGGCTCGCCAAGTGATCTCATGTACCTGTCCCACCGTTTTTTGACCATTGACAGTGACCTCTAACCAGTCGCCAATATCATAGTTATGATCCATCTGTAGGCTTATACCAGCAAATAAATTACCCAAAGTATCTTGCATCGCCAAACCTAGTATCACAGTGAATGCCGCCGAAGTGGCTAAAATTGGTGCTAACTGCAAACCAAAAATCTGATTCGAAGCCCACAACGTTAAAAGCAATGTGAAGATCAATGAAAAAATATTGACGATTAAAATCGGAACACCATGACGGATAGAACCTAAAAATAAATACTGTAAAACCATCACACGACAAGTTTTAACCAAGACCACGATGCCCCAAAAAAAACTAATCATTGCCGAATACGGAGTGGCTCGAGTCATCCAGGACTCCACTTCGCTCGATCGATTAAGTAATAAAAATAAGGCAAAGAAAAAACTCATCGCAAAAAAATGTTGTAATAAATTTCTGTACTGTGCTTTTAGACTTTTATGTCGTTCCTCGGAAACTTCTTTCAGAAAAAATTTATAGAAACTCCACGCCACCAGAATCAAACAAGAAATAACTAGAAACGGTTCCGTATCCAATAGTCGATATAAATTATCTGTGTTTAAAAATTTATCTGAAATCCCAGTCGAGGCAAATATAGTCGAGTTCATTACATCTTTATGACTTATAAAAAGTAAGTTGTAAATCGAAAGAACAAGTCTCGTTGGTATTTTTTATTACCTGACTAAGATCTAGAAAATTAAATTTACAAAAGGAATTGCGCCAATTCATCTGACCAGTTAATCAACGAATCTGAAATTGAATTAGATAGAAAAAAATACAAAACACACTGTCAAAAACTTTTACAAACCTCAACTGATTCGACCAACAGCTCTACATGACGAAGGATATGTATATTCTAAGCGCGATGTGTTCCATCGTTGAGTTTGAAATTATAGACCATACGAAAGTCAGCTAGAGTTCTTACTTTTGACAAGTAAATAGATATTAGACGATATTTTAAAACCAGACTTAAGTATTTCCCAAATTGAGCCGATGATTCTAGTTGAGAAAAGAGTAAGGAGAATACGGCATGGGATTGTTACATTATACAATTGGCAAAACTAGAAAAAATCGCTTTCGCTTGATAGCTACTTTGCTTTCCATGATTATGTTTATCGAACAACCTTTGTGGGCATTATCAAACGCCAAATATTTAGAAATTAAAAAAAATGTTGAAAGTCTAGAGCTGATTAAACACGACATGAGTGTCGGTGAGTTCCTTAAAAAGGATGGGCGTTTTTTACCCTACGTAATTAAAAAACCGATGGAGTGGGTCAGCGTCCTTCATCCCGAAGTTAGCTTGTCGAAAATTACAGTTACAAAAATTCCAGCCGCACGTAAAACAAGTACTTTGAAAGGCGCAAAAGAAGAGTTCGATATTCAATTGCAGATGAATTTTTTAGGAACGCCTGTCGTGATGACTTTTGTTGAAGAGGGCGATGTTGTTGCAAAGATTAATGGTCAGCAAATCACTCGCTCGGATGTGGATCAGGTTTTTCCTTACATGAAAAAAATCGCTAAGGCTTTAGAGTTTAACCAAGCTGATACCTATTTAAAAGCCGTGCCTACAGAGGAAGGTCTAAAAAATATTGAGTCTATAAAGTCCTCTTCTAGTGAGTCAACCAGAAAAGCAACTGGCTCCAGATCACCAGCTTCAAGCTCAACTAAGATAGCAGTGAAATCCCAACCCCAGAAATCCAAAACGGGTCCGCTTGTTCCCTATGATGTATTTGTGAAAATGAATAAATCGCAGCAAATTAAATATATCAAAAACGTGCGTCTTTTGCTGGAGTCCATGGAAGAAGTAGGGCTTGCTCGTGCGAAAGTGATCAATCAAGAAAGTAAATCTCATACAAAATCTAAAAAAACCAGTGCTATTGATAATGAGAATACATTAACTCCATGGCAGAGTTCTCCCTTTTTTCAAATTTGGATTGCAGGTTTGAATGAAGCTATCGCCGCAGGAAAAGAAACCGACTATTCTAACGAAAGTTGTCTTGTGGCAGGACGCCTATCTGCTTATGGCAAAGGAAATGATGGTCGCTGGAGTTGTGGTGCGAATGATGAAAGAATTAAAAGCAGCGCATGCGATGGTAGTGGTGGAATTGTTTGTGACACTACTTTTTTTGCGTCTGCAAATTCCGACTTGAAAGTTTGTGTAGGTCCTGATCGCGGTGGCACATCCAGTGCAACAGCTCAATGCGCAAAGCAGGCTCCGGCGGATGCCACGTTAGCTGGATTGTTGAAGGGTATTAAAGGTGGTGTTGGTCAAAAAACAAAAGATGATTTCGATACTGTTCAAACTCAGATCAGCTCTCACTATAGTCTGTTAATTGCAGTTTGTAATGGCGGAAATGTTATTGATAAATCTATTTTTAAACAACACCCGGGCTTGAAAGATGACCAACAAAAGGCTTGTAAAAACTTTAGAGAAAGATACGAGGCCCTTAAAAAGGATTGTGAATCATTTGCTCAGACTAAGGTTGGTAAAGATACAGGGTTAACTTGCACAGACGCTCCAGAAAAACCACCGGTAGTAGTTCCTCCTCCCGCTGAATCAGAGGAAAATTGTAATTCTGCATTTCAAGCGTTTATTCAAACAAGCAAAACTGGTGCACTTCCATTAGATGGAAATGGCAAGTGTGCACAAGGAACGACCGCGGGGCCTAAACAATGGAAGCTGGATAGTATTCCGAACTGTCAAAGAAATTATTGTGATAATGCCAATGCCTCTGAGGATCCTAATGTCAGTGCTTGCGTAGCTGATATGAACAAACGTGGCGCAAAAACTGCCGCGCAGAAGGAGCAACTTAATTGCGGAGATTCAAAGAAAATAGCATTCGCTCCCGGCTCACCTTGTGGAAATGTCGATTATCATTTGTGTCTGTGCAAACCTGGCGTTTATAAAACTTCCTGCTCTGGTAATGACAGTAATGACAGTAATAACGGCGGCAATTCCGGTGAAAAAGAAGAAGGTTGGTTTTCTAGATTCTTTAGTGGCATTGGCGACTGGTTTAGTAATAACTGGAAAGATATATTGAAATGGACCGTTATTGCGGGGGTAGGTTTTGCAGCTTTGAAAGGTATGAATAGTGCCTACAAAAGATCGTTAGACCAAAGATATAAAAACAACTCGCAAGATACGCCAAAGACGACGGATTCAAGTCAAGACAACAGTCACTTACCGCCGCCAGTAAAATAACCAGCAAAATAGTTCGTATTCAATCACTTTACCACCCCCTGGTCTTATCCGTATAAGACTCCCTAACAGGAGTCTTATACATGGTTTATTCCGTTGCAACGTTTTATAAATTCAAACCCATCCTTTCTACGCAGAAAGTACAAAAAGATCTAGAAGCGAAGGCGCACGAGTTAAATATCACAGGGCTAGTAATTCTAGGAACAGAAGGCTTTAACGCCACCGTGGCCGCAATTGTCGAAAGTCAAATGATAGAGTTTAAAAAATTCATCACCGAGTATTTTGATGTACCTGATTTATTTTTCAAAGACACCGAATCCGAAGTGGCTCCCTTTCACCGCTTCAAAGTCAAAATTCGCGAAGAAATTGTGACCTTGGGTACTCCCGAGTTAGTGCCCAATTCCGATGTGAACCATCATTTGTCTCCGACGGAATGGAATCACGTTTTAAAAAATGAAAAAGATTTTTTGTTAATTGATACTAGAAATTGGTACGAAACTAAAATTGGAACTTTTAAAGGTGCCATCAATCCTGAAATCGATCAATTCACGGAATTTCCAGAATACGTTGAGAAACATAATATTTCTAAAGAGAAAAAACTTCTTATTTTTTGCACCGGAGGCATCCGCTGTGAAAAAGGGATTCTAGAACTGCAGCGACAGGGATTTAATAATGTTTATCAATTAAACGGTGGCATTATTAATTATATGAAAGAATATCCCAATGATCAGTTCGAGGGAGAGTGTTTTGTGTTCGATCATCGTGTGGCTTTAAATGCCGATTTAAAGCCGACAACGAAATACGGGTTGTGTCCACACTGTGGTCAACCCTCTGAGATCACCATTCACTGTCGTCGTTGTAAGACCGATGAAATGATTTGTGTTGATTGCGAGCAATTAGATTGGAAAAAAGAAACCTGCTCAAAAGATTGTGCGTATCAGTTAAAGCTTCATCCAGAACGATATCCGCAGCAAGCCAATGTCTCCAAATAAATTACTTTCAGATACAGTGCCGCTAAATAATTTGCAACTAACATCCAAATTTTTACGTTATTTCGATGTCTCTAAAAAAGAGTCCATCGCCGAGACAATCCATCCTTCAGTAGGTCTTTCGTTCACTGATCCAACAATGGGATCAGTGAACGATTCTAATTCAGAACATTTTTTTTCTTATGTTGATGCGACTCCTGTTAAAAATCCAAATTTGTTACTTTGGTCGCAAGAATTAGCCGCAGAAATATTTGGAGATCTTACTTCTGAATTGGATATTCGGACAAACTATCCTGAAAATATACATCCAGATGGAATACAGACTAGTAACAAGACTTGTGAAATCCGCAAAGTTTGGGCCCAGTATTTATCTGGGAATCAAACTTTTTCTGGTTCAAAACCATTTGCGACTAGATATGGTGGTTTTCAATTTGGTCACTGGGCAGGACAATTAGGCGATGGTCGCGCCTTGAATCTAGGAGAACACAACGGCTGGGAGATACAATTAAAGGGTGCTGGTCAGACTCCCTATTCGCGTAGTGGTGATGGCCGAGCCGTTTTACGTTCCAGCATTCGTGAATATCTTTGCAGTGAGTACATGCATTATCTAGGAGTACCGACAACACGAGCCTTAGCATTAGTGACAACCGGTGAGGATGTGATTCGCGATATGTTTTATGATGGCCACCCAGTCGCTGAACCAGGAGCCATCGTCACGCGTGTCGCACCCAGTTTTTTGCGGTTTGGTCATTATGAAATTTTAGCAGCCAGCGGTCAGCAAGACTCGTTAAAAAAAATAATTCAATTCACGATTAAAAATTATTTTCCGTCGTTGTTATCTATGCAGCAGCAACAACAGCAACAACAGCCATCGAGTTTAATGTTAAATCAGCCAACTCAGTTAATAGAAAAATCACCAATCAGTTTGACAGATGAACTAATAGTCCAATGGTTTACTGAGGTCGCAACACGTACAGCCGATTTAATAGTACAATGGATGCGAGTGGGGTTTGTTCACGGCGTATTGAATACGGATAATATGTCCATCTTAGGATTAACGATCGATTATGGGCCCTATGGATGGCTGGACGCTTTTGATCCTGCTTGGACACCTAATACGACGGATCGTCGAGGGCGTTACAGCTATGCGCAACAGCCACAGATTGCTTTTTGGAATTTACATCGATTAGCGGAAGCTATTGGCACCATCATGCAAGATCCGCAAAGCTTAGCCAGTGGATTGCAGGTCTATCAACAGCACTTCAATCAATCCTATGTTGCGATGATGTTTAAAAAAATGGGATTAAGTCCTGCATCTGCGTCTTCGAACTTGCAGCCTTCGTTGTCGCCATCCTTGCAAGATTTAGAGTGGATTGAAAAACTAGTTCAAAACATAAGTCCCAGCGATATAGCAACGAACAACAATGATGATCATCTTAATGAGGATGGAAGTGGTCATGCGTCTTGGAAAATAGAAACAGATATGACTTTATTTTTTAGTCACTTACCATTATTTCATGCAAAAAATCCTGAAAATTTATTTAAAAAAATCAGTCACGAAATAGGTGTCGACGAAGCTAATTTAACAATGGCTAATGTTAATCATAGTTTGTTACATAATATTTTCTTAAAGATAAGCTATTGCCAGGCTTTAAATGCAGATAAAGTTCCAAACCAAAATTCAAATATAAACAACCAATCTAATTCAACAGTAACTAACGAAAAGCACCTACCGTTAATTCAACAAAAAATTCTTCCGTGGTTACTTGAATATTTTCATCGGTCGCGAAAATCAGATCAACGCTCTTGGGATGAAATTTATCAGGAAATGAAGACTCAGAATCCGCAGTTTTTATTACGAAATTATCTTGTACAAGAGGCCATTACAGAAATCGAATCCGCAAAAGAATCCGCATTATCAAACCCTGAAATTCTTCCAGAAAATATCGACATTCATTTCATCCAAAAAGAAAAAAACTTGCTACATCAATTGCTACTATTGATTCGCTCACCCTATGAAGCCAATTCGGATCCAGCGATAACAGAAAAGTTTTTCACAAAACGACCTGAATGGGCTCGTAATAAGCCGGGTAGTTCTCAGTTATCTTGCAGTTCTTAGAATCAGTCCTGTTGGCTTAAGCCTTGCTATATTTCTAAATAAGAACGAACGAATTGAATAACTATTCAGTTGTTGGATTCAAGCTCGATTAGAACGTAACTAGAAGGGGTAGTTGTAGATGAACATGGTGAAAAAGTTTTTTACACTAAGTAACAAAAAACGTCAGTCGTTAACTAGATTCAGTCAGTATTTAAAAAAATCTTTCCATGCAAGTAGCCTTGCGTTTTTAGCCGCTATTTTGCTAGTCATGGCTTTTTCCAATGGCGCCAATGCAAATCCTTCGGTGGGTGCTCAAGAATTACTGAATTCCATCCAACCGCAACTTCAGAAATTAAAAAATAAACTACCAGTCAAACAATATGCCTCAATTAGTGATGATATTGAAGTCTTTGCGGAGTTGCACGGAAATGCAACGGCGGAAGATCGAAAAATATTTAAAAAGTTTATCGAGGAATTTTCTTTATTTGTCCTTAGTTTAAAGGATCTTGATCGTGAAAATTACCTGGAAGTCTTCGAAAAATTACGAGACGTTGCGACTCCCGCACAGTTATATTACTATCAATTTAAACTTCAAGGTCTCAAGACGACAGCTAGCACGTTGCAATTCACTGAATTATTAAACGCCTACAAAAATATACAATTTAAGCTGTCATCCAAAGAATTTTTAAAAGTATTCGATAACCTGATTGATCTGCAGGGTCGTATGGGACAAGTAAAACTGGGAGAGTTATCCGATTACTTGCTCGTCTTAAATGATTTACAAACCTATAAAGATCGTGTTTTTTCTAAAGACCCTGAATTAAAAATATCTAAAGACGAGTTTATGCTTCATCAGGACATCTTGCTGAATAAAAGAAAAGCTATATTCCGCTCTATCAAACTTAAAAAATACACGCCCGATGTCATGCGCATGATTTCTTATCGACTTATTGATTATGATTTCAAAGAGCGAGGATTTCCAGACTATATTGGTTATGACACTGTTGTTCCTAGGTCTGAAAAAATAAATAATAATTTCTACCAAGGAAAATTACCTATCATTGACGATAAAGAAATGGCCGCACGTAACCATTATCAAAAGGGTTTTATCGATAAACCAGCAGGATATACTGGCGTTAATGGTGAAAAGCTGTATTCGGATTATAGAATTGCCTATTCTCGTTTTGCTAGAGCCGACGGGGATCCTGTTTTAAACGTGCATGGTTTTTTAAATGCGCAAGCGGCTTTCGATTACTGGTCTAAGGCGGAATACATTGTTGGTTATGATGCCTGGGAAATCAGTCAACCTGGGTATGGCTCTAAAGGAGAAAAAACTTTATTAAAATCGGAATATAGGCCCGGAGATTATGATTATATAAACAATGTTGCCGTCATGGACGCAGCCGTTGCGCATATTTTTACAGTCACGGGGAAAAAAGTGACTATCACTGGTTTTTCTATGGGTGGCATGACCGCCGAGGCGTTTATGGCTGGAGTAGTAGGTATTAATGCCGACGGAAGTTTTATCTTAGATGCCAAGGTGGCTCAATTAAGAGCTAGTCGAGTGAAGTGTGTTATCCCATTTGGCAATCCTCCGCAAAACTTAGCTGGAGTTGCAGCGAAGGTGCAACTTTTAACTCGTGGTTTAGATCCAGTTGTGAATGGATTTTTTAAGTACGATCATGGACATGTACCAATGGGAGTAGGGGCGGATGTGAAGGATCCCAATAGTAAATCCTATTTTGGTCAAATTCTTCAAGTTATTAATAAATACTCAATTATAAGGTTGGGCGAAACCTTAATTGCGGATATGGGTGTTCCTAAAAAATTAGGTTTTGATAAATATTATTTAGATATCATGTTTAAATATAGGTACTCAGCTCCGGATATGGATTCATTAAGATCCATGAATCGCTTGTATTTAGCCAAGGATTTTAATGTCGATCATGTCGTTAGTAATCAAGTTCCAATTATGAATGTCTTGGGATCACTTGATAAGCTTGCTAATGTGAATAATTTATTTCAGCGCTGGACCGACGGTTATAAATTGTATAGCGATTATAATATCGTCATATTGGATGGCTATGGGCATGTGAATTTGATGGCAGAAAATGCGGTGGCCTTAGCTGGTGATAAGGTCTTTAATTTTATGCAAGATCCGCACGGCTACAGTACAAAGTATTCTGCTTTTGAAGCTGTCTCTGATGAGGGTTATCTAAGCCAAGACACTAAAAATAAAATGCGAGTAGCCGATCGATTAATGGAAGAGACAGAAAAATCTAAAGCTCAAAAAATAAATTTGGAAAAAATGCGACAAGAAAATCTGGCACGGATTGCAGAAGAGGATTTTGCAGTAGCAAAAAAAAATTCAAATGCTAACTCTGATAACGTCGACAGCAAAATACAAGATTCACTCATTCCTGTTATTGGATTTAATGACGGGAATTTATCTGAAGGATATAGCAAAGTTTTATCTTGCGCTAAAATTTATTCTAGATAGAGCTAATAATTAAAATTTTTCTTTGGGTGATAAATAGCGCCATTGTCCTTCGGGTAGGTCTCCTAGTTTGACTTGCCCGATGCGAACGCGCTTTAGTCCTAGTACTTGCAAACCCACTAGTTCACACATGCGACGTACTTGACGTTTTTTTCCTTCTGTTAAGACAAAACGCAATTGATCTTCATTCACCCAATCGACTTTGGCGGGCTTGAGTGGTTTGTTATCCAGCTGTAAACCAAAATTTAAAGATTTTAACTGCTTTTCTGTTAGATAACCGCGCACGCGAACGATATATTCTTTTTCCACTTCGCTGTCTTCGGAAATTAAATGTTTAGCGATGCGACCATCTTGAGTGAAAACCAATAGCCCTTGCGAATCTATATCTAGTCGACCACACACGGCCATATTATCTAAAGATCTAGGTGCAACAAAATTATTTTCTATTTCAATATGTTTGTTCGAATAAAAATTTTCATTTGTTAATAAGACCACTGCTGGTTCATACCCATCTTCGGGTAAATTGGAAACATAGCCGATGGGTTTATTTAATAAGACCGTGACCAGATTACGCTGTTGATCCTTAGCTTTTTCAGCCAATTCGATATTGACGTTACGAGCCACTTTTAACCCCAATGTTTGCACGCGCTCACCATTGACATACACCAAACCACGTTCGATGTATTCATCCGCTTCACGACGGGAACAAATCCCTCTTTCAGACATCAATTTAGATAAGCGGACTAAGTTATCGTTATTATCGCTGGAGTTGTTATCTTGACTCATGTTAAATTAATTCCTCCATCGACACTTAATACACTGCCTGTAGTCCAGCTAGAATCATCGGTTGCCAAAAAATAAATGGCTTTAGCAATTTCATCGGCGGTTCCAATACGCTGCAAGGGTTGAAGTCCTTGCAAACTTTGTAGGACTTGTTTTTTTTCCTCAGCAGGAAGCTGGTGAAAGCTATGAATGGGAGTGTCTACAATCCCTGGACAGACGACATTACATCGAAGGCCTGCAGGACCATAAGCTAAGGCTAAACTTTGCGTATAACTAATCATGGCGGCTTTAGCTGCGGAGTAAGCGCTGGTGTCTGCTGTGGGTTTTAGACCTAGGGTCGAACTGACGTTAACAATGGAGCCTTTTTTTTGTTTTAAAAACAAAGGCAATACCAGTTGCGTCCACTGAATGGTGCCAAAGACGTGAACCTCGAATTGATCGCGCCAGGGTTGCATTCCGGCTTGCAAAAAATCATGTCGTTCAAAGGTGCCAGCGTTGTTGATCAAAGCCTCGATACAGACATCGGGTCGTTCGGATAAATGTTTTCCATATTTTTCAAGGGAGGCGGGCTTAGTCAGATCGATTTTTAACAGACTGGCGCCATGGGGGCATTGCTCAGCCACTTGAATTAATTTTTCTTCGTTACGGCCAGCCAGAAAAACAAAATAGCCTTTACTGGCAAATAATAAAGCCGTGGCTTTGCCAATACCTTGTCCTGCTCCGGTTACGATAACCGCTTTTTTTGTATTTGTATTAGATGTCATTTTGTGAAGCCTTCTTACCAAATTTTGGTTTTGAGGCTTGTTTATGTACCAGAGCTTCGGACGCTGGTAAATATAATAGGGGATCCACAGGGCCCTTTTTTTTGCGAAGTTCAAAGTGCAAATGCACTCCGGTGGCTCGACCGGTACGTCCCATGCCACCAAGGATTTGTCCTTGATGAACTTTTTCGCCTGTTTTCACATTAATTTTTGAAAAGTGGGCGTAAATAGACGCCCAACCATAAGCCCCTTCAATCAAAACCATTTTTCCGAATCCTCGAAAATCTCGACCGGCATAAATCACAACACCATCGTGAGCGGCCAAAATCGCAGTGCCTTTCGGGGCAGCTAGATCAATCCCCAAATGAGGTTTCTTTTTAAATGGCAAATAACCACGAGTCATACGAGCAGAATCGACAGGCCAATCGATAAAGTTTTTACGATATTGAGCTTGATATTCATGAACAAGATTTTCAGCCTCGGCATCGGTCGCGGCATCTTCCTCAGCCTTTTTTTCTTCGGTTTCGTTGGCTAAAGTTCTAGTCGTTAAAGATTTTGTTTTAGATCCAGAAGTTATCGAATTTTCTTCAACGGATTTCGTATTGTCGTTGCCATTGTCATTGTCTGAATGAACACCGTGCTTGCTTGTCGTACAAGCAGATAGGAAGCAAATGATAGAGATAACGAGCGGTTTTATTTTCTTCATCTAAATAAAGTCTAGCAGAATAAGAGGGGGCTGACAAAAATAAAACTTCTGATTTTTTATTTTCACAAACTATTTGCCTGTTTTTCATTCTAAATTTGCAGAAAATCTAGACCAATGTCATGCTGAAAATACAAAAACAATTTCGATTTCTCAACCCCTCTGGCTAACACTGAAATTCTTTACTAACGATACAATGGAAATTGTGCACACAATTCATGAATCTGTTTTTTGATTCCAGATTTTAATTCTGTGTTTTCATGATCTTTCAAAATAGAGCTAATCCATTTTCCGATTTGTTTCATCTCTGCTGGACCCATGCCTCTGGTGGTCAGCGCCGGAGTCCCAATACGAACTCCACTAGTTACAAATGGCGAGCGTTTTTCATTGGGAACTGTGTTTTTATTCACAGTGATATGCGCTTCATCTAAAGCAATTTCTGCTTGCTTACCCGTGATATCCTTATGACTTAAATCCAGCAATACTAAATGATTGTCGGTGCCACCAGTGACAAGCTCAAAACCTTCGCTTAATAAAGTTTCTGCCAAAGTTTTTGAATTTAGCACAATCTTTTCCGCATAGGATTTAAAATCTGGTTTCAATACTTCACCAAACGCAACGGCCTTGGCCGCAATGACATGCTCTAGTGGTCCCCCTTGAATTCCTGGAAATATTTTTGAATTTACTTTTTTAATATTTTCTTCGGAGTTTGTTAAAATCAATCCCCCTCGAGGTCCACGCAATGTTTTATGAGTCGTGGTCGTGACATAATCCGCGTAGGCCATTGGATTAGAGTGTACTCCGCCGGCGACAAGTCCTGCAAAGTGAGCCATATCCACCATCAACACCGCACCGACATCATTAGCGATCTCTTTAAATTTCGCAAAATCCAAAGCGCGAGGGTAGGCGCTATAGCCAGCAATAATCATCTTAGGTTTGTATTCCAAAGCTGTTTTTCGAATTTGATCATAGTTCAACCGGCCAGTTTCAGGATCTAATTTGTAGGAAACCGATTTAAATAAAAATCCGCTAAAATTAACGGTCGCTCCATGAGTCAAATGTCCACCATGGGATAAATCCATTCCCATGACTGTATCACCAGGCTGAATGGCTGCTAAATACACGGCCATATTGGCTTGACTACCAGAGTGTGGCTGCACATTCGCAAACTGGGCTCCAAAAATTTTCTTCACACGTTCAATCGCTAAGCTTTCCGCCACATCGACAAACTGGCAACCACCATAATAACGTTTGTTCGGATAACCTTCGGCATATTTATTAGTGAATACACTACCTTGAGTTTCCATCACGGCTTTCGAAACATAGTTTTCAGAGGCGATCATTTCAAGACCATATTCCTGCCGATGAGTTTCATGCATCAACGCCGTAAAAATTTCCGCATCTTGTTTTTTCAGTGCTTGTAAATTTTGAGAATAGATTTCTTCAGACATTGTTTTTTCCATATTGCAGCCCCATGTTTTATGTTTTTTAAATCAAAATGCGGGTCTAGTATTCTATACTTCTTTAAAATCTAGAAATATTTTTTATTAAAAAAGGGGAAATTTACAAAATTAACTCACTTAGGCAAAGTTTAGGCTATGTCAGCGTTTAGGTTGATCAAAATAATAAGCAATTAGAGTTTTAGCTATACCATGAGCTTGATGTACTGGTTGATTGTCTTGATAGCAGTAAATCGCTAGTCTTAAGTAATATCGTAAGTAGGAATTGATCTTTTAAAAAAACACCAAGTGATCAATAATAAACTATCGAACTGTTTTTTTTGTGAATAAATCAGATACAGGCTTAAAGCTACAACGAACAAAAGGATTTGTAAGGAATGGCTAATAGGAAAGTTTCATTTTCAATATTATTTATTATTTTTTTCAGTGATTTTTTTTTCCAATCTGTAAGTTATGCAGATATTCTTATGCTAGATTTTAACAGCAATGAAAAAGAAGTACAGTCAGCTCAAAAAGCGGCGCAAGCGCGTGGAGAAAAACTGATTGTACTACCAATAGTAGATCCCAATGTAAAAGCAGAAGTTAGTCGTTTAACCAAAGAAGAAAATAAATTCAAAGCGGAAATTACAAAGTGGTATGCCGTAAATAAAAATGCTAATAATCCAGAAAAAAACAAACAACTAAATGAACTTTATGATCAACAAGAAGATATACATAGACAATTAAGAAAAATAAAAAACAAAAGCAAAATGAAGCCAGAACAATTAGAGTCAGCTTTGCAAGATATTGAGAAAAAAAACATCAAACTGTCAGCTGTTGTAATATCTGGTCATAATGGCAATGGAGTTTTTCATGGCGAATATGGGGATATTGAAGCCACTTCGTTTAAGGATACATTCGCAAAACATCCTGTATTAAGTAAAAATATTCGTTCACTATTGTTGTTAGGTTGCTATAGCACTAATATTGGTTCGATTTTAAATTATTGGAAGGGTGCCTTACCGAATGTTGAGATGATTGCTGGATACGAAAATAAGGCACCGTTGGGAGATAAGGGAGCTGGTCTGGATTATCTATACGACGTGCTGACAAAAGAAAAGCAGTTAACTCAGTTAAAAGATGAGAAAGCATTAAATACGGCCTTCAAAAAACTCGCTGGCGTTTCTCTTACCCATAGCTCAATTTGCGTGAATGACAGTTATACTTCTAAAACCGAAAGTATGAATATCACTGATGTATTAAAGAAATGTGATCCAGAGCGAATAAAAAGTTTGGATCTTCAAGCTAGTTGTTATTTAAAAGGTGAACCTACCTGTCTAGAGATTCCTAAAGACACAGCAAATGGGGCCCTCCGAAAGTTATATAACGAATTGCAATCTGTAGCTTTTTGTTCTGAAAAATATGGCAGATTTGGATCTAGAAATCGAACCCCTGAAGCAATTTTAAAATTAATTTTCTATGATCAGGTTAAAAAGAACTTTGCTAATTATTATCGTAAAGATATGAATGATTTAGAATCTTTGATGAAATCATTAGGTGCATCAGATAAAGAATTATGCTTCAAAAATTTAGAAAATTTATCCAGAGCTGAGATGATTGAATGTTTAAATGGTTTTGGGCGTTTTTTAGATAATAAATGTCCGAAAGAATCCAGCACTATGAATTTTGAAAATCCTATGCGACCAGAATGTAAAGTGGCCAGAGATTCTCTGCGCGAGTTAAATTATCAATTAGGTGCGATGTCTTTTGTTCCAGTGCAGTGGATTGAACCTAACTCTACTGTAGAAGGTGATATGAGTTTTCGCATCAGTGAAAAATTGAATTCTGAACGCAAGTTCTACGAAGGTAGTAGAGCGAATAATGAAATAGGTAAATATATTTTTAATTCATTTAGTGCTGAACAAAAAGATTTATTAGTGCAAAAATACCAAAGCTATCTTGGTGCAAAATTTAATAGAAACTATAAAGACGAAGACAAATTAAGAAAAGAATTAGATATAGCAAAAGATGAAGTGCTTAAAAATACAAATATAGATTCAAATCGAATTTTAAATGAGTTAAAAGATCAAGATTACTCTAATAAAGAGGGGCTTCAATTTTATCGTACCGAGCTTGAAAGAAAATTAACAAATCCTACTTCCAATGAGGATTTTGCAGAAAGTGTTTATTCATACTTGTATACAATAACTTTAAAGAACCAACGACCTTTGAAAACAAATGCAACTAGCGAAAATGGGTCAGGTATGAATGGGTCAGGTATGAATGGGTCCGGGATGACAGGCGGAACTTTACCAGTTGAGGCGGCTCCGAATACTCGATAATAGTTTGTACAATTAACTCAGTATTAACAAGCGTAAGTTTTTAATAGGTGGTAAAAAATGAAACAAATAACAGTGATGAAAATGAACCTAACCGGAATAATCCTTTTAGTGTCTTTACTTGCTACAACAAAGTTGTGGGCGGGTCCAAAATCACAACCAATTGATTCGACAACAATAAAAAGTTTTAACAAAAAAGACACCTCACCAAGGACGACACGCAAGCCTAATGACGAGAATACTTTTATTATTAATACGACACCTGATTATCCAATCACGGATGAATTTAATGATCCCATTTATCAGGTCAATAAACCCACTGAAAACGAAGAGCCATATTTGAATCCCGCTAAAAGTTTTATTCTGTTCAAAAAATTGGGGTTAGATAAATATACTTCTGATTGGGATCAATTAGAAAAGGATTTATTAATTATTCGTGCTAGTTCTTATGATATGAAAATTCTAATTAAGAGATATCCTAAGATTCCCATCGATAAATTAGTAAATTTAAAATCTGAATTGCAACAAGCTCAATAACCTCAGACTCATTGAGGGAGAAAAGAGTGGGTTCGCATACAGGCTGAATTTGACTTGGTCCGCACGAGCTAGACTTCGAAAAAAAAACAGCGTAATCAGCTGCTTTACCAACATTTGCAGAAGAGGATCTTATTTCCGTTGCTTGAGGGTTGGTTGAGGGGCAGGATTAACTCATCAAGACAAGTTTCGCCTGCCGTCACAGATCCGCATAGTCAATTTACGCGATTTACTAAGGCAAAAATTACCACACAACAGAATATTATGCTTATTTAAACACAATGAGTGTGCTTTATTTGAAAAAAGGAAAAATAGTATGATTAAAAATCCAAAACCCATGCATCCAGGAATTGTTCTAAGTGAAATTTATTTAACTGAGATGAATTTAAATCAATCTCAGTTTGCCGAAAAGTGTGGATGCACTCCTAGGAAAATCAATGAAATCGTAAACGGTAAGCGGGCCATTTCTCCCGACTTTGCTATTATTCTGGAAAGGGTATTAGGAACTTCAGCTGAGATGTGGGTTCGTATACAAGCTGAATATGATTTGTGGATGGCTAGAACTAAGCTTCGCAAAAAAGCAGCCTAGCAGGGTCGTTGAATTTAATTATGATTAATCAACAAACTAAACTGGGGCGTTTAATTTTACGACGCGGTTTAAGTGTCTGCCACCTGCAAACGAAGTGCTTAAAAATATTTCCAAATACTGCGCGGCTTGTTCTTGAGTAGTAAACCTAGATCCTAAACATAAAACATTCGCATCATTGTGTTCGCGCGAAAGTGTTGCGATTTCTGCCGAATAAACCAAAGCCGCACGAATGTGAGGAAATTTATTAGCTCGAATCGCCATCCCCTGACCAGAACCACAGATCAATATTCCTAACTCTGTTAAATGAGTTAATTTTTTTTCGCTGGGATTGGAATCGATCACGCTAAATCCATGCAATTTGTGACACAAAATATTGGCGTAATCTGGATAGTCTACTGAATCCGTAGATTGTGGTCCTAGGTCCACAATATCCATATGGCGAATCGTCTGACGTAATTCAGGTAAAAAATGTCGATCCATTAATTTTAAATACAGATAAGACTTTAATTCGACTCCAGCATGATCACTGGCTAAAAATATTTTCATAAATGCGCTCACTTTTAAAAATAGAATGATAGTTACTTCTATCTGTAATCACAACGAAAAAACTAAAGCTAATAAAAAATGAACAATTAGATTTTTAAAAATCAAATTTTTGAAAATATCAAACTAGCGTTTGTGCCACCAAAACCAAATGAGTTATTCGCCACATGAGTCAACTGACCTTCTCGAGCTCCCGTCGAAACGTAATCCAGATCGCACCCCTCGCCAGGATTTTCTAGATTTATTGTAGGAGGCACCACTTGGTCCCTAAGAGCCAACACGCAAAAGGCACTTTCAATCGCTCCAGCAGCTCCTAAAGCATGACCTGTCATGGATTTAGTACTAGACACCCATAACTTTTTAGCATGACTTCCAAACACCGTTTTTAAAGCCTGTGTTTCTAAATCATCACCTACAGGAGTACTTGTACCATGAGCGTTGACGTACTGAATTTGTTCAGGATTAAGGCCTGCAAACTTCAAAGCACGTTGAACGGCCATCGCGCCGCCTGCGCCCTCAGGAGCTGGACTTGTCATGTGGTAAGCATCGCTAGAAGACCCATATCCTGTAACTTCACACAAAATTTTGGCGCCACGTTTTTTGGCCATTTCATAGTTTTCTAAAACTAACATCGCCGCACCCTCAGCCAACACAAAACCATCGCGGTCCTTGTCAAATGGGCGAGACGCACGGGTAGGGTCATCATTCCTGGTGGATAACGCCCGCATAGCTGCGAAACCACCAATAGCCATCGCACAGACTGTGCTTTCGCTACCACCAGCTAACATAAAATCATATTGCCCACTACGAATGTACTGAGCCGCTTCTCCAATGGAGTGCGCACCCGAAGCACATGCCGACGTGACGGAATAGTTCGGACCCTTTAAACCATAAGCAATACTAACCTGACCTGCAGCCAAGTTCGTAATCACCATAGGAATAAAGAATGGACTAATGCGTGAAGGTCCGCGCTCTAATAATTTAGAGTGCTGTTCTTCGATACTAGGAAGACCACCGATACCAACACCAATCAACACACCACCTTTTTCACCCAATTCCGGAGTTACAACTAACCCCGCATCTTCTAGCGCCATCTTAGAGGTCGCTAAAGAATATTGAATAAAAAGATCCATTTTTTTCTGTTCTTTTTTGGGAACATAAAGATCTGGATTGTAACCCTTCACTTCCCCTGCAATTTGAACATCAAAACCTTCGGTGTTAAATTTGGTGATCTTTGAAATGCCAGATTGGCCCTTCAAAGCTTGGCTCCAGGATTCACTAGTTGTAAGACCCAAAGGCGTTATCATTCCAACGCCCGTGACCACCACGCGATTATTCATAAAAATTATACTTTACCTTTTTTTTCTAAGTAACCAGCTACATCACCAACAGTTCTTAGTTTTTCTGCGTCCTCATCAGGAATTTCTAAGTCAAATTCCTCTTCCATCGCCATTACTAATTCAACGATATCTAAGCTGTCTGCGCCTAAATCGTCGATGAAAGAAGCTTCTAACTTTACTTTCTCTGGATCAACACCTAGTTGTTCAACGATGATGTCTTTTACTTTTTGATTTAATGCCATTTTGTCCTCCGCAAGTATTTGCTTTTCCTGTTGGTTGGTCATTGTTTTGTTATTATTTTGCAATAATGCATTTTTCTTTTAAACATTAATAATAAATTTACAACTCAATACTGTGATAAATTTACTACATAAATTCAATCAAAATTTTCTGTCGAATGTTAAGTTACTCTTAACTCATATACATTCCACCGTTCACACTTAATGTATGCCCGGTAATATAGCTAGATTCCTCGCTGACTAAAAACGCCACAACCGAAGCCACTTCTTTGGCCTCCGCAATGCGACCCAATGGAATTTTACTTAAAATATTTTTCTTTTGTTCGTCGTTTAATATTTCGGTCATCTCAGTTTGAATAAACCCAGGCGCCACACAGTTCACTCGAATTCCACGTGAGCCAACCTCTAAGGCAATCGACTTAGAGAAAGCTTCTGTTCCAGCTTTACTGGCCGCATAGTTAGCTTGTCCGGCATTACCTGTCTGACCAATCACAGACGTGATATTTACAATGGATCCTTTGCGAGCTTTCAACATGGATTTTAACAAAGTCTTCGTCACCAAGAAAGTCCCACGCAAATTCGTCTGTATTACGGCATCAAAATCTTCTGTTTTCATTCTTAATAACAATTGATCCTTGGTAATACCTGCATTGTTGACAACAGCATCTAGCTCACCAAAGTGCGCTAACACTTGCTCACAAGCTGAAATCACACTTTCTTCGTTTTGCAACTGCAAGGGAACGATGAAGTGGCCCAAGCCTGGTAGCTCTTTCAATACAGCTTCCGCCGATGCAGGTTGACTGGAGTAACTAAACGCGACCTGCGCACCTTGACTGGCTAGGTGCTTGACGATGGCGGCTCCGATGCCACGACTGCCACCAGTCACAAAAACTTTCTTACCTAAAAGTCTTGTATTCATAGTCTTCTCCTTGTTGCCACACTGCAATCCTAGCTGTTAAAAAAATAAAGTAAAAGCTTTAGTTTTTAATAGTTTTCTCTATAATATCAATATCTTCTAATGAGTTCACATTGAAAACCTGGAAGTACTCGCTGTCAATTTTTTTAAGTAATCCTTGTACGACTTTTCCCGCACCACACTCGATAATTTTTGGATTTCCCATTGCTTTCAAGACTTCCATGGATTGCATCCACATCACTGGGGCCGAAACTTGTCGAATCAAGTTTTCGCGAATTTCAGCTGGATCAGAATGAACTTGAGCTGTAAAATTCTGTATCACCTGACTTTGAGGAGCTTGAAAGTTCATATCCGTTAAAACTTGTCGCATTTTTTCTTCGGCGGGTTTCATTAACTGACAATGAAATGGAGCCGACACCTGCAAGGGAATCAAACGCAATTTTTTAACGGAATCACCAAAGACATTTTCAGGTTTTAAATCTTTAGCCCAGGCAATGGCTTTAGCGGAACCACTAATGACGATCTGACCAGGGCAATTAAAATTGGCTGGCGACACTGGAGTAAAACCACTTTCTTTTTCGATGTACTTACACAGCTGAGTTGTTTGCTGCGGATCCAAGCCCATAACGGCTGCCATAGCACCTTCTCCGACTGGGACTGCTGACTGCATAGCCTGCCCCCGAATACGAACCGCCTTCATGGCCGAAGTAAAATCCAAGACCTTCGCTGTCACTAAGGCCCCGTACTCTCCAATCGAGTGACCAGCTACGGTCGAGATTGCTGTCGATGGATGGTCCTTCTCTGATAGAGCTCCAGTCGTATGAAAACCTAATTTTTCCTGCAAAACTCTTGATGTCGCCGTCGAGACTAACAGCAACGCAGGCTGCGTATTTTCTGTTAACGCCAAATCGGACTCGCTGCCTTCGAAGCATAATTTTTTAAAATCCAACTTTAATGCATCACTGGCTTCTTCGAACGTGTGCTGAGCCACCTTAAACTGTTCATACAAAAATTTTCCCATCCCCGGGAACTGACTCCCTTGACCTGGAAACACAAATGTCCAACTCATAGTTAAATTCCTTTTTTAAAGTATTTTTAATATTTAAATAATACGCTGCCAGCTGTTAACCCCGCACCAAAAGCCGTGAACAAAATAGTCTGTCCTCGTTGAATGCGACCGTCTTTTAAAGCGGCATCAAAAGCCAATGGAATAGAGGCTGCCGAAGTGTTTCCTGTTTCGTGAACGACGGAAATGACTTTTTCTTTCGGAAACTTAAAGTGATCTGCTACCGCTTCCATAATTCGCCAGTTCGCCTGATGCGGTATTAACCAATCTATTTGCTCAGAGCCCATTTGGTTGAATTCCAAAGCTTCTTGACAGGTATTCGACATTGTACGAACAGCGTTTTTAAAAATCTCGCGACCCTTCATTTTCATATACTGTGCTCTTGAATCTAGAACCTCTTGTGAAAATGGAATTTTAGATCCTCCAGCAGCCAGAGTGAATAAATCCCCAAGACCGCCTTCAGCGCGCAAATGAGTACTGTAAATAATCGAATCACTGTCCTGCGGAGCTTGCTCTAAAATAAAAGCCCCAGCTCCATCGCCAAACAAAATACAAACTTCGCGATCTTGATAATCGACAAAACGATGTGTGATTTCGGCTCCCACAACTAAAATGCGCTTGTATTGACCTGTGCGAATAAATTGATCCGCAACAGATAAGCCGTAGACAAAACCCGAACATGCCGCTGATAAATCAAAAGCAGGTACAGATTTTAAACCTAATTTATTTTGTAACATACAAGCCGAACTGGGCATAACTTGATCGCCCGTTACCGTGCAAAAGATGATTAATTCTATTTGATGAGCTTCTAGTTTTGCGTTTTCTAAAGCTCGTAATGTGGCTTGATAAGCCAGATCACTGGTGTTTTCTGGATGCTCTAAAATCGCACCAGCAGTTTGACTGTTTTCTTTATTTTCTTTTTGTCCATCCAGGGCTAAATGCCTGCGCTCGATTCCTGTGCGCTCCCGTATCCACTGATCACTTGTATCTACCAACTTCTCGATGTCAGCATTTGTCAAAATCCTGGATGGCAAGTAAGAGCCGCTTCCAGCGACTCTGGTTCTAAACGGAACACGGTTAAGTGTTGTTGCTGAAGCCATTATCGCCATCCTTGTGTATGGTTGTATTTAAAAAACTATTTCTCTGTCGCAGCAGTGATCTGCTTACCTTTGTAGTACAAAGCGCCATCAGCTGCTTTTACTGCGCGGTGTGAGCGAGCTAATTCTTTCGTTTTTTTATCAACAAAAACTGCTGGAGCTGCCAATGCAGAATGGCTAGATCGCATGTCTCTTCTTGAACGTGACGTTTTCTTCTTCGGTGTAGGCATATTTCCTCCGGTTAATTAGTATTCTTCCAAACATGTTCCAAACTTTAAAGAGGTGTTTTTACACTGTTCTTCAAAGGTTAATCAATAGAAATCAAGAGTTTAACTTGATTTTTTTAAGTTCTGTCAATGGGGATTTTGGCTTTTCAAAGCCTGGATCCTCAAAATTTATCACTTCTATGCCAATATTTTTATCACAAAGACTGCATTTTCCATCCGCTTTAATGGGTGGGTGAGGGTAGGCAGGCTCCGCCAATGCTATGATTTCATGAACAAATTCACCCATTTCTAAGTTCGGCCAACGGTAATTATAGGCATCGGGAGCGTCTAATTCCTCGTGATCCGATAAATGATTCGGCTTCGCATATTTATCGCCACGTTGATGCGCGATCGACGGAACTAATAAAGTACGAACGGTTTCACTCATAGACCAACTAAACGGATCACCGCATTTACCGCAATCTTCAGGCAACTGCGTCCGAATGTGTCCAGAAATTTGAAACGTATTTTGTGGCAAAGGTTTAATAAACAAGTCCACATCATAGGTGTTAGAACCAATCAGATCTTTTAAGGTCTCATTTAATTCGCCTGTGATGTGATTGTAAGTATAACGCTCGCCCTCTTCGGGAATTCTTGATAAATCGATTTGCATAGGGCGCCAAGACTAGCAAGCCCCGTGTCAAGAAGTCAATCAGTAAAAGCTAGACAGGCTTTTTTTCAAAGTCTGTAATTAGTTTATGAAAAAACACTTACATAAAAATAACTGTCAAAAATTTCTTCTGCTAAACCCATTATCCTTCAATAAATTCTTTACTATCATGTTTGTCTGTCTGCTGGCTTTCGTTCCGAAAGTTGTGCGTGCGGAATCGCCGGCTCGATCGATACACTATCTGGTGGCTTTGCATGGCATTGGTCATGGTATTGCTGACTTTGGTTCTTTACAACAAGCTTTAGAGACCTCGCAACCGCAAGTGGGCACTCAGCTGAAGGTGGTCTATTTTAAATATGACACGTCCCCTGATGCTCAGACGATTGCAGATTTAAAAGTGCAATTTAAAAACTTTTTAAAGACAGAGCTTCTGAAGTGGCGACAAAACAATAGCGATAAGTTGAGTCCTTCGCAAAACACAAATTTTCAAATTTCATTTCTAGGGTACTCATTGGGCGGTTTGATTATGCAAGAGGCCTTGTTAGATGAGGATTTTTTTACTTGGTTTCCTCGTTCAGCTCTTAGAAATATTTTTTTAGTGGCAAATCCATACTGGGGATCATTGATCGCCAACTGGGGCACAACTCTTAAGCCAATCATAGGAGAAATTCCCTTTTATTCCGTTTTTGGAAAAACATTATTACAAGAATTATCCTTAAATTCCCAAGCAAATTCTTTGCGCTTGCGATTGGCTCATGACACCAAAATGCAACAGCGGTTACAGGACATTTTCAGTCAAACTTCAGTAATACAAATCGCGGGAATTACCAATCCAGAACGATTTCCATTTCCAGCCTTAGCCGATGTTATCCCTTATATTGAATCCGATATCACCGTCCCGGTCAGTCATGCCCAGTGGAATCATCGTTATTTTATCGAAGACGTTAGTAGATCTTTTATTTCCGCAGAACAGTTTCAAAGTTTACAATTACCCTACGAATTTTATTTAGTAGATGGCACGCACTTACCGGCGGCGAAACATTTTTTAGATAAGCCATGGCGTGATCTGCTGAATTTGAATTACATTTCACTGATGGAGGTGGATCCCATTTGCGTAAAAGATGTTGAGCATTGTCCGCAAGAAGTTTATAAAATTATTTATCGCCAATTTGCGAATACTAAATCTAGCCCGATCACAAATCGATTAGTTAATGCAGCTCATTTGAAATCCAATTCGATTCAGCCAAATCAGCATCAAAATGCAGCTGTGTTAACAATATCGAATCGAGGTATGTCGAATCTAAGTGTGCCGACTTCAGTGTTAAATCGCTTATCTGTGCAATTGGAACTTTTGTCGGATCCTGATAGTAAAGGCTCTGGCCATAAATACCAAGTCGTTTTTGATAATCCCAGTTTTGCGTTGGTGGATTCCTCATCATCCAGCAAGGGGCATAGTTTTTATTTTGTGGGACAAGCACTGCCGTTTTTAGAAAAAATGTATGTCCAGTTAGTGGATGCCAACGGAAAAATTTTGAAAAAGAAAATCATTGAAATCCCCATGGAGCCAGGAATCTTAAATTTCATTCGCATATCGCTTTAAGTGTAAAACTATTTTAACGCAAGCCTTCTTTGATCGGTGGAAAAACAAGTTGTCCATTGGATTTTAGAAAAACAAAAGTGAATGGACAAGAGGATTAAGGGATAGGGGATAGTAAATAAAGTACAAAGCATAAAGCATAAAGCATAAAGGATTGAGCATGATAAATGATTCTTACCAAAGATTTTGTAGGGTTTTGAAAATCGGTCTTATTTTTTTGATGGGATTTATGAGTTTAGCATGCTCTACGACGGGATTACTTCGTGATAAGGATTACGAATATTCTAAAAATGCTCTTAATAGTGACGCCTCAGCCAGCGAACTACCTGAAAATATAAAAGTTGCGATTGAGTCCTTACCAAAAAACAAAGAAAAAAATGGTTTTATCACAACCCTAGAATCCGCCTATTTAAAATTGTGGAGCCATGGTGCGGAATCACATAGTATAGATTCACATCAGACGCGAAAAGAATTACAAGAAATCACAGACTCATTATTGCGACAATCAAAATCTTTTGAGGCTCGAAAATACACCTCCATCACCCACGAAACCAAGACGTTCTTTTTTCAAGAATCAGAGGACGGTTACATCCCTTCGGAACCCGAAGTGATTGTTCATCACTTAGTGACCTCCATTTATTTGATAAAGCTATCGCAACTGGAATCCGCCAGAGTGGAACTTAAGAAAGCTAACGAGTTCTTTCTGGCATTTGATAGCCCTAGCTTGCGACTATGGTCGGCGGCGTTGTGGATCCAACTAAATGAGTGGAATGAAGCGCAAGTGGATTTACGTAAAGCCATCGAGCTAGAACCTCGACTTGCTAGTAAATATGAAAAATACCTGGCCATGGATGAAGCTCAGAAAAATCAGCTTACTAAAAACGGTGGTTTAAAATTCACTTTAAGTTTTTATGGTTTTGGTCCAGAGGTGCAATTTCAAGGAGAAAACTTTGATGCGGACTTTGTGTTTAATGAAACTAGACTGAACCCAAATCGCAAAACTTTAGACGGTCAGTTAGCCAATAAAATTCCAACTTTGTCTTTGAATGTGGGAGCTAGTGATTTGACTCAAGGGCAGTTGCATTCGTCATCCAAAGATGATTTGGAAAGTGTCCGTCTGGTTACTACGCAAGATTGGTATGTTCGACATAAGCAACGTAACACTGAGTTTCGCGAATTCGTCACCCGTTCGAATTATATGGCTCAGTATTTAACTGTGAAAACTAAGGGTGGTGTTGTAAAAACTTTGGGAGCTGCCGGAGCTGGAGCCGTCGCCATCGGAGGCGCTGTCGTTGGTGGCGCACTGATTGTGGGTGGGTTGTATTTATTATCGGCTGGAATTACTTCTGGTACTGATGTTGGGCAACTGGTCGGCTGGTTATTTATCGTCGGTTGGGGCGTAACAAAATCCGCTTGGGAAACTTCCAGTAACTTCTATGATAAAGTCCAAAACGACGTAAAAGAAGAAGAAGTTAGATCATTAAATGAAAGTCGCAATTATCGCTTTGTCCGTTTTTTACCCTCATCAATCAGCCTGGATATGAATTGATCTTCATAGGTTTTAAATTCTTATTCACTTCGTAAATAGGGAACACTTTAAATATATAACAAAGAATTTTTTGTAATCTAAAAAAACCGCCGACATAGTTTTATGTCGGCGGTTTTTTTTTGTTTTAAGATCTGGACTAGACTCGTTTAAGCAGTCGTTGTCTGTTAAATCACTTTATTTAAAAATAGAATTATTATTCTAGATAAAGATGGGACGTGGTCCCTGTTGTGAAGAGTGAACTAAAGCACTCGTCTTTTTCAAGGAGGAAGAAATGTTCAAGAATCGAAGGGAATTTCTATTGCAAACGGGTGCCGCTGGATTATTTACCTTAGTCGGAGGCTCTGTACAATCCGGTCCCATCTCTGCAAGTTCCATCTTTAGTCAAAGTCGCAAACAAAATGGAAACCTCAGTTTTCCCATCACATCGATCGTACAAACCTGGACCAATGAAGAAAGCACCTACCTTGTTGTTATGTCGCCTAAAAATCGGGGTCTTAGTTATGTCGTACAAGTGAATGGTACTCAGACCTCCTTACCCGTAATGATCATACAAAGTGAAACTAGAAAATTCAGCGACTATCAGATTGATAAAATTCGTGTGAACAATTTACGACTAGGACTCAAGTATCGATTACTGGTTTTAGATAATCAGTCTGGGAAAGTCGTTGATGAAAGATTTTTTAAAGCATTTGATCGAAATGCAAAAAATTTTCGTTTCGCTTTGATCAGTTGCATGAACGATTTTTATAAAGATGCTTGTGTTTCAGCATGGCCCCCGGTTTTACAACAAAAGCCCGACGTGGTATTTCTGATTGGGGATACTGTTTATTCGGATAACGATACGGATTCTAGAAAAGACCACAAAGGCGGCGAGGCGAATTACTGGAAACGTTACTGCGATACTCGCAGTCGATTATCGTATTTTTATGCCAAGGATTTAATTCCGACTTTAGCTAGTTGGGATGATCATGATTTTGGTGCCAATAATGGAAATAAAAATTTTAAAGAAAAAACAACGACTCGATACTTGTTTGATTTGTTTTGGCAGGGATCCTCTGGTGTGGGGTCTAAATCTGGGAATACTTATTTTGGTAAAGGTGATTTAGAGGGGTATGATAAATCCTTTGGCGTTAGTTTTTCATTCCAAACACGCTTGATGGATTTTTATTTAATGGATGATCGCAGTTTTCGTGATGAACACGCGGGGCAGTGGCATTGGGGCGCTAATCAACAAGAATGGCTAGTGACCAGGTTAGCAGAAAGATCTAATCAATCGATGCTTTTTAATGGCAGTCAATTTTTTGGAGCCTATCTAGGTAAAGAATCTTTTGAAAGTGATCACGCTGCTAATTTCGAAGAGCTACGACGAAAACTATCTCGCTTATCAAGTAAAGTTGTTTTTGGCTCTGGCGATGTGCACTTTAGCGAAATTATGGATATTGAAGAAAATTTTCTTGGTTACAAAACCGTCGAGTTCACAAGCAGCTCTATTCACAGTCATTCATTTCCAGGACATCAATTTCGCGCCAAAAACCCACGTCGCCGCGACTCCACTTCAAAATACAATTTCATGATTTTTGATTTGTCCGAAGCTCCGCAAGGGCAGACACAAATTCTATCAAGATGTATTTCCGTCGACGGTAAGGAACGATTCCGCTGGGAAGGCAGCATTTAGTTATTTTGCAGCCGCTTGATACAACGGCGTTACCTTAGGTAATAAACTACGTATGCGATTGATGCGAGTTGTATCCGAGGGATGAGTGCTCAGTATCTCTGGTGGCTTACCGCCACCTGCAGAACCCATCTTTTGCCACAATGTAACAGCTTCATTCGGATTGAAACCAGACCTTGCCATTAACTCTAAACCAACATCATCGGCCTCGGACTCTTGACCACGACCATGCGGTAAGGAAATAAAAATAGCCGAGGCTGCCATCAATCCAGCGGCAGTGTTTTTATCTACCTTACCAGTTACGACTAAGGCTCCCAAAGCAATTTGTTTAATTAACTCTTCCGACATGCGCTCTCGACCATGTTGTCTTAAAGCATGCGCAATTTCATGCCCCATTATGGCTGCGATCTCCGCATCCGTTAATTTTAGTTTTTCAATAATGCCAGTGTAGAAAATAATTTTTCCACCGGGCATGCAAAACGCATTCAGTTCTTCGGAGGTAATCACATGCACTTCCCAAGCCCACTTCGGTGCATCTTCGCGAAACACGGATGTTTTCGGAACTAACCTTTTAGCAATATTTTGAACTCGAGATACGGTGGCTGCGTCTCTGTCTAATACACCTTTAGATTGTGCGTCCTTTTTTAGTTCCTCATAGCTTTGTGCCGACATCGAGATTATTTGCGACTCTGGCATTAGCATCAACTGCTTGCGCTCAACCCCAATTTCACCTTCTTTGGTTGTAGAGGCACAACCTAACAAAAAAGCGGGACAAAAAAATAAATTGAATAAAAACAACCTAAATAAAACTACAAGATTTTTCATGTTCTACTTCTTCCTCTTTCGTAATTCTTATTATTTTTTAATCTTCTTGTTACCAAAACTTCTTACTATTACCGTGATTCCTTTTTTTAAGTATCCGTGAATGACGTATGTCTGAATTGAATTTAATCTATCCCTTTTTAATATTTACTGTCCAGAATTCATTTTGTGATCAATTGACCTTATTTCATTTCTTCGATGTTAGATTCAACTCGCGCAAAGTCTAGTTTTTGAACACAAGACTAAAATGATATCATACCAGTTAAGAAATACTTTCCTTCAGGGATTGGTCACTTTTATGATAAAAATATGAAGTTTAAAGTTAAATATTGCAAGCTCTGCCCGAATAGATTTTATCAAATGAGTTATTCGCTCTTGAAGCTTTTAAGTCGCAACTTAAATTATCACGTTAGCATTATCTTATGCATAGGCATTTGTATTCAACATCGCCTAGCTTTGGCTCAAACCGACCAAGTGTGTGAAGATCTATTAAGATTAAGTTGCACAGCCGGCAAACACGAGGACGGAACGGGATGGGCACAAATTCAAGGTGAAGCTTTTTCACCAGATGCCGGAAAAAAAATCGAAGATAAATTACTTTCTGAGATTAAATATTCATTGAAGCAAAAAAATAATAATTATTTTGTGAAATCAGCCTTGTCTGCTACTGGAATGGTTGATTCTCCAGATTGTTACAATTCAGGAAATGCGGCTAGTGAGAATCTTCTTCTAAGCGAAAGATGCACGGAAAATTTAGCTAAAGGCATTTATAAAATTTTACTTAAAACCGCAGGTTTAATTCCTATTCCTAAAAACAATATGCAAGCTCGATCTTTTAAGGACTTGATGTCTTTTGTGGACACATCGGCTTTCCAAAAATTACATCAAGTCACCTATCAAATCATTTCAGAAACTCTAGCCAAACGAAATACAGAAGCATTGATAGATAAAAAAATATTTCCAGGCGTAAAGTCTTTGATCATTAAAAAAATTAACTCCTGGCCAGTTGATGAAAGTGTTAAAACAATTATGCGAGATAAAATTAACGCCATCAACTTTGCTGGCACAAACTGCTCTACGAATCCAGATCAAGTGGATGGCTTGATTCGACAAAATGCATTTATTCAAGGGACTAATTTTAAGGTTTGTAATGGAATTTTATCCAATTCGACTAGTGAATTTACTTTGGCGACGATTATTGCTCACGAGTTGGCTCATGCGATTGATCCATGTGGCATAACTTCAGGCCCCTCTGACTTTACCGTTAAGGCTCAAGGAGCTAATGCTTCACAGGCGGATAAAAATCATGTGCTATCGAACTTGCTTCAATGTCTGCGCTCAGGACGTTCCATCGGAGCTTTATCATATCAGAATATCTTGCACTCGGAATTTATGGGCATGTTAAATGGAAGTACCTATGCAAACGTCCCCACGCAGACATATGACTATTGTTTTAAATCACCGTTAACCAATGGTAATATAGCCGGTGATCAAATCGTGGAAAGTTTTGCCGACTGGATGGCCGCGGAAATAACTCCGGATTACATTGAAATGCAATATGCTCCTAAGGGGGCAAGCTCCACTTTAACAAAAGATAATTTCAGAATTGGGTATTCTAACTTTGGTCGAGCGCTTTGTACGGATTATTTAATTGAGGACACGATGGAGTTTTCCACAGATATTCATCCGAACTTAAAAAGTCGGATGAATCGTATTATATTGGCCAACCCAAAAATCAGAGCCCAGATGGGATGCCCTCCATTAGATAAAAACAAGACCGAATTACTATATTGTCATCCAGATATTGCTTACACAGCCAAGGAGTTAGGTACAGAATTAAATAACCCATCTGACATAAATAAAACCACTCCATCAATCACAGATCCTAACTTGCCAATTAAAGAAAAAACAGAGCCAGTATCGGCAACAAAATAAGGAATACAAATGAGGATTCATCATTTAATGAACTTGGTTTTGATTTTTACAATTTCATTAGTCATTAGCCAGGCTACTTTAGCTGTTACGCCTATAATGGAACTACAGGCTATTACACCTCATCAAAGTACTTATATTGTGGTTGAGCAAAGTAATAATGATTTCATATTGACGAAACGCTTGCCGGGTATTCCACTAGAAACACAGAAAGTCGACGCAAAATTTACTCAGGAACTGACGCAAGCTTTGCAGCAAATAAAAACATTACGTAATAAAACAAATGTGCCAGTTAAATCCTGTGAAGGTCGTTATTTTGCACTTAAGTTTCTAGTGAAGAAATCAAAAACTGAAATTATCGAGTGTTTCCATTCTGCATCTTTACTTTCAAAGAAAATAAAATCCTTGCAAACCACCTTGCTCGCTTACTAGTTCCAATAACTAGTACCAATATCCATTTCCATGTTCCTTGGTATTCGAATTGCAATTCGAATATCTGTCGTTCGTTTCTTATTGTTGAAGTCTTCAAAAGGGACTGTATTCAAATTAGAATGCATTCCAATTGAGAACTTGCAGTAGGTTAGGACAAAATTAGTCATTATTGATTAATGTTTTGACAGGAAAATTTAACAAAAAAAAGTAAAGCGAATTGCAAAAACTAAAAAACACTAAACCTGAAACAAGGAGAAAAAAATGCTTACAAAAAAACTTTTAATAGGAACTGCCATGGTGGCCATTTCTAGCTTCGCACACTTTGCGAAAGCGGATATTATTTCTTGCAAAGGCTCGGATGGGTTTAATAATTTTGAAGTCTATGATAGCACCGCCGCTGATGGCGATGGCAGTTATGGTAGCAGTCTAGTTAGCCTTAGTTTACAATCAGGAACCGTGACAGAAAACAATGGTTTATTAATGATAGATAAACTAAATGATAAAGATAAATTGGACGTCTTAATCGATGATGAAGACCAAAAGTTGATTGTTGGCGAAAGCTTTATGGGTCGCATTGAGCTTGCATTTTATCCGAAAACCTTAACCGCGACTTTGACTCATAAAAAAGGCGATAAAGTCCTGATTGATAAAAAAGAATTAAAATGTGAGGACTTAACTTCTTCAGGATCAACGCCAACAACTTTGCCGGCACCGGCACCAGTTAAGATTACAGATGGCGTTGTGTTTGAATGTGAAAGCTTTGCTCAACCCCGTTATCGTATTGATCTTAAGTCAGGAAAAATGGGCGTATTGTCCCTATCGATTCCTCGCGAGATTAAAATTCCAGACACCATCAAACAAGTAATCATCAACGATAAGGCGGATGAAATTTTAGTCTCATCTGAATATCAAAAATATGCTTTAAGGCATGGTGGAAGAACTGATCATCCCGAGTCCGTGGTCCTATTAGTCGATCTAGTAAATAAATATAGAACACCAATCTCATGTGTTGTAACGGAGTCAATCCCCAATCAACAGCACTAGCTGTAGACTGATTTGACAGTTGTATAACCAAACAGGCGAATTGTTTTAATTCAAGACACTCGCCTGTGTTTTTTGTATCAAAATAAGACACGGAATCGTCGAATGGACATTTGGACTTTGGCCCAAGCCTTGCTGTAATGATTAAGTATAAAAGACAGACAAACACTTTAGGAGAGACAAATATGAAAACATTAACACTTACCAGTTTTATACTAGTACAAGCGGCATTCGTTATCGCGCAGGCTGGAGTTTCTAAATTTGACTCTAGTGAATTTAACGACATCATTTCTGAAAATCAAAAAATCGAATCTAAACTGCGCGGGGACTTGCAAAAAAATGTGGGCATCGATGTAAAGTCCTTTGAAAAACGCGAAAGCATGAAAGCAGATTTAGAAAAGATGAAACCCAAAGACGTCGAGCAAATCACGGCCAAGTCCAGTGGCGTGTTAAAAGACCGACGCTCGCAACTGCGCGGCTACAAAAAACAAGATATGAAACGCGTATCTGAAGAAGTAAAAGAGTCTTCACAATACTAGGTTTTATAAAATCAATCGACGTAACTCTTGTTGTGAATACATGTAATCCGCATAAATCATGGTGTTAGTGATGTTTCGATGTCCTAACGCCACCTGCAGCAAGCGGATATCCTTAGTCTTCTGATATAATTCAATCGCGAACGTATGCCTTAAGGCATGAAATTTCTTAGGCACTGGCCGATACAAATCCCATATTTGATAAAGACGATCGTATGTGATCGGAAAAATTTTGGAAGTTTTTTGCTGCTCTGAATATCGATAAAAACGATCGAAAAACTGAGGATGTAGGGGGATTTCCCTATCGTTACTACCCTTAATCCCGCGTATATAGACAGTCTGGTCGTAAGTGTTTAAGTCGGTATGCTGTATATTTAAAAGCTCCTGAGCTCGGCCACCCGTGCGTAAAGCCAGGCTTAGCAGCAGGCAATTCCGCGTGTCTTTTTCCATAAAATCCTGGATCAACTGACGTAATTTGGTTGATTCCGGAGGTAGTAAATACTTGTTTTTATTCAGTGAATATCGAGCTTGAGCCACTAAATTATTCTGCCGATAAAATTCTAGACTGTCTATCAAGGCCTTTGAAAAGCAGTATAAAAAAACAGGAAAAAACGGAATAAGGCGCAGGGCGTTAATAGCAATGTAAAGCCTGGAGAGTTGCATAATATAACGCTTTGCATATATCGCGCGAGTGGAAATTTTTCGGTAAAAAAATAGCGAAAAACAGATCTAATACTACGCGTTACAAGAGCGGCTAATCACAGATAAAACAACCAGCATCAAATTATCCATGTGATTACGCATAGTTAACTATAAAGCTTATAACTAAAAGCTTTAGTTGATTTCAAAAAAGGGGATGCGGGACCCTTCTTTTGGAAACTTCAAAAGAAATTCGAACACTTAACGCATTACAGCACAAATGAGTCGCTTTGCGTAAATGCAAAAAACACCGAAAAGTATTGCTTAACACATCACAATATTGCGTATAGAATTTTTTATAACAAAGATAATGCTGTTGATTTAGGCTCTATTCTTTGTAAATGCCTAAATAATAGCTTTAAATTGAAAGGATCAAATTAGTGGAAATAAGGACAGAATCACCCCCATTGGAGCCAGTATTAGACCCCTCAATTTCGCCTATTCGTTCATCCAATTTATCGACTTTAGAAAGCATAAAAACCCCACTGCGTTTGCAATATGAAGCACAGGTTGAGGTTATCAAAAAACAAATCGGGGACTTGGAGCAAGTTCGAGAAAAGCTGGGATTATCGCAAAGAAAAATTTGTCAACTTTTGATGGTCGATCCCTCGTCTTGGAGTCGATGGGTTAGCAAAGGCGACCCGGTACCGCCGCAAATTTTTCGCGCTCTTCAATGGTATTTAGCTTTAAATGAAAAAATCCCTGGACTGACACCACAATATTTTATCGGCAAGGACCCCGAAGTTTTACATCAGGTAGCACTAAGAACTATCGATAAGGCCATCGTTAGCGAAAAACAAAATCGTTTAACAGATTTAGAGCAAATTAAATTAGAAATTTTAGGCCTTAAAAACAATCAAGAAACCTGGACCAGAAAAATCTCGCAAAAAATAATCTACATCTTAATTTTCACCACAATTTTATCCGCAGGAAGCTTAAGCCTATTAATTTATCGCTACATTTTTAGTAAGTAAGCAAGCCGTGAGTCAACCCCGGCCTGTCTATTTATGATTTGTTCCGCTTTTTTGTTAGTCGTACTTTTGACGCCATCATTTAGAGTATGATTAAATGCAAGATAAGTTTTTGTGCTTCTAAAAAAAGTTGATTAAGTAAATAATCTTTTTAAGACTTGAATCATGCGTGTAAATAGAGGGGTGCGTTTGCCAAAAACTTTTTCTGATTCTTGACCATACAAGGCGTTCTGTAAAGAACGCCATCCTTCTGGTCCTGATATTTCCTGCAAAGAATGTTCTTCAAATCGTTTACCGGTGATATAGTCGTTCAATACCCCTTCACAAGCCAATCGAAATTTATTCATGGAATCATCGATATAATCTTCAGCGGATTGATCTTTTAGACTTCGAGAAATCACATACTGAGTGTGTCCATATTTTCTATAAAATACATTTAGAAAAAACCCATTCTTTTTTTCATTTACATGATCCCACATCGATATAACAAAACACATTTTACCATAAACATCAGGTTTAGGTAGTGGGATGAAACTTAATGAAAAGTTAAAATGGATGCGTAAAGAAAGTTCTTTATTCAAAAATTGAATTTTAACCTCTTGATCTTCCTGACTGCTTGGTTCTGGTTGTTCAATCTTTTCGGAAAAGAATTCATATCCATATTTGTTTATTATATCATAAGCAGTATTTTTGATTCTATCTTTTACTTCGTTCAATTCTAGGTCGGTCATTTTGAACCTCCAAAAATTTTTCCGATTTCCATATCATAAAAATCACTAGGTAAAGATGATTTGGTATCGTTCCAAAGTTTGTGGGATAAATTTCCCAGATTTGCAAACTGTCACGATTGATCAGCAGAAATATAATGGATTCGAAGAAAAATTCATAGATGTTATTATTCTGTACAGGGTGACGGATTTCGTCACCTGATGTTCTTACAAAGGGAAAATGACCGGTGATAATTACAAGGCATGAGTGGGTAGGTTAGAAACTAATCCCAACCTACAGCTATTCCATATTAGGTACTGAAAAACGCTCGCTTAATTCCTGCAGGTTGAAAGCCTCTAATAAAAACTGTAGGCGATCTTTGGATTTATTTCGGTGGGGAATATTTTTTTGAGTCGCAATGATTAACTCGTTTTTCATCGAGTGTTCCCAGCCCACCAGTTCCGTCACATTCACATGGTAACCATGCGCTTCCAGTTGCAAACATCGAAAAACATTCGTTAAATGACTGCCGAATTCGCGAGTATGGATCGGGTGACGAAATAACTCGATCCACGGCGAGTATTTTGGATTGGAAATCATTTTTGATTTATTTTGCTTTAACACCGAAGCGACCTCGGCCTGACAACATGGAACTAATACAATATAATCAGCGTTTTTTGCGAAAGCAAATCGAATGGCATCATCCGTCGCCGTGTTGCAAGCATGAAGAGCCGTCACAATATCGACCTTATCCGGAATCAACGATGAACTTAAAGACTCCCTCACGGTTAAACCTAAAAATTCCATCCCAGAAAATTGTAATTTATTTTTTAACTCGATGGACTTTTGCACTAACTCAGCACGAGTTTCGATCCCATATATTTTAGAACCATCTGAAAGATTTTTAAAAAACAAATCGTACAAGATAAATCCCAAATAAGATTTACCAGCTCCGTGATCCACTAAATGAATGCCGGTCTTGTCTGAACCAACTTCTGTAGTAGCAGATTCTAGACTGTCTGATTTTACTACATTGGGTTTATTCAATTGAGCGGCCTTGGTAGCATTGATCTCATTTAATAGTGGTTCAATAAATTGAACCAAATGATAGACCTGTTTTAACTTGCGACGACTGTCTTGGTTCATTTTTCCGTCGGCCGTTAAAATATGTAAGTGTTTTAATAGCTCGATCGATTGTCCTGGGCGAATTTCATTGGCAGCAGTAGCCTCTGTAGATTTTTTTGATTTCATATCCGTCGTTTTTTACATATGTCCTAATATAAGACAATCAATAATAATAAAATTCATTGCAAACTCATCCGCTCTTAGAAATGGCTTCCACTAAAATTTCAAAATGAGAAAACATCAAGTATCCATCACTAATTTCCGAAAACATAATGTAGTGATTTGTTACTTCCGATCAAAACATAAGCCAAATCGCTACAATTTAGTCTTGTTATTAATATTTGAGGTGAAATATGCGTCGATTTCAAGATTTTTTTCAAAGTGGATCTCTGGGGCTATCCCTGTTGGTCGCAGCATCTATGTTCGTTGGTTGTACGCGAAAGCAGGAAGAAAAATCCAATTTACAAATTAATTTACCTCAACAAGTATCGCAAAATAAAGTCGGCGCCCAAGGTGGAGTTCTAACCCTGGGGCATGTGGTAATCAACGTTTCTGGATCTGGAATGCCGGGACCGATCGTGATCAATTGGGACTCTGACGGAGGAAAAACAGCTCCCAGCAGTTTTTTTGTGGAAGCGCCTCAGGGTGATGGCCGTCTGGTGCAAATTCTTGCTGTTTACAAAGATTCAACCACGTCCAGCATGAGCTTCTATTATGGAGATGTCATGGCCAATTTTAATTCGCCGGATATTAATTTACTAATTCCAGTTGCGGCCGTTGGAACAAGTACTATTTATGATGGACAAATTGCGGGTCGTTATCTGACTTCTGCTAATGATGGCCCCAGTGGAGAAATCGAAATTCGTTTTTTACCTCCAGGGAAGCCTAGCTTACTGATAGAACGTAGTTTTATGTTTCATGGTTGGTTTAGTGTGTTTGGTTTAAGTGGACAATCTTTTAGTTATCAATTGAAAGGTTTCGGCGAGCTGTTCGGTGGGCCAGTAAGTCTAGATTCCAGTGCATTTGCAACTACTAGCAATACATTATTAAAGTTGACTCTACCAGTACACAATCGCTCTGAATCCAGCAGCGTGAAACCAGAAAATCCATCCACCTATATATGGGGTTACTTTGGTGATTCGAACTTCACAAGTAGTAAGAAAATATGTGCTGATTTTTCAACAGCTTTAACTAAAATGTATAAATACGGCACCACCAACACCGTTCTAACTGCTTCACAAACAACACCCGCTGTTGCTGATTTATTTAATACAACGACTCCTTCCAGCTATTACTATTGGAGTGGAGGTGTAACGAACTGTAGCTCAGCAGAAAAAGCCGAAGGGCATACTGACAGTTACCTGACAGTTAGCTCCAGCAATATAGATGGAAATGGTAAAGAGTGGGCCACCGGAATAATGGGAGCATTAAAACTGTACTCGAATAACTTTCTGAACGTTTCCAGCAACAGCAGTAATAATAAAAATGTTTCGGGTCGGATTTTACCTGGACTTGCCGCCGACATCAACCGAGTTGTTTTATATAAAACGGTCGGACCAAGTGCAAATATGGAATATCATAATTTTCCATTTTGCCCTAGCATTGGTAATGGTGAAAATGGCTATGCTTATGCTGGTGAATCCATACTAACGGCCGTAAACGCAGGATCAAGCTTTAGTATTGACAGTAATATTTCACCAGCCGATCTAACTAACGGTGTGGCCGCAGTATTGTGTTTTGCGAATGGGTCTCAAATACTACCCTTAGGTATCCCTATGCGAAAATATTATTTTAGCTATTTAGGGAGTGGTCCGGCACAACCCGCACCACAGCAAGAGATGAATTCAATTGAAGTCTACACCTTTGAAAGGGTGGCACAAAATCAATGTCAATCGATCGATATTCAAGGGATTTATTTTAACGGCTCTACTAACAATTATAATGTAATCAATTCCAGTGCTCGTAACTTTACCGTATCAACAGCTAACTTCATACCCTCGATTGGCTTCTACAGCGATGCTAGTTGTACTACGAATCTAGGTAGTAATTTTACGTTACCTGCAGGAAGTGTCAGAACTCGTATTTATTATCGAATCGATAGCGGAAGCCCAGGGACTGGTACGATTACAATCACAGATTCTGCTTCAATAACGAAGGTCAGTAATATTGATCAAAACACCGGGACGACTGCGACATCCATTAGTTTTGCTCAAGATAGTACTTATGTGGGTGGGACAGAATGCCGCGAACTTGAATTCTATCAAATTGACTCGTCAAAGCGTACAGCTAGCTGGGGAAGTAGCTCTACCTGGAATTTGTATTTGTACGATCTGTTTGGAGCTCAAATCTCTCCGGCAGGTGTTAGTTTTGTCGATAATTGCACGAGTAAGAATATCATTAATGCTGTAAATATCGGACCATCTGCATTTAAGGCTAACTTTGCATTGTTAACAGTGAGCAATGCCAACTTAGCAGATGCAAAAATTTTCCTAAGTCCAGTCAGTGGCTTGTCCGCTTCAACAGCAATGTATATTAACCCAGTGAAAAAATTTGATCATTTTGAAGTATTTAATTATTTAACCCGCAGCTACTACTACGATACTGAGTGTGTGAAATACTCAATCACTGCCAAAAACGCATCTAATGCTCTTGTTTCACTCTCTCACGCAATGCCGTTTAATATTCTAACTCCGGCTGTTACCGTTTTTTCCGATAACTTATGTCAAACTCCATGGTATGCGCCACACGAAGTTCCTGCATCTGGGGCTCCCGAAGTGTTTTACATTAAATCCACACCTGGCAGTTACAGTCTAAATTTAGGCTCTTTTTTCTCTAACCTTAATTACAATGGCTCGGTTTCGCAGGTCTATGCCTCTCCAGCCGTGTTTGGCAACTTAGTCGCTCAGTTTTATAGTGATCATTTAACCACAAGTTTGTCTTCCCTGCCAATATGGTATCCCGAACCATCAAATGCGGGATTCATGGCGTGTTCTGGTCCGATTTTTACACCCGCGTCTGAGCCCTTATTAGTCAGCGAAGGATTATCTATCGCGGATTATTCTTACTGCCTAGCTTCTTCTTTATCAGCTCCATACTTAACGATTTCAGCCCGTGTTCGTTTTACCGGCGGATCTTCTGGGGAAGTCTTCAAATTCACCGACGGGACAAATGCATTCATGCTTTCCATTTCTGGTGGTGCGTTAACCGCTTCGGATTCGGCCGCAACATCCATGAACCCAATACCTGGAAGCTATGCGGATGGAGTTTTTCACAATTTAATTTTAACTTACAATGGGTACTATTTGCTTTCTATTGATGGAGGGGCATTTCAACAACTGAACATTCCTGGGGCACCGACATACTCCTCTATAAATAGCGCTTATCTGGGAAACTCCGGCACTGGTGCTAGTATGAATGTGAAAGCATTCTTAGTGCATGATACTTCCTTACCGAGCAGCACGGCTGGGGTCATGAACGACGTCCTTGATATTCATAATTATCTGAATAGTCGATTTCCGTGATCTTCTGCTGGTTCTATTGTTTCGGTTGAAGAAACTATTATTTCAGCAAAAGAACACAACTAAGATCAATTACGAGCAGTTCAGTAACCAATCTTAGATGAAGTCGTGATGAATCGCCGAGTCAGAGCCCTAAAATTTTAGGGCTCTGTTGTCTAATCTTCTTGGCTTTACTTAAAATTTGGGAAAAGAATATTTGCTCTATCGAAAATTTATTTAAAGGAGTCCACTATGTCTTCTGCGGGAACATTCGAACTAATCGCTAAACACGGTAATCATGAAGAAGTCGTTTACTGCCACGACGCTAGCGTGGGGTTGAAAGCCATTGTCGCCATTCATAATACATCACTTGGGCCAGCCTTAGGCGGTACTCGCATGTGGAATTACAAAAATGAAGAGGAAGCTCTGACGGATGTGCTTCGTTTATCAAAAGGTATGACTTATAAAGCTTCGGCCGCTGGTTTGAATTTAGGTGGAGGTAAGGCTGTCATTATTGGAGATCCTAAAACACAAAAATCAGAGGGCTTATTTCGCGCCTTTGGGCAGTTTGTGAATTCCTTGAATGGAAAGTACATCACGGCGGAAGATGTTGGAACTGGCGTGCAAGATATGGAATATATTTTTATGGAGACTCCGTGGGTGACGGGGATTCCAAAAGACTTTGGCGGTTCTGGTGATCCTTCTCCATACACAGCACATGGAGTGTTGATGGGGATTAAGGCTTCAGCGAAATGGCAATTGGGTACAGAATCCTTAAAGGGGATGCGTATTGCGGTTCAGGGGTTAGGAAATGTGGGTAGCAATTTAGTCCGGTTTTTGGTGGAAGAAGGGGCGCAAGTGATTGTCTCTGATATCGATCAAGAGAAAGTCAAATTGTACGCTGATAAATATAAAATCAGCACGTCTCATCCGGATGAAATTTTATTTGCCCCATGTGATATTTTAGCTCCCTGCGCTTTGGGCGCTGTTGTGAATGATAAAACGATTGATCGCATTCAGGCGAAAGTCGTTGCCGGTGGAGCGAATAACCAATTGGCCGAGGCTCGTCATGGAGATATGCTGAAACAAAAAGGCATTCTATATGCTCCAGATTATGTGATTAATGCCGGCGGCTTGATGAATGTTTTTGTCGAATTAGAAGGCTACTCACAAGAAAGAGCCCACGAAAAAACCAAAAAAGTTTTTGATAACTGTTGGAAAGTTTTTGAAATCGCTAAAAAAGAAAATATCGGCACACATTTAGCTGCAGATCGGTTGGCTGAAGAGCGCATTAATACCATCGGTCGCTTAAAGCAACGGCATCAAGGAAAGGCGTCACGAAACTTTACCACTTTGAAAGAAGTTAATAATCGCTAAATTCATTGACTTCATTCTTATAAATCCTAAACTTGATGGCATATCAGTTTACGGAACAGGAGAATGAAGTGAATAACAATTATATCAAACCGCAAGACAGTAAAAAACAACCCGATGTCGTCACACAAGAACTTCGTAAGGGTTTTGAGTGGTCCGCAAAACACGCCAAATTAGTTATTGGCGCCATTGCATTCGTCGCGGTTGGTATGGGTGTCATCAGTACGATTCAATATTTTCAAAATAAAAACACAATGGCTTTGATGGATGAGTTTTATAAAATCGAAAAGCCATTGTTAGATAAAAAGATAAAGTTCGAACAAGCGGCCGTAAAGCTAGAACAGCAAAAGCTAAAAACCGCTGCGGATAAAAACAAAAAATCGGATGCAAAAACTAAAGAATCCGAAGATGAAAAAATCAATCCTGCAGATTTAGCTTCGGGCGATCTTCAGAAAGATTTTGGCGTTGAAGCCAAATCGTTAGAAGATTTTATTCAAAAAAATCCGACCACTAAGCCAGCCCAAATGGCGGCTTTGCGTTTATCTGAAATTTATTTAAAGTACCATAAACCAGAGGCAGCGATTCAGACTTTAGAAAAAGTTCCGGCCAAGGGCACTAGCTTGATTGCAGGTTTAGTTTTAGTGCAAAAAACCAATGTGTATATGGACCTTAGTAAATGTGAGGAAGCTAGCAAAATCGTCGATCAAATTTTACATGAAAAAAGTTTTGCTTTTATGCATGCAGAAATGGAACTGAAAAAAGCTTTGTGTTTAGAAGCCAAGGATCCAGCGCAAGCGCAAGCTATCTACGAGAAATTATCTAAAGATCAAAAAGCAGGTGAAACCTCTAGATCTGCCGAAAAGTACTTAAGATCTTTAAAAATTAAAGGAATTTAAATGTTGATTCAAAAATCGTCGTTATCATCGATGTTACCAAAACGTAAGCGGTTATCTGCGCTGTCAGGAGCGCTAATGACAGCTTACGTATTTAGCGGATTATTGGGATGTAGCTCGACAAAGAATTTAACCGAATCCATAACAGATCAATTAGCCGATCATTTAGGTGAAGAGGGCGCACGTAAGGAATTTCAAATTCGCAGGGATTGGACTATTGATACTTTAGACAAAACGAATCTAGTCTATCGAAAGATCAATCGCGCGAAAGTGGTTTTACATCAAAATCTAGTGATTCAAGCCAATGCCATTGACGGCATTAAAGCCTTTGATGCGCAAACCGGATCCAAAGTTTGGAATTTGAAAATCCCCTTTGGTGTGGAAGCTTCTTTGATTTTACAAAATGGAATTTTATATTTTGGTGGTCTGGACGGTCAGTTTTACTCGGCCAAAGCTAGCACTGGACAAGTTTTATGGAGTTTTCCTACTAAGGTTGAAAACTTATCTGAACCCATCCTAGTTGACGATGTTGTTTATTTTGTGACTGGTAATAATACGGTTTATGCCTTGGATGCAAAAACAGGAAAGCAATTATGGTTGTATTCCAGACCTGATCCAAGTCAGTTATCCATTCGTGGAGGCTCACGACCGGGCTATTTCAATCACTCTTTGATCATTGGGTTTAGTGATGGCGCTGTGGTCGCTTTGATAGCGGAAACAGGGGCTGTTAAATGGGAAAAAGTATTAAATAAAAACAAGCGCTTTAAAGATATTGATTCAGATCCTTTAGTCGAGGGCGACTTTGTCTATGTCACTGGATATGACGAGTCCACATATTGTTTACGTGCGGCTACGGGGGACATGGTTTGGAAGTCGTCTGTGGGTGGTTACGGTTCATTGGCCATTCAGCAGGATCGATTATTTGTACCCTCTTCTAGTTCCGAGTTAGTGGCCTTAAGCAAAGAAACAGGACGTCGAGTGTTTGCCTTTCCATTATCAGATGGCTTACCAACGGGAGTTAGTTTTTTAAAGGGACTTGCGGTCTTTGGTGAATCACAAGGCGCCTTAAGATTTATTGATAGTCGCAGTGGAAAACAAGTGGGCTTTTTAACTCCTGGTCGTGGCATTATGTCGACACCCGTGATCGATGAAAAGAACAACTATGTTTACTTTATCTCGGGAGAGGCTTTGCTATACCGTTTGGAAGCGGGTTGGAACCGCCCCAATCCTTTTCCGTATTTAAGATAGGGGAAAAGGATTAAAAAAACTAAGGATGTTTTATGCATTTATATTTTTTAAAAACCGAATTAAAATTAAGTATTAAATTTAAAATCCAATTCATCTTATTAACTTTATGTTGCGGGTTTATTTCAGCCTGCAAAACAGGGAACTGCCGATCGCAAAATCCTTATCCTCCTAGTACTGATTCTTCCGCGACGGCACTGGCTATGAACGACACTTCTGCCAAAGGAGGTCTTGTGATGTCGACAGACGGCAAGCCGTTACCTACGGCTGCAAATACGGCTTTAGATTCGAAAGAACGTGTGCGCGTGTTTAAGTACGATGGTAGCAAACAGTGTGGTATGGCAGGTCCAACGGACTTGGCACAAATGCAAAAAGACCTTGGCCATATCAAAGTTTATTCTTCAGAAAATAAGGCGGATAACCTGATGCATATCGCGATGTGTGGATCGCCAACTGGGCGCGCTAATGTGTATGAAATTGATCGCAAAGATTTAGAAGCCGCGAAGAAAAAAGGGTTCAAAGAATGGGTTTTTGAATAGGCGCTTTCTTATTGGTCAGCGACTACAAACTTGCAGCCACGCCAGAATTTCATAATGCGGGCTCATTGGAAATTGATCCACAATATGCACTTCAGTTAGATGATATTCGAATCCATTTTGCTGTTCAGATAGATCTTTCATTATGCTCTTTAAATCCTCGATAAAACTTGGCAAAAAGCAGGACATATAAAGTAGATCACTCGGTTTCTTTTGAAACGACGGCGAGGCGAATACAGGTTGAAGAAAGTTTTTTAAACCGCTTCTGGCTGGATTCACCACGATTAGATCAAAAGTTTGATTTTCTAATAATTTTTGCGGACGATGAAAATCGCCCAGATGCAGCTGAATTTTGCTTTTAAGATCATATTCCAGACTATTTTCAGAAACTTCAGCCTGCTCAATTGTTTTAGCAAGTCCTTTTAATGCTAACTCATCCCACTCGCAGGCCCAGACTTGTTCGGCAAACTTTTGTAGAATCATGGTAAGAGTCCCAACCCCTGATCCAAACTCTAAAACTTTTTGATACTTTTTCGTGGGCGCATTGGGCGTAGTAGCCGCCATTGATGCCTTCTGTGCTGTTGTTGTCATGGTTTGTTTTGTAAAAATATTTTCTATAAGGCTAGCGATGGTATCGTTAAATCGAGGACCTGTTTGCGTAAAACTACCCACACAAGAATACAATTCAAACGGACCAACTTTGGTCCATGGCAGTTGCTCGGGATCAGTTAGTTTGAATTTTTTGTTGGCGCTCTGAGCGACTAATTTTTTACGACGCTGTCCGATCTCCACATGCACTTTCTTAAAGTACGTCCCATCCAATAATTGCAATAAATAATTTTCTTCCAAAAATAATCTTTGCACATCTTCGTTAGAAAAATCCAACCAAATTCCCACCCTAGTATCGCCCATGAAATCATAAGTTCGAAGTCGCACACTGCCTTTATGCTTTGGAACTCCCGCGGGCAAGGGAATGCTACGAAAAACTTCATAAGCTTTTTGCAAGGAGGGCTCTAGCAAGCGGCACTCTTTAATGTCTAACAATTGATGATCCAAACCATGTAAGCCCATTTTTAAATCAGCTAAATCCGCACCGGTTCGTTCTATGACAAAATCAAAACGACTACGCAAGGCCATTGGCATAGACGTCTGATTCACCAAACTATGATATTGCACGAGTGGTAAGCCGTTGGAAAACACCTGACTTAATTCTTGTGTCAGTTCCTGAATTTTTTTGGATTCTTGCTCCTGCAGACTTAGATGACTCCACGAACAGCCACCACATAGTCCAAAGTTTGGGCACGAGACGCCAGTAAAATCGCTGGTGGTCGATGTGGAATTCCACTTGCCTGTCGATGGGAGTTTCGCCATAGTTTCCTTCTATGAAAAAAAATAATAATCTTTCTTACATTTTGTCTTATCGTTTTTTTCGTTCATTTGCATGGTTTATCTTTTTGTTTATGGCGGTAACCACGACGATCGCCTATAGCTTGAATCAGATAAAATCCGAAACGACATTAGAGAAATCCTCAGAATCAAAAGTTGGTAACACCAACAAAGAACAGGTCACGGAACAAAGTAAAATTCAAGGTTATCAACCCGTGATTTCTAACATCAAACAATTAACTTTTGAGGGGACTAGAAGCGGCGAGGGGTACTTTAGCGCAGACGGCAAGAAAATGATTTTTCAATCCGAGCGCCCCAACGAAGAGATCACGAAAGCCTTTAAAGAGGGAAATCCATTTTATCAAATATATTTAATGGACCTAGAGTCGGGAAAGACCAAATTATTATCGCCAGGCTTTGGGCAAACCACATGTGCGTGGGTGCATCCATCGATGAAGAAAGTTTTATTTTCCAGCACCCACTTAGATCCTGATTGGAAAGAAAAACAAACTCGTGAATTAGAGATGCGTAAAACTCCACAAAAGCAAAAATACTCTTGGAGCTTTGACGAGAACTATGAAATTTTCACCATGGATTTAACTTTAAATTCCGCTGTAAAGTCAGCGGCAAACATTAAGTACAAACAAGTGACTCACGCAAAGGGCTACGATGCAGAATCTAGTTTTTCTCCGGATGGGAAGAAAATTGTTTTTGCTTCGAATCGCGCCGCCTACGATCCCGCCGAATTGGCTTTATTATCCGAAGAAGATAAAAAATATTTAAGCATGGACCCTTCCTATTTGATGGATATTTACATCATGGACGCAGATGGTTCGAATGTGAAGCGATTGACGGATACTAAGGGTTATGATGGCGGGCCGTTTTTTTCTGCCGATGGCAAAAAAATCACTTGGCGTCGATTTGCCCCCAATGGTCAATCCGCTGAAATCTATGTGATGGATGTCGATGGTAAAAATCAAAAAGCGATTACACACCTAGGAGTGATGTCATGGGCTCCATTTTTTCATCCCTCGGGCGATTACATTATCTTTACCAGTAATTTATTTGGTTACGGAAATTTCGAATTATTTATAGTGGATACGTTGGGTGAAAAAAAACCTGTGCGAGTCACTCAGTTAGATGGCTTTGATGGATTACCAACGTTTTCACCATCTGGAGAAAAAATATCCTGGACTAGACGGAATGAAAAAGGGGAGTCGCAAATTTTCATAGCGAACTGGAATGATCAATTAGCTCGAGAGGCTTTGGGTTTATCACAAAAACCATTGAATTTGTCTCAAGTACAAACGCAACTGAGCCCCGGAATTCAATCAAAGGATGTGCAACTCTGGGTGCAGTACTTATCTTCGTTGCATCTAGAGGGCCGTAAGCCAGGCACCGCAGCCGAGGACGAATACATGAATCTGATTGCGCAATCGTTTCAGAATTGGAAACTGCAACCTTGGTCAAAAGTAAATTTACATTCGGAAGTTACCAATATTAAATCCTCGAACAAAGAACTAAACCATACTCAGCAAAAACAATCTGCTTTGAATCGCGATTTTTTTCAGCCCTTTGAATTTTCATCGGGTGTAAAAATGGGAGAAAAAAATCAATTGGAGATGGCTTTATCGCAGGGGCTTAAAAAACTAGAACTGGGTAAAGATTTTATCCCCATGTCCTTTTCAAATGTTCAATACCAGTTGCCAAAAGCGGTTCCGGTCCTATTCGCTGGTTATGGTTTAGATATTCCGGCCTCAGAAAAATTTGAAGCCTACAACTCTTATCAGGGATTGGATGTGGATAAAAAATGGGTTTTAGTATTTAAAGACATCCCTGAAGATATTCCCAACGAAAAGCGCATTCACTTTAATATGTTTTCACGCTTAAACCACAAGGTTTTAGTGGCTAAGAATAAAGGGGCTTTGGGTGTGATCTTTATTGGTAACCCTGGGCAAAAACTAAAAGACCTTAGCTTTCAAGGCGGCAGTGCGGGCGGAACAAATGAGTCCTCGTTGCCCGTGGTTGAGATCACATATGAGGTTGCAGTGGATTGGTTAAAAAATGCAAACGTTAAATCTAGTGTGAACTTAGATGCCTTGAAAACCTCGTGGGATAAAGGTGAAATTATTCATCCCGACTGGTCTGGTCGACTTGAAAAAGCACAAGTGGATTTAATCATGCAGACCACTCAATCCAAAAATCTGGTGGCTGTTATTCCAGGTCAAGATGCAGGTCGCAAAAATGAAAAAATTGTTTTTATTGGAGCTCATGGGGATCATTTAGGTCGTGGCGAGATGGGCTCATCGTTAGCTAAGGATTTTGAAAGAAATAATATTCACACTGGAGCCGATGACAATGCTAGTGGAGTCAGTGGCGTATTAGAGTTAGCTCATTATTTTGCGAATAAATACAAATCAAAAAAACCACCCGTGACACTAGCTTTTGGCGTATGGTCAGCCGAAGAAGTCGGCGTGATAGGATCTAGTAAATTTTTAAAAACAATACCCACAGAAAAAATCAAAGCTTACATTAATATGGATATGATCGGTCGACTGCGAGACTCTTTGCAGATACAAGGGGTTGGCAGCAGCCTTCAATGGAAGCCTTTAATTGAACAAGCCTTGGTGGATAATGATTTATCTGTAAAATTAACCGAAGATCCCTACTTGCCTACGGATTCAATGAGTTTTTATCTTGCTAAAATTCCCGCCATTAGTTTTTTCACAGGGGCACATGAGGACTACCATAGCCCCAGAGATGTGGCCTCAAAAATCAATACCAGTGGTATCGTGAAGACTCTTGAAATCGTAAAAAGCATCACGGAAAAAGCCATGTTAAATCCCATTAAATACGAAGCGGTGGCTTCGCAAAAGGGAGCTCTTGAGGGGCGTCGCTTTCGAATTTTCTTGGGTACGATTCCCGATTACTCCCAGGAAGGAGTGCAGGGTGTGCGGATCAGTGGTGCAAGCAAAGACAGTCCTGCTGCGGTAGCAGGACTTCAGGCGAACGATGTTATCATCGAATTAAATCAACAAAAAATCGAGAACTTATACGATTATGTTTATGCTTTACAATTATTAAAGGCGGGGAAAGAAGCGGTGATGAAAATAAAACGCCCGCAAGCTACGGGCGTTTTTCAAGAATTAGATTTAAAAATTGTTCCTGCTTTAAAAGAGTAAATTAAGATTTTCTATCGCAAGATCCGCCGTCTTTAGCCTTATGGGTATCATGATCAGCAGAAGTTTGAGATTCATCGTGGTGTTGGATCTCAAACTCAGCCTCACCATAAATATCCGAATTATTATCTTTATCGACGATGACCTTCACTTTATTACCGGGACATTCTAAACGATGTTTTCTGGTTAGTATCGACTTGACCATATAGTCTTTTTTGACATCCACAAAGTCTGAAGTGCTTTTACCCCGGCAAAAATTTTGAAATTTTGCATCTGCAGTTATGCCACCAGTTGGCACGAAGTTAACAAAATACCCTGGCATGACTATCGAGCCTTGAAGCTGTGTTAAATCCGCTTTCATATCGATGTCCACTTTAAGGTTGCCGCAAAAAGATTGACCTTCAAAACTTAAACTAACGGCTCCGCCGGCATATACACGATCAGACATACGTCTTTTGATATTGAAGAAAAAATGATGGTGACTTGGAAGGTGTTGTTCTTGAAACTCAACTCCATTATGTGAAAAGCGTTTTAAGACAATTTTTTTACCGATTAGTTTGCGATCACAATCTAAAGAATCATCTTCGTCTTCATGTTCACCCGTTGAAACACCACCTGAACTACTACCGCCACCAACGACTCCACCAGTAGAATCTGTTGGGGGTGGATTATTACTAGAGCCAGGATTACTACCTACGGAGCCAGTAGAACCACCGACAGTTGAGCCTCCACCAGTACCGCCACTACCACCACCTGCGGTCATTGGGCAATCCAATGGATCGTTACAGACTTCCACAACAGAGCCGCTACTGCTGCCAGTAGATCCAGAGCCAGTTGATCCAGAGTTAGAAGCCGGACCTCGATTCACATCTCCGTTCATAGGATTCGTATTTCCATCAACATCGACAACTCCACCTGTGACTGGTTCGCCATCAACTCCGTTACCAGATCCATCTACTAATGGCACAGTTCCATCAGCCTTTGATTGTAAGCCCGAAGCGGATTGAAATTTAACGCTATTTGCACAGTTCTGAAATGAGACCATCAATAAGAAGGACCCTGAGATTAATGCAAATTTAGCTTTTTGTGCGGACGTGATTTTAAAGTTCATATAGTAACCCCCAATAACGAACAAGTGATTCAATGAATAGGAAAGCAAGTCACAGACCAAGGTGATGAATATATTTGATACAACTGTTTAGGTTTTATTTAGATCTCATTTAATTTTCTTAGAATGAAACGTCGAACTTTTTTGTTCTTACTATAATTTCGTCGCTTTAAATTGAGATGAAAAATACTCAGATAGACTTAAATATGTGAGCAAACACAAATATTGCTTTTTATAAGTTATATTATGTTACCTATATGCTAATTTTGTCTTATTCTGGACCAGCGTTTTCACTTGTGTACATGTTGGATTTTGCATATCTGTGAATTTCGTTTAAGTTTTAATCAGATCTCGTAAATACATCCTTAATTTAAGCATAATTGAGACTATTCTTTTAAGTAATTTTGAAAATTAAAAAGACCTCTTTATTAGTCCAGGTTTTTGGCGATAAGATGTGTATATGGCAACTGTATTAATTGTTGAAGATGACGATGCATTAAGAGAAGTTTACGAAAGTATTTTAGAGTGCGAGGGGTTTAGCATCCTAAGTGCTTGCAATGGCGAAGAAGGCCTAAAATTACTTTCAGCCAACGATAAACAAATTGATTTAGTATTGTCAGATGTTCGTATGCCCAAAAAAAACGGGGTCGAGATGTTGGTAGATCTTCGCAAGATCAATCCAAAACGCCCGCCTGTACTTTTAGTCAGTGGTTTTAGTGAATACACTCGCGAACAAGCCATCAAACAAGGGGCTTTTGATTTACTGAACAAACCCCTTCGTATGGATCAGTTGATAGAAGCTCTGCAAAGAATGGCCACCGCTAACGAAGTGGCCATATAATCTACTTTAAAGGAATACGAATAATCGTGTCCTTACATAAATAATCCACATAAGTATCTCCATTAGCCAAAGTGGTTTGGTCATCCAATGATTTGCAACCACGACCCGCTTGAATTCGATTTTCTACAGGCGAGACCATTCTGTTTTCAGTAAAATTCGGACGTTTAAACTTCATGCCTTTCGCGATCCCAGAACTGTCGGGAATGTAGATTCCATTACTGACAGGAGCATGTAAGGCCGTGAAAGCCATATCAGGAAAAAACGTATAACGCTCCAGACTGGAAATGACGACTTGTTGTTTTTGTCCAAAATTTTCTGGTTCGATATTTACACACTCTCCAGCTGAACATTGGATGAAATTCCTAAAATATTGTAACTCTGAATTGGAAAACACCACGGTGTCGATATAGTTTTTGTTGTACATCACGGATCGTACTTTTAAGGCGCTGTCTAGAACTCCACGATAGGCTTCATAATTTCCATAATAAAAATAGAAACTGGATTTTTTGACGACACTTGGATCTGTTAAATACAAAGCACTCCATACGCTTTGCGTTCGATTAGAATCAGACATACTCCAAAAACTACCAAACCCACCCTCACCAATAATTTGGTCAAAGTTACCGTCCGCTTGATTCGGAAACATTTTTGCGGTTTGCGATTTCCACGTGATCTTGGAAATATCAAGTATCGCTAATTTATAATCGCGAGGATAACTGGGTTTAATTTCTGTTCCTAAGTTCTTTTCTAACAATAGTAATAAGCGACCTGTTCGTAAAAAATCACCGCCCTGATAAAGCAATTCGACTAAATTAAAACCCTGTAGACTTGGGTCTTGACCAATTAGATCTTCAATTTTGATAAACGAAAAACCAACAGGGTCATTGGGATTTAGATAATTGATTCTTTCTTTGGGACGATTTAAAGCCTCAGTTCTGAAATAATCCCAATAACTGCGTTTAAAATCAGGATCTATCGAAAGATCAAACCATGCTAATGTCAGTAGCTGCCCCCCCGTTCGCATCAAACGCAATTGACTAAGCATAGGTAATTTTACATTTTTGGTCGACAAAATCGTTTTGTTTTTTAACTGAAACTGATTATCGAACGTAAAAATCCAAAGTTCATTTTCCTCGGTGCTTCCATTGTCAGGCGTTGATCTTTCAATCAAACCACCAAAAATATATTCAGAAACACCATCAAAATTTAAATCCGCTCGAATCCGAAAAAAGTTTTTAAATTTTTGCAAATCTTTAGCTTCGGTAAATTTCAAAGAAAAGGTATTAATCTTTTTGTAACCTACACCAGCATTACTATTACCAGCGCCACCACTACTTGCATCGGAATTTTGACGATACAAAGTGTATTCCAACGTGTCTTTATTTAATACCTCTGACAGATAATCAATATTTGCGGATTTATCCCAGATCGTATCCACCGGTAATAAAGTGAATTGACTCATCGGTAAATCAGCAATCGGATACTGTGCATACTGACCAGCAAGATCCATTTTAGGTTCTAACAAGGTAACTAACTCGGCTTGTAATTCGAATTCCCTTGAATAGCCAAGGCTTGCATTTTTGTAGCTCACTTTAATGGGAATTTGCAAATCACTTTCTAAAAATTGATTTCTAATTACGGTGACATTGAATTTTCGAGCCTCCCCTTTTTTCCAAATAGGTTCTGAATTTTGTTCCAAGCTATAAGACGGAATAACCTTTAAGGCTGGGTTCTTAATTTTAGAAACTCCATTACCCTCTTTCGCGAAATCATTAACGGTTCGATTTAAGACCTCGACCTGCACTTGATCCATGGGAACGTCTTGCAACCAATTTTTTAGTTCAAAAGCAATAGTCCATTGGGTTTCTGTCGGTTTAACGGTAATAATTTTTTTCTCTTTACTGTTAGGTAAAATCAAAGCTTGATTCAGTTTTAGATCTGGTGACAAGGCCCCTTTTAAATTTAAACGCCCACCTAAAACAAAACGTTTTTCGATATAAGAGTTTTCTTCCATGTTTATTTTTTCAGTTAATAAATTATGAGCGGCCCCCATTAAGACTGGCTTTCTGGGTTTTAACTCTTGCGCGGATAAAATTAATCGTGAGTAAATTTCATTTTTATCAATACCTGCAGAAATCATTTGCGCCACTGCGGAAGCGACCAATGGTGTGGCTTGCGAGGTTCCATGTAGATATTCAAATCCAGCTTGCTCGCGAAATCGGACTGAGCGTTTACTGACGGGATACGTACTTAATATTTGTGTTCCAGGGGCGACGATATCAACACCACTTCCAAAATTTGAAAAATGGGAGATACCACCATCTGGACCATGACTACCAACGCAAATCACACCTGGATATGAACAGGGCCGCAGTAAAGCTTTCGTCGAGTCATTCCCCGCTGCTGCCACAACGATAATCCCTTGCTTCTGTGCTTCAGCGATGGCCGCTCGTAAAAAAACCGAATCCATGGATTCTGGCCAGCCAATACTTAAACTAATCACATCCACTTTGCTTTGAATCGCATAGATAATTCCACGAGCCACAAAGTCACCTAAATTTGTGAATTTAACTTTATCAGCTTCGCTGGGGTTAATATTAGGAAGTGTAACCACACCACCAGGACCTGCTGGCGAAGAAGGTCCACCAGGACGAGCACCTGGCGGCGGTGGTGGAGGTGTCGCAGCATTTGGTGGAGGCGGCGGCGGAGGTGGGGGTTGCGGATTCGTATTAAAAGCAAAAGGCGTAGATAAAGGCTTAAGGGGCTCATTCGGAGCTTTCCCAAAAACTTGCACGGGAACGATCTCGACAAATGTCTGCGCTGATATTTGCGATCCATTTGCAGTCGTACGCACGGAAGACGAGGCCACAATACCTGCCACGTGACTACCGTGTCCCTGTGAATCAGACATATAGGGACTTCCACGAACACCCATAGGGTTTTCGCCTTTTGGATTATGCTCATTCGTAATAGACCATCCATAACAATCTAATGGATAACCATTTTTATCAAAATCATTTTCGGAAATTAAATATTTTTTATCACAGGCCTCACCCTTAATAACATCTTGATCCGCTTCATCGACACACTTTTTGAATTGTTGATAGACTTCACATTCTTTGGTATTTTTTGAAACGAAATTTTGTAAATACGGATGATCCAAATCAAAACCTGTATCCAAAATTGCAACTTTCACTTTACGCCCCAGCTGATTAGCTGGGACCACCCAGTTCGCATCCATTCCCAGTACACCAGGGACTTGATAGACTTTAGAATATTCAATATCGATATTTTGATTTTGCCCGTCGTTTTTTAATCCCCACTGCAATTTCGAAAATGGAAAAACAAGCGATGAATCGGTCGTCGAAGTCGTCGCAGCCAAAGACGAAGCACAAATACAAGTGCTAACTAAGGTGCTGATATGTATTGATGAAAAAATCGTTTTTTTAAACATATTGATATCCTTTTTAATTAACTGGTAACTCGGTTCTATTGATTTCAAGACTTTGCACGCCCATCAAAGGGTAATCTTGCAACAACTTCGAAAAATACCCATTCGCTTCAGGGTGGTCGTCTTCTGGAGCTCCATAGATCGGTGAAAAATAGGTACTATCGCCATTTTCTTTGCCTTGTGCAAACCCATTGACTCGAACTAAGGAGATATAATTTTTTGCTCCAATAAATTCAGTTAATTTTTTATAAGGTAAAATTTCGTCCAGCATATAAACGACTTCTGTGACCCATTTTGTTTGTTCTGCAAAATCATCTCTTCGTGGTGATTCATGAGCCAATATTAAGAATCTTTCCATCCACGACGACAAACAGCTAAAGGTATTGCCATAATACGAATCGGTTTGATCCGAATGATGTTCGATGTTTTTACGATAGGCGCGTTCGAATTTACAGTTGTTTAAATACTGTGGGCCAACCAGTTCAGTTAACGCTTTAAATAGTTCTTTGTCGCTTTCGATACGTAAGCTTTTATAACCCGTCATTTGTTTCAACAAATTAGCGAAAAAGCTTTTGAATCGGTTTTGTTTTTTCTGACCATCAGCCAAGTTGTTTCCATTGATATTGTACCCACCGGTTAAATACTTCGATTGGATTAACAAATCTTGAATTTTTTGAACCCCCTGCGGAAGAATACTTAACTGAGCGGTGATTCTAAAAAAATCAAGAGACTCAATATTTCTGAAATCATTTTCAGGAATGATACTTAAGCTTTTATTTTCACCGGTATCAAATTGTTGGTTCACGGTGCGAATAATTTCCAGGACTTTATCTTTCTTCAAAGACCATCCACCCCAAACATGTTGTACCATACTAACCGCATTTTGATAATCGGATTCCGTATTCACCAGACGCCAATACGCATTCCCGTATGGCAAAGTTGAGGGGTTATCAGAGCTTGGAATATTGATTGAAATATTTTGATCATGTCTAGAGATAAAACCATTTACAAAATCAAAGACCATACCTAAGAAATCCCGACCGACTAAGTCCCCTTGCTTGGTGCGAACCAAGTGAATAGCATTCGCCTTGGGATCTAAATTGTTATCTATTTTTCCAGTGCGACGATCCACATCGGGATTTTTTATAACAGGTCCTGTGATTTCTAATTTTTGAGTTTCATTAAACCTCGAAGCTAATAAGCCTAAAAATTTTCTTTTACCGATATTTGTCGATAATTCATTTTTTATATGAAAGCAAAAATCTTTATAGGCCTCTTCCAATTTAGAAGTGCTATTGTAGCGTAGAATCTGTATCAAGGCAGCCTGCAATTGCAAGTCCTTTGGTCCTAAAATTTTCTTTCCATCTTTTTCCGTGGTGTCAGAGTTAGAAATATCAATAGCATAGGTGTCTGTTTCAATTTCAGTCCCCATCTTAGCCGCACGTAGAGCTAATAGTTTTAAGAATAAATCCGCATTCAGCTCTAAGCCCAAATCTCCTTTTTTTACAATCTTGCGCGTGCTGATATACAACAAATTGCGACCTAAAGTATCCGTGGCTTTGGTAAAACTGACTTGATCGATAGTTTGTCGATTAAAATCCGCTGAAACCCCTAAAATATTTGTAAAGCTAAATGGTTTCACACCTAACATAGCATCAATAGCACTGATGGATTGTAGAAAGCCATTTGCTGAAACAGATTCACTAACGGTAAAGACCTCTCCGTCTTTAAGATCTTCTTTAATAAATTTAAGAAATAAGGATGGATCTTTAATTTGTTTAGCTAAGTCTATGTTGAATTTGGGAATAATTATATCTTTTAATGAAATTGATTTAGCTTCTGATATTTTTGTTAGCGGACGCACATGCGTATAGTCCCGACTACGAGCTCCACCACCAGCAACAGTGGGGAAAATATTTCGAATTCCATCATAGGTTCTAAAATCTGTCGCATTTACACTGATGCGAAGTTGATCGACTAACTGTATAGTTGCTTCTGAGCCATTGTAGGTTCCGGTCATAATATGTCGACCCGCATCGACTTTAAAACCACCGATCCAACCACCATAACTTTGAATTGTTCTTTCAAGTGCGGCTTTTAAGCCTTCAGATTTTAACTTGTCAAAAAAATGATTTTTAGCCCAATCTTGATAACTGGCCACATAATCCGCAACCGTTTTTATTTGTAATTTCTTATTTAACTCGTCTAAAGCATTTTGAATCAAAGCTGTTTTCATTTCTAAATTAAAAATTCTGATTGTATCGCCATCTTCTATAGGACTGACTCGATCACCATGGCTTAAGCGTTGAGGCAAATCTCCGACATGCTCTTCGACTAATTTACCATCAACAACTTTTCCGTCCCCCTCGTTAGTATTGGTAAAGGCCAAACTGGGAATAGGAATAGTCCAAGCTAAATTATTCACCTCCACTAAACTTTTCGCGCGCAATAATATCTTTCGATAAATAATTTTTTCAGTATTCTTGGGGTAATGCGCTTCTTTCACCACGTCCATAAAATCATTCGCAGTTAATTTAGCTAAGCGTCTAGCCATCCATTTAATATCAAAATAATCCGCCTGACTAAAACTATCTGATAAGTAATACGGAATTGTATAGTAACCAAGACTTAGTGAGATCATTTGTGTTTTAAAACGATTGATACTTTCAGGAACATCGACCAAAGCGTATGGTACTATTAAGCCTCGGTAAGTACGATTTTCTGAAAAACGCGCTAAGGTGACTTTAAATTTCGGATTATCTACAGGGGGAACAAAACCCCAAGCAAAGTCATAATAATCACTGTTAGGAACTTCTAAGCTGACATATTTAAAGGTCGCTTCCACATCCGTTTCATCGGTGACCCAGAGTGTTCTTTCATGGTCTGCTAGCAAGTTATTTAACATATTGGTAATAAATTTGTCTTTAGTGGCTTTATCAGCAAATCGCAGACGCAAGTTTTTATATAGCTTGGCCGAGTTCGTAAAATAACCTAACTTTCGCATCAACGCTTGTCGCATCAACATATTCTGCATAAAGCGTGAAGCGCCAAATCGGTACTGTCGACCGGTTTTAGGATCTATTACCATGGCGAACTGATGGTAAACAATAAATTCACTTTCCGAAGGCAGAGCCACTAACTGAAACACTTGCGATTCAGGTGGGTATTGCAGTTCCGACCGATTGTCTACGGGATAGGTTTGATTTTGCCAAAAGCGATTGGGTTCCATAGGATTTATTAAACTAAGATCTTCGTTTTGCTGATAAAGACTTAAGACTTCGGGGATTGAGTAATTTTCTAGTGCAGATTTAGCCAAGTCTTTTGCTGGCCGCTTTAAGTAAACGCGACCATCGTTCGCCGGCAAAGGAATTTGAAGTCGTTTATCCTTTAAGTTATATAAGTTATCTTCAGCCTTCAGTGATAATGAAAAAGTAAAAGTAATACTTAAAGACAATAACCCATTTATAAATATAGATGGAATGAATCTCTGGGCCGATGATCGGGAATTACTTGCTAGCTGGTTTTTAGGTAGGTCTTGTATTGGGCATTTGATTTGGCCTTCAGGCTGGATCATAAAAAACTCCCTTGAAATTGATAATTAAAACAAGATCTAGGGTACAAAAAGCATACCGATACAGTATTTTCCGAATGGGATATAGAACCGACTTTAATGATACTAAGCCAGGTTTAGCATGAACCTTCAAGTTCAGTATCGAATAACTTTTAGACATTGCCGTCAATCGTCACTTTTAGGCGCTGATTTTTTTAGTATTAGAATCGCTCTGAATGTTGACACAGCCAGCAAATAAAGGAAAAAAAAGAAATTGAAGAGATTGAAATCTACGAATACCAAGTCATGAAATCTCAGCTTCAATATTTGAAGCAAAACTATGCCAGCCTTAAGTCGATCAATAATTTAAATTATCCAATGTTATCTAGCTCCGAAGTTATCACTTGTGATAACTCAAATATTGATCCCAAAAATATAATTGATGAAAACCGAAAAGATTTTGTTTTTTCGGTTCCCTATTATGATAATTCCGGCCAATTGGCCGGAATTATCAGCGGCATTATACTTAAATCTGTTTTAAACGGTTTTTTAACAGTAACAACTGACCAAGAGGATAAATACTCGCTTAGCCAAACAGCGAATAACATTCAACAACGTATTAATCAATTTGTATTAAATTCGAGGGAAAATCTGGACAGTCATGACATCCCCAGTACCAATTTAACAAAAATTAAAGAAGCCTCGGATAAAATCATTCAAATGACATTGATGATCTCAATTCATGTTACGGGCTGTGGTCCGGGTATCCCACAAGAATTGCAGGAAAAAATCATGAATCCATTTTTTACGACAAAAAAACAAGGAAAAGGAACTGGATTGGGTTTATCAATATCGATGGGAATTATAAAGGATCACGCTGGCGAGCTAACTTATAATCCACAATCTAAAAACACCAGTGGTTCCAATTTTTAAAGTCTGCACATCGTTACTAGAAATTTCAGTCATTAAGTGTAATGAGTTTGGATTGACCACCGTAAATAACTTGTCACCACGATTCACTTTTAGCATTTGTGATATAGGAAGCATGCTTAAAACACCACTAATCGGTGCACGAACTGGAACTTTGGCGAAGGTAAATCCAGGGTCTTTATTTTCCAGGTACAATACAATCTCCCCTTGCTTAACAACAGCCCCTAATTTTTTTTCAATTTGTACAATATATCCTTCAATATCGGCAGTGACCAAAGTTTGAATTTTTGCTTCCACTTTTGCAGGAACAAGAATCCGTTTTTCGTCTTTTTGCCAATTCGCTTTTGCAACCAAAGCTTTTGCGGGAGTTACTGTTTTACTGAAGGATTCAACACTAGCCGATGCTAAAGGTAAAAAACTAAATACCACTGAAATAGTGGCAAGTGCGATTTTATATTTGGATAACTTCATGCGACGCCTCCCATATAGCTCTATTTTTAGATGCTTGGTGTATATCGAAAACTAAGCAACACCACAATAGATTTCATAGGAGATTCCAATGGATTCATAATGAATTCCGAATTCGATAAGAACTTAACACAACATTTAGAAGACAGCTGAAAACATTACAGTCTGTAATACTACAATTCTGTATAGAAGCCATTTGACTTTCTGTTTTATTGCAGTTGAATTAGTAACAATTTCACGGGTGATTTTTTTTCGAACTTGAATTTACCAAAGGACAATATCAATGATTTCATATTCTATTTACAAAGTGATGCATTTAACTGGTGTTTTGATGGTGTTTTTTTCTGTTGGAGCTAGCTTGATGCATTTTATTAATCAAGGCACTAAAGTGCATCCATGGAAAAAATTTTTAGCGATCACGCATGGGATTGGAATCTTAGTCGCCCTAGTTGGCGGTTTTGGTTTGCTGGCCAGACTGGGATTAGTACAGGGGTTACCGACATGGGCCATAGTTAAACTAGTGATATGGACTTATTTTGCAGTTATCACCGCGATCATTCCCAGAAAACCAACCTTGGCCAAACCCCTATGGTTGTTCAGTCTAGTCTTAGGCTGCTGTGCCGCTTACTTAGCTATTTTCAAGCCTTTTTAAGCAGCCTAAATGACTTTCTGGAATTACCCACCACGAACCGAGTAGAACCTTTTTCTCTTAGAGAAAATCGAAAGAAATTGAAGTGAAGAAAAAGTGAAAAAAAATTGGTGCGCCCGTCCTGATTTGAACAGGAGACCCCGTGGATGTCGACCACGTACTCTAACCAACTGAGCTACGGGCGCACATGTTGATTTGTTCGGGACTAAGTTAACTAAAATGATGGATCGCTGTCAACTGAAACAAACGACACCAATTTGAAAATAAATCTGGCAATGTCTGATGCACACCCCAAGCCTGCATTTGATCCATGGAAGCATTTTGCACACCACACGCACGAATGAATTGAAATTCTGACAAATCATTATTCACATTTATGGCGATTCCATGACGAATCACTCCATTCTGATTGCGTAAACCAATGGATAAAATTTTTCCACGCTTAGTGTACAATCCCGGAGCGTCTGCGCGACAACAAGCCTCAATCCCATACTCAGCCAAAAAGATTTGCGACACTTTCAATAAAAAATCGACATACTGTTGAAGAGTAAATTGAATATTCTTTAAAGATACGATGGGATAGACCACCAACTGGCCTGGATGATGAATCGTCGCCTGCCCTCCACGATCCGATTTTTGAATTAAAAACTTATTCAAAATGGAATTTTCTATTTCTTTACTATTCCCATTTACATCAGCTTCAAGTGTACCGCGAATTCCTAAACTAATGACAGGTTCATGTTCAAAACCCAATAAATAAGCTTCAGCGTGCTGTATAGCCATGGCCGCATACTGATCTTGCAGTTCTAAACCCACTCGATAGTTCGTTAAACCAAACCAATGGGAGTGAATATTTATCGGCAATGAGGTCATCGTGTTTTTAGTATAATTCCACTCTGTCATTTTCTTTAAACCCACTTCCAGAATGAATGATCGCAATCGATCCATCCTGACCAAAGTAACTAACTACTTCCAGGGTGCCTTTTAAACGCCCTGGCACTTTACCCACAAAGTTTCCAGTTTGTGGATCATAGATGTCCTCACCCTCATCTGAAACCTTTAAGATATCTCCCATCTGTAAACCAGATAATCGCCCGACGTTCAAATAAATTCGATCACCTTTAACAACGGCGATTCGCCCCTCCCAGGATAACTTCGACATTGCCGTTGAAATCTGTGGTTGAAAATCTAAAAATGTCTCTTTCACTAAATTAGAGATTATTTCAGGATGCTCTTTAAAAAATTTATCTTGCTGTACATTTTCCGCCACCCGAGTTGTAGACTCTTCGATCGTTACTGTTTTCGTGGTATTAAAAATTTCCTTCGAAGATCTGGCCGAGATAATACGAACCTGTGCCACACAATCAAACTGACTTTTCAAAGTGCGAAACAACCCTACCTCATCGGATTTCCGCTTCACCTTAACATCTAATAATTTTCCCTCCAGCAAGGCCGAAACACCTAACTCACGAGCCACTCGAGCAATATTTTCAATTTTATACTGACTGCCATCTGCCACCTTCGCCGTGTTTAGATCCAAATTCAAATCCTTCGAATCCACTACGACGAACTCTCCCGAACGATTCATTTCTCGAATAAATTCACGTCGGGCTGTTTCTAAATACGCTTCATAACCACTTTTACCATCAGCAGTTCCGTCTTTTTTCCCATCCAAAAATGGCAAAATCATCAACCGTTTTCTAGGTTCGGCTTCATTGGATTTCCTAGCCTGCGCACTGACATCTTTGGTTTCTTTTTTAACAGTCGTTGTAGAACGATCAGATCCACCCTCATTACCTAACATAGCACAAGCACCAAGACTTAACATCATTGAAAGCCAAGTACTGACAATTACCGCTTGCAAAAGCTTCGAATGTTTTTGTTGCCGTTGAAATAGGTTTAAAAATAGAAGATTCATTTTTTTATGTATCCGCATTTTAATTCACTCTGCCCTTCCATCATTTTTTTAAATTCTATTTTATTCTTTCACAGGTTCATTATTGAATCTTGTATTGGGCCTCTTTTTCATTGGCCGTTTCAATCACAAAATGCAATCCCATATAATCAAATTGAGGTAATTTCTCTTTAAACATCATCGGATTTTGCGAAGCCTCAATATCATAAGTTAATTTGGAATATTCTAAGTAGCGCTCCTTCATATTTTTCAATTCCTTGAGTTTGGTCTTTAAGAAATCTTTGATGTTTTCTCTGGCTAAAGGAGGCATGCGACCATTAAAACTTAAGCGATACAAGGAAGCTCCAAGACTACCCTTTTGCCAAGCCTCTAAGATCTGGCTAGATAACTCCTGACTTAAAACCTCAAAAGCTTCCTTGTTTTTTTCGATCGGAAATTTTCTTGATACTTGCGCGATGGCCCTTAAGTTTTGCACCTGTAAGCCCTCTAAATCAAAATGCAGTTGCGGCCCTTTAACTAAAACCTGACCCTTGATAATAATCTGAGCCCCAAGACTTTGAGCAAAACTTTGCATATCTGACAAACTGACTAAATCACTGCCCGTCGGTTTATCTAAATAATATTGATAATTAAAAGCCGCCGGACGAATCAAATAAAAATAATTTTTTTGTAAACTGGACTTTAAATACGTTTCAAAAGCTTTTTCTATTACCATCAACGAGGCCATTGATTTTGTCGACGCTTCCTCTAACCACCACGAATACCCCTGATCCTGATTCCCATCAATCCACTTGATAAAAGTCACTACGATCGGACTACCGTCGTTTTCATAAAACAAACCATTTTCTAAAAGCAGTTTTTTTAATTCATCGATTTTAATTTTTAAAGTCACTGCCATTTTAAAATTTGAATCGGCATTGGCTGCATTATTAGAAACATTCGCACCGGCCACAGACGCATTCAATGCGATTAATTCTCCTGTTTTTGTATAGGGGATAAAGCGCGCCGAGTTTTTTAGAATTTTATTTTGTATCAGTATTTTATTGCGTGTGGATTTAGCTTCGCCAACTAACTCTTCAACTAGGTTTTCAGAAGTTTTTAAAATAGCTTCTTCTAAAATTTCCTTCTTAGCTAGGACCGCATTTTTTTCTTTACTTTCCAACTCCACCACTCGCTCGATTAAATCATCCGCCAGCGTGGTCAGACAATAGCTACAAAAAATAGTCGCGATAAGAATGACTTTCAAGGTTCCTGCTTGAAAACATCGACTAAAAAACAACTTTAAAAAATATTTCGCTGTCTTGATATATTGATTTAATATCATTCGGTAAACCTAAAAGCCTTTCTCCATAGCTTGTGATTTGTAGCTTGTAGCCAGTTTGGAATTAAATTCCCACCTCAACAAAATCCGTACGACCTAATGTGGATTGTAAGTTTTCAAAAAACTCGTTAGACATTTGCACTCCCTTAATGTCATCACAATCTAATTCTATGCTTTTTTGAAAATCCGTCAAAAACATTGATAACTTAATCTGGGTTTGCCCTTGGAACTCCAATAAAATGGAATGCAAGCTTTGAAACTCATCGGGTTTTAATTTTTCTAGCCTAAAGGTAAGTGATTTTGTCTTGCGTAATAAGTCCTCCATCAACGAGATCTCATTCACCATGACTTTAGCAACACCCTCTTCCACCTCTAAAAAGCCAGCAACGACAACGGGCTTTTCTTGCTTCAACATCGGCTCAACACGCGCATAGGCATCCGGGAAAATCACTAATTCGACCGACCCCGACAGGTCCTCTAATTTTCCAAAGGCCATACGTGTTCCTTTTTTAGTGATCAACTCGCGATATTCTGTCACCAAACCTGCAATCTCAATCTTTTTTTTGCCAGCATCACGATTCTTAGGATCCCAACGTTTCGGGGCCCCTTCCTGTGATAAAGCTTTTTTATGATCTTCCCCAATTCGAGGTAAATCCACAACCTGACCACTAACCCAGACCTTAGATAGATTTTCAAAACCTATCAATGGATGATCACTTAAATAAAAACCTAAGACTTCCTTTTCAAATGCCAAAGACTGCGTTCTTGTCCATGGCTTCACAGGATCTAATACAACTTTTGTTTCCGCAGCTCCCATCATATCAAACAAAGACCCTTGCCCCAATTCTTGGTCGGCCCTAGCGACAGCTGCTCGGTCTAAATACTTTTGATAACCTTGCATGAGCTGCGCGCGGTGACAACCAAAGTCCTCTAAGGCCCCTGATTTAATTAAACACTCCATCACTTTTTTATTTAATTTCTTAACATCGACTTTTTCAAAAAACTCATCAAGACTTGCAAACTTTTTATTTGGCAGTTGTTCCCGCGCTTCGGTGATCGCATTGATCGCCGATTCACCAAGTCCTTTGATCGCGCCCAAACCAAAATAAATATCATCACTAATAACGTTAAACAAATATTCTGAATGATTCACATGCGGTGGTAAAACTTTTAAACCACGTTTTTGTGCATCCTTCACATATTTTACAACTTTGTCTGTGTCGCCCATCTCGGTCGATAATAAAGCGGCAAAAAACTCTGCTGGATAGTGACACTTAATCCAGGCTGTTTGCAGCGTGATCACTGAATATGCGGCAGCATGTGATTTATTAAAACCGTAATCGGCAAATTTGTACATTAGATCAAAAAGTTCTTCTGATTTCTTTTCATCATGGCCACGCTCTTTGGCTCCTTTTAAAAAGCGCACACGATGTTGATCCATTTCTTCTTTGATTTTTTTACCCATCGCTCGACGAAGCATATCCGCTTCACCCAGACTATACCCAGCTATCTTAGAAGCAATCCCCATCACTTGCTCTTGGTAAACCATAATTCCATAGGTTTCCTGCAAAATTTCTTTCGAGTCCTCTAGCAAAAATTCAATGGGTGATTCGCCATGTTTTCGCTTGGTATACTCTGGAATATTTGCCATAGGACCAGGTCGATACAAAGAGGTGATCGCCGTGATATCCGCAAAACTAGAAGGTTTAATTTTACGAGTGGCATCTGAAATCCCCTCTCCCTCGAACTGAAAGATCCCTGCCGTATCTCCTTTAGACATTAATTCAAAGACCTTAGGATCATTCATTGGAATTTTATTTGTCGAAATTTTCACGCCACGATTTTTCTCGACTAATTTTAACGCATGAAAAATATGTGTTAATGTCTTAAGACCCAAAAAGTCGAATTTTATCAATCCAATTTTTTCAGCGTGCTTCATATCGTACTGCACGACGGTCTCGTTATCTGCTCCCTTGGATAACGGAGCATGCGACACCAGCTGACCATCAGCTATAATAACTCCCGCCGCATGAATACCAGCATGTCGAACTAAGCCTTCCACCTTTTGCGCATACTCGATCAATGTTGCTATTTGAGGATTCATCTCCATCGCTTCTCGCAATCGAGGTTCCATCTCTAAAGATTCCTTCAACGTGATATTTAATTTATCTGGGATTAACTTAGTCACAGCGTCTACTTCTGCAAAGGTCATCCCTAACACACGGCCTACATCTTTAATCGCAGCGCGCGTTTGCAGTTTTCCGTAAGTAATGATTTGCGAGACCGACTCTGCACCATACTTTTGTGTAACATAATTTATTACTTCCCCACGGCGATCTTGACAGAAATCAATATCAAAGTCGGGCATCGAAATACGTTCTGGATTTAAAAATCGCTCAAAAAGAAGGTAATTAGGTAAAGGGTTTAAATCTGTAATTTTTAAGCAATAAGCAACTAAACTACCCGCTCCGGATCCCCGTCCAGGTCCTACAGGAATATTTTGATCCTTGGCCCAACGAATGAAATCCGAGACAATCAAAAAATAACCGTTAAATCCCATTCTTTCGATAATGGATAATTCGTAATTTAATCGCTCATAATATTTAGGTTGTTCGGCCTCGGGTACGCCCTCGCCGCGCTCTTCTAATTCCTTAAACCGTTCACGCAATCCTTCTTCGGAAAGATTTTTTATTTCTTCCGTTAAAGAAACTCCTCCGCGCGTTGGAAAACTAGGAAGATGATAAATCGCTTTACCCTTATCATCTTTCATTTTAAATTTTATGTTACATCGATCAGCTATTTCATTAGTGCGCTCGATGGCCTCGGGCAAATCATGAAACACGGCTCGCATCTGATCTTCGTCTTTGAAATAGAATTGATCACTCCCTAATTTAAAACGACTTTCATCCTGCAAGGTTTTATTACTACCAATACAAACTAACACTTCTTGCACCACTTGATCATCTTGATACAAGTAATGAACATCATTGGCCGCAACCAAAGGTACACCTGTTATTTTGGAAGCCTCTACTAAAAAGGCACCTAACTCACGCCATTCTGGTACTCCGGTGCGATTGATTTCTAAATAAAATCGATCCTGATAAATGGCTTTTAATTTTTTAATTTTTTCTAATGCGGCTTCGGGTCCTTCGGTTAAGAAGGTTTGAGGTATTTCTCCACGTAAGCCACCGCTCAAACAAATTAAATTATCGGAATGTTGCTGCAAGACCTCGTAATCCACTCGAGGCTTATAGTAAAATCCCTCGTGAAAACCCTTTGTCGAAATTTGCGTTAGATTTCTGTATCCATCTAAGTTTTGTGCCAACAAAACCAAGCGCGTATTTGGTTTCATGATTTGATCACGATCCTGCGATTTTTGAAATCGAGATCCTGGAGCCATATAAATATCCATACCAATAATGGGTTTTATATTTTTATCCAAACATGCAAAATAAAACTCAATGGCGCCATACATATTGCCATTATCCGTTAACGCCACTGCTGGCATGTTAAATTCCGCCGCCTTTTTAGCAATGGCTTTCACTCGGCACGAAGCCTCTAACAATGAGTATTCCGAGTGAACATGAAGATGCACAAATGACATATTTATTCCCACTCAATCGTTGCTGGAGGTTTGCTTGTAATATCGTATACCACGCGATTAATGCCCTTCACTTGATTGGTGATGGCGTTGGAAGTTTCTTTAAGGAAAGCATACTCAAACGGATACCAATCCGCAGTCATCCCATCAATTGACGTCACCGCTCTTAACCCTAAAACCTGCTCATAAGTTCTGCCATCGCCCTGAACACCCACTGTTTTCACAGGCAATAAGACACAGAACGCCTGCCAAATCTTATGATACAAATTATGCTTTCGCAGCTGATCTATAAAAATCGCGTCTGCTTCACGCAAAATATGAAGTCGCTCTTCAGTCACTTCGCCTAAAATGCGAATAGATAACCCTGGCCCTGGAAAAGGATGACGACCAATTATTTCAGCATCAATATTTAACGAGTGTCCTAATCTTCGAACTTCATCTTTAAATAATTCGCGGACGGGTTCTAATAATTTCAGATTCATTTTTTCGGGTAAGCCGCCCACATTATGATGTGATTTAATCGTATGACTGGGGCCACCACTAAAGGACACACTTTCAATCACATCTGGATATAAAGTCCCTTGAGCTAAATATTTAATATTAGTATGTTCTTTTTTAAGTGATTGCACCTCGTGATCAAAAACTTCGATAAAAACTCGGCCGATCGTTTTACGTTTTACTTCTGGCTCTTCTTGATTACTCAAAGCTGTTATAAACCTTTGACTTGCATCCACACCACGAACATTTAAGCCCAAGTTTTCATATTGTTTCATGACGGAAGTAAATTCATTTTTTCGAAGTAAGCCATTATCTACAAACACGCAAAAAACTCGCTGTGGACCTAATATTTTTGTTAACAGTACCGCCACCACACTGGAATCTACACCGCCAGATAAAGCACACAATACAGCTTCATCCGGCTGCACTTGCTGTAGCACTTTAGCCTTCATCGTTTCTAACATATGGGGCGCATCCCAATCCGGCGTTAAGTGACAAATTTCACGAACAAAATAATTTAAAATCTGATCACCCTGTTCGGTATGACTCACTTCCGGATGAAATTGGACTGCAAAAATATTTTTTCCTACATATGCGGCCATTAAACCATTTTCAGATACTGCAACAACTTTGGTATTTTCTGGGGGACGATGTACGATGTCACCATGACTCATCCACACGGATTGTGTCGTAGACACTGAGGGTAATTTTACTGCCCGCGATTTATCTGGCGGCGATTTATCTGTCGGTGATTTATCTGACCAAACCACTTTCGATAATCCATATTCACGATGAGCCGAAGATTTCACTTCACCACCCAATTGATGAGCTATCAACTGCATGCCGTAACAAATACCCATTAACGGAGCTATAGCTAGTAACTCTTGTACATCACGAAGTGGAGCCTGTTTTTCATAAACCGAACTAGGGCCACCGCTTAAGATAATACCCTTGGGATTGAAATTTTTAATCTTTTCCAAGTTGCAATGAAAGGGTTCAATTTCATTATAGTAACCCATCTCTCGCAAACGTCTTGCAATCAGTTGCGTGACCTGCGAACCAAAATCTAAAATTAATATTTTATTTTCGACTTTATTTATCATCGTCAATCTTCCATTCGATAATTTGGTGCTTCCTTAGTAATCGCCACATCATGCACGTGCGATTCTCTTAAACCAGAATGAGTAATTCGCACAAATCGCGGATTGTTTTGCAAATCTGCAATAGTCCTTGCACCCAAGTAGCCCATACCCGAACGTAATCCACCCGCTAATTGATGTATGATGGCACTTAAGGCGCCCTTATAAGGCACTCGCCCTTCTATTCCCTCTGGTACTAACTTGTCTTCGATAACGTCCATTTGCGCATAACGATCTTTCGAGCCTTTAGCCATCGCGCCTAAACTTCCCATACCACGATACAATTTATAACTACGACCTTGATACAAAATCGTTTCGCCAGGACTTTCTTCAGATCCCGCCAACAAAGAACCAATCATCACTGCATGCGAACCCAAAGCCATGGCTTTCGTAATATCTCCAGAATACTTAATACCACCATCAGCTACGATGGTCTTTCCTAAGGCCGTCGCAGCCGCTGAGCACTCTCGAACCGCAGAAATCTGAGGCATCCCCACACCCGCTACCACACGTGTTGTACAAATACTACCTGGACCGACTCCCACTTTGACCACATCAGCACCCGCTTGAATCAAAGCCTGCGTTCCTTCTTTGGTGACTACGTTACCTGCCATAATCACAACATCTTTGAATTGGGCTCGAATGTTTCGAACTACATCTAAAACATTTTTCGAATGCCCATGAGCCGTATCCACAACTAACACATCCACATGACTAGCAATCAAAGCCTCAGCCCGTTCAATAGAACCACTTCCAACTCCAACCGCAGCTCCCACGACCAATCGTCCGTGTTTATCTTTAGTCGCTTGCGGATAATTTTCCGATTTTTCTATATCTTTAATTGTAATTAATCCCTTTAGAAATCCGTTCTTATCCACGACTGGTAATTTTTCGATACGATGTTTTTGTAAAATCTTTTTTGCTTGCTCTAATGTAGTGCCAACCTCGGCAGTGACTAATTTTTCTTTGGTCATTAAATTTTTAATGGGTTGCATGACGTTGGTTTCAAAACGCAAATCTCGATTCGTCAGAATTCCCACTAACTTACCTTGAACCGTAACAGGAACTCCAGAAATCGAATATCTAGTCATTAACTCTAAGGCCTCTGCCACCAGATGATCAGGCCCTAAAGTGATCGGATCTAAGATCATACCACTTTCATATTTTTTGACTTTCTCAACTTCAAAGGCTTGTTCTTGAATTGTTAAATTCTTATGTATGATTCCTAAACCACCCAATTGCGCCATCACTCGCGCCACTCGGCTTTCAGTCACAGTATCCATAGCCGCAGACAAGATTGGAATATGTAATTGGATATCCTTAGCAAAAAATGTGGCCGTCGAGACCTCACTAGGTACTATATCAGAATACCTTGGCACTAACAAAATATCATCAAAGGTAAAGGCTTGTTCCGGTTTAAACTCGGGGCTGACAGCAGAATTATGAGGGTGAGTCATTCGGTTATCTCCTAAGCAAAAGATATCCGATATTGTCGTATTTTTCATTTACAATTACAAACGACTTTTTCAATATTACCAAGTAAGTGAATTTAGTATAACCCTTAGCGGTACCAGCTTTGATATAACTTGTAGTTGTCTGCTGATTGATCCAAAAATTGCGCTTCTTTTTCATTCAATGGCCGTTTTTCCTTGGCTGGCCGCCCGATACTTAACATACCTGGCGCTAGCTGAGTTTCCTCAGTGACTAAACTCCCAGCACCAACGACAGATTTTTCACCCACTACAGCCTGATCCATAACGATGCTACCCATTCCAATCAAAACTTTTGAGCCAATTTGACAGCCATGCAAAATCACTGAATGCCCAATCGTCACACGATCACCAATGGTCACTCCGCACTTACCAAATGTTCCGTGAATCACCGTATTGTCTTGAATATTGGATTCTTTCCCAATGCGTATCGGAGCCACATCCCCACGTATGACCACATTATACCAAACACTACTACCAGCTTGAATTTCAACATCACCGATGATCACTGCGTTTTCGGCTAAAAATACACTTGGATCAATAATAGGAGTCTTTCCATTGACTGTAATAATTTGCGCCATCACGCCTTCCCTTCCATAAAAATTACACCGACACACTTCTTATTTGGATTAGATCACAACCTAAACACAGCTACAATGTAGTCTTATTGCGGATTGTTGTTTATTTTTTTGCTCGCAGATTTTTTTATTGAGCTTCAAATAAATATTTGGCTTTGGATTCAATGACTAAATGATGGTCGTCATCAGTATTTGAATCCAATTTAAAACGAAAAATCTTATGTAACACAAGTTTATCGTCAGAAATCGTGCGAAAACTAAATTCAGGCTCGTATAAACTATTATCAAACCCTAAACTGATCGACCATTCTAAATAGCGGCGGATCAATTGAGAACTGTAATAAACTCTATTTTCTATTTGCCCTTTTGATAAAATCACAACTTTTTGAAAAACATCCCATTCTTCATAAGACTCCGACAACCAAGTTCTTTTGGATTCATCATATAAATCATAAAACTTAAAATCTGTGTTCATAAAATATTCTTCAATGGCAGATAGATAAAATACCGGAACTAATTTTTCTTCGATGGATTTATAGCAATAATACTTATCGACCCACTCAGAACACAAAAAACCTTCTGATTCCCGTTGATCCTTTAAAGACATATTTACTATCGAGAATTCACTGACCTCTTTTGCAAAACTAAATTCATTAGTTGTGAATTTAAATAAACCTTCAACATAAGGCGGAAAATGGGTTGAGGACGTATTTTTTGTATGCGCTACAGATTGCGACAAGCAGACAGCTAAGATCAAGAAACAATACTGGATGCGATGAAGTAAATTTCCATTTCGTATCATTGTAAAAATCCGCCATTGGGTCGGCCCCATACAGAACCAAAAGATCCAGAAACACCTTGTACACTTTTTAACAAGTCATCCATCTCTGCATTCATCACTCGACTTTTTTGTACAAAGTCCTTGGTCGCATACATTTTGATTCCAAAATACAGACACAATGAGATAGCTTCATCCGCTCTTATCTTTAAACTGCCATAATTAGGATGATTATCCATATACATTCGTACAAACTGATGATGACCTTTAATTTCGACAAACACACATTTTTTAAATTTTATGTTGAGGGAATTCAACAATACTTCCGTAAAGCGATGCACACTTGTCGGAGTTACAGATGGACTTGTATGAGATAAAATCACACCCGCCTGCACCGGCGCCACTGGCACTGGCAAATAAGACCGTCCATTGCGATCACGCAATACCACGACAGGTCTTGATTGATCAGGACCCATCGAGATTCCGTAAATTTCCAATTCGATTAAAGACTCTTCTTTATCTGTCGGGTTTTCTTTTTCATCTTTACTAAAAATAAAAAAATCTTTTTCTAAATTCAAATCCTTATCTAATTCTTTATCACTCATTTAAGACAATTCTCCTCGAAGCACGGCTGGCTTCGCACTTGTAATTTGCACTGGTACCATTTTTCCAACCAGGCCCCCAGCAGACATATTTACTCCCGTCAACTGCAATCCTGATTTCAGAGTATAACCCTGTCCATCCGAAGTCACTTGCTGCTCATTATAAGAAAAATGCACCAATTTGTTTTGCGATGAACGTCCCGTGTATCCATTTCGTTCGACATTGTAGGAATCTACTAGAACATCCAAAACTTGATTCTCATAGCGTTTAACAATTTCCATGGCCATAGCATCGTGCATATCAAATAACCGATTCAAACGATCGGATTTGGTTTTTTCATCCAATTGACCATCGAAACGAGCAGCTTTGGTAAACGGCCGTGGTGAATACATAAATGCAAATATAGTTTCAAAACCCACTTGCTCCACCATACTCATTGTATCCTGAAATTCCTCTTCAGTTTCCGTTGGAAAACCTACAATGATGTCCGTTGAAAGCACGACATTAGGAATGATTTTCTTAATCATCGCAATTTTTTCCAGATACTGCTCACGCGTATAACCACGATTCATCATTTCTAAAATTCGTGAATTGCCACTTTGAAAAGGTAGGTGAATATATTCACATAACTTGGATTGTATATCCATCATCACCTGAATCAATTTTTCATTGAAATCTTTTGGGTGCGATGTCGTGAATCGAATTCTTTGCAAATCCGTTTCCTGCGATAAATGTTTCAGCAAATCTGCTAAATCAGCCCCGCACTCAGATTGATAGGAATTCACGTTCTGCCCCAATAAAGTGACTTCTTTAACACCCCGTCGAGTCAACTGATGAATATCTTCAATCACGTGTTTCATCGGTCTAGATTTCTCACGACCGCGCGTATAAGGAACCACACAAAATGTACAAAAATTATCACAGCCCTTGGTGATATTCACAAAGGTCGAAACTCCTGGATTCCGAACTAAAGTTTCCACATGATAGGGTGAGCGGTGTTCGAAATTAGCAGTTACAAATCTGTTTTTATCTTCAAAAGCTTTGGCCACCATCGTTGTTAATTGATCAATCGTATCCGTTCCAAAAACAAAATCAATCAAAGGCGAAGTCTTAAGCAATTTCTCTTTTTCTTGCTGACCAACACATCCACCGACACCAATTCGGATATTTGGATTTTTTTCTTTTAACTTACGAAACGTACCCACTTCTGAGTAAACTTTATGAACTGGTTTTTCACGCACACTACAAGAATTAATGATCAACAAGCTGGCCTGATCTGGACTGGATACGGGTGTAAAGTTAGACATCTCTAACAAGGCATACATTCGCTCAGTATCATTGACGTTCATCTGACAACCATAGGTTGAAACGTAAACACCACGATTTGAACTTTTTACAGAGTCTGTTTGGAAACTCGTGTTTGCGTTTTTGGTATTTGTATTTGTGACGTTGGCAAGTTCTGCACCGGTATTCATTACTTTTAATTCCTTATTGTGTCATTTTTTATTCTGGGTTATAGATAAGCCCAAACCCACAGTCAATGAGAGATACACTATGAACCCAAGACTTTCTTCGTCACAAAAATCGACTTCGTTTCCCAAAGAATATCTGGATCAAATTAAAGATGTTTTTAAACAAAATTTTCAGGATAGATTACTTAGTAAACAGCTTGGCACTGAGTTACTGATCGATGGTCGTTTATTTCCCGAGGAAGTTTTATTTAAAGTCAGTATTAAGGTTCCACAGCAATTATCACAGCCAAGTATTGAAATTTCCATGGATTGTTCTCCCAAAAACCTAGATGCTACGGATCGTATTAATAACTGCATAGACGCCGCCGCTAGTTTTTTATCTGAATACATTGAACTGAATGGCGAGGCTGAATTCCCATTATTTTGGACCCCTTTTGAGTTCGACAAAAAAGAAGTATTTATGCAGTACTCAACAGCAAACTCAGATTTAGAAGCGGAAGCAGATCGCTTATTAGCTGCCTCCAACCTAGACAGTGATAAAACTGTGATGGTCGATTATGGCTATGAATCTGAAGATGCTCTTGATCATGTTGCAGAATTACTAGGTAGCGAGATCACAGAAAAAGACATTGAAATGGCTAAGGCGGAACTACAGAACATGGAAAACCTTCAAGCTAAAGCGGGTTCTGCTAACAACTCTGTTGAAACTCAAGTCGATATTACGAAATCATTGCATGAATTTGACTCGAATCAAAATTTTGGAGTCATTGACGATCTAAAACTTCATTAATTTCCGCTGAGTTCAATCAGTAATCGGGTCAGACTCAATCTAGTTATATTCAATAAAAAAACCTAACCATTGGTTGGTTAGGTTTTTTTATTGGAATTACGAAAGATTGGTACCGATAATGCGGCACCATTCCAGCAGCAACGCCGGTGAATTATTTAGTGGAAATGATATTAGTACTCCTCATCCTCGCTAATACCTGCCTCGGACATTCCACGAACCTCGTCAATAAAGCTTTGTGTTTCATCCTCTAGCTCGTTTTCAGCACCAGAATCATCGATTTCAAGTTCAGCAATGGCGGCGATAAAATCTTTTTCACTTCGTAAATCTTTTCGAATCACTTCTAAGAACTTATCCGGATAACGTGAAGTTAATTCTTCCACATATCGTTCCAATTTGCCGTCGATTAAAATCTTACGACGAATTTGAATCTTTTTCCAAAGCGCTAAATAATGGAATCGACAATAACCTTCAACGATCGCCGCCTGATCACACTCACGCACTCGACAATAACGCCGACCTTCCGCATCGGTCAAAACGACTTCTTCATCTACCTTTGGTTTATTAGTCGCCACGTCCATTGTAACAGAAGCTATGACGACTTCTTCTTCAGCTTCAGGCTCTTCACCTTCGATTTCCAAGTCCTCGTCAAACTCAGAAAGATCAGGAATCTCTTCGCCTCCCATTTCCTCGTCGGTTTCTAAAATCTCATCTTCGAACTCATCCTTCTTTTTTTGCTTCTTTGGAGGATTGGAGCCAATGCTTTTTTTAGCATCGATTTTTTTTGCAGATTCATGGACTGCAGACTTAGCGTTTTTCTTCTTTAGTAATTCCTCAGCTTCAGCTGCTGCCGCTTTGCCGGCCTGTGCTTTTCCGGGAGTATTCTTATGGGCCACGTGCTTATTGGCTGCATTTTTATCCAACGACCCTTTCATGGGCATCGATTTTTTATCCTGTGATTTATCAAAATTACCTTTTACAAATCCAGGCTTTGCAGTAGCTACCCCACCCTTGGCTGGTGAAAATGGTTTTCCTCCAGAGGTCACTTTGTCCTTTGCAGGATGAGCTTTTGCTGCCGAGCCTTTATGGACCGGCGCAACTGGCTTACTAAAAGCGCCACTTTTGGCATGCACATTGGGTTTTGCTGCAGAGTGTTTATGCTGAGCCGCAGCTTTCGTAGGATGCTTCACATCGTGCTTAGCGTCAGACCTGCTGTCCGACTTTTTAATATCGGAACTCTTAATATTTGGCTTTGATGCCATCTTATTAGGCTTTGTTTTAGCTGCCTTTTTTGGCATTTCTTTATGTGTTACTTTATGTGCTTCTTTAGTGTGCTTATTTTGCTTATTTTTTGACATATACCAGCATTTCCTTGGATAAAATAAAAACCTCTATCTCTTCGATTCACTATTTAAAACTTCCTGTCAATAGAGATTATTTTACATTTAAATAAAAACTTCCTTCTTGTGACCTAACGGTCATTATGTTCTTGCCGCTAGTTTCCCCCTTCAGCCTGGCTCTTAAAGACTTTATACCGTTATCTCGACTCACATGATACTGCTGTGGCGCATAAATATCCCCCTCTTGCGTCGTCATCTGCACGCTGGCTCCAGAATCTGCGGGAGGAGTTAAATTCACTTTCGCAGAACCCGTTCGAAGAATCACTTCAAACTCTTTACCCAAACCAATATTTAGCGGTCCTTCTTGAGAAAAACCTTCTAATCGACCATTCCACGCGCTGGTAAACAGCTGTGCCCGTCCTAAATCAAACTGCAGAACACCCTCACATTGATTCAAACGTACAACACCCTGCGTGGCTCGCAAATTACCGGTGATGTTGGATTTATCAAAAATCAACTCTCCATTAAATAAATCTAATTCCAAATTTCCCTTGTAATCTTTCACCTTCATATTCGACTGGTATAAATCCGTGTGCAATGCACCCGTACCGCCTTCAATATTAATATCTGTTTTCAAGCCATGTAACTTAAGCCCACCCACTTGGTTTTTAACAATCATGCGCCCCTTCTGCAGGTTGACCTTGCTGTCCTTGCGAAGCCCACTCAATTCAACACTTCCGTCCACAACTAATAAATCGATGGCCATAGCAGGCACTTCCAATTCCAAAATCTTCTTCACACGAGACTCAACAACCCCTTTGGACTCAGCAACTTTAGAATCCCCAACTTTGAGTTCCGAACTTTTCGAATCTGTACTTTTTAGATCGCTGTTAGATTTAACAAAAGGCTCTTCAAAAATAAGCTGTCCATCTCGATATTGCACAACTAACGAAGGATCTAACTTGTAGGCTTTGACGGCCGTGATTTTTTCCTTAAAAGTGACCGATACAGCAGCGCTGTTTAAACGAACAACTAATTTATCATTTGCCTGCACGGGCCAAGTGGTCGATTCTACTGACCAAACCCTAGCGCTGAGCAAGAAAGTAGCAAAAATCGCAACATAAAATAAAATAGAAAAGACACCAGAAAATTCCCCAGAAAATAAAGTGCCGCTTAAAGTGCCGCTTTCAGTTTTCATTCTGACTCTTTTGTCCATTGGTTGACTCCTTATTTAAAAAAGTGTGCCCTTACTCTCGAACACAAGCAAAAGAAATAGTTTACGGTTCTGATTTAAACATTATTAAACACGTCAACAAAGGAGACAACACATGGAAAAAGTTTTTATTACTGCGGCAGCAAGAACGCCGGTAGGTGCATTTCAAGGAACACTATCCCAAGTTCCTGCTACTAAATTGGGGGCCACTGCGATCAAATCTGTTATGAATCAATCTGGACTAAACCCAGCCGACATCAATGAAGTTATTATGGGTCAGGTTTTATCTGCAGGAGCCGGACAAGCTCCTGCAAGACAAGCGGCTATCTATGCCGGCGTCTCTGAAAGCGCACAATGCTTAACTATCAACAAAGTCTGTGGCTCTGGTTTAAAAGCTGTGATGTTAGCTGCGGACGCAATTCAGCTGGGTCATGCGCAAGTGATCATTGCTGGCGGTCAAGAAAATATGAGTCAAGCACCCCACTTATTAGAGAATTCTCGCAATGGTTACCGCATGGGATCTGCAGCCATCGTGGATTCAATGATCAAAGATGGATTATGGGACCCATATAATAATTTTCATATGGGAACAGCGGCTGAGTTGTGTGCCAAAAAATACAATTTCACTCGCGAACAACAAGATCAATTTGCAATTGATTCCTATACGAAAGCGCAAAAAGCCCAAGCCAATAATTACTTTAAGAATGAAATTGTTGCGGTAGAGATTCAAGACCGGAAAGGTCCAATCACTGTCGACAAAGACGAAGAGCCCGGCGCTGCTAAGTTTGATAAAATTCCAGGATTAAAACCAGCTTTCGACAAGGAAGGCACTATCACTGCAGCAAATGCCTCTAAGATTAACGATGGCGCTGCCGCTTTAGTTTTAATGAGTGAAACAAAAATGAAAGAAAAAAACATCCAGCCTTTGGCACGAGTAGTTGCTTACGCCAGCTTTGCACAAGATCCAAAGTGGTTCACAACTGCTCCCGTGGGCGCCATGAAAGCCACCTTAACCAAAGCGAACCTAAAAGTAGCTGACATCGATTTATGGGAAATCAACGAAGCATTTAGCAATGTCACAATGGCCGCACAAAAGGAATTAGAAATTCCATCTGATCGCATTAATGTTCATGGCGGAGCGGTTGCTATTGGTCATCCATTAGGAGCCAGTGGCGCGCGTATTTTAACAACATTAGTTCATGCCTTAAAGACGCATAATAAACGTTATGGTATGGCTAGCCTTTGCATCGGTGGTGGCGAGGGTATCGCTATGATCATCGAGCGCATGTAATTAGGCGCACACTCATGAAGAAAGTTTATAAAAATGCAAAGGACGCCTGCGAAGGCGTCCAAGACGGAATGACCTTATTATTTGGCGGTTTTGGCCTTTGCGGAATCCCTGAAAATTGCATCATGGCTGTAAAAGACTCTGGCGCTAAAAACCTAACCTGCGTTAGTAACAACGCCGGCGTTGATGATTGGGGATTAGGTCTTATGTTACACACACGCCAAATTCGAAAAATGATTTCCAGCTACGTAGGAGAAAACGCCACATTTGAAAAACAGTTTTTAAACAAAGAACTTGAATTAGAGTTTTGCCCTCAGGGCACCTTAGCTGAAAGACTTCGAGCTGGAGGCGCAGGGATACCCGCTTTTTATACTCCCACAGGAGTTGGCACATTGGTCGCCGAGGGAAAAGAAGTGCGTCGATTTCAGGATAAAAACGGCAAAGAACGTGATTTCATTCTAGAAAAAGGCATCATCGGAGATTTTGCATTTGTCAAAGCCTGGAAGGGCGACAAGTTTGGCAATTTAATTTTCAGAAAAACAGCTCGGAACTTCAACCCCATGATCGCGACTGCTGGAAAGATAACCATTGCCGAGGTGGAAGAGCTTGTCGAGATCGGTGAATTAGATCCAGACCAAGTGCACACACCGGGTATTTACGTACAAAGAATATTCCAGGGCGTGAATTATCAAAAACGTATCGAGCAACGCACGATCAGTCGATAATCAAGAGTAGTAATTAGATACAGAACAACGGCTAAAGATTTAAATCCCAAGTATTTAGAAAGGACTTCAAAAATGCCATTAACCAGAGAACAGATCGCCAAAAGAATTGCCGAAGAAGTCGATGATGGTTTTGTCGTGAACTTAGGAATTGGAATTCCAACCTTGGTTGCTAATTATATTCCGAAGGAAAAATTCGTTATGTTTCAAAGTGAAAACGGATTATTGGGCATGGGACCTTTTCCGACCGAAGACAAGATTGATGCCGATTTAATAAATGCTGGCAAACAAACGATCACCACAGCTCCAGGCGCTAGTTTTTTTTCTAGCAGCGATAGCTTTGCAATGATTCGTGGTGGACATGTGGATTTAACGATTTTAGGTGCGATGGAGGTCGATCAGACCGGCAGTATAGCTAACTGGATGGTGCCTGGTAAGATGGTTAAAGGCATGGGAGGAGCCATGGATCTGGTGGCTGGCGCCAGACGCGTTATCGTAGCCATGCAACACACAGACAAAGAGGGTAACTCTAAGCTTCGCAAAAAGTGCACTCTACCATTAACAGGACTTCATTGTGTGAATAAGGTTGTTAGCGACTATGGCGTATTTGATATCACACCGAATGGTTTTGTTTTAACTGAGTACGCCCCAGACCTAACTGTTGAACAAGTCATGGCTGCGATGGAGGGGCAATGCCAAGTCTCACCATCAGTTAAACCTTTGGAGTTGTAAATGAATGCCGTGCAAAACAAATTGGAATTAGAAGAAAAATATAAACGATATTTAAGCAAAGCCATAGGGCACTTAGAGAAAAGCTATACGAAATCTTTAAAATTGGGAACTATTTTAGATCAACTGACAGATGATGAATTAGAAATCTGGGAAAGTTTTACCAGTCGGTTTGCCAGAGTCGTTGATCTGTATTTAACAAAGTATTTGCGAGTTCTAATTCTTAAACAAGACCCAGGATTTGAAGGCACGTTGAAGGATCACCTTAATTATGCTGAAAAAAATGGTTGGATATCTTCAGCTGAGTTATTTTTAAGTTTTCGTGAGTTTCGTAATATTCAGGCTCATGATTATACGGAAGAATCATTTTCAACATTTGTAAATGGGTTGCGTAAGCAGACCCCAGAGTTATTAAAAATAAAAGAAAATCTAATAAAATGAGAGTCTCAAAAGAACAGGTCCAAGTTTTTATTAACTGCATAGAATCCTTTGGTGTTTATCATTTCGAACTCTATTTGTTCGGTAGTCGCGCTAAAGACAACAAGAAAGGTGGCGATATCGATTTGATGGTCGTTGCGTCGAGTGCAGATATTCAAAATCTTCAATCTAACAAACCTTTATTGTTAGCAAGAATCAAACTGCAATCCTCAGATGAAAAAACCGATTTTACTTTTTTAAGCGAAGACAAAAAATCTGCAGATGTATTTTTCAACTCAATTCCAACCGACGAATTAGTTCGCCTGAAATAAGCCTAATTCTAATAAAAAAAGCCCAGCTGAATCTTCAACTGGGCTTTTTATTAAAAGACTATATGTTAACTGATTAAAATGCTGCAATAATATTTAGGTCGTATTCAGTGCTGTCGATTTGTTGGAAACCAGTTCCGGTATTTAAATCAACAGTCGTCGCATAAGCTGGATTGATTGTCACTGGACCAGCTGTGAAGTACATTCCCACTTCATGAATCAATGCATTTAATTTTTCAAAACGCGGTTGGGAACGATTCATTGTATCCATTGTTCTTAAGTCAAAAGTAGGCGCATAGTAGGCTCTGACCTTATCGGAAAAGTTTAAATTTGCCTGCGGCCCCGCCACTAAACGCATCAAACTTTCAGAGCCTTCTTTGGCATTATCATTATAAAATGAAAATCGAGGCGATAAAACAACACCAATTGAAACTAGGGTATTCAAATTCCAAGTAGTTGCAGCATCTAATCTTAAAACACCTCTTCGGTTGACTTTTTTACTGGCGTCATCAACCCCAAAGTAAAATCTAGCTTTGTAACCGATAGGATCAGAACCAGCTATGCGTTGATCAGAGGCATAAGAAACTAAAGCCACTGGAGACCTTACGATATACGCTTCGGTCTGATAATCCAAAGGATCAGCTACCATGTTGTCACGGTTAAAGGTGTATGCAAATAAATGTTCCAATTCGACTTTTACTTTTTCAGTTAATTTGTAGTTGATACCAATCGCATTTTCAGACGTATAAGCCGCATTTCCAGATCCATGAGCTTCGATATCTTTAGCAGTCACGAAACCTTGAGAAACAAACACTGCACCAAATTTTTTAGCACCTGGCTTAACTTCACTTAATGAAGTCGTACTGGTCAAAGTAGAAGACGAAGCAACTGCCGTTCCAGAATTAGCAGATGCTGCTGGTGCTGCCACCGTGCTTGATTGTGCGAATGTATAGCTTCCCGCCAAGATCACCGCTAGAGCTGTTGCCGCTTGAATTTTTGTGGTTTGAGACTTCATTGTTTACCCCTTCTTTAATTTTGCCAACAATCGTAGATAATGGTTTATCCCCTCCGAATGCCGGTATTTATTTTTTAAATTCTATATTTTAAGAACAATTCGAGCTGTTTATCCGTTTTAATCTACTTTTTCAGACCCGCTGAAAGTTGCAGATTTCTAATGAAACACTCCAATTGCAATTAAACTTACTTTTACAAACTTTTTAGTGGTCCCTTTTTGGTCACTCACTAATTGTAAAAACTCCCTTACGCAAGATAGGTGCCATGAAAAAAGTGCCATTGCAACACCATTCCCTTTTTTGTTACTCAAATGAAAAGTTTTCTTTCAAAATACAACCACACCGATTACGAATTCGATTCTTTGTTATACAGACTATAAGTATATCTAAACAGAAACCTTAGTGCGCCGACGGCTTTTTAGCCACTCGATTAAGATTGGCAAAACAGAAACGCCAATCACAGCAAAAATCACAACGTGAAAATTTCTTTTTACTACAGGTAAATTTCCAAAAATTCGCCCCGCCCAAAGAAATATATTAATCCACAAAACCCCACCTAAAATATTATTAAACATAAATTTTTTGCGATCCATTTCGCCAACGCCTGCTACGAAAGGTACAAAGGTTCGCACGATCGGTACAAACCTGGCCAAAACTATGGCTTTGGGACCATACTTTTCATAGAAGTCCTTCGTGCGCTGTAAATGATTCTTATGAAACAACCAACTGTCTTCTTTATTAAAAACCTTGGGGCCAATAAAACGACCAATACTGTAATTTAAATTATCACCGATGATCGCAGCAAACATTAATGAAAACATTAAAATATAAATATTTAATCCTGTTCCCATATCTACTTCGGCTCCGATACCAGCACTGCTACCGTTAGCTTGACTGATCGCCTCAGCACCAAGGGTCGTCATTGCTCCCAATGCAAATAACAAGGAATCACCAGGCAAAAATGGCATGATGATAAATCCAGTCTCTACAAAAATAACTAGAAACATTAATATATAAATCAACATTCCATACTGCACAGCCCATGAAGCTAAATAAGTGTCCATGTGTAAAATTATATCTAAAATTAAATGCATTTCCGCTCCCACGACTTGAGTGAAAAAACATTTAAGAAAAGTTTTTCCATACGGTCAATGATCGAATCACGGACCGACATTTAACGCACAACTTCTTTGATTCAGTTAAACAGAGTGTCACACTTGAACTGCGATCAAAATAGTTCAAGAATAAACAATCAGAGCCGATAATAATATCACCATAAGAGAGTTAATAGAATAACAGACATAACAAATTCAAATACTGATCGAATAATATACAGTAACTAGTCATACCAATTACAATTATTTACTGGAATTGGCATAACATCAAAGAAAGACCGAGGCCGATGACAACAACAACAGCAGCACCAACAAACACAAATCCACAAAAGTTATTACTCATCGAAAATTCATCGGGTTCCCCTCTTGGATCCACATTGAAATGGTTGCATGATGAAAACATCACATATAACTTAGTTAAAGCGGCTGAGTTTTTTAAAACAACGCCATCAAACGCAACAGACAAAAATCCTTTCCCCATTTCGGATTCATATTCGGGCTTTATTATTGGTGGTGGCGGAATGAATGTCGATGAAGAGTCCAAATACCCATGGTTGGCGAACGAAAAAAAGTTTATTCGGCAAAACATTGCGGCCAATAAAAAAATATTAGGTCTGTGCCTAGGTGGTCAGTTGATCGCCGAAGTCATGGGAGCCCCAGTTGGCAAACACTCTCAATGGGAAGCAGGCTTTTATCCGCTGGAACTGAGTTACCCTACCTCTGTCATCCCTAAAGCTGAACACATTCCTCTTTTGAATTCCCAATCGACAAGCTCTAACACAACAAACAACATATCTAAATCTAATTTGACCGACACACAATCCAAGGACTCAAGTCAAGCTAGTCATACTACTAACCAACAACTCCAGCAACTCATGGCGTTTCATTATCATGGTTATGCTTTTGAAACGCCTCCCTATGCGATGAAATTTGCCAGCACTCGCTGCACACCCAATCAAGGATTTATTTTTAAAAACAAAGTGATCGGCTTGCAATTTCATCCGGAAACTACCACTGAATGGATACAGTATTTGGTGAATGACAAAAAATCACCTTTACCAACTGGGCCATTTTGCCAATCGGAAACTAGCATTCTGGAAGGACAATCCCACTTACCTAGACTTCAACAATGGTATTTTCAACTTTTAGAGAATTTGTTTAACAAAAACTAAATTCTATCTAACAATAAGTGCATGCGCGCACTTATATTATCCGGAGGCGGCGCTCGCGGCGCCTATCAAGTTGGAGTGATCAATGCCCTTGCCGACATCTGCAAGGATCTAAACATGCCCTCGCCCTTTTCGATTTACACCGGCGTCAGCGCAGGCGCGATCAATGCGGCTTATATGGCCTCTGGCTGTGATTCCTTCGCCAAAACTTCGCGGGGCTTAGCAGATATTTGGAGTGAGATTTCCGCTGAACAAGTTTTTAAAACTGATGCTCTGTCGATGGGAAAAATTGGCCTAAAATGGATGGGAGAACTGTCCTTTGGCGCCTTAAGCGGCACCACCGCTGGAAGATCTTTGCTAGACACAGAACCTTTATGGAAGCTCATCGGCGACAATTGCGATTTTCAAAGAATCCCCGAACTTATTGCTAATAAAACACTTCACGCATTGGCGCTAACAGCTCTAGATTACAAAGACTCTTCAGCGATCACCTTTGTTCAAGGTGACGATAGCTGCAAGGAATGGAAACGTTCCAGACGACGCAGCGAAGAGGCTAAAATCAGAACCGAACATGTGATGGCCTCTAGCGCGATTCCTTTGTTGTTCCCTCCGATCACAGTTAATAGCCGCTATTTCGGTGATGGTTGCGTTCGCAACGTCTCACCCTGCAGCCCAGCCATACACCTGGGGGCGGAGCAGGTCTTTGTCATTGGTGTGCGCTCTAAAACTGAATTTCAAACCGAGTCCGCTAATTACGAAGCTGTCAAAGCACCAAGTGTCGCTCGTGTGGTGAACGTCATTTTAAATGCAGTCATGCTTGACGGGATTGAAATCGACATCGAGCGCATGGAACGCATCAACGAATTTCTAAAACGCGTTCCCAAAGAACATCAGGAAAATCTGAATTTTAAACCCATGGATTATGTTTTCATTTACCCTTCGGAAGATATCGGCGCCATCGCCCTTAGTATGAGTCACAAGTTACCACGCATCATTCGTTACTTACTTAAAGGCCTTGGCCCTTTAGAAGAAGCTGCCGAGATTATTAGTTATCTTTTATTTGAAAAAGAATTCTGCACCCGCCTGATTGAAATGGGCTACAAAGACGCCATGAAATCCAAAGGACGCATCGTTCAATTTTTAAAAGTCGCAAAAAATCAGTAGACATTTCCCAGCATTGGCTTATCGTCCCTGTACATTCCAATATGGATCGCGTTTTTACGGGAGGGGGACCCAATGATTCGCAAGGATTTTCACAGCATTTTTTGCATAAGAATTCTAATTGCTATAGTTAACACTTTTATATTTGCAACAGCCATAGCCGCTGAAAATATTCCAGCCAATGATAATGAGTTCACCTGCACTCTGAATGAAAAAGCAGAGCAATACATCCGCGACTTCAATATCGATTACAAATCCTTCGGAGGTAAAGAGCTGTGCCAATTTCAAGTCGATTCAAAAAAATTGTTCAATGATTTACAAATTATCGAACAGGGCCAATTTGCAATCGATCCCAAAACTGACCCGACAACTAATAACTCAACAACTCCTAATGCTGGCAACGCAACTTCTGAATCTTCGTTACAAAAATCAATATTAATTGGCGGCTACGTTGATTCTCAACAGTATTACACTTGGCTACGCTCGCAAACAGAGGGCATGGCTCGTGGTAATGATATTCCCTTTGCAACCGCTTACAACTCTATGGGATATTTTACCATGCAGGATGGCTGGGCGACATTGTCGACATTGGGGCGAGTTGGAACCGTCATTCACGAAGCTCGTCACACCGAAGGCTATCGACATATTCCCTGCACCACAGGGCCCTACAAAGATTTGCAATTACCAGGATGCGATCGTAATTTTGCTTATGGCGGCTCGCACGCCGTCGAAATGGAATATTACGCCCGTGTTAGTTTAGCGGGGCAGAATTTTCACCCCGTCTATAAAACTATGGCTAGATTGATGGCTATGGCGCGGTCGAATTTTGTTTTTAATCAATCTCCCATTCAAAAACGCGAAGCCTTACTGGCGATTACCAAAGATGGTCGAAGCTTGGTTTGGGACAACAACACAGTCTATCGTCGACAGTACTACAGTTATAATCCTCAACAATTTCAGGTGAAACGAACTTCCTTTGGAGCTTCATTATTTAGCGGCATCGAAGCTATTGCTTTAGAAATTTATGGCAACGGTCAAAAGGTCTACGCACAAGACGCAAACGGCCCCGCACCTAATAATGGATTCATTGCGGACGACTACTCTTACTACAAAATGTTAAAGCAAGATCGAGGTCAGGGAAAATCTCAATTACTGGATTTTGAAGAGCTCGATCAAAATCAAAAACGATTTTTATTCTATCTTAAACCAACCAGTTTAGCTTCGTATAATTTTGAGGGCGGAAAGTTCAACAATCCAGTTAGTTTGAATTTTCAAGCACAGAAATTCACAACAACAAGCCCACAAGGGCAATCTGGCTTATTTGTTTTAGACACAAAAAATAATTTTTACGAAGTCAGTTTAACGACTCCTTCGCAAATGGTCGCGCGTGGAGCTTGGGACCCACAAGTGACACAGTACGTACAATGGCAAGGTCAGTTATTGCGCTTAACAACTACTGGTCGCACTGAAATGTGGAGTCAGAATCAATGGATAGAATCAAATCTGGAAGGACTTTCAGAGCTCAATCAACAGACTACGAACTTAATCACTGTTCCGTTGTATGATGCCTTTAAAGTTGAACCTAGCATTACTAGTTCAGATAAATAACTAGTACACAGCAAAGGAGGTATTAAGATGATAAAAAGAAAGAAAAATTTTTTCGTCCTTATTTTAGCCTCCTGTGGTGTTGGCGTTGGCGTCACAATGCTTGTGTGGTTTTTAAGTAATCCTTCGATTATTAATCATTTGTTCAGCTCGGGTGAAAACATAATCACGTCGGAAAAAACCATTTTTACTCAATTATTAAAGTTATTTCGTTCTGACAAAGAAAATAACTCCGATTTAGATTCAGCAGTATCTGGTCGCGGAATCTACAGCAATGGTACATCTGGTGACTCATCCAATACCAACTTAACAAAAGCCAACCGTTCCCGTGCGACTTTTGCGGAGTGGACCAAAAATTTAAAAACTAAAGACTTAAAAACTAAACTGACCAAATTAAGTGAACAAATAAGCCTATTGACCTCTAATGAAAATGATATAACTCCAGAGGACTTAGAAAACGAAATTCAAGATATTTCGATGGACCTGAGCGTTTCGGATTTAACGCAACTAAAAGAACTCGCATTGGATTTTCAAAAAGAACAAGATCAGCGTTTTATGGCGGCCTACATGGTGGCGCACGGATTGGACTCTGTCGAAACCACGCGTTTGCTACAAGATATCTTAACAGCTCCCATTCCTGAGATGAAGGGCCCAGTTAGCAAACAAAAACAACCCATCGATTTTGAGTTGGCATTACGTGCTTTTGCAGCCGAATCTTTAAGTCAAAAACCAAAACAGGACGATAGTCGCGGTGGTGGTAACAGTGAGAAACGTGATGGTCGCATGGGAGGCTTATCCGCCCTGCAAGGCGCCTTAAATAAAATCACTCATCCGTTTATACTGGATCGCGCGCAACGATCTATTTACGCCATTCAACATGCTGAACCTGTTGAACATCAAGATCAAAAAGCACTTGAACAGCTACTATCCCATCAATAGAATATTTCTTAAGGCAAGGAGTGCTTTAAGATGGAAGATCGTCACTGGTTTATATTTCAGGATGGAATTGTTCATGGACCCTTTAATCAATTAGATTTAGAGTTACGCCTAGGTCAATTCACCGAACCCTTGATTTGGGGACGTGGCATGCAAGAGTGGCACGATCAACACAAATGGAAGCGCACACTTGCTGAGTTAGAAAAAGCCGCAAGCCAGGGGCTTAAGCAAGGCGAACGCTCGTGGAAACTTCGAATCAATGGCAAAGAGCTACCACCCATGTCCTATGAACTAATGTTGGATCAATTAAAATCAAAATCCAATTTAAACGATATTTTCGTCTGGACTGAAGGTTACTCAGAATGGCGCCCCATTTTTCAAATTCATAAAGTTCTTGATGATTTGGGAGTTAGTCGCAGAGCTCACCCACGCGTGCCGATTATGGGTACTGTCACTTTGGAGGGAGCTTCAGGCACGATGACCTCGCGAGTGCTATCTATCAGCGAAGGTGGCTTAGGAATTAATGAAGCTCACAACGTTAAAATTGGCGAGAAGTTTAAAGTCATTTTGAAAAGTCCAAATTTATACACCCCGATTCATGCTACGGGTGAAATTGTTTATGTTGGTTCGGATAGCTATGCTGGCATGAAGTTCATCGGTCTACACTCTGAATCCAAAAGCGCTATCATCGAATATGTCAAAAAATTTTCGGAAGCAAAAAAAACGACTTAAAGATGTACAAATTTATTCCTCAAATATTACTACTGCTGACAATTCTAGGGGATCTATCCGCTTGTGCGACGTCAGGTTCACCGGCCGCATCGACTTCGGCGACAACGTCGCCTTCGACGTCGACATCCGCAACAATCACAACTTTGTCGATAACTCCATCCACTACGAATTCCAGTACGCAAGCCTTGTCACCTGCTACTTCGCCAGCGAAATGGCATCAACAGTTGCTACAACAAACGCAAGCCATCGGAATAAAAATCAGAACCACTAGTGAACCTCCAAATCTAACCAACCCCAATCACTTAGCAAAACTTGACAACATCTGTGCGGCCTTCAAAAACTTGGCGAATGATACTAATTACCCTCTACAATCCCTAGCCAAACTTCGCTTTTTACAGTTTTGTTACAATAAGTCCTTTTCAACACTAACCTCTTCTGTTTACGCCAATACTTTGATGAGCGACTTGCGTTCTGAATTTATCCAAACAGACGTCACGCAAGGTGCAGCAAGCACAGACAGCTCTAAATTTCCTGACTGGCAAAAAGAGCTAAAACTGCAAGTTCTTGAAAATTATTTTAGAAAATGGGAGACCTCGCCACAAAAAAATATTTGGCTATCTAAGCTTTTAATTGAAAAATCAAAATTAAAATCGCATCCAAAAGAAAAGCTTGAAACATTAAGACAAGCCATCGCTTTGGATCCACAAAAAAATTATTTGCTAGCAGCCACATTCCCTAGATTTAACAAACAACCTAAATCAGATGAGTATTTCAAAGTCGCTCAAGATTTTCAAAAAAATAGACAATTTTCTGAAGCCCGTAAGTACTACCAAAGAATTTTTTCATCCAACAAAAAGAAATTCGATTTGGACGAAAAGATTCAAGCTTACAAAGCCTATCGGAACTCTTTTAAAATCGAAGGACAAAAGGAACCCTACTTAAACGCCGCTAAAAAATATGATTTATTTATTCAACAAAATGGAAATAATAAACAAAAAATAGAATCACTACTGACACTTGGGCGCACTTATTGGACTCAAGGGAAAAATTCGCTGGCCGAAAACTCCTTTAAAAAAATACTGCAAAAATTTAAAAACCAAGAAGATCTGAGCGAGACCTATTGGGTATTAGGTCGTTTCTACGAAGACCAAGCCCAAGAGGTGACCAAATCCAACCCAAAGACAAAAACAAAAATCAATTCCGACTTTAAAGGCACAAGCCAAAAGGCTTTGGATTATTACGAACTGGCTCATACCGAATGGCAACAGCGCAATGAAATCTTTAAAGAGCCTTCTAAAGAAAAAGACATTTTAAATAAAATAAACTTTTCGAAATCTTGGTATTATTACAAACGCAAAAACTATCCCATGGCTGAAAAATCTTTATTGCTTGCCATCAATGAATCTACTGATATGAGCGAAAACTATAAATACAGTTACTGGTTGGCAAAATCGATCAAAAAACAAAGTCGCGCATCAGAATCCAAAGACTTATTTCAAAAAATTGTCGAAAATGATATTTTTGGCTATTACGGTGTTTTAGCACAGCACGAATTGGGTCAACCTTTTTCTAAACTTTCAACAACTTTGACGTTGGCGAACTTTCAACAAGATTCCGCCGTTAACGACCCGATTGCTGTGGCCTTACTACAATCCAGCGAAACCGAACTTTTAAAGATTTACTTAAAAGCAAAGATTCCAAATCCTCAAAACAACTCGCAAAATCTGGACGATTACATTTGGTTAGCTCTAGGGACGGATTATTTACCTCTATTTGGAAAACTTTCGAAATTAACAGACCCGGAACGAAATTTTATATTTAAATATTCATTGAATTTAATTTTCCCCGAAGATTATATCGAGTTTATCGAAAAGTATGCGCAAAAATATAAAGTTCCAACCGAATTGATTCTATCCATCATCCGCCAAGAAAGTGCCTTTAATCCTATGGCTCGCAGTCCTGCTGATGCTTTTGGTTTGATGCAAATTTTAGGTGCGCCCAATTTCACTCACAGTTCACTACCAAAATTAAAACATTCCGAGGATTTGTACGACGTAGAAACTAATATTCAGTATGGCGCGTATTTATTAAGTCAGTTGCTGAAACGCTTTCACGGAAAATGCGCCTTAGCAGCGGCTGGTTACAATGCCGCCGAGTCTGCGGTGCAATCTTGGGTCAAAAAAAATCAAGCAGATGATCCATTTGAATTTATCGAAAACATTCCCTACGAAGAAACGCGAACCTACGTTAAGTTAGTGCTGCGAAATTATTTGTTCTATCAACGACTGCAAAACAACTTGGATAATAAACAGTTCACTACTCATAAAACCACACGCAACCAAACTGAAAATAACCACGAAGCCTCACCAGCAAACAAGGATTTATTATTTCCCTTACATTGCTTACCATTTTGAGACACTGTCTAAGCAACTGTCTAGGCCTTGCACATCTGTATTTAAAACTATCAACACTGGTGACTGATTCTTTTTGATAACCGAATAAATTCATAGACTTAAGGATCTCATCACGGGAAAAAACATGGCCTTTCCCTTGCACTTCCAATGATTATCTCAAGATAAGCAAAGGAAAGGTCGCCCATGAGCACTCCAAAAAAATCTACAAACTCTGATTCTGTCAAATTAGCCGTACTGACTTGTGGACTTCTAGGAGCTTCCTTATTTGCACTGCTGCTATTTAGCGATAACACCTCAGCCAGCAAGATCAATTTAGCTAACCAATTCAGTTCTTTCAACGATGATAAAAAGACCTTGGCAAAAAATGAGACTGCTAAAAATTTACTAACCGAAGATAATGCCACTTCAAATATAGAATCACAATCCACTAAAAACTCGAACTTAGACTCAACAAGAAAATCGGACACAGAAGAGTTACCACAAAAACCAAATGGTCAAAAAATGAAAGATAAAATTTCTATCAAGGACTCTAGAGACATTATCGAATTAGGTTCAGCCACAGTTCACTTACAACATAAAGAAAAAGAATCTGCCGTTATTATGAATGACCCAAACATCCAACAAGCTTGGGGTCTAAAAAAATCTGACGCTGATAAGGCCTGGGAAATTTCCAAAGGTTCAAAACGAGTCGTGGTTGCAATCATCGATACAGGAGCCGATATCAAACACGAAGATTTACAAGGTAGTTTTTGGAAAAATCCAAATGAGATTCCAAACAATGGCATCGATGATGATAAAAATGGTTTTATCGACGATGTTTATGGATGGAACTTTGTTAATAACGACAATGATTTAGCCGATAATCACGGTCATGGCACTCACATTGCCGGCATCGTCGGAGCTCAAGCCAATAATGGCGTTGGTATTGCGGGTATTGCTCCTGAAGTCAGCTTGATGATTTTAAAATATTATGACCCTAAAGTGCCAAACACTGACAATCTTCGAAATACGGTTATGGCCATTCGCTATGCCACGAAAATGGGAGCTAATATAATTAACTACTCGGGTGGAGGCACTGAATTCAGTGCTGATGAAAAAGCGGCCATCGAAGAAGCTCGCAATCAGGGAATCTTATTTGTCGCCGCCGCTGGAAATGAAAGATCTAATTCTGATAAACACAAATACTATCCAGCCGATTATGGTTTATCGAATATAATCTCGGTCACGGCCATTGACCCTAATATCAATGTTTTAGATTCGTCGAACTACGGAGTCGAGACTGTTGATATCGCAGCTCCAGGGCAAAATATTTTATCGACTTTGCCTGGCAGTAAATACGGACAAATGACAGGGACCTCACAAGCCACAGCGTTTGTAACCGGAGCTGCCGTCTTAGTCATGGCTCATAAAAACAACTCGGATGTAGCCGAGGTGAAAAAATTTATTTTGTCGACGGGTGATACTCAGGTGCATTTACTTTCTAAAACCAAAACAGCAAGAAAGCTAAATTTATTTAAAGCCTTAACGATGTTGGATTCCGGCACAAGCGCCAGCGGTGTGATTGCGGCCAACACTGCGAACCTTCAACCATTGCCATCTGATCTAAAAGCCAACACAGCTGGTGGATCAGGGTTAACCTCAATGTTTGGTCGTAGCCTTATGGAAAGTCTAGAGAACAACCACATCAATTTGAAAAAGAAAAACTAAAAAGTGCCAGGCCCTGTTTCTTAGAGTGCTGCGCCAAGAAACAGGGCCTGGCACTTTTTATCTAGTCCAAAGATTAGTTTTTGCGTGGTTAACACCATCCTAGAAGATTTTCTAAGCCGGAAGGATTTAAAATAAAGCGTGGTTGTCATTTTATGAAATGAAAATCAATCAGACAGGAGATCAAAATATGTTTCCTCCAGAAACCAAAATACTGATTGCCGACGATATGCCGGCGCTACGTGAGTTACTCAAAAATCAACTGAAGAAAATGGGATTTAAAAATTTCACCGAAGCTAACGATGGCTCAGATGCTTTACAGGTTTTAATTGATGCTTACAAATCTGGATCCCCCTTTGAACTAGTCATTTCAGATTGGAACATGCCAAATATGTCTGGGATCGATTTTCTAAAAAAAGTCAGAAGCTCGGATCAACTGAAAAGCGTTCCCTTTGTACTACTAACTTCTGAATCTGAACGTGAGCAAGTCACTGAGGCCATCATGGCCGGCGTTAGTCAGTATATGATCAAGCCATTTTCACCAAAGCTGATTGATGAAAAACTTCGCTCGGCCTATCAAAAACACTTTACTAAAAAGACAGCTTAATAGAACTTTTCTTTCTTTAGCTCTTTATTATGAGCGTTTAGTGTTAGCGTAAAACCCAAAGATAGTCAGCTCTGGATCCCCACTTTGCATGAGGCTGCGTCTCTTGCTCTTGGGTTTCTTTATCCATCCCCTGCTGATCCAAAAAAGACATTGTCACAATTGGTAATGTCTTCGGTAAATGACTATTCATACGAGCCTGCAGTCGATCTGGCAATCCGCCACCGTACTGCACATGAAATTCACCAACAACGATCACAAAGATAGTTTTTTCTATCTTAGCCAATGACGACGCTGATGATAATTGTTGTGAATAAGCTAACAAGGATTGATAGGCCATTGTATCATCCCAGATACTTTGAGCTGCAAAATACCGATCTAGTTTTTCAGGTGGAATATGCCCACCCATGACTTCAGAAAATCGTTCCTTGTAAGAAGAACGGCCCAAAGTAAATTGAGGTGGCAATTGCTTTCTGTCCTCTGTTGTTAGTGATTCAAGTCCTCCCTTAGAAACTTTTGAGGTCAACCATCTTGGGCTATTAATTCCATAACAATGTTCACTCAGTTGTTCTTGAGGCGCTAAAATTTGTTCTCGGTAATTTGCAAAATCAAATCCCGTCCATCCAATCTGCTGTAAAAAATTGGTTTCGGAAATTTCTTGTCGACGATACTGATCTATACTTTGCTGTTGTGTGAAATCTATGAACTCCATACCGACATGGACCTTTAAACCCAGACTCTGCAATCCATGAATGATCTCCATCTGGTGCTGAGCATGCTGCGAATTATTATGTTCCTCTCCTAATATTAAGATCGCGCCAGAGTTAGCGTTGGTTTGATCTACGACTCGCCTCAACACCTGTTCTTTGGTTAATTCCACCTGTGGTGCCGCCCCTGGCAAAAGAACCGATTGCGCAAACACTGGATTTGCAAAAACAAACACGCTAAGTCCTAATAATATATTGATCAAAAAGGCTTTGATAATGAATTGCATATTTCCCCCCAGCGACTAAATAAGCGCTTATTTTTATTGAGCTATTAACTAGCTAAATAGTCACAATGTAAATTTTATTCAATTTTAAAATTAACCCATTGCTTCCGAATCACTAATTCAGCCGGTAAATAAAGCAAGATCCGTGATATCTATCGAAAAACGCAGAATAATTGTAAAAGATGATTGAAGTCGGTATGAGTTTTTGCTATGACATGGTCTGCAAAAATTATAAAAGAGGTTATTCATGGCTAAGAAAAAAGGAAGAATGATTGTTATTCTTGAATGCACTGAGGCTCGCGCTTTAGGTAAACCAGTTTCTCGTTATGTAACGACAAAGAACAAAACTAAGACTCCTGGTCGTTTAGAGAAAAAGAAATATAATCCTAACTTACAAAAGCATACATTACATAAAGAAACTAAGTAGTTTTTTATGATCCTGACTGACCATCAAATTTTAGAAGAGATAAAAAAAGGTTCAATTAAAGTTGAGCCTTTCCGTCGCGAAAGCCTTGGATCTAATTCCTATGATGTTCATTTAGGTAAAACATTGGCTGTTTATAACACCAATGTTTTGGATGCAAAAAAACACAACGAAATTACTACTTTTGAAATTCCAGTGGATGGTTTTGTCCTAGAACCTGACAAGTTTTACTTGGGAGTCACAGAAGAATATACCGAGACCAAAGCGCATGTTCCCTTCTTGGAAGGTAAATCTAGCGTTGGGCGTCTTGGTATTGATATTCATGCGACTGCTGGTAAAGGTGATGTTGGATTTTGCAATCACTGGACTTTAGAAATTTCAGTTAAACAACCCGTGCGAGTCTACGCCGGGATGCCTATTGGTCAATTGATATACTTTGAAACCAAAGGTGATCTTATCACTCCCTATAATACAAAATCTTCGGCTAAATATAACGAACGCAAGGCGATTCCGGTCGAATCCATGATGTGGAAGAATTCGTTTTAATATCAATTCCAATAATTAATTTGTGGACTTGGTATTACTAGAATTAGATTACTAAGGACCGGCGGTTGCGACAGCTATGAATCCTAAGATGGATGCCAAAGTCGCGCGCGAAGCATTTACATCCCAATTTTCAGGATCTTTTTCACACCATAATAAGTACTTGGCTTTATCTGTCCATGTTTCTGGTGGTTTAGAATATTTCAATAACCAAGTGAATAACCCTTTTAAGCGTTTGTCAGAATCTTGCCCACTGACTTCAAATAAAATATTTTTAAAAACAGGGTATGCATTCAAAGATTCATAAGTATTTAACAAGCCAGAATCATTGATATCATATTTTTGCATCACGGATTCGATGTATTGAACTATATGTGGAACCAACGCCACATCCGTGACTTTGACTAAGTCTTTCTCATTAGGGATTGCGCCGGCGGCTTTTAAGACATCATCTAAAAATGAGTCTTTGGTTCCTTTGATCGTTAACGCTTTCCAAAACTTTATAAATCCTGGCAGATGATCTAACTCTTTTGGTAATGCCGATTTATAATAAGTCATCACACAATTGATGGAGATCATCCACTTGAGTTTACTGGCGGAATTCCCGGGCTTGATGATTGGACAACTTGAATCTAATGCTGATAAACCTTTGAATAAATTGGTATCGATTTCTAAGCCAGATAAAATCATCCACATCAAGTCATATCCCTCTGTAAAACTAACAAATTCATCTCCATTGGCGCGCGGAACAAATAAGTTAGCTTCACGAAAGCGATTCATAGGAAATTTTACGTTAGCAGGATCTAAGAATTCGATATCAATAAACAACTGCTTTACATCATCAAATAAGGTTTGCGCTTCGGCTTTAGTGATCCCAGAAAATTCCTTCGCCCTGGATGCTTCTGTGGCATAGGATTGAATCACCCAGCGAATCAATACTCGACCGACATTTTGCAAATTTAAAGAGTCCTTGGAAAAGTATTTTTGTGTACGTGAAATCCATAAGCGATTTTTTTCATCGTTAGCAAAACTTAACGGAGAACTTAACAAAGCCAAGAACTCCTTTTGTACACTTAGCTCACTATGTGATTTTAAATATTCAAGCCAATCACTTTCTTTCAAGAATGGTTGTGACGGATTAGTAACATTCGAAGCATTTTGAAATGCAGATAACCAAGCATATTGACCTTCAGACCAACTATTAAAGTTGCTTGTCAATATTCGAACGGAATCCTTATCCAATACATCAAAATAACCATAATTGATTCGCTTCGCAGGCAGCATTAAAAAGTGATTCAGAACTGATTTCAAAATTTGATCTAATCCAGCATCCGAAATTTGAGATGAAATCAAACCTGCCATTCGCATTTGAATGAGTAAATTCAAGATCTCGGACTTATCAATGGCTCCGCTGGTATTGGCCGAAATACTGAAGAAATTTTTATTCACAATACCTTTGCTTAGCAATCCCTCACGATTTTCTAGGATCGTTGATAAAACTTTTAATCCCTGGTTACCAAGACTATAGATCTTTGTTTGTGAATCCAGCGTTAGCCAATCGTTATTCTTTTTTAGGAAGTAATAATATTCTAAAAAGATATTATAACTCATCGACGAAACCCGTAAAACGGATGGCCACTGATCCCTACCGACGATGGCGTCCTGATCCATTAATACAATATTTTTAATAGCAATCACTGTTGGCAAAAATCGATCTGCTAAAGGCTTGAAGGCCGATTTTGACTGCCACTTAGAGTGCTGAAACAATTTATCAAACTCTTCTGCGAATACGTATAAATTACTTAAATTATAATCTGTTTCAATGATCATTCCAATACGACTAGCAAAATCGACAAGTTTCGTTTTTGCTGTGTGAAAAAATAATTCTGCTTCAGCAGGATTTGCTGGACTGATCCAGGATAGACCGTAAACCTCTACGAACTGTAGAAACTCTTCCGTTAAAGATCGAAAGGCATCTAGTTTTGATCTGGCTTTTTCAAAATCTTGTTGTTCCCAATAATCTAAACTGCCACCAAAAAATAAACGTTTAATTTTCATGACTTCGAATAAAAATTTTTCCGAGACCTGTATTTGTGGAAATATGTCTTCTAAGGCTCCAAAAATTTCAAGTAACTCTTCTTTTGTTAAAACTTGATCTGGCTTTTCGGAAACCATATCCCCAAAATACGAAAATAAATCATCTATACTGCGAACCACATAGGTTAATTCGGGACTGACTCCGCCTTTTTGAGTGTCTTTTAAAAAGTACTTATAACGCAAAAATTGGACATAGCCCCTAGAACCTAACAAAGCAAAACGCTTCCATTCTAATGGAGAAATAAATCCCTCATCCCCACCCGTGAGCGTTTTTTTAAGTTTTTTTATCAGTGGCATATACAAGCGAACATCATCAATAAAAGACCAGGGCTCGTGATAAATGGCGGATAACTCTTCTAATAAAATAACAAAATTATCTAACTGATAACCCATACCATTTATGGCAATGATCTTACCTAATTCCTTAGCTGCTGTTTGTACCTCTAGGTTCGCGCCTTCAAAAAAACGCACTTGTGCATCAATGGATTCTGCTGGATTAAAAACCCAATTTAATGAAAACACTTTCATATAAGGTCCTAAACGCAGAGAAATATTTTTTAACTGACCGCCTAATAAAACTAATTGTTTAATTTCTTTTCTGGTCAGGCTGTTTAACTCACCACCTAAAAACAATTGTTTAAGATGAAAGATCTCTGTTAATAGTCGCTGAGAGATTAAAGTGTTTTCTAGAAAATAATTTTCAACAAAATTTGCTAATTCCTGTGAACTGAATCGATCATCCTTACTACCACGAGTGGATTTTTCAAATGTCGTCAATACGCTTCCAAAACAGTCCCACACGGCCGTGATTTCCTCGGGTAAGGCCTCGCCATCGACAAATTTTTTCAACACCGGAAACGCCGCTGATAAACACTTGGAATCACCAAACCCTTTGTTTTCTGGTAATTTTTGATTGGGTGGATCTTCATTTGTTGGCAGCGTACACGACCCAAGAACGAAGGAAAATAAAACTAAGATAGTTGTCACCAGACTTAATCGCCATTTAGAAAACATAACTTAGCCCCGCATAATATCGATCATTCGCGCGAAACTGATTCAAGAATCGAGAATCCGTATTTTCATTTCGATCATCATCGACACCTAATATGTCCGCTCCCATAACCAGAGCCCATTTTGGTTTTGGATAAAATTGCAATTCCATTCCCCATAACGAACCCTTTTGCGCAAACTCTCGTAAATATTTAACCTGGCCCTTCACCGGTTTACCTAGTAACCAAAGCGATTTAATGACTTGAACTTGAGCCGCATTCGTAAAATTTAAACGCTCTTCAAAGATCGCTCCGCTTTCTTGACCAGCGGAATCAAAGTCATGAATCTGGCCGCCTGAAACTTGAAGATAGTCTAAGGCCAACTCGATATCCGATAGCCAACTCCATGATTGTAGCAAACCATTGGGCAGTAAATCTTTTGATTCAAAACTGAAATGGGCTGCGTTCGCACTTAACCCCTCGGGAGACTGCATGACCCAGCCCTCTTCAGCCGTTTTTGGGTAAGGCTTATCGTGCAGATAACTAAGACTGAATTCAAAGCCATCATTTTGATAACCAAAATCAGTGCCCATAACTTCATGATACAGAACCGCTGGTTGCATGGTGACTTGTCCTGTATTGGGATCTTTTTCTGGCAAAAATAATCGACTTTTATACTTCAGCGCTAAACTATTCATCGGTTTATAACCATACGATGTCGACATCCAGAAACCTTGTTTTTCCCCCAAGCGAAGGCGAAAACCACGTCCTGGATTTTCAACCAGCTTGGCTATGTCAGGAACATCCAAAGAATACACAAGGCGTGTCTCTTTGCCATTCAACGGAAAACTAGACGATGGCGAACGAAACCAACGACTGTCTGATTCTAAACTGCCGTCTTTTTCGCGAATCTCTGGCCCCATGGTTGGTATAAAGTAAGGCGTCGCATAGGCTAAGAAATCAAACCATGTATTTTGTAGACGTAGGAAGGCTCCTAACAACCCTTGGCGCTGCGGTCTTAATGAATCAATATATGTATATGGCTGCCATAATCCTAAACTCCAATTATTGTCGACCTCACTCCAGTATTCAAGTTTTCTTCCTACCGATAGGTAGGATGTTTCATTCGCTAGAGGAATAGCCGTAAATAACTCTCGCAAAATAAATTCGGAACGTTGTAAATCCAAATCACGACCTAATGATAAATCAACACCACTTTGCGAAAAATTATTTTCATAACGAAAATGAAAAGACGATGATAGTAATAAATTCGAATTTAATTTCGATTTGTCGGGCATTGAGGTTTGGTACTGCATGCCCTCAACTCTAAGCATTCCCTTAAATTCTTTTTTTGCAGGCTTTGCCAAATCTAATTCTAAGCTTGAACTTTGCAGAATATGTTGAGACTCACTTTGTAGATTTGTATTTGTCTTTGTGCTTGCTAAGCTAGAAGTTAATTCTTCAGCGTAAGTGTTTGTGCTAGATATCGTAAAACAAAAACAGACAAACAAAGCTAAACAAATGTTCCGTAGCGAAAAATTTGAAAAAACAAAATTCGCATATTCCTTTATCGCACTGACTGATTGTAGTTTAACCGTCCCTGAAAAACTAATACTGCCCCCGTTGTTTTAGAATGGAAACTCTAGCTTTTCTATCGCCAAAATCAACATAAAATTTAAGAGGTTATCGCAGGTTATCAAGTAAATCTGGTAGGACATCCAGTCTAAAAAGCAGGATTCATTTATACTCGCATAGCCTTTAGGCTAAAAAGTGACTGAATAATGGAGCCAGGCCCAAAGTAAGCTTGGTAATACTCATAATTATCCAAGGCGCAAGCAAGGATCTGTATTTTAATACAGCGAATGCGCAGTGACGATGGCTAATTATTGGTATTGGTATTGGTATTGGTATTACTAACTTGCTAGTGGGTTAATATATTGCAAATGAAATTTTATTACTGCTATCGACGCAAAAACTGTTGAATCGTTAAATCTTTATTTTGCGACTGCGCCTGATAAAACTCTGTCGCAAGTTCAACGCCAATAAATCGCCAATGCCATGGCTCATAGTTATATCCTGTATTTTTATTGTAGCGGTAAGGGTCATTTTCTTGCAGTGACGGCCCCGCAGTATAACTTAATACAAAACCATATTTATAGGCATTCTGTTGTAACCACACAAAGGCCCTCGTATTTTCAAATGTAAAATCGATTTCGTATAAATTTTCATCCGTTGATAAATCAACAGCCGTACCTAGTTGATGTTCTGTTCGTCCTGGTATAGCCGACATGCGAGCGGCCATCCACTGCCCTCTTCGCTCTAGCTCCGACTCAGGAACAGATTCATTTTTCTGTTTTGCTGTTTTGCGACTTAGATCTGTGTATTCTCTCACTTTAATTAAAAACGTATAACATTGGTCTGCATAAGATCGATAAGAGCTATGAACAAAAATATTAATCGGTTTGTTATTGTCTGCAATGTTGTACTTCAACAAATTCGCGTCTTTAATCATTTGCTTTAAATACGGATACGCAGATTCTAAAAATAAATGTCGATACATTGGCGCATGAGGAGCACGACGCTGCAATTCCTCACGCGCAAAAATCACTTTGCGTGAAACTAACACATCTTCAATTTCTACTAAAGGATTTGGCTTCCAATCTGCCCGCAACTGCTCGTCTGACTCTTTGCTAACTCGCTGTAAATTCGAACCTTCTCGAAGGCCTCCTAAAAAGTTTTTACAATCCTCAACGGGATTAGGAGCCAATCCAACTTTTTGCACAGCTAACAGCGGCTGCGTGAAAATAGATAAAGTTGCAAAAGCAAATATAGCTATCGATTTAGCAATTGATAGAGTCGAGATTAATGGATGTTTCATGGCGTGAAAATACACTATTTACTCTTAGATTTCCTCTATTTACAGAGTCTTTCAGGGAATTTCAAATGTGACATTTTTGGCTGAATCTTTTAATACGATTTTTCTGATAGATAGCTGAAATGAAAAAAACACCTGTTAGAATAGTAACAGGTGTTTTTTGAAGCGTAACGTTTGTTAGCTAATGTTTTTGTAGACAAAGAAATACAAAGGTAAAAGAATAATCAATTATTGCGTGTCTTCTGTTGCATTACCATTTAATGATTTCATTTTTCTGGCTAAATCATTTTCTAATCTAGTAGACTCATCCGTTAATTGGTTAAAATCTATTTCTTCTCTGCTGGATGATGGCATGCGAGACAATTGTGAACTTTCAAGCTTAGGCATTTCTTTTTTAGTCGATGTAAAATTTTGAAATAACGCCACCAATGCGAATGCCCCAATAGCAAAACCTAGTTTCTTTTTCATACTCGCCCCCGTTTGTTTAAGTAAAAAATATTTGTTCTGTATAATTCCTTTTAAAGCAACATGAGTGCCAAAAATTGGCTTTCAGGTTTTACAAGCACTTAGACGCAATTTCAAAATCGATGACTGGTAATACTTTAGTCAATCATCTGCATCAATCTGAGAATGTCGTCATAAGCAGGATAAAATATTGTGATTTTTTCGCCTGTAAAACACTTGAACAATTCATTTTTTAGTAAGCATAAAAAACTGTCTTATATTGAGAACAACGTTAAGATTGCAGGACCTTAGGCCGATAAGAACTCATCGCAGTCTTGCGAAGGGGGATGCATGGGGAATAAATCACCAGTTCATTATTGGGCAATGCGGTTCGTCTTGCTACTAGGTAGTTTTTCAATTCTATCCTGCACCAAAGCCACACCTAAAATTCAAGCCCTTGGAAAAACAGTGGACTCATTCGAGTTTGCCAGTCAATCACAAAGCTTTCAAAATTTAGATCCTAATGCCAGCAATTTCACTCTAAATGGCACATGTTCCAAAGAGGTCGAGAACATTCAAATTAAACATCCCACCTTAGGGGAATGGACTGACGCAAAAAATATTTCAGACGCCAGCTCGGACCTAGATTGTTCTGATGGTCAATTCAAAATTGTCATCAACACGCAAAGTGGCCCATTTGCTTTTCAACGAGACGCCGCTTATTCTTCCGTATTAGAAATACGAATGATCACAAAATTTAAAGAGGTCGCCATCCGACGTATCGATTTAAATTATGTTGTCGATCCCAATCAACCCAAAGTCAGTCTGAATATACTGAACAACATCACCGAAGTGACAGAGGGGATTTTAGGAACTTTGGAGTTCAAATTACAAATCGATAAATCCTATCAATTTCACACCAAAGACATCAACGGAACTATCAGCATATCAGGAACCGTGTCACCCAATGACTACTCTGCCTCTTCCTTAAAATTCACAATCCCAGCTGGCAGCTTTGAAAGCTTGCCGCTGACAATTACAGTCCCAACTGATAATTTATTCGAACTAGATGAAAACATGATCATCTCAATTGACACCGTTGCAGGAGCCCTTAAAGATACTAATTTTCAAAAGAACATACTTGTACACAATTCAGACCCAGCTCCCACTTTATCAATTCAAAATTTAGCCGACATCATCGAGGGAGATAATTCTGGCACTTTCGAAGTTCGTGCGACTTTAAGTAAAGCGGCTGGCGTGGACGTAAAATTGAATGTGGAAACTTTGGATGGCAATGTCAATAACACATACTATGAAACGATTTTGACACAAGTGACAATTCCACAGGGAGCTACATATATTAATATCCCCATCAAAGCAAAAAATCCTGATACTGAAAAGCAAACAGGAAAATATTTTAACCTAAAGATTAGCGCCGTTGATCCCAGCGAGATTCTTATTTCAAATAACTTGTGTAAAGTGGAAATCACAGATGATGATGGTAATAATATAATTAGAATTTCATCTTTTACTAATCAATTACCAGAAAGTAGCACTAACAATCCGATCGAAATCACTGTTAGTTTAACGAAGCCCGTTGAAAGCACCCCCATAACTGTAGATGTCAAAGTTTCAGGAACGGCTAGCGTAGATAGCGAATATAGCTTATCTCCATCTGCCAATAGTAATGGAGTTATCGCCCTTTCTTTTGCCGCTGGTGAAAGTTCTAAAACCATTCAAGTGACTCCAATCGATGACGATTCATACGAAAACACTAAATTAATCGTATTTGATTTAACTAATAATTCGACTAGTAATTCAGAAATATATGTATCACAAAAAAACCTATCTATCTCTTTGACTGACGATGATATTGGATCCTTCAATTTAACTTCTATCAAAGGCACCAATGATACAGCCGCCGTGAATGTCGCTGCCGAGGACACTACTCCAAAGCTAAACGGTAACTTCAAAGAGGCTTATTGGTCTGCAGCCAGCGGTGTTGATAGCTATCAATTTGATATTGTCGATGCCTCTCAGAACTCAGTGTTTGGTTGTATAAAAACAATACTACCTTCAGCAACGCCCATGGTTTCGTTTAGTAATCTAGATTGCACACTGAGCAGTGGAAGTAGTTACACCGCCATCGTAACTGCGACTCGAGGCTCAAAAAACGTCATTCAGCAAGTGAACTTTGTCACGAACTCGTCACCAATCGCAAAATCTCATCCGAACAATGGCCAATGGCTGATCATGCCTGGCAGTAGCGCCGGTAATTTATCAATAATATCCAGTGATCTGGCCTCGGATGCCGATGGCGACAACTTAACAGTCACCAGAGCCTCATTAACGTATGGCTCTGGCTTATGCACAATTTCAAATATTGACGGAGTTTCTTATGCCAATATAGCTCCTCCAGCAAATTCTTATCTGGGTGATGTCGTATGTACGTTTGTCATCGCCGATGGCAAGGGTGCATCCACGATGACATCCATAACGGCTAAAGTGATTCAGAAATTTACCTGGATGGGGCTTGTCTCAGATGATTTTAATGATAGAAGAAATTGGTGTACGGATGTCGCATCTGATTTTTTAACTTGTACATCTACAGCAGATCTAGATAGTACTAGTGTTGTCTATTTAAGTGAATTTTGTTCATTTTTAAATTCACAGTACTGCGATCCAAAAATAAATGGCGCCGTTTCGATAAGAGGTCTTTATCAATTACAAAACAAAATCGTAATCTCTGATGCTTCTTCGTTAACGATAGAATCTGTTTTGCAAAATACGGGCGAGATAAATATATCTAACAACCAAGGCGAACTCAAAGTGAGCAAGTCACTTTCGCAAGCAGCCAATGGTAAAATAACTGGAGGACGTCTGTCGACAATTAAATCTGACGGTAAAGGATTAAAAGTTAATTTTAGTACGTTAGGACTTTTTGAGTTTAACGGCACAGCAAATATATCTGAGTTCTATTTTGATAAAGATACAGAAAGCATAACCATGAATGGACGTTTAGATTTAAGCTCTAAATTGACAAACAAAAGTGGAAACATGTCTGACCTTTCTAATATTATATTTAACTTAAGCGGAGATTTGGAAATCATTTCGGGCTTTATCAATGGTGGTACTGTAAAAATTGTCGGTACTAATAATCAGTCCATCATTCCAAATAACAATGGCAATATAAATAATTTAATCGTAAATAAAACTAACGGTGTACTATCACAATCACAAGTCAATAACACATCTTACTCAACTAGAATCGCAGGCGACTTAATGCTTATTAGTAATCCTAGTAGTGTTGACTCATCTATTAGCGTGCGACTAATGGGAGGCAAAACTTCAACTAAGATTTCTTGGAGCTCTGAATTAGGATGGCTTAGCATATTAAAAGATGATACTGAAGATACTGTTAAC
>JBPOJH010000038.1:0-6235 GCA_052033755.1 Bdellovibrionota bacterium | reverse complement strand
TTTGTTCCTATATGTATCAAGTTTTTTACCTAAAACTTCCATATCCATTCGACACCTCCTTGTGTTCGTGGATCCAAGCTAAACTGAAATTATCAAATTGAAAATGTCGGGACTTTCGACGATGTACGCTGGTTTTGCAAAAAACAAATCAGACCCTGCCCAAAAGCCGTCGCAATTGATACAATCACAGGGTCTAATACTGTCTTGTCAGAATGTGTACAGGTAACTACTTTTCCACTAATCGAAAAGCTGGCTCCATACGTCTTTGTTCTGAAATTGCAATCTTGTACTGAGAGGCTACTTTCCGCCACTGTTTCACTGCAGTAGTTACTTCTTTCATAACTTGTGTAGCTCTATCAGGGTTCAATCGAAAATAATGCGAAACCTCTAGTGCTAGATTCAAATCCTGAGAATTGTCGTGTTCGGAAACATTTAATTTTAATCCTTCACCTTCATAGCTAGGGTTCACATCATAACATGGTGAAAGTAGCCAACCCTTATCTGATAAAAGAAATCCATGATTACGAAGATGATCATCAATATTTGAGACACACATAAAAAAAACAATTCTTCGCCACAACTGCTCTAAATCTTTTGCAGGCTGAGCTCCCTTGGAAATAATTAATTCAGCAAGTTCAAGATAACTAGCACCGTGTGCGGCATCATCACCGTCCTTGCGATTCAGTAAAGTCATTGCCGATGCAAAATGTAAACGCTGACCTTTATTTGTACGATCAAATCTTTTTGTTAAAAATGTATGATGTTTGCCGCTAAAAATTTTCGCCTGTGATTCGGCTGTAGCAATACCGGCTTTCGTTGCTAGCTTATGAACAACGGCTTCCCAGGCGCCCTTATCATCCGCATCTCCACGACTTGGAAATTTAGCAATCCACAGGTGCTTACTTGTATCAATAACACTGGCCTTCGGGCGCGCGCCTCCAAGAGAAGCACCAGGTGCAATTAACATCTGTAACCATTTTCCATAGCTAGGATCATCTTCAATGCCTTCCTTTTCCAATTGTAAACTAGCGTGTTCTAAATCACGAATCGAAGTCCAGGGAGGGGAAGCCATCGCAATATCACTATCTAAAAATGGTCCATCTAGATCCGTTTTGAATCGAAGACCGCCAAGCCGATGACCATCATAAACTTTCAACAAATAATCGGACTCTTTTAGCTCGATGGACTTTCGAGCTTCTTGTCGAGCCAGTTGCGCTTCTTTTCTTCGCATTAAAAATCGTCCCCAACGATCAGGCGCGGAATCAAGAAAGATTCCAAAATTACCTTGTTCAGTCGGTGCATACTGTGGGCCATTAAAAAATTGCAATGCAGGATCCAAATCTTGTGCATAGTTTTCTTTAAGCCAATCCCGATCATATTCAAATGAAAATATTTCTTTACCTCGGCCAATATTACAACTAAGAACCCCCATCATTTTTGGTTCTTTAAACTTTTCCCAATGGGCATAGGCATAAATTTTCTTCGGGTTCGTTTTCATGATCTGTCCTAACTTTTAGTTTTAATTTTTCGTGGCAAGCGAGACTCGAAAGATTTTGACTTAGGCGTATGTAATTTAGGCGAACGTGACTTTACTGAAATGCCAGCATCCTGGAGTTTTCGACCGAGCTCATCTTGGCTTGCAATCAGTAATAAATCTTTTTCTAGGCCAAGACTCATTAGAACGTTTGCATAGGCCCCAATAGAAACCGTAGGTTCTCCGCGCTCGATAGAACGCAACGTGGGGCGAGTCATACCAGCTCGTTCTGCGACAAGACTACTGGATAATCGACGACGAAGTCGTGCTAAACGAATGTTATCGCCCATTTGTTGTAAATATTTTGCTAAACTTGGTAATAGTGACGCTGTTTTTTTTGCCATAATGGAAAATATAATATACAAAAAATGCGGATTTGGAAACTATATTTTCCATTATCTCAATTTTAGACATTGGTATTGCTGATAAACGTAAAAGCGGATCTGTCCTAAAAAACAAAAAGCCAGTCGGTTATTAGCCGCTGGCTTTTTATGTTTTTATGTAATGTTTAGAATCTAGCGAGTAATCACCTAGGAACTAAAACGGAATATCACTAGAAGGAGCATCGAAACTAGGTTCTGGGCCAAAATCTTGGTAACCAAAATCATCGCCACCAGAAGCGCCTGTAGATTCACGACGTTCGCCGCCGGCACCACCACCTAAGAATTGTACGTTCTGAGCTACGATTTCAGTGGCGTATTTTTTTTGACCTGTCGCTGGATCTTCCCAACTGCGTGACTGCAAACGACCTTCGATATAAACTTGACGGCCCTTGCTTAAGTGCTTCGCGCAGTTCTCTGCTTGACGACCCCATACAACGACACGATGCCATTCCGTGCGCTCTTGCTTTTGACCATCCTTTGATGTCCAAGCCTCGCTAGTGGCGATATTTAAACGCGCCACACTTTGCCCCTGACCCACAGATTTTAATTCTGGGTCCGCACCTAAACGTCCTACGATAATGACTTTATTAACTCCTGACATAATTCTTCCTTTCCGCCTGGATGTTGCTATGTATGTTCACATCCAAGTATTTTGTTGTTTAACCCAGGCCGTGGCTTGAGCGTTGTTTTCTAGTTTGAAAAGTTTCATGAGACTTTGGGTTTTAAGTCAATCAAACTTTTCTGAAACATTTTTTTGAATCAACGAATCATACACAATTGGTTCCAAGTCCTTGAAATTGTTTGTAGCAAAGGAAATCCGAATGACTCCGGCGGCCGGAACAGATGCCAGATTAATGAACACACGTTAACCGTATTCAAGAATATGGCGCAAAGGGGTAGCCATCGAATATGACGCTCTTTTAAAAATTATTTTAACTGAGAAAAACTGGGCATGTCCTGAAAGGAACTGCCACTGACTTTGAATTTCATCACCGTGCCTTGATCAGAACTAGATTTGTAATTCTGCAAAAAAGCCGAAAGTGCCGTGTCCAATGTCGTAACAAAAGAAGCGGCTCTAGTTTCCAGTGATTTTTTTAAAAGTAATTCGATATCTAAACTATACGAACCCGGTTGAGGCGACAAACCCGCAGGCGAGTTTTTCACTTGCAAACCAATCGAACCCTTGATGCTGGCACTCAGATCATCTTGAGGCGATCCTAATTTGGTGTCTTCAAAAATAAAATTACCATTGCTAAGGCGACCTTTGATTTGCACCTGTTGAAATTTTAAATCCGGGATATTGATGTCACCTAAATTAGTGGGAATGTTAAAAGTCGGTAGCTCTAAACGATTGGCTTGTATGACGACGTCCATTTCAGGTTGCTCTTGTAAAGCTAAATCAAACTGCGCTTGCGATTCGACGTTTAATTTTCCTTTCATCGACAAGGGGAGTGCAAAGGTCTGGCTCAGCTCGGCTAAACTTAATGAGTCCGCCGTGATTTGTAATTTATGACGAGCCAATCCTGATTCTGATTTTGTGCCCTTACCTAGGGTGACCTTCATTTTACCTAAAAATATTCCATCGGCTTCGATTTCACCTGCGGGTTGTTTCATTAATAAGGAAAAAATATACGGGCGCACACTTAGACTACGGGCTTTTAATGGTGGAGTCCACATGGTCTCTACCATCAGTTGATTAATATTCAAACCCACACCGTTAAATACATTCATATGCATACTGTCGAATTGAACATAAACTTGATTGTTCGTATTCTTAGAGACTTGATGTGTGATCAGCTCGGAAAGATCCTCTAAGGGGAAAACTAAAACCAAAAAAATCAGCAAGCTAACGTTAAATAAAACAAAATATATTTTTTTGCTCCATAACAATTTGAAAACTAATTTAATTTGATTCATTAGAAATCTTCCTTACTGGATGGTGGCATTGATGGAGAATTTGGCTGCGAATTTGACGGCGAATTAGCTGATGGAGGCGCGCCCTGTCTGTTGCGCTGGGCCTTCTGTTTTGGATTGGCTTCTTCGGGCACAATAGGAGCTTCATCAGGAACAGCAAGTGCTGCCAATCGATAAATGACATTAAAGTAGCCCTTCATCTTTGGATTAGCCGGTTCAGATTCGGTGATTTCCATTCCTGTCATCTTAACGCTGGGACTGATTCTTGAAATCGTTGTTCCCAAGTCAACAATCTGTCTTAGATTCAATTTACTAAATTCAAACTCTAGGCCGCCCTTTAGTAAATTTCCAGCAATCAAAGTAGTGAACGTATTCAGATCCTGAGGATTGTGCGAGCCTCGATTTTGTTCCGGTAGTAATTTCATGACGGTGATTTTATTTTCGATTTCGGCTTGAATGGCAGACAAATCAGGAGGAATCGCGGGTTTGGGGGTCATGCTGATTTCTCGTTGCGCTTTAAAAAGATCTCGTAAAAGATCGCGGCTGGCGGTGAACACTTCCAAAGTGGATTCAGATTGATCGTAATATCCCAAGGGAAAGCTAGCTAAAGAAAGTACAGTTAAAGCGGCAAGACCCACTACAGTGATTTTTTGTGCCCGTGGAGATAAGTTTTCGTATTTTTCTTTGATACGAATGAACAAAGCGTTGTCCTGAATTTTATCGGCCGTCTTTTGCCACTCGGATTTTAGTTTTTCCTTAATGTCGTCAAGATTCATCATCGATTATTTCCTTATTGATGCGCTTTATTTTTATCAGTGTGTGAATTCGTTTCAGTTTTGTCGTTTGCATTGCTTGCGATTCCGCGATCCACCTTGATTTCGTATTTAAACCCAATTGCGGGAGGAGCAACAGGGGCGGCACTTTTTAGATCTTGCATTTTTCCATCGGCAGCCGCTCTGCTGATGGCCTGTTGAATTAAGTTTAATTCAGCTACGTTGCCTGCACTTCCATGAATAATGGCTTTTTGATCCTGAATCAAGATCGAGTGAATGTTCAGTTGCACTTGATTTTTAGCGGGCATCGCATCACTGATTTTTTTTAATACATCCATAGCTGAATTGATTTGCGTTGCGGATTTTAACGCTTTTAATTCTTTGATTCGCTTATTTAGATTTTTAATGTATGTTTTAGCGATATTTTCTGGATTGCCTTTGGTCTGATTAGTGACGACCTTAGCTTGCTTAGTGAAATGTTCTTGTTCAGCCTCTAGCAAGCTTAATGAACTGCTTTCACGCAAAGACGCATAAATAAAAAACATCACATAAAAAACACCAACCAGTTGCAGACTTGTGCCCCATTTTTCCCAAAATAATTTCAGGGCTTTGTTTTGCCTAGCTAAATCGCCTTTTAAAAAATTAATAGCCGGGTTCCTTGGTTTTTTAAGTCCTTCAATAGCCAAGCCTAAAGCGACACCACCAGCGGCTTCGATATAAGGAGTTTTTTCAAAGCTGACATGAGCAAAGTTTTTAAAAAGTGAAACTCGATTTACATTCAAATCCAATTGCGTTGTTAGATAGGCGTTTAGATTTTGAATTTGCCCGCCGCCACCGGACAATAAAACAGATTGTAAGTCGGCATTGAATTCGGCCTTAAACTCCATAATAGCAATGCGAAGTTCTTTTGAAAAATCTCGAATCTGATTGGCGATGGTGTCTGAAAAAACAATTTGATCGTACGAGGCCTGATCGCGATTTAATAAAATAAAAGCTTTGGTTTGAAATTCTTTCGAGGCCTCGACGTAGGGGATTTCATATTTTCTGACGATGGCGTCGATAATATTTTTTGCACCCCAAAATAAAGAACGAATACCGACCAATTTATTTTCATGCAGTGCTAACACCAAGGTGCGAGTATGTCCAATATGTACTAGGACTTGAATCGGACGAGTGGGGCTAGCTTCGTGATCTAGGTTGGAACCATGACCACCGACATTTGTTTCAGGTAGTATGGCGGGAGCGGGAACCGCAGGCGGAGCCTCTACCCAATTTTCAATACAGTTGGCTAAGGCCACGGCCTCGGAGGATAAAATGTGTATATCTAGATTGGCGTCTTTTGTGCGTTGAAGAGCGCCGGTGATGCGATGACGAGGGCTGGCCACAGCCAGCACTTCCGCTTGATTCCCAACGAAACGACAAATTTTAGCATCAAAGATTGCGGTCTCTGTCGAAAAAGGCAGATCTTCTTCTAACTCAAAAGGTAAACTTTTTAGAATTTTTTGTCGATCTTGAAAGGGGAAAACTTTGTGTCTGGCGCTGATAAAATCTTGTTTTAATCCCAGTGTGATTTTCGTGTGATTTGGATCATAGGACTGACTTAAGTTTTTTAGAAACTCAAGAATTTCAAT